>NZ_CP157967.1:704375-1408750 GCF_040215725.1 Rhizobium sp. ZPR4
ATTTGCAGCGTCTCCTGCGCAAGTCTGCCGATCGTAGCGATATCGGCTGGTATGACGAATCCAAGAAGACGCGTATGTGGATATCGCGCAATTTTCTCGATCAGTATTGCGGATGGCAGGCCGTGAAATTGGCGGCGGTCGATGAGGCTTTCGCCTGGGCGCGGTCCGCCTAGAGTGCAGGGCTCTCGCAGATTTGCTCATTCGGTTCGAGTCGACGATCAGGCAGCGCAATTCTGCCCGTAAGATCTCAAAGCGGGATGCTGGCCGCGATGATCCGGGCAGCTCTCGTGCTGCCGCACTCGCCCTTGTGAAAGTTACGTGCGCGCTCGAATTCTTCCGCGGCTCGCACCGCAGAGCCGATATGGCCGACGGAATCGAACAGGGCGATGAATGGACGCAAACCCGAAGACATGATGAAAATCCTGATACTTAAACGCTACGCCGGATCGCCAAACGTTTCGCGCCCGCAGGTCAGCAGGCGCGGAAATCGGCGAAAATGGCTGTCGGGCGGCTGATACGAGCCGAGATGCCGGTGCCTCGTGCAGTCATCTGCTCATTGGCAGCGACGCCGAGGTTGCGATGGCCGTTTGTGGCGCGGACTGGCTCGATGGCGCGGCGCAAGGTATCAAACCTGCAGTGAATAGGGCGAAAACGTGCAGTCATTGCCTTGGTTCCTTTCGAATTCCTCCCAAGACACCACTTATATTGCAGTGCAACATAGATTCTGCAATGCACGGTAAAAGAAGACTGCCATGCCAAAAACGCATGACTAGTGTCATTCTCCGTTAATACCTGTTGAAATCAGCCTAATATTTCAGCGGCGATATAATTCTTGAAGGCAAGAAGATCGCTCCAGGCCAGGCGTTTGTTGATCGGCGCGGTCAGCAATTCCTGCGGATGCAGGCTGGCGATGGCGGGGACGGGTCGGCCGAGAATGCTGATTTCCCGCCATTGTCCGCGCAATCCATGGATGGTTTCACCACCGCCGAAGAAGTGGCGGGCGGTGAAATTGCCAAGCAGCAGTACCGCCTTCGGCTCGGCAAGCGCAATCTGTCGTTCTATGAACGGACGGCATATCTCGATTTCTGGCGGGGAAGGGGCGCGGTTGCCCGGCGGTCGCCAGGGAATGACGTTGGTGAGCAGGATCGAATCACGCTGCAGGCCGATGGCGGCGAGCATTCTGTCGAGCAACTGTCCCGCGCGGCCGGCAAACGGCGTCCCCTCGCGGTCGTCGTCGGCGCTTGGCATCGGCCCGATCACCATGATCCGGCCTTCCGGCGTGCCGCTCGCAAAGATCGTCGAACGGGCGCTGTTCTTGAGATTGCAGCCGTTGAAGGCCTCGATCGCGGTCTTCAACTCGGCAAGTGAGCGCGCACTTTCGGCCGCGAATCGGGCTTGCTCCACGGCTTGCTCGTCGGGAATGGCCGGTGCTGCGCGCGGCGGTGCTATCGCGGGAGATGCCGCCGGCTTTGCCGCGGCGCGACGCTCAGGTTGCGACCGTGTGGCGGGTGCTGGAGCTGCGGCCCTTGGCTGCGTTGCGCGCGAGCCTTGCCGTGCGGCCCGCATGGCTTCGAATTCTGCGAAGCGATCCACCGGCTGCTCTTCCAGCAGCCAGTCGACGCCGGCATCCGCATGGAAATGCAGAAGGGCGGCAAGTTCGGCCGGTGTGAGGTCGCTGGCGGAAATCATGCGCGAACTCTATCCAAAGCGGCACAGGAACGAAAGGGCAGGGTGGGCGCTATGTCAGGCCGTCCACTGGGCGATATCGTCGCGTTCGCCGATCAGGGCCAAACCATGAGCGATGGACAGCAATTCGCCGCCCGTCTCGATCCGCTCCTGGCCGAAACGTTCCGTAAAGATGCGGCGCACGGCCGGCACGAAAGAGGTGCCTCCCGTCAGAAACACCTTGTCGATCGCGTCAGGCGATGTGTTCGTGGTCGTCAGCACGTCATCCAGCGCGCCTTCGATGCGGACGAGATCTTCCGCAATCCATGTCTCGAAGTCGGCGCGGCGCACCTGCTTGCGTCCGGCCTTGCCAAGTGGCGGGAAGTTGAATTCGGCCTCTTCCTGGGCGGAAAGCGCCATCTTCGTCGCCGATACTGCCTGATAGAGCGGGTATCCCTCATCATGTTCGACGAGTTCGATGAAGGCCTCCAGCTTTTCCGGCTCGAGGCTGCTGCGCACGAGCGTCTTCAGGTCGGCATATTCGCGCGAGGTCTTGAAGATCGAAAGCTGGTTCCAGCGGCCGAAATTCGCGTAGTAGGAGGTGGGCACTTCCAGAAGCTTGTCGAAGCTCTTGAAGAAACTGCCCTTGCCGATGGCCGGCGAAACGATGTTGTCGATCATCCTGAAATCGAAGTGATCGCCGGCAATACCGACGCCGGAATGGCCGATCGGCGTCGCGGTCAGCTTTCCGCCGTGGGTTTCGAAGCGGATGAGCGAATAGTCGGTCGTGCCGCCGCCGAAGTCGGCGACCAGCACGGTCGCATCCTTCTTCAGATGCTGCGCGAAGTAAAAGGCGGCTGCCACCGGCTCGTAGACATAATGGATTTCCGGAAAGCCGAACCGCGCAAGAGCGGCATTATAGCGCTCGGTGGCAAGGGTTGGGTTCGGATTGGCGCCGGCAAAGTGCACGGGTCGCCCAGTGACGATGCGTGAAACATTTTCCGGCCATCCCTCTCCGGCATAGGCACGCAGGCGGCGCACGAAGATCTCCATCAGATCCTCGAAGCTATGCCGCTTGGCGTAGATCAACGTGCCCTGGAAGAGGGCGCTCGCCGCGAAGGTCTTGATCGACTGCAGGAAGCGACAGTCGCCAGGATTGTCGATGAACTGCCGGATCGCCGCGTGCCCGGCCTCGACCTTGAGTGCGGCCGCGCCCAACCCAGGGTCCTTCATGAAGGAGAGCGCCGTGCGCATGCTGTCCGCCGTACCGGCAGCGCTGTTGAAGGCGACCGATTGTGTCGCAGATCCATCGGCTATCGCCAGGACCGTGTTCGTCGTGCCGAAGTCGAAACCAAGCGCCCGAGCCATGCCCGCACTCCTTTCCGTCGAAATTGTCTGGATTGGGGCCAAGCCCCTGATGAGACGCGTGACGCGCCCTGTCGCAAAGAGGGCGCGTCATGACATGGCCGGACTTCAAGTTCAAGCCGGCAGGATGCTTTTATTTTTTCTGCGCTATGGCATCCGCCGGCAGTGCTTCCACACCCGGTTGGCTCGCAAAAGAAACGGGCGCCTTTTGGCGCCCGTTGATCTCATTCGGCGGCGATGGCCGCTGGCGGGTCCTTGTGATGAGGATCCTTGTCCTTGCGCTTGCCGAGACGGCCAAGGAAGTCGTTGAGGCGGTTCATCTCCAGGAAGATGACCGGCGTGATGAACAGCGTCAGAAGCTGCGAAACCACCAGGCCGCCGACGACGGCAATGCCGAGCGGCTGGCGAAGCTCGGAACTCGCTCCACCGCCAACGGCGATCGGCAATGCACCGAGCAGAGCGCAGAAGGTCGTCATCATGATTGGGCGGAAACGGCGGACGCAGGCTTCGTGGATCGCCTCCGCCGGCGCTATGCCGGGAGTCGATCGTAAAGTCTCCAGCGCCACGTCGATCATCATGATCGCATTCTTCTTCACGATACCGATCAGCATCAGCAAGCCGATAAGCGCGATGATCGACAGGTCGAAGCCGAAGACCTTCAAGGCGAGCAGGGCGCCGAGAGCGGCAGCCGGCAGACCGGAAAGAATGGTCAGCGGATGGATGAAGCTTTCGTAGAGAACGCCGAGGACCACGTAGATCGTCAGCACGGCAGCCAGGATCAGGTAAGGCGTGCTGCCCTGCGACTGCTGGAAGATCTGTGCGGTGCCGCCGTAGGACGTGAAGATGTCCGCCGGCATGTCGATATCCTTCTTGATCTGATCAATCCGCGCCGTGGCGTCGCCAAGCGCTTCGCCAGCCGGCAGGTTGAAGGAGACCGTTGTCGATACCAACTGGCCCGTCTGGTTGATGGTGACCGGACCGGTGGTGCGCTGGACATGGGCGAAATCGGACAGGGGAACCAGCGCGCCGCTTGAGGAAGCAACGTGGATATCCTGCAGCCTTTGGTCGTCCCAGGGCTTGCTTGTGTCGAATTCGACCATGACGTCATAACTGTCGCCGGTGGTCTGGATCTGCGCGGCATCATAGCCGCCGAACGCTTCCTCCAATGTGGTGCGCAGCAGGTTATTGTTGATCCCGTATTGGGCTGCCTTTTCGGTATCGATGACGATGTTGGCCTGCAGAGCATTGTTCTGCTCGTCCGAGGCAACGTCGGTGAAGCTCGGATCACGACGCATCGCATCCAGCATCTTGTTGGCCCAGAGGTTGGTCTGGTCGGCACTCAACGCCTGGATGACGAGCTGATATTGGCTGGCCGTCTGCCGGCCGCCGAAGCGCAGGCTTTGCTGTGGCGTAATATAGGCCTTGAGACCGGCGATGGTGCTGATGCTGGCACGCAGTTCGCGCAGCGTCTGGTCCAGCGGCACACGCTGGTCCTTCGGCTTCAATTGGACAAACATGGTGCCGTTGTTCAACGGCTGGCGGACACTGCCGCCGACGATGGACATGACGTGGTCGACGGCCTGGTTCTGTCTGACAAGTGCTGCTGCTTGGTTCTGCAGGTCGCGCATCGCCGGATAGGAGATATCCTGACGCGCCTGGGTGGAGATTTGCAGACGGCCGATGTCTTCGGTCGGGAAGAAGCTCGCCGGCAGCACCATGAAGAGATAGACCGAGAGCGCGACCGAGCCGAGGAAGCTCAGGAGAACGGTGCCGCGATGGCGCAGGCACCAGGCGACGCCCTTGTCGTAGCCGCGCTGGGTCCAATCGAAACCGCGGTTGAAGAGGCGCACCGGATAAGGAGGCTGATCGTGGCCTGCCGACAGGCGGGAGCTCAGCATCGGCGTGACGGTGAGCGACACGACCGCGGAAGACACGATGGCGATGGCGACCACCATGCCGAATTCGTTGAAGATGCGGCCGACTACGCCACCCATCAGCAGGATCGGGATGAAGACCGCGATCAGCGAGATGGACATGGAAATGATGGTGTAGCTGACTTCGGCCGATCCCTTGATTGCCGCCTGCAGCACCGGCATGCCGTCTTCGACATGCCGCAATATGTTTTCCAGCATGACGATCGCATCATCCACCACAAGGCCGACGGCGAGCGTCAATCCGAGCAGTGATATGTTGTCGATACTATAGCCGAGCACATACATCATGCCGAAGGTCGAAATCAGCGACAGCGGCACGGCAAGGCCCGGGATGATCGTGGCCGTGACGTGACCCGTGAAGAGATAGATCACCAGAACGACGAGGCCGATCGTCAGCATCAAGGTGAATTTGACGTCCTTGATCGCATCGCGGATCGGCTGTGCCGAGTCGTTCATGATATGCGTCTGCACCGAGGCTGGAATTTCCGCGTGGAGCTGCGGCAGCTTGGCATTGATCGCATCGACCACGTCGACGGTGTTGGCGTCCGGCTGGCGCTGGATGGCCAGAATGATCGCCTGCTTGCCGTCGTACCAAGAGCCTGCATTGGTGTTCTGCACGCTATCCTGCACATCGGCGACATCGCTCAGATGGATCGGCGCGCCGTTGGGATTGGCAATGACCAGCGACTTGAATTGCGCGGCACTGGTGTTCTGCGTGTTGGCATTGAGCGTCATGCTCTGCTTGTTGTTCTGCAGAGTGCCGACCGGAACCTGGCTGTTGGCATTGACGATGGCGGTGTTGACGGTGTCGATCCCGATGCCGCGGGCCAGGAGCTTGTTCGGGTCGACTTCGACGCGCACCGCGTAGGTCTGGGCACCATAGACGGTCACTTCGGCAACGCCCGGAAGCGTCGACAGCGATGGTGAAATGATGTCCTCGGCAATTTCGTCGAGCTTGCTGCGCGGCATGGTATCGCTCTGCACGGCAAGCAGCATGATCGGCGCGTCGGCCGGGTTCGTCTTCTTGTAGCCCGGCGGCGTCGTCAGGTTGTTGGGCAATTGACGCGTCGCATTCGAAATCGCGGCCTGAACGTCGGCCGCGGCGGCATCGATGCTGCGGTTGAGATCGAACTGCAGCACGATGCTCGTATTGCCGAGCGAGTTCGTCGCCGAGATTTCACTGATGCCGGGGATGGTTTCGAACTGCTTGATCAGCGGCGTGGAGACCGAGGTCGCCATCGTCTGCGGCGAAGCGCCGGTCAGCTGCGCCGAAACGTTGATGGTCGGAAAATCGACCTGGGGCAGGGCTGCGACGGGCAGGAGCTGATAGCCGGCGAGGCCAGCCATGACTACACCCAACGCCAGAAGCGTCGTCGCTACCGGTCGTTGGATACAGAATTGTGGGATCATTGCTGTGCTCCAACCGAAATCGTTTCGCTCTTCTGGCTCGACTGATCGCTGGCTGCAGCGACGTTTTCAGACTTTTCGTCGTTGAACTGTTCGACGACGTTCTGGCCGTCGATCAACTGCACCTGTCCTTCGACGACAACATGATCGCCTTCCGAAAGGCCCTTGGCGACTGCGGTAAAGCTACCATTCTGCCGCTCTACGGTGACGGGCGTCAAATGAACCTTGTTGTCCTTGACGACATAGGCATAGAAGCCATCCGGGCCGGGGCTGATCGCAACCGTCGGAGCGACCATCACCAAGTCGTTGTTGGAAAGATGAACGACGACATTGACCGATCGGCCGGGCCAGATCGCGCCATTGGCATTGTCGAACTTCGCCTTGACGAGGATGGTACCGGAAGCCGGATCGACGGTGTTGTCGAAGAAGCTGACTGCGCCCTGACGGGACTTGCCCTTGCTTGAATTCGGAACGGTGCTGACGGGCACTGTGCCGGCCTTCATCGCTTCCTCCAATTCCCGCAGCTGATTTTCCTGCATGTGGAATTGCACATAGATCGGATTGTATTGCGTGATGGTCACGATCGCCGTACCGGGCGTGACATAGGCGCCGGGGCTGGGAACGACATTGCCGAGGCGACCGTCATAAGGTGCCCGGATCTGCGTGTTTTCCAGGAGAACCTGGTCGGATGCGAGTTGGGCCTTGTCGGCATTGACGTCGGCGGCTGCGGTGTCGCGGGCTGCCACAGCCTGATCGACGGTCTGCTGCGTCCCGGCGTTGGCAAGCAGGCTCTTGGCTCGTGTGAGGGCTGCTTCCGCCGCTACGAGCGTCGCCTGATCCTTGACGATCGTCGCCTGATCCTTGTCGACGGCGGCCTGCGCCGTCCGCGCATCGAGCTTGGCGATAAGATCGCCAGCCTTCACCATCGCGCCGTCTTGCGCCTCGATCGATGTAATGATGCCGGATTCCTGTGCGGCGATCGTCGTCGCATTCTGCGCAACAGCTGAGCCTGTGGCTGTAATGTCGTTCGGCAGGGATCTTTTCTCAACCGCGGCCGTCTTGACGACGGAGGTTAGGGCCTTGTGCTTTTGATTGCCTGCGGCCTTGCCGGCATCTTTGGTTTCCGCGGAGGCTTGATCGACAAATGCGGAAAGGAAAGGAATACGGTCGCGATAGCCCCATGCGGCAAGGGCTGCGACGACAAGAAGGCCGAGGGGAAGCCAGAATTTTTTCATACTTAAAGAACCGGTCGGGGCTTGTTGCAGGAAGTGCAGTGACGTTGAAGTGTATTTATTGCGTCGCACAACAAAGACGAGTTCCGCCGCAATCCATACATTGCCGTTACCGCTAACGTTCGGTAATTCTGTCCCTTTAACGCGAATTCATGAACGCTTATGCTGTGCAATCTACCACAGTTCCGCACGACGAAAAATTAAAGCTTGGAAAGCTTTCGAATTGTTTCTGTTTGTGCGGTGCAACAAACAGTCAAATGACTATTTTTTGATTGCCGTTATGTAATAATCGGGCGGCAAAACAGCCTCAGGCCGCGTTTATAGTGTAGAGACATGCTCCAGCGTGCATGACAGCGTCGTCGTCGCTCACGCAATTGTGTTGTCAGGCCCTATTGCAAGGGCCTGCACCCTGCTCGTCGGTGACGACCTCAAAGGGAGCGAGCAGCTCCCCCGTCGCAGCGGACCATGGTGCCCGTCACGTAGCTTGCCGGTTCGCTGCAGAGGAAGGCGGCCGTGGCGGCGAATTCCTCGATGCGGCCATAACGACCGGCAGGGATACGCTGCTGACGCTCGGCGCTGACATCCTCCAGGCTTTTGCCGCCGCGCTTGGCTGTGGCCGAATCGAGTTCGGCCAGTCGGTCGGTGGCGATGCTGCCCGGTAAGAGCATGTTGACGGTGATGCCATGAGCCGCCACTTCGCTGGCCAGCGTCTTGCTCCAGCCCACAAGCGCCGGGCGCAGCGTATTGGATAGGGCGAGATTGGGGATGGGTTCGATGACGCCGGAAGAGGCGACGGTAACGATGCGGCCCCAGCCTTGCGCCTTCATGCCCGGCAACAAGGCGTTGGTCAGGCTGATGATCCGCGCCACCATGGAAATGAAATAGGTCTCCAGCCGGTCGGCGGTCATATCTTCCGTCATACCGGGTGTCGGGCCACCGCTGTTGTTGACGAGAATGTCGATGCCCCCGAGCTTTTCGACAGCAGCCTTGCTGACCATGTCCACGAAGTTCTCGTCGTTGAGGTCGGCCCAGATCCAGTCCGCACGGCCCTTGCCCTCGGCATTGATGGCCTTGCAATTGCTGTCCAGCCGGTCGCCGCTGCGGCCGCAGAGCAGAACGTTCACGCCCTCGCGGGCGAGCGCCACGGCGATGCCATGGCCGAGCCCCTTCGATGAGGCGAGCACCAGTGCGCGCTTTCCGCCAATACGAAGATCCATCTTGATTATCCTTCATGCTGTTCGGATTGTCTGATCGGCATTTATAGAGGGCCAGCGGGCGACTATGGAAGGTGTGCTTCACAACTGACGGCAAATACCATCAGAATATTGACGTTAACGTAAGGGTAATTTAACTTGTTTTACGCGTTGGGCAAATTGGGGGATTGCCTGTCGCTTCCCGGCTCGACAATCCTTTCCCATTTTGACAAGAGATAACCGAAGCGGGGAAGACGCCCAGAGGGATAAGGCTGCGATCCAAGATGATCGGACGCCGGCCAAGCGGAGAAGATGAATGACTGACGCGAACGAGCTGCCGGAACGCGAGAGCATGGAATTCGACGTTGTGATCGTCGGCGCAGGTCCCGCGGGCCTGTCGGCTGCGATCCGACTGAAGCAGATCAATCCCGATCTCACCGTCGTCGTACTCGAAAAGGGTGCCGAAGTCGGCGCGCATATCCTGTCGGGCGCCGTCGTCGACCCGATCGGCATCGATCGCCTGTTGCCGGGCTGGCGAGAGGAGGAGGGGCACCCCTTCAAGACCAAGGTGACGTCGGACCACTTCCTGTTCCTTGGCCCCGCCGGCTCCATCCGCCTGCCGAACTTCCTCATGCCGCCGCTGATGAACAATCACGGCAACTATATCGTCTCGCTCGGCAACGTCTGTCGTTGGCTGGCCGAGAAGGCGGAAGCGCTCGGCGTCGAAATCTACCCCGGCTTCGCCGCGACCGAAGTGCTCTATAATGACGAGGGCGCGGTGATCGGTGTCGCCACCGGCGACATGGGCATCGAGAAGAACGGTGAACCCGGCCCGAACTATACACGCGGCATGGCGCTCTTAGGCAAGTATGTGCTGATCGGCGAAGGCGTGCGCGGCTCGCTTGCCAAGCAGCTCATCGCCAAGTTCGATCTGTCGCGGGATAGCGACGTGCCGAAATTCGGCATCGGCATCAAGGAGCTCTGGGAGGTCAAGCGCGAGAACCACAAGAAGGGCCTCGTGCAGCACTCCTTCGGCTGGCCGCTGGGTATGAAGACGGGCGGCGGCTCCTTCCTCTATCATCTGGAAGACAATCTGGTCGCCGTCGGCTTCGTCGTGCACCTGAACTACAAGAACCCCTATCTTTATCCTTTCGAGGAGTTCCAGCGCTTCAAGACGCATCCGGCGATCCGCGGCACCTTCGAGGGCGGCAAGCGCATCTCCTATGGCGCCCGCGCCATCACCGAGGGTGGCTGGCAGTCCGTGCCGAAGCTGACCTTCCCGGGCGGCGCGCTGATCGGCTGCTCGGCCGGCTTCGTCAACGTTCCCCGCATCAAGGGCAGCCACAATGCGGTGCTGTCCGGCATGCTGGCGGCGGACAAGATCGCCGAGGCGATCGCGGCCGGTCGCGGCAATGACGAGGTGATCGAGATTGAGAACGAATGGCGCCAGACGGATATCGGCAAGGATCTGAAGCGCGTCAGGAACGTCAAGCCGTTGTGGTCGAAGTTCGGCACGGCGGTCGGCGTGGCGCTCGGCGGTCTCGACATGTGGACGAACCAGCTGTTCGGCTTCTCTTTCTTCGGCACGCTGAAGCACGGCAAGACGGATGCCCAATCGCTGGAACCCGCAGCCCAGCACCAGAAGATCGACTATCCGAAGCCGGATGGTGTCCTGACCTTCGACCGTCTCTCCTCGGTGTTCCTGTCGAACACCAACCATGAGGAAGACCAGCCGGTGCATCTCAAAGTCAGGGATATGGCGCTGCAGGTGTCGTCGGAGCACGATGTCTTTGCCGGTCCTTCGACGCGCTACTGTCCGGCAGGCGTCTATGAATGGGTCGAGAAGGATGGCAAGGAAACCTTTGTCATCAACGCCCAGAACTGCGTCCACTGCAAGACCTGCGACATCAAGGACCCGAACCAGAACATCAACTGGGTTCCCCCGCAGGGTGGCGAAGGACCGGTCTATCCGAATATGTGAGATGGAATGACCGATATAGCAGAGGACGCCTGGGCGATCCGCTCGGCCAGGGCCGATGAGCTGAATTTGCTTGCCGACATCGAGGTCGATGCCTTCTGGGCTTTGCATGAGGCTGGTGCGGTCGCCTGCGAACCCACATCGCTGCCTCTCGATGTGCTGCGGCAATCTCTGGCGGAGCAGCTGCTGTTCGTTGCCGTTGATGGTGAGGACCGACCGTTCGGCTTTCTGGCCGGTATCCGCAAGCATGGCTGCGTTCACATCGCCGAACTCGATGTCGTCAGGCACTGGCAGAAGCGAGGTGTCGGGAGGCGGCTGATGGAGGCTGTGATTGAAGCGGCCAGAGCTCAAGATGCTGCGGGCGTCACGCTTACCACAGACCGGCAGGTCGCCTTCAACGCGCCTTTCTATGCCTCCATGGGGTTTCGCATCCTGGATGACGAGGAAAGGCCGGCCGTTCTCACGCAGATCCTGGAAAATGAAGTTGCCCACGGCGCTGATCCGGTGAGACGCGTGGCGATGGCGCTTCGTTTCTGAATTATGCCGCTACGGCAATTCCGAGGTTTTCGGCGACACGCTGCAGCCGTCTGTCGCGTGTCCAGAGACAAGTTCCAGGCATCAGGATCGCAGCCGCCGCGAGATGGGCATCGATATAGCCGATTCCCGCTCCCTGCAGTTTGTTGCTCCGGATGAAATAGAGAACATCCTCATCCGAGGCTCTCGCAATTGGAGGCAGTCGGCGGAGGCTTCCTATCACGAGATCGTATTGCCGCAGATTTCCAAGGCCGATTTCGCCGACGACGAAAGGATGAACGACGACTTGTTTTTGCTCCAGCAGAGTTTGGAGCCGAGCCTCCGGCGAATGAAAGTGATCGATCCAGATCGACGTATCGACCAGGATCATTCGATGCCAAACTGGCGACGAGGGGGAGCCGTGATATCCGGTTCGGTGCCGCCGAGACGTATCAGGGTTCTGGCTGCTTCCCGCTCTACAAGGGCTTTCAATGCCTCGCGCAGGATCGCCGAAGTCTCGGCAAGGCCGGTAACCTCGCGTGCATCAGCGAGCAATTTGTCATCGATGGCTACGGTGGTCCGCATTGATATCTCCGTTATCATCAAAATTAGCATCAGGTGATGCGGCTTTCAATGCCGAAGGCTGCCTATGGCAGCCTTCGATTGATATCTTGGAGATAATAGGTTTATCGCCGTGCCAGCAGCCCGGTCGAAAGCGCCACCCCAAGTCCCGTGACAATCGCTGCTGCAATCCCGGCCATTCCGATTTCTTCGCCGAGCAGAAAGCCGCCGCCGATCGTGGCGAGAACAGGGGTGATGGCGGTGAAGGCTGCGGCCTGCGTGCCGCCGAGAGCTTGGACGGCAAGACCATAGGCAAGCGTGGCGGCAAGGCCTGACAGCAGTCCCTGGCTGACGATCTGCAGGCCGATTTCCGGCAGCGGCACCGAGGCAAGCGAGCTGCCGAAGATGGCGGCCAATCCGACATGGATCAGGAACGACCAGACGGCGATGATGGCGCTCGATTGCACGGCGCTGAGGCCCGAGCGGCGGAAGGCGTGGGTGTAGGTTGCCCAGAGCAGGGCGGCAAGCGGCAGCAGCGTAAAGCCCTCCCAGGAGATCTGCACGCCATAGAGGCTGCGGGCAAGCAGGATGACGACGCCGGCGACGATGCCGCCAAGGCCGAGCCAACGGGTGATGTCGAGCCGTTCGCGGAACAAGAGCACGCCGATCAGGGCGGCGGCCAGCGGCATGGAGCCGCCGAGCAGGATGCCGGCCGAGGAGGCGGGCGTGAACTGGATGGCGAAGGTGGTGAGCTGGAAGAAGAGGGCGCCGGAGCCGCAGACCATCAAGGCCAGCAGCTTCAGCGGCACGCCCTTCGGCAGCAGGCCCGTCCGCCACCAGACGGGAGCCAGCACCAGCGCCGGCACGCCATAGCGGATCAGGCCGAGATCGATGGTGCCCATCTGCGTTTCGGCGGTGTGGCGGGTTGCAAGAATCCAGTTTGCCCAGATCAAGACGGTGACGATGGCACCGGCATAGCCGACCATGGTGGGGGTTGCCTTGCGGGTGGAGAGAGACAAAGCGGTCATCGACATATCCTTTCCAACGATCCGGTTATCTTTCGAATGAGGAAAAGATAGCGCCGAAGGCCGGGGCATGTCCTTGCTAGTTATGGCTCCAAAATCATGCTATCAGCAATAATCTGCCAATATAGGCGATTGGATTTCCTTGATATGCCAAAACTGGATAAATTCGATATCGCGATCCTCAACTGCCTGCAGGAGGATGCGCGCGCCACCAATGTCGAGATCGCTGAGCGGGTAAACCTCTCGCCGTCTCCCTGTCTGAGACGCATTCGCAATCTGGAAAAATCCGGGCTCTTGCGCGGCTACCGCGCGGATATCGATCGCAAGGAGGCCGGTCTCGGTCTCACGGTTTTCGTCGAACTCAAGGTCGGCCATCATTCGAAGGAGAATTCCGAAACGCAGCAGGCCGCATTGCTCGCCATACCGGAAGTCGTCGCCTGCCATCTGATTTCGGGCTCGGCCGATTTTCTGGCGGAGGTCGTGGTGGAGGATCTGGCCGCCTATGAGAAGGTGATGTCTGAAAAGCTTCTGGTGCTTCCCGGCGTGGTCGATCTGCGCTCGAACTTCGCCATCCGCACCATCAAGACCAACGGTGCTCTGAAACTGCCACCGCCTGAATGAAGCAGCCGGAGTGAAAATGAAAGGGGGCCGTTGCCGGCCCCTTTTACAATGACAGTTTGATTATCCTCAGAGCATCGTGCCGCTAAGGATCAGCAGCGCCACCGAGAAATAGATCACCAGACCGGTGACATCGACCAGCGTCGCGACGAAGGGCGCCGATGCGCTGGCGGGATCGAGCCGCAGCTTCTGCAAGACGAACGGCAGCATCGAGCCGGCCAGCGAGCCGAAGGTGACGATACCGATGAGGGCCGCGAAGACGGTCAGGGCGACCAGCTGCCAGTGCGGGCCGTAGTCGAAGAGGCCGATGTTCTGCCAGAGCACGATGCGGGCGAAGCCGACGAGGCCGAGGATCGCGCCGAGCACGATGCCGGTCGGCAGTTCGCGAAGCGCCACGCGCCACCAGTCCGAAAGCTTGAGTTCGCCGAGCGCCAGCGCCCGGATGATCAGCGATGTCGCTTGCGAACCGGAATTGCCGCCCGAGCTCATGATGAGCGGGATGAAGAGCGTCAGCACGACGGCCTTCTCCAGCTCGCCTTCGAAATGCTGCATGGCGCTTGCCGTCAACATTTCCCCGAGGAAGAGGGCTGCGAGCCAGCCGGCGCGCTTGCGGATCATGCCCGCAAAGCTGATCTTCATATAGGGTTGGCCGAGAGCCTCCATACCACCGAACTTCTGGGCGTCTTCGGTCGTGTCGGCGATCATCGTGTCGATAACGTCGTCGACCGTGACGATGCCGAGCATGTGGCCCTTGTCGTCGACGACCGGAAGCGCCAGCAGATCGTGGCGCCGGATCAGGCGCGCGACGTCCTCCTGCTTCATCAGCGGCGGTGCCGTGACCGGCGTGCCCTTCTGGGCGACGGTCAGGATGCAGGCATCCGGCTCGCCGGTGATGAGGCGGCGCAGCGTTACGACATGTAGCAGCACATGGGTTTCGTCATCGAGGACATAGATGGCGTAGACCGTTTCGCGGGAGCGCTCGACCTGGCGAACGTGATCGAGCGTCTGCGCAACCGTCCAGCTTGCCAGCACGCTGACGAATTCCGTCGTCATGATGCCGCCAGCCGTGCGCGGCGGATAGCCCATCAGGCCCTGGATCGCCTGCCTTGCGTGTTCGTCGAAGGTGGCGAAGAGCCGGGCGCGCGTATCGATATCCATTTCGAGCAGCACGTCGGCGACGCGGTCGTTGGACATGCCGTGCAGCAGCCGTGCGGCGTCCGCATTGCCCATGACTTCGAGAATGGCGTGTGCGTTGCGCAGTTCCGGCCGGTCGAGGATGCGCACGGCGCGCTCTTCCGGCATTTTGGCGAGGATGCGCGCAGCCTCTGCCACGTCTACTGCGTTCAGAGCCTCGACGCGTTCCGCAATGGTGACGGCGCGATTGTTATTGATGAATGCACGAGCGGCGTTGCCGGCCCGCGCTGGAAAGCTGTTTATGTTCATTATAGCTCGCCTTTCCGGTCGATCCGCCGTCGTAGCGGATCGTGGCGAGCCGACAGGAGTCGGTTAGTGCACGAATGCTACTGACGGCAAAGGCAATCGACTACTACTGTCGCTAGGCATCGAAAGATGGCTCCGGTTAATCGGTATGGAAAACACTGTTCCCCACGTGCGGAGAAGTCGCGCCGAAGGCATGAAAAGTCAAGAGGTGGAAGCGCCTAAATGCTCGATCCTGCGATAAAAATTTGTTTAGGCGGCTGCAAATTTTTGCGATGCAACAAAACCTGGTGCAAATGCGTTAAAACAAGGCGGCCGGACGACATGCGCCCGGCCTGATTTGCCATGAATTTTGCTCGTTCAGAAACCGGCCAGGACGACCTTGCCCTTCATCTTGCCGGTCTCCACAAGGGCATGCGCCTTCTTCAGGTTGGCGGCATTGATCGTGCCCGCGGTCTCCGTCAGCGTCGAGCGAATCTTGCCGGCATCCACCAGCTCGGCAACCTTCGTCAGCAGCTTGTGCTGCTCGATCTGGTCGGCTGTGTTGAACAGGGGACGGGTGAACATCAGCTCCCAGTGGATCGAAACCGCCTTGCGCTTGAAGGGCACGACATCGAGCGCCTTCGGGTCGTCGATGAGCGCAAACCGGCCCTGTGGCGCGATGGCTTCGACGATCGAGCCGATATGATCTGACGTATTCGTCGTTGAGAACACGAAAGCGGGAGCGCCGATGCCGAGCGCTTCGATCTGTGGCGCAAGCGGCTTCGAATGATCGATGACGTGATGGGCGCCCAGCTCCTTGACCCAGGCCTGCGTTTCCGGGCGGGATGCGGTGACGACGATGGTGAGATCGGTCAGCGCGCGGGCGATCTGGATGGTGATCGATCCGACACCGCCGGCCCCGCCGATGATGAGGATGGCATTGGCGACGCCGGGAACCGGGTCTTGCACTTTCAGGCGGTCGAACAATGCCTCATAGGCTGTGATCGAGGTCAGCGGCAGTGCGGCCGCGGCCGAAAAATCGAGGCTCTTCGGCTTGGCGCCGACGATGCGTTCGTCGACGAGATGGAATTCGGCATTCGAACCATCGCGGTTGATGGCGCCGGCATAGAAGACCTCATCACCCGGCTTGAACATGGTGACATCGGGGCCAACCGCCTTGACGATGCCGGCAGCATCCCAGCCGAGGATCTTGTAGGCGCCTTCGCTCGGAGCGACGTTGGCACGGACTTTGACATCGACCGGATTGACGGAAACGGCCTTCACCTCAACGAGTAGATCATGGCCCTCTGCTTCGGGTGTCGGTAGCTCGATGTCGATCAGCGATGTCTCTGCGGAGATGGGTTGCGGTTGCTTGTAGGCGACTGCGCGCATGAGAGAAGCTCCTCGGTTTGTTGCACAGAGGCTAGATGCGCATTATCCTCAAAAGGCGCAAGAATGCACAATTTCTGTACGTAGGTACAAAAAGGATACTGTCGATGTCGGTTCCCCGCTCCAAGCTTGTCAGGAATTTCCCGGGATGCCCGGTCGAGGCGACGCTGAGCCTGCTCGACGGCAAATGGAAGGGTGTGATCCTGTTTCATCTGTTGGGGGGAACGCTTCGTTTCAACGAAATCCGTCGCAAGCTGCCATCGGTGACACAGCGCATGCTGACGAAGCAATTGCGGGAACTGGAGGAATCGGGGCTGGTTTCACGCACCGTCTTTCCGGTGGTGCCGCCGCGCGTCGATTATGCGCTGACGCCGCTTGGCGCCAGCCTGGGGCCGATCATCAAGGCGATGGCCGTGTGGGGCGAGGAAAATGTGTTCTGCCACGACGGCCGCCAACAATTGGCGACCGCGGGAGCCTCATGCGCGCCCGGTGCGGCGCTCCAGGCCAACTGAGAGCGCAAATACGGCAAGACCGCCGACGGAGAGAACTGCGCCGACATAGCCGGTCGCAGCGGCCGTGAAGCCCCAGGAGATCACGAGCCCGCCGAGCCAGGCGCCGAGCGCATTGGCGATGTTGAAGGCGGAGTGATTGGAGGCGGCAGCCAGCGTCTGGGCATCCGCGGCCACATCCATCAGCCGCGTCTGCACGGCTGGACAGGCGGCAAAGCCGCAGCCGATCAGGAACACGCAGACGCAGAGCATGATCGGGTTGGCAGCCGTCAGCGAGAAGAGCGTCATGATGATGATATTGAAGATCATCATGCCGCCGATCGTTGCCTTGATCGAGATGTCGCCGAGGCGCGAACCGACGATGTTGCCGACATTCATGCCGATGCCGAAGAGCGCCAGCACGACCGGCACCATGGCGGAGCCGAGGCCGGCAACGTCAGTCGTGGTCGTCGCGACATAGCTGAAGATCGAAAACATGCCACCGAAGCCGACAGCGGCAACGCCAAGCGTCAGCCAGACCTGGATGCGCTTCAGTGCGCCGAGCTCGCGGGTGATGCTGGCGCCTTCCTCGACCTTGTCCTTGGGGAGGAAGAGGGCGATCAGCAGCATTGTGACGAGGCCGACGCCGCCGACCATCATGAAGGCTGCGCGCCATTCGAGCATCTGGCCGAGGAACGTGGCGATCGGCGTGCCGATCAGCGTTGCGATCGTGAGACCAAGCATGACCTGGCCGACGGCGCGCACGCGGCGGTGAACTGGCACCATGGAGGCGGCAACCAGCGCTGCCACGCCGAAATAGGCGCCATGCGGCAGGCCGGTGATGAAGCGCAGCGCCGTGAAGCTTTCGAAGGTCGGTGCAAAAGCGCTGGAAATATTGCCGGCGGCAAAGATCGCCATCATCAGCAGGAGCAGCGTACGGCGCGCCATCTTGGCGGCGAGCACGGCAATGATCGGCGCACCGACCACGACGCCGAGCGCATAGGCGCTGATCACATGACCGGCTTGCGGTGTCGTCACGCCAAAGGTGTCGGCTACGTTAGGCAGCAGTCCCATGATGACGAATTCGCCCGTACCGATACCGAAGCTGCCGACAGCCAGCGCCAAGGTCACCAGCGCGATCGCTGTGCGCGACGGCGCCTCCAGGGCGGTTTGGGTATCGAGGACCTCGGCGGTAATATCGCTCACGAAAACTCCTTGGGCGGCACATGAAGATCAAGCGCCGCGAATCAGACTGCAAACTCCGGTTATGCCGCGTTCAGTGCATCAAACTGGGATATGGGACTGGCGAAGCACGGACATGCCTCCGTTGGTACTATCAATGACCATGGTGCGTCTGTCGCGTGCATTTTTTGCAGTGCAGCATGTCGGAGCATGCATAAGTGCGCTGCGGCGATCGGGCGAAACGGCCGCAATGCTTGAAATCGTTCCATCCAAAACCATCTGAGAAGAAGCGCACGGGGGCTTCAGCCCCTCAAAGACACAATTTGCGGGAAGACCGAGAGCCCCCGATGAAGTTGATCGGCTTTTTCAATCGCGATGGCGGTACGTTCCGCACGACCGACATGACTGCCTACGAGCAGAGAGCGGAACAGGTCTTCCGCGACGCCGGTCACGATTTCGAAGCTGTGGTCGTGGAGGGGCGCAATATCGTCTCGGCGATGGAGCGCGCTGCACGCCGCGATGACATTGATGGGATCGTCGCTGGCGGTGGCGATGGCACGATTTCGGCTGCTGCCGCCATCGCCTGGAAGAATGGCGTCGCTCTCGGCGTCATCCCGGCCGGCACCATGAACCTCTTTGCGCGCTCATTGCGGCTGCCGCTTGATATCTGGCAGACGCTCAGCGTACTGGCGGCAGGCGAGGTCGACAATGTCGATATCGGCAGCGCCAATGGCCGTGCCTTCGTGCATCAGTTTTCGGCGGGCCTGCATGCCCGTATGGTGCGCTATCGAAACGGCTACACCTATCGTTCGCGCATCGGCAAGATGTCGGCCAGCACCCGCGCTGCCTTCGGCGTCATCGCCAATCCGCCGGAATTTGATGTCGACTTCGAGGCCGGCGATATCAGTGAACGCCGACATGTCTCCGCAATCTCCGTCTCCAACAATCCCTTCGGTGCCAATGCGCTGCTTTATGCCGACAGCCTGCGCAGCGGTGAGCTGGGCTTCTATACGGCAAAGCCCCTTCGGCCGCTCGGCGTCGCCCGGCTTGCCATCGACATGCTGCGGGGCAGGGTTCGCGAGAATGCCGATGTCATGGTCATGCACGCGCCGGAAGTGCATCTGCATTTCCCGAAGCTGCGGCAGCTCGCCAATTGCGTCATGGACGGCGAACTCTTGCCGCTCGAGCGTGATGTGACGCTCAAGGTGCACCCCGGCGAACTCAAGGTGATGGTGCGAGAGGGGACTGCCGCCAGCGTTGCCCGTGAGGGCGCCGTCGATAGTGTCGCGATCTGACAGGGTCAGAAGCGCGGCAGATAGGTGCGATAGTCAAAATCGGACACGGTGCGCAGATAGCGGATCGCTTCCTTGTGCTTCGTATCGCCGTAAAGCCGCTGATATCGCTCCCCGAAGATATCGGCGATGAAGGCGGAGGCACGGAAGCGCTCGACAGCCGTCAGGAAATCATGCGTCAGCTTGGGCGCATCGGCCGGTACATAGGCGGGCGTCGATTCCTCACCTGGGTCCAATTCATTCTGCAGGCCGAGCAACATGCCGCCAAGGATCGCCGCCAGCATCAGATAGGGATTGGCATCCGCACCGGCGACGCGGTGCTCGATGCGCGCGCCCGGCCCATCCTTCTCGGGAATGCGCACGGCCGTGCCGCGATGGCCAAAGCCCCAGGTGAGATCGACGGGGGCAAATGAGCCCGGCTGGAAGCGGCGATAGGAATTGGCATAGGGCGCAAAGACCAGCTGTGCATCCTGCAGCGTCTGCAGCAACCCGGCGCAGATCGATTTCAGCCTCTTCGGCTCCCCGCCGGCTGCATCCAGCACATTGCGCCCCTGAGCATCGATGATACTCGCATGCACATGCAGTCCCGAGCCGGCGTGATCGGTATAGGGCTTGGCCATGCAGGTGGATTTCAAGCCATGCTTGCGCGCCGCCTGCTCGGCTACGCGCTTCAGCATGATGCAATCGTCCGCAGCGGCCAGCGCATCCGGGCGGTGCAGGAGGTTGACCTCGAACTGGCCGGGGCCGAACTCCGCCGTCGTTGCGTCCGCCGGCAGCCCTTGCACCCGTGCATAGGCGCGCAGCGTTTCGAGGTAATCATCAAGGAGATCGACGGCGTCCATGTCATAGAGCTGAAAGCCGTTCGGCTCGCCCTGATAGGTCAATGCGGGCGGCGGCGAGGGGATACCTCTGTCGCGCCAGTCTCCGGCCAGAAGGTAGAATTCCAGCTCGGTCGCGATGACGGGCGTCAGCCCGAGCGCCTTATAGCGATCGACCACGGCCGCGAGAATGGCGCGCGGGTCCTGAAAGCTCGGGCTACCGTCGAGCTCGTGCATGGTGGCAAGCACCTGCTTCGATCCCGCTGGCGCCCAGGGCATGTCCACCAGCGTGCGCTCATCGGCAACGCAGGTTCCATCGGGATCGCCGATCGTCAGTGACAGGCCGGTAATGTCGTCATTGTCGTCGCCCCAGATGTCGAGCGATTGCGTCGAGGTCGGCAGCCGCACGGCGCCGGACCAGACCTTCTTTTCGGCTGAAATCGGGATCTGCTTGCCTCTGAGCCGGCCATTCATGTCCGAGATCAGCACCTCGATGCGCGCGTTACCTTCGGTTGCGTTGTCGGCCGCCATGCTCTTGTAAATCCCCATTCCTCACGGCATGGTCGTAAACCAAGATAGTTTTCAGTCAAGTATGGTTACGGCACAGTCTAGAGCTTGGCCCTTTCATTACCCTAGCCCTCTCCCCGCATTGCGGGGAGAGGGGGCCTAACGGTGCCAGTCGTACCCAAAGCGGGCAATCCGGCACTTTAACCCCCTCTTCCCGTTCGACGGGGAGAGGGCTGGAGTGAGGGGCCATGCACATAATCGCGACGTTGACGGGCTTGCCTGACAAGCGCCAATTCAAAGAGGGTTCGAATAAATCATGTCCGACACGCCAAGCCGCTCCAATCTCGCCGCCCTTGATGCCGCCCATCACCTTCATCCCTTCGCGGATACGAAGACGCTCAATGCTGATGGTGCGCGCGTCATCCAGCGCGGCGAGGGCGTCTATATTTTCGATGCGGAAGGGCGGAAGTATCTGGATGGATTTGCCGGCCTCTGGTGCGTCAACATCGGCTATGGCCGCGCCGAAATTGCCGACGCCGTTGCCCGGCAGATGAACGAGCTGCCCTATTACAACACCTTCTTCGGCACCACGACCACGCCGGCAACGCTTCTTGCGGAGAAGGTCTGCGCCCATGCCGGACCGCGGTTCAACCACGTGTTCTTCACCAATTCCGGCTCCGAGGCCAATGACACCTGGTTCCGCATGGCGAGGGTCTATTGGGGTGCCGTGGGCAAGCCGACGAAGAAGACCATCATTGCCCGCAAGAACGGCTATCACGGTTCGACCGTTGCCGGCGCCAGCATGGGCGGCATGAAATACATGCATGAGCAGGGCGATCTACCGATTCCCGGCGTCGTCCATATCGGCCAGCCCTATTGGTACGCCAAGGGTGGCGATCTCTCGCCGGAGGAATTCGGCCTTAAGGTTGCCCGCGAGCTCGAAGCCAAGATCGACGAACTGGGCGAGGATAATGTCGCGGCCTTCGTCGCCGAGCCGGTGCAGGGTGCCGGCGGCGTGATCGTCCCGCCGGCCACCTATTGGCCCGAGATCGCGCGCATCTGCAAGGCAAGGAACATCCTGCTCGTCTGCGACGAGGTGATCTGCGGCTTCGGTCGTCTCGGTGCATGGTTCGGCCATCAGCATTTCGGTGTCGAACCCGATCTGGTGCCGATCGCCAAGGGACTGTCGTCGGGCTATCTGCCGATCGGCGGTGTGCTTGTCAGCGATCGCATTGCCGATGTGCTCATCAACGAGGTTGGCGAATTCAATCACGGCTTCACCTATTCCGGCCACCCCGTTTGCGCCGCCGCCGCACTCGAAAATCTCCGGATCATCGAGGAGGAAAAGCTGGTCGAGCGCGTGCGTGACGATATCGGTCCGTACTTCGCTAAGGCTTGGGGCAGCCTTGCCGATCATGACATGGTCGGCGAAGCCGTCAGCATCGGCCTGATGGGCGGGCTGCAGCTCGCCGCCGACAAATCCACCCGCCGACGCTTCGAAAAGCCGGATGCCATCGGCTCAGCCGTGCGCAACCATGCCCTGGCCAATGGTCTGGTGCTGCGCGCTACCGGCGACCGCATGCTGGCCTCGCCGCCGCTCGTCATCAGTCATGATGAGGTGGATACCATGGTCCGCATCGCTCGAAACGCGCTCGATGCCGTCTGGGCAGAGGTGAAGTCGTAATCAGGGCTTGGGCGCTGGTGTCGGCACTTCCCACTTGCCCGCCTTGTGAAGGGCAAGTGTCAATGCCGCGACATGGATCATCTGGATCATTTTCCCTTCCAGCGCCAGCTCGATGGCCTGCCGGATCGGCATGCGGATCAGGCGGATGCGTTCGGTCGGGTCGTCCGCCGGCTTGGCGCTGAATTCAACATTACGGGCAATGACGATATGCGCGAGGTTGGTATGCGTGGCCGGGTTGGGCGCAAGCTTGCCGACATAATCCCAATCGGCAGATGAAAGCCCCGTTTCCTCGCGCAGCTCGCGCGCAGCCGCCTCGACCGGGCTTGCATCGCTCGCATCCATGGCTCCGCCGGGAAGTTCGAGCGCCACGACACCCAATCCATGACGATATTGCTGGACGAGATAAATGTGATCCTCGGCATCGAGTGCGATGATCTCGACCCAATCGGGATATTCCAGCACGTAATAGGGCGCGATCTCCACGGCTTCCGCCGTCACGCAGTTGTCGGCACGAACCTTCAGCCAGCGATCATGAACCAGATACGTTGAACCCGTCGTCCGCCACGGCGGCAGGTCTGCCGTGTCCAATAGCAGGCTCATGATATCGTCCTTCGAACTCATGCGCCGTTCAGCTCCCGTTGCGGCTAGGCGTCCTGATGATCGCGATCGAAGATCTTGCGCACGATGTAGTTCGGCGAGAGATCGTCGCGATAGTAGATGCGGGCGATCATCTCGGCGAGAATGCCTGTCGTAATCATCTGCACCGACGACAGGAGCAGCACGACGCCGACCATCAGCAGCGGACGGCTGCCGATATCGTCGCCGAAGATGAACTTGTCGATGAAGAGCCAGAGCAGGATGATGCCGGCAAGCGCACCGAGGCCGAGGCCGAGCGAGCCGAAGAAATGCCCCGGCCGCGCTTTGTAGCGCATGAAGAACATCACCGACAGCAGATCGAGAATGACGCGGAAGGTTCGGGAAATCCCGTATTTCGAGGTGCCGTGCTGGCGCGCATGATGGGTGACGGGTACTTCGCCGATGCGCGAGCTCGGCACGACGCCGGCGACCCAGGCGGGGATGAAGCGGTGCATCTCGCCCATCAGCTTGACCTGCTTGATGATCGAGGAGCGATAGATCTTCAGGCTGCAGCCATAATCATGCAGCTTGACGCCGGTGATACGGCCGATCAGGTAATTGGCGCACCAGGAGGGGATCTTGCGCAGGAGAAGACCGTCCTGACGGTTCTTGCGCCAGCCGACGAGCAGGTCGAGCTGCCGCCGCTCCAGTTCCTCGACCATGGAAGGAATATCCTTCGGGTCGTTCTGCAGATCGCCGTCCATGGTGGCGATCAGGCGGCCGTTTGCCGCATC
The DNA here is from genome assembly GCF_040215725.1 of Rhizobium sp. ZPR4. Lineage (NCBI taxonomy): Bacteria > Pseudomonadati > Pseudomonadota > Alphaproteobacteria > Hyphomicrobiales > Rhizobiaceae > Rhizobium > Rhizobium sp. ZPR4. Next base: position 728,016 of record NZ_CP157967.1, read on the forward strand.
GATGCCGGCCTGCATGGCTGCGGTCTGCCCGAAATTGCGTTGCAGCTCGACGATGCGGAGCGTCAGCCCTTCTTGCGAAAGCGAGCGTCGGGCATTGACGAGCGTCGCGTCCGTGCTGCCGTCGTCGACCAGGATCAGCTCCCATGATTTCGTAAAGCTCGCCATGGCGGAACAGATGCGCTCGATGAGCGGTCCGACGCTTTCTTCCTCGTTGAAGACGGGCACGACCAGCGAAAGCTCAAGGGGGCTTGCCGGATCGGCCTGGGGGAGGGTCGACTCTGCCGTTGTCTGCAACACTTCTTTCTCCTAAAAGACCGGCAGTATCTGCCGGACGAAACGAGCGAGAAGTCCGGTTTCAGCCTTCCGCTCGCATTTGGGTGCCCTAACTACATGAAGACTCCGACGGTTGCCAGCCGACAGAATTGGTTTATTCGCAACCGAATGACGCTGCTGACGCTTGCCGTCGTCGTGGCCTACGCCGCGTTCATCGAATGGTTCTGGGGCTGGAGTTCGATCCTGGCGCAATGGGGCAAGGTCGGCGCCTTGCCAATCCTTCTCGCCCTGGCGCTTCTGACCGGCACCTATTTCCTGCGCACCTGGCGCATCTACGATTACTTCCCGAAGGAAACGTCAGGCCATTTCGCAGCGCTCTTCCGCGTGACGCAGGTCCATAATCTGCTGAATATAATGATGCCGTTCCGCACGGGCGAGACCAGCTTTCCGGTGTTGATGCGCTCGGAGTTCGGCATTCCGCTGGCCCGGGGCACCTCGGCGCTGTTCGTCATGCGGCTGCTGGATCTTCACGCACTGCTGGCCGCCGCCGGTATCGGCCTTGCGCTTGCCTCGCCCTATCATCTCCTGGCCTGGGTCGTATGGGCGGTTTTTCTGCTGCTGCCGGTCGCCGGCTTTGCCTCCCGCCGGCCGCTGATCCGCCTTGCCGCCCGCATCCTGCCGAAGAAGGCGCAAGGGCTGGTGCATGAGCTGGAACGCGGCCTGCCGGTCGATATCGGCGCCTTTGGCCGCGCCTGGCTGACGACCATCGTCAACTGGCTGGTCAAGGTCGTGGTGCTCGCCTGGGCGCTCGGCCTGATGAACGTCACGCCGCTTTCGGCAAGCTTCGGCGGCGCGCTTGGCGGTGAATTATCATCAGTCCTGCCTGTGCATGCGCCGGGTGGCGTCGGTACCTATCCGGCCGGCATCACCGCCGGCGCCATGGCCTTCGGTGCTTCGAGCGCCAAGGAGGTAATCGAAAACCTCGCTCAGGCCAGCATCAATGCTCACCTCCTGATCGTGGTGTCGGCGCTGACGGGAACCGCGATCGGGTTGCTGGTCTCGCGCAAGCGCGTCTGATCCGGCTATTATCGAGCCGCCTCGTCAAGTTCGGCCAATCGCCTGCGCAGAAAAGCCTGCTCCGGCGCCTGCTGGCATAGCGAAAGCGCCGTTTGGTAGGATTGCCGCGCCTCGTCCGTCCGGCCAAGTTGGCGCAGGAAATCCGCTTTCGCCGCGTGGGTGAGGTGATACCGCGCCATACGCTCTTCCCGCAGCAACCCGTCGACAATGGACAATGCTGCCGCTGGCCCGTCGCGCATCGAGATAGCCACCGCGCGATTGAGTTCGATCACCGGGGAGGGGTTTGCCAATAGCAGCAGGTCGTAGAGCATTACCAGTTGGCGCCAGTCGGTATCATCGGTGGTCACGGCGCGGGCATGTTCCGCTGCGATCGCGGCCTGCAGGGCATAGCTGCCGACGCTTTCCGCCGCCATAGCTCTTGCCGACAGCGTCAGACCTTCGCGGATCTGACTGCGATCCCAAAGTGCGCGATCCTGATCGACAAGCAGCACGAGAGCGCCGGATGCGTCGGTGCGGGCAAGCCGCCGTGAATCCTGCAGCAGCATGATTGCAAGCAACCCCTCGACTTCCGAATCCGGCAATAGCTGCAGCAAAAGCCTGCCAAGCCGAATGGCCTCCGCCGCAAGATCGGCGCGCACGATCGCCGCGCCTGATGATGCCGAATAGCCCTCGTTGAAGACGAGGTAGATGACATGCAGCACCTGCGCCAGCCGCGCCGGCAGTTCCGTCTTGCTGGGGACCTCATAGGGAATATGGTCGGCGCGAATGCGGTTCTTGGCACGGACGATGCGCTGGGCCACGGTCGGCGCCGGGATCAGGAAGGCATGGGCGATCTCTTCCGTCGTCAGCCCGCAGACCTCGCGCAGGGCCATCGCCATCCGCGCCTCGGCTGGTATAAGCGGGTGGCAGCAAGTGAAGATCAGCCGCAGCATGTCGTCCTCGATCTCTTCGCCTTCCGATGTCTCCATTGTTTCGCCCTCCGGATAGAGGCTGTCGGCGATGTCGGCCTGGGCAGCGTCGAAGCGCGTTCGCCGGCGGATATGATCGATAGCGCGAAAGCGTCCGGCGGAGACGAGCCAGGCATAGGGATTGGCCGGGATCGTCTCGTCAGTCCATTGCTGCGCCGCCGCCGCGAAAGCGTCGTGGAGCGCTTCTTCCGCCCGGTCGAAATCACCGAGCAGACGGATTAGCGTTGCCAGCACGCGGCGCGAGTGGCTGCGATAGATGCCTTCGATGGTCTGGTTCAGCGACACGAGCGTCACCTATTCTCCGCGAGATCTCCGTGAAGCGTCAGGACGCGCACCGGGCGGATCTCGACGGCGCCATAGCGCGCCGAGGGAATGCGCTTGGCGATCTCCGTTGCTCCCTCAAGATCGGGGGCCTCGAGCAGATAGAAGCCGGCCAGATGCTCCTTCGTCTCCACGAATGGTCCGTCCGTCACCGAAAACCCTTTGCTGTCCGGGCGGATGACGATCGATTTGTCCCGAAGCGCCAGCGCTTCCGACACGATCATGGTGCCGTCCTGCCGCAAGCCCTCGTCGAAGACGAAGTGCTCGCCGATCAGGTGGTTCATCTCGTTCGGCGTCAATCGTCCGTCGACATCGACGGATGTGTAGATCAAACATAGAAACCGCATATATTTTCCTTTCTCAGTCATTCGTTCGGAAAGCGGATGTCGAAGGCGCCACGAACCTCGATCATGCCATAGCGAGCGACGGGGAAGGTGGCGGCAATGCGGATCGCTTCCCCCATGTCACGGGCCTCGATCAGCACGAAGCCGCCGAGATGCTCCTTGATCTCCGCGAAGGGACCGTCGGTAACGGCGGTTTCGCCCCGGCGCACCCGGACGGTTTTTGCCGTCTGAGGCTCGCGCAGAGCGTTGGCGACGATGAGATGGCCGCTGTCGCGCAGCCGGTTGTCGTTGTCGATCGAATCCTGCGTCAGCTTTCGCCCTTCCTCTTCGGAAATCTTGGCGATTTCTGCGCTCTCGAACCACACTTGGCAAAGGAACTTCATCGTCGCCTCCTCAAACGTCCGGGCCGAAGGAATAGATCGGTCGCACCTCGATGGCGCCGAGTTTGGCGAGCGGGATGCCGGCGGCAATCCGGATCGCATCGTTCAGGTCCTTCGCCTCGATCAGGATGAAACCGCCAAGATACTCCTTGGTTTCGATGAAAGGCCCATCCGTTACCGAGGTCTCGCCATTGCGGACCCGCACCGTCACCGCCGACCTTGGCGATTGCAGCGCTTCGGCATGGATCATGTTGCCGCTCGCCATCAGATCGCGGTCGTAGCCGAGCGAATCCGAATCGAGCTTGTGCTTTTCCTCTTTGGTCATGACGTCGAGCGTCGTGCCATCGAACCAAACCTGGCAGAGATATTTCATCGCAGCGCCTCCTTTTCAACTTGCTGACGGCCATAGACGAGCGGCCGCCAAGCAAATCGACATCCCGATCCGCAGCATGACAAAAATTTTCGGCGCTGTCGAAAAAGCTCGAGCCCGGTCGACCAGTTCCGTCAACACCACAAGGAGAGACGGAAATGTACAGTCTGGAAGCCGCAATCGTTCATTATTGGCAACGGAAGACACTGTCGGAAGAAGAACTGCTCGACGCAGGGGATGTCGGAAGGGTCGTTTTCCGCACATGGCTCGGATTTGCGGGTTTTGCGCTGCTGATCCTGTGCCTGAGCTGGGCCGGCGAGCCCTCGGGTCATCAGCAATTGACGGCGAGCCAAAACGCAGACCGCCTTATGCCGATATCCGAGAACTAGGAAATAGACGCTCGCGTTAAAAGCGTTCCACAAAATCCGAGATGGCATCATAAAATCTGGATGTTTGATCGGCCGGTGCATTGTTTTCCGGCCAAATCGCGATCAGCGCCTCAAGATTTGTCTTGATCGCATGGAAGGTGTCCAAAGCCTCCCGCTCACTGCCGATGAAAACAGTATGAACCATGTTGCCGTAAAGGCCGCAGGTAATGGCAAACGGCACACGATCACACCTCTCAAGTGTGACGCGTGCGCCGTCACTATGTTCTTCGTCCAAAAGAATAATGCCGCTTTCTGAACCCTGATGACCGATTGTCGAACCGCCATCAAAGCTTACCCATGCCACGTATTTTCTCCGGTCAAATGTGATAGCTGCCTATCTATATGTTATTGGAATGCCGTTTCGAAGAAGCTGCGCAGCTTGCGCGAATGCAGCGCTTCCGGCGGCATGGCGGCCAGCTTCTGGATGGCACGGATGCCGATCTGCAGATGCTGGTTTACCTGCGTGCGATAGAAGGCCGTCGCCATACCAGGCAGTTTCAGCTCGCCATGCAGCGGCTTGTCCGAAACGCAGAGCAGCGTGCCGTAGGGAACGCGGAAGCGGAAGCCGTTGGCGGCAATCGTCGCCGATTCCATGTCGAGCGCGACAGCGCGGGCTTGCGACAGACGCTTTACCGGGCCTGCCTGATCGCGCAGTTCCCAGTTGCGATTATCGATGGTGCCGACGGTGCCCGTGCGCATGATGCGCTTCAGCTCGAAGCCTTCATAGCCGGTGATTTCGGCGACGGCCGCTTCGAGCGCCACCTGCACTTCGGCCAGCGCCGGGATCGGCACCCAGACCGGCAGGTCGTCGTCGAGAACGTGGTCCTCGCGCATATAGGCGTGGGCAAGCACATAGTCGCCAAGTCGCTGGCTGTTGCGCAAACCGGCGCAATGGCCGAGCATCAGCCAGGCATGCGGGCGGAGCACGGCGACGTGGTCGGTGATCGTCTTGGCGTTGGAAGGGCCAACGCCGATATTGATCATGGTGATCCCGGCATGTCCCTTCTTCTTCAGATGGTAGGCCGGCATCTGGGGCAGGCGCGGCGGCGTCGTGTCACCTTCGGGCTGGCTGGAACCAGCCTTGGTGATGATGTTTCCCGGTTCGACGAATTCGGTGTAGCCATCGCCGCCGCTCGCCATCAGGTCGCGCGCCCATTTGCAGAACTCGTCGATATAGAACTGATAGTTCGTGAACAGCACGAAATTCTGGAAGTGTGCCGCGCTGGTCGCCGTGTAGTGGACGAGGCGCGCCAGCGAATAGTCGATGCGCTGCGCGGTAAACGGCGCAAGCGGGGAGGGCTCGCCCGGCGGCGGGATGTATTCGCCATTGGCGATCTCGTCATCCGTCGTGTTCAGATCGGGTGTATCGAAGAGATCGCGCAGCGGAATGTCTTCGAAAACCGTGGCGGATGCTTCGACATGAGCACCTTCGCCGAAAGCAAAATGGATCGGAATGGGCGTCGTCGATTCCGATACGACCACCGGAACATTGTGGCTGCGCATCAGGAGCGTCAGCTGCTCCTTGAGATAGTGCTTGAAGAGCTGCGGGCGGGTGATGGTCGTCGTGTAGACGCCGGGGGCGGTGACATGGCCGTAGGAAAGGCGCGAGTCGACATGGCCGAAACTCGTCGTTTCGATGCTGACCTGCGGATAGAAGGCCCGGTAGCGCGCGGTGATCGGCGCGCCTTTGGCAAGCTTGGTGAAATTGTCGATCAGGAACGCCGTATTGCGCTCGTAAAGCTCCGTCAGCGCTTCGACGGCCTTGCCCGGATCATCGAAGGTCCGCGGCTGGAACGGGCTGGGAGAAGAGATGTCGAGGGGTGAAAAGGGAGAGATTCTGTTGCTCATGCGCCATTATAGAGTGTCGTTGATTACAAGCAAACGACGTTGCAAGAGGCGGCCTGGATTCTCGCAGCTATTTTTGTAGTCACTATCGAGGCCCCCGCATACCGGAGGCGGAGGCCTGTCTTTACTGTACGGTCGTGCAATACGGGGTACCGGCCTCAACGCAGGTGAAGCTTGCCCCGAAATGCGATTGTGCGCCGCTGCGTCCGGCATGTTCGACCGCAACCGAGAAGCTGAATGCAAAGATTGCGGCAAACAGCATGATAACAACAAAGCGCCGTGCGATAATCATCGAGTTCATGTTCCTGGCCCTACCCGTGCCCTATACTGGACACTGTTTTGCCATGGTCAGGCTGAACAGGTGCTGAGATACCGGTTCATCCGGCGTTCAGAAATATTACCGCTTTCGAATGCTCGCCTGCCTCTGTCCGCAAGCAAATAACAAAAGGCCTGCCGGCTGATGGCGGGCAGGTCCTATAGTTTTCATCGTGAGGGATGAGGGCCTTTTCAGAGCCTCGTCCAAGTCTGAGACTTGCAGAATACCTTCAGTACGCAGCCCTGCATCTTGATACTATTGCCGCTGATCGTGCCGGAACCGCTATAAGTCTTGTCCTCGGAGGGGTCGGTAAGCTGGCCCGTATAGCTGCCGCCCTTACCCTGCATCTTGCCGATCTGCTTGCCGGCATATTTGCCCGTCTTCAACGTCACGCAATAGCTGTCGCCGCAGGGGGCAATGGCGGCGGTATCGCCAGCAACTGTTTTCCAGTTACCGACGATCGGCTCTTCGGCAAAAGCGGCATTCGCGCTTATCAGCAATGCGATAGCAAGAACGGTGGTACGGATCATAGTGTCATTCCTCCCCCAAGGCGCCATCCGGTTCTGTAACCGGGAATGTGGTGAGATTATCTAACGCGAACGTAAAGGTAAATATGGTTTTCGGAGCGCAAATCCCCTGTTCCGTTGGACATCTGCGCCGTGCCGAAACACGGCATCCGATTGAACTGCGCTCTTTTTGTGGTGAACAAAGGGTTTAAATTCAAATCCTAACGGAAGGTTAAGCTCGCGCGAAAATCCTTAATTTGCAAGGGAAGCGATGTTTAACAAAATCCCAAGTTTACCAAGCATTTGCACTTTGTTTGCATCGAATTAATCATGCATTTTAGGCGTTTTTTGAAAGCCGTCTGCGATAGTGAAGCCATCAAACGAGCGGGGCAAACCCGCCGGCCGGAAGAACCGGAAAGCCGCGAACGACGGCAAGGTTCGGACGGAAAACAGGGCAGATACGAACAGAAGTCAAACAGGGATAATAACAATGGCACGCTTCGAAACGACGATGTCTGGAAATGCCATGATGGGTGGTAACGGCGCCGATGCCCTTTGCGAATTGGGCGTGAACTACGCGACCGGCAGGGGCTGCAATGCAGACCTCGTTGCCGCCCACAAATGGTTGAATATCGCGGCCATCCGTGGCAGCGAGCGCGCCGCCGAGCTTCGTGCCGACGTCGCCGCGACCCTGACCAAGATGCAGCTCGCTGCAGCGCTGCGCGCCGCCCGCGAGTGGATGACCACGCACTGAGGCGTGCCGCAAGCCATAAGACTTCCTGACCTCGAAAGAGGGGATGTCGGCGGCCGACGGAGAGGCGAGCCGCCGAATGATGAAAACCGCGACCGGCCGGAACAAGGCTGGCGCGGTTTCGTCGTTTTGGGCTTAACCAATCGCCTTCAGCACCTTCGGCAGCGCCTCGGCCAAGAGATCGAGATCCTGCTTGGGACCAACGCTGACGCGGATGCAGCGGTTGAGCGGCGCCACGCCTGGCATACGGATGAAGACGCCGTGCTGGATCAGCCCGTCGACGATGGCGCGGGCATAGGTGCCGTCCCGTCCACAATCGATAGCGACGAAGTTGGTGGCGGAGACGAGCGGCAAAAGCCCGTTGTCGCGGGCGATGGTGCCGATCTCCTCGCGGGCAGCCCGGATCTTGCCGACCACCTCGGCGAGATAGGCCTGATCCTTTAGCGCGGCGAGTGCTGCCACGGTGGCGAGCCGGTTCATGCCGAAATGATTGCGGATCTTGTCGAAGGTGAGCACCGTCTCGGGTGCACCGATGACATAGCCGACGCGGGCGCCGGCCAGCCCATAGGCCTTGGAGAAGGTGCGAGTGCGCAGCACGTTCGGCAGGCCGATCAGGGCGGAGATATCAGGCAGCGAGCTCGCAGGCCCGGTCTCGCTATAGGCCTCGTCGAGGATCAGCAGGCAATTTTCCGGTAGCGCGCGGGCAAAGGCAACGATCTTGCCGGCATCCCACCAGCTTCCCATCGGATTGTCGGGATTGGCGAAATAGACGAGCGGCGCGTTCTCGCGCTTCACCGCCTCGAGCAGCCCGTCGAGATCCTCGCGATCATCGACATAGGGTACGGTAGTGAGGCGGCCGCCGAAACCGGCGACGTGGAAATTGAAGGTGGGATAGCCGCCGAGCGAGGTGACGACGGGCGTGCCTGGCTCGATCACCATACGAGCAATCAGGCCGAGCAGACTGTCGATGCCTTCGCCAACGGCGATATTGGCCGGCTGTACGCCGAGATGCGCTGCAAGCGCCTGCTTCAGCTCAAAATTTTCCGGATCGTTGTACATCCAGATATCGCCAGCCCGCTCGCGCATGGCGGCAATGACGGAGGGCGCCGGCCCGAAACCGTTCTCATTGGCGCCGATACGGGCCTTGACGCTGAGCCCGCGCTGACGCTCCAGCGCCTCGGGGCCGACAAAAGGAACGGTGGAGGGCAGGGCGCTGATCAGCGGCGTGAAGCGCGAGAAGGCGGACATGCTGGCTTTGTTTCCCGAATTCAGTTGCAGGGTGCGGCAGAATAGGCGCTTGGCGAGCGGTTGCAAGAGCGGAAAGACGTTCGTCCGCACTGCGCCATTTGTGCTCATCGCAACCGATGAAGGATCATCTGTTCGATAATCCATAAAGCAGAGGAAACGCGCTTCGCCAGACGGCTGCGCGTTCCCCTTAATGCACGGTCGAAGTCGAAACGGCAGCAGCTTTTCGGCTGCCACCGGTTCCGGTTACAAACCTGCCTCAGCCATCCAGAGTTCGGCATCCGCACCGGCCGGAATTCGCAGCGGGGCGGATGGATCGGTGGCTGCCCGCCACACCGCCTTCGCTACGTCGGGAGCATAGGTCACGGGGCCGGTGTCGTCCTGCACATTCTTTATGAATTGCTGGATCAAGGGCGCATAATCCGGATCGTCCAGACCACGCAAATGTGGACGCGCATTCTCCCCAAAGCGGGTTTCCGGCGACCGGCCTGGCAAGACAATATGCACCCGCACGCCAAATGGCTCCATCTCCACCGATAAGGACTCGGTGAAGGCGTTCACCGCTGCCTTGCTCGCCCGGTAAATCCCAATCACCGGTAGAGTCTTGACCGTCACCGTGGAGGTGACGTTGATGATGACTCCGGCCCGACGTTGACGCATCTGAGGCAATATGGCCTGAACCATCGCCAATGTGCCGATCGTATTTGTCTGGAAAAGCGACTGCACCGTCTCCGGCGCAGTCAGCTCGATTGGTGAGGGCGCTCCGAAACCGGCATTGTTGACCAATACGTCTATCGGGCCGGCAACCTTCACGGCGTCCGCGATGCTTGCCGGATTGGTGACGTCGAGTGCGAGAATACGCAAGCGTTCGGAAATCGGTAGTAGCTCGGGTTTGGGCGTGCGCATTGTCGCGATGACATCCCACCCTCGTTCAAAAAACAGTTTCGCAGTCTCCAGGCCGAAGCCGGACGAGCAACCAGTAATCAATATCGTGGACATGAGCCTCTCCAAACAAAAGGAATGATGCCATGGTAGTGACCGAGAGAGAGACTTTATATATGCTACAGTCTCCATTTCTTTAGCGTTAGTCCTGATTATGACCGTTGATCCTCTTGCCGAAATCGTCACGCTGCTGCAGCCGGCCGCACGCTTTTCGAAGCTGGTGGAATGCGCCGGCGCCTGGCGAATTCATCGCGAGGCCACAAGCGAGCCATTCTACTGCGCAATCCTTGAGGGGCGTTGCCGCGTAACGTTTGGGGGACATCAGCCTTTCATCCTCCAGGCCGGTGATTTCGTGCTCGTGCCGGCCATGCGCGACCTTGTCAACGAGAGCGTCGACGCACCGGCCGGTCTGTCCGCCATGGTTCCAACGCAGTTGAGTGGCGGCCATTTCCGTGTCGGCCGCCTCGAAGGGCCGGCGGATCTGCGCATGCGCATAGGGCACTGCAGTTTCGGCGCGCCGGATGCGGCCTTGCTCGTTTCCCTCTTGCCTGATGTGGTTATCGTTCGCGACGAGCCCCGACTCGCGACGCTGATGCAATTGGTCGGCGAGGAAACGCGCGAGCGCCGGCCGGCGCGCGAACTCGTGCTGGAACGGCTGCTGGAGGTGTTGTTGATCGAGGCATTGCGATCCGGCACGGAAACAACCGTCACGTCGAGCTTGAGCCGCGGCCTTGCCGATGAACGCCTGGCTGCAGCACTTCACGCGATGCATGCGCGTCCTGCCCATCCCTGGACTGTGGCGGATCTTGCGACCGAAGCGGCCCTGTCCCGATCGGCTTTCTTCGCGCGTTTCAGCCGCGTCGTTGGCCTGCCGCCAATGGAATATCTATTGGCTTGGCGCATGGCTCTCGCAAAGCAGCTATTGCGCAGCCGCGAATTGGGGATGGATCAGGTAGCTGAACGCGTTGGCTACGGATCGGCAAGCACTTTCAGCGTTGCCTTTGCGCGATACGCGGGCATGCCGCCCGCGCGATATGCCCGCGGGGACGTGCGAAGCGATTGAGGGCGTAAAGCCGAATTTATACCTTTTGCCTTCTGCCGCGCGCAGCCATCGCTTCGGCATTGCCGATCATGAAATCGGCGCGCACGACGCGACGCAATGTTTCCGGTTCGATCAGGTTGATGAAGCGGACATGGACGCGGTTGTCGTTGCGGCTGATTTCGGCGCACGCGATGCGGTAGGCGAGGCCGAGGATGTTCAGATAGTAATGGGTCGGCAGGCCGACCGTCGTGGCGACGGTGAAGCTGGCGCCGCCGCGCGAGATGTCGGTAATCTCCGCGCTGCGCACGGAAATGCCCGTGAGACAAGGACGAACCGCCACGAGGCGCGCCGGCCTCTGAACGTAGAAGCGTTCCCAGCTCCGTTCGTAGACTTCGGATTTGACTTTCGCCAGATGGGTTGCGCGAAGCATTGTCATTCCCTGTTGAAGAACAGACCGAATTCATCTCGGTTACAGCATGAACCTTGCACGGAGATTTTGCTGAAGCGTCAATTGCATTGGTATAATTTTAACGGGTTCGTCTTTTGTGCCGATTTGGGCGCATCTTGACAGCGAGATCGGCTTCGATCATACGAAAGCTCGGTTCGAGGCACCTGCCGCTCGCGGATGAAAATCCAAGGTGAAGTCCTCGCTGTTTCTGGTCGCAGCCATTTAGGGCATGCTGACTGACGGTAATGCGAGCTCCGTTTCACGGTCGTAATTGCGTGCCTTAGCAAAGGCTGATCCTATGACGACGTATCCGTCCATAGATGAATTGAAGGCTCAGGCCCGGCGTCTGCGTCAGGCCATGGCCGAGCGCGGCGACGACATGAGCCACTCGACGGCGCTGGAACTCATCGCCAAGCAGCATGGGCTGCGCGATTGGAACACGCTGTCGGCGCTTGCGGCAAAACCGAATGACGGGCCGGATGCACCCTTCGATGTCGGGTCCGCCGTGCGCGGGCGCTATCTGAACAAGCCGTTCACCGGCAAGGTTCTTGCGATGTCGGCGAAGTCAGGCGGGCTCTACAGGATCACGATCCATTTCGACGAACCGGTCGACGTGGTGGAGTTCGAGAGCTTCTCGGCATTCCGTCAGCGCATCAACGCCCAGGTCGATGCCGACGGCATTTCGCCGCGTAAAACGTCGAACGGCATACCGCATCTCGTTCTCGACATCTGACATTCATCTTCTACCGATAGGCCGCTATCTTCGCCGATAGCGAGCGATTCCGTCTGGATACCGCCATGACACGTCATACTGAAAACAACATGTTCCTCACCGGCTGGCTGCCGGGCGTCTTCATCAAGACCGCCGCGCCGATCGTCATCATCACCACGGTCAGCGGCCTCTTTGCCGTCGTCGACGCCTATTTCCTCGGCGTCTATGTCGGCGCCGACGCGCTGTCCGCCGTCAGCCTCATCTTTCCCGCGCTGATGCTGCTGATTGCGCTGCAGACACTGGTTTCCAATGGTATGGCGAGCATTCTCGCCCGTCGCCTCGGAGCCGGAGATCGCGATGGCGCGAAGGCCGTGTTCACCGGTGCCCATACGCTGGCGATCGCCGTCGTCGTGCTCGTCAATCTTGTCTACTGGCTTGTCGCCCGGCAGTTCATCGCTGTGGCTGCGGCAGGAAACGCCGATGTCGCCCGCAGCGCCGAGGCCTTCATGGGCGTCATGGTCGCCTTCGCGCCGATCAGCTTCTTCCTGTCGATCCATCTTGACGGGCTGCGCTGCGAGGGAAAGCTCGGCTTCATGACGCTGGTGACACTTGCCTCGACGCTACTCAATATCCTGGCAAACTGGTTGCTGATGGCTGTTGCGCACTGGGGCGTGGTCGGCTCCGCCGGTGGCTCGATCCTGGCGCAATTCATCTGCCTGGCGATCGTCGTCATCTATCGCCTGCGTCGGCCTGGCGGCCTTTGGGTCGAGATGGCGCTGCATGTTCGCGAATGGCGCGGCATCTTTGCCTTCGGTGCGCCGATGAGCCTCGGCCTCATCGGCATTTCGCTAAGCTCGGCGGCGATCCTCTTCAACGTGTCGATCTGGCATCAGGGGGATTATGTCGCGACCGTCGGCGCCTATGGCATCGTCACCCGCGTGATGACCTTCGCCTATCTGCCGCTGCTCGGCTTGAGCATCGCGCTGCAGACCATTTCGGGTCACAATCACGGCGCGGCATTACCCGGCCGCGTCGGCCATAGCGTTGTCATCGCCATGATCTCGGCCCTGGTCTACTGCGCCGCAGTCGAGCTGATCGTCGAGCTGCTGGCGGGGCATCTGGGCGCGATCTTCGTGGCCGATCCCGTGATCATCGACGAAGTCGGCCGCATCCTGCCCTGGACGATCGGCGCCTATTTCCTCTTCGGCCAGGCGATCATCCTGTCGTCGTATTTCCAGTCGATCGGCGATGCGAAACGCGGCGCGATCTTCGGTCTGTCACGGTCCTATCTGTTCACCCTGCCGCTGACATTTCTGCTGCCGCTCGTCTTCGGCGAACGGGGGATCTGGATGACGCCCATCTTCGCGGAGATGGGGATGATCGTGCTCACTTGGCTGGTGCTGTCGCGCAATGCCAGGGACCGGAAATGGCGCTTCGGCCTGCTGCCCGCATGACATGGAAAAGGCCGCGCTTTCGGGCGCGGCCTTTTCGTATGAGCTTATGTCAGAGGGCACTCAGGACTTGAGCAGCCACTCATGCTCGACGGCATTGTGGAACTTCCAGATGCGCTTCGGGCCGGCCATGACGTTGAGATAGTAGAGATCATAGCCGTGGCAGGCAGCGCAGGGATGGTAACCCTTCGGCACCAGCGTCACGTCGCCGTCTTCCAGCACCATGACTTCGTCCAGCGACCGGTCGTCCGTGTAGACGCGCTGGAAGCCGAAACCCTGCGGTGGATTGAGGCGATGGTAATAGGTCTCCTCGAGGAAGCTTTCGTTCGGGAGATCGTCCTGATCGTGCTTATGCGGAGGGTAGGAAGACGTATGCCCGCCCGGCGTGATCACTTCCACTACGAGCAGCGAATGCGCTGCACCGTCGTCTTCCGGCATGATGTTGTTGACGTGACGGACATTCGTGCCCTTGCCGCGCGTAAGCGTCGGATGGGTGCCCGGCGGAATGGCGCGGGCTTCATAGGAGCCGCCGCCCGGTGCCGAGCAGACGGCCAGTTCCAGATCGGTCTCGGCGGTCACCGACCAGCTCGATCCAGAGGGAATATAGAGCGCGTGGGGCGCGCCTTCGAAGGGGCTCATGCGTCCGCCGAGCGAGCCGAAATCCTTTACGCCGGACTTTGCGCTTCCCTTGCCGCTGACCCATACGAGGCAGACTTCGCGGTCGCCGGTCTCGGCCGCAGCCGTTTCGCCCGGCTTCAGGCGGTGGAGATCGAAGCCGACATAGGTCCAGCCGGCGCTTTCGGGCGTGACATGGGTGACGCGGCCATGGGTGCCGTCAGGTTTGACCTTGAGATTGGGCATGGGTTCTTCCTCCATTGCTTGGAAAACGCCCCTCGCCATCCTTCGACGGGGCGAGGAGCGCTCATCTCTCGAGCAATTCCAGGAAAAGTGCGCAGCGGTTTTCCGTCCGGAATTGCTAGATAACAAAGAGCTAGAGCGTTTTCGCGATTCGAAGAAAAGCGGAAGCGCTCTAGCTATCCCTTGGGAAAGCCTTCGGTTTCCACGGTGTAGCCTGCCGCCGTCATGACGCGCATCAGCTCGGCATGGCCGATCTCGGCCATCTTCTGCGGCGGTGCCTTGCGCGGGTCCTGCTCGGCTTCGACCACGAACCAGCCTTCATAGCCGTAGTCGGCGAAGCGCTTTACGATGGCGCCGAAATCCAGTGAACCGTCGCCCGGCACCGTGAACGCGCCAAGCGCGACGGCATCGAGGAAGGATTGGCGGCTGCGATCCAGCCCGTCGACGACGGACTTGCGGATGTCCTTGACGTGGACGTGGTTGATGCGGGCATGGTGGTTGTCGATGGCGCGCAGCACGTCGCCGCCGGCAAAGGCGAGATGGCCGGCATCGAGCAGCAACGGAATGCCTTCGCCGGAATTGCGCATGAAGGCGTCGAGCTCCGGCTCTGTTTCGACAACGGCGGCCATGTGATGGTGATAGGAGAGCGGCATGCCCTGCGAGGCGCACCATTCGCCGAACTCGGTGACGCGGCGGGCATATGCCTTCATCTCGTCATCCGAAAGGCGCGGCTTCGTGGCGAGCGGCTTGGAGCGATCGCCCTGGATGGAGCGGCCGACTTCGCCATAGACGATGCAAGGCGCGTTGACGGCCTTGAACAGCTCGATCATCGGCGCGATGCGGTCCTTGTTGGCGGCAAGCTCCTCGTTGACGAGCGTGCCGGAGAACCAGCCGCCGCAGAGGGTCACGTCGGCGGCACGCAGGATCGGCAGCATCTCGCCCGGGTTGCTGGGGAAGCGCCGGCCCTGTTCCATGCCGGTGAAGCCCGCACCGCGCGACTGGCGCAGGCATTCTTCCAGGGATACGTCGTCGCTGAGCTCAGGAAGATCGTCGTTCCACCAGGCGATGGGCGACATGCCGAGTTTGGCCTTCATCAATGGTCTCCTTGAAAATAGTGTTGGAGGAGCGTTTCAGCTCCTCCGGAAAAGTGTCGGAAATCGATCAGCCGATGCGCTGGGAGGCACGGGCCTGTTCGTAGGCGGCGCGGGCCTTGTTGACTTCGGCGCGCGGGCTGACTTCGGGCACGACGACATCCCACCAATGACCGCCTTCGTCCGTCGTGATCAACGGGTCGGTGTCGATGACGATGACGGAACTGCGGTCGTTCTTCTTCGATGCTTCGATCGCCTGTTCGAGCTCGGCGATGGAGGAGACCTTCACGGCAATCGCGCCCATGCTTTCGGCATGCGCCCGGAAGTCGATCTCCGGCATCACTTCGAAACGCGAGTCCTTCAAGAGGTTGTTGAAGTTCGCGCCGCCGGTTGCCATCTGCAGGCGGTTGATGCAGCCATAGCCGCGGTTGTCGAGCAGCACGACGGTGATCTTCAGGCCGAGCATGACCGAGGTCGCCAGTTCGGAATTCAGCATCATGTAGGAGCCGTCGCCGACCATGACAACGACATCCTTCTCCGGCCGCGCCATCTTGACGCCAAGGCCACCGGCAATCTCGTAGCCCATGCAGGAGAAGCCATATTCCATATGATAGCTGCCGGGCGCCGTCGCCGGCCAGAGCTTGTGCAACTCGCCGGGCAGGCCGCCTGCGGCGCAAACCACGATGCTCTTCTCGCCGCCGAGCGTGCGAGTGACGGCGCCGATGACCTGGGCGTCGGAGGGCAGGGCGGCATTGGTTGTCGCCATCGCCTTGGCGGCGGCTTCCATCCAGATCTTCTTTTCCCGTGTTGCCTTTTCGGCCAGCGATGCCGGCGCGCGCCAGCCCGTCAAACCAGCGGAAAGCGCCTTCAATCCTTCGCGCGCATCCGTCACCAGTGGGTGACTATTGTGCTTGAGGGCGTCGTAGGCCGCGATATTGAGGCCGATCATCGCCAGCTTCTCGTTCTTGAACAGCGCCCAGGAGCCGGTGGTGAAATCCTGGCAACGGGTTCCCACAGCGATCACCAGATCCGTATCCTCGGCGATCGCGTTGGCCGCCGACGTGCCCGTCACGCCGACCGAACCGAGCGCCAAGGGATGCGTCTCGTCGATGGCCGACTTGCCGGCCTGCGTGACGACGACAGGGATGTCATGCGCTTCGGCGAAGGCAGTCAATTCTTTGGTCGCTTGCGAATAGAGCACGCCGCCGCCGGCGAGAATAACGGGTTTTTCGGATCGGCGGATCAATGCGATCGCGTTGGCAAGTTCGTCGGCATCCGGCTGTGGGCGGCGCTGCGCCCAGACATGTTCTTCGAAGAAGCTTTCCGGATAATCGAAGGCTTCCGCCTGCACGTCCTGACACAGCGAAAGCGTCACCGGGCCGCAATCAAGGGGATCGGTGAGCACGTGCATGGCGCGCTTCAGCGCCGAGATGATCTGCTCCGGGCGGGTGATGCGGTCGAAATAGCGGGAGACCGGGCGGAAGGCATCATTGGCGGAAACCGTGCCGTCACCGAAATCTTCGATCTGCTGCAGCACCGGATCGGGTGCGCGATTGGCGAAAACGTCGCCGGGAAGGAAAAGAACGGGGATGCGGTTGACATGTGCGACGCCGGCGGCCGTCACCATGTTGAGCGCGCCGGGGCCGATCGATGTGGTGCAGGCCATGAAGCGCTGGCGGAAGCTTGCCTTGGCATAAGCGATGGCGGCATGGGCCATGCCTTGCTCATTGTGAGCGCGGAAAGTCGGCAGCTCCTCGCGCACCTGATAGAGCGCCTCGCCAACACCGGCGACGTTGCCGTGGCCGAAGATCGCCCAGACGCCGCCGAAGATCGGCTGCTTCTGCCCGTCGATGATGGTCATCTGCTTCTTGAGGAAATGCGCGACGGCCTGTGCCATCGTCAATCGGATCGTCTTGCCCATCAGGCGCCTCCCAAATGCTCTATCTCTTGGTATCTCGCAATCCCGAACGCAAAACCGCTATGCACTTTTGCTGGAATTGCTCCAGAATTTCACAGGCCGCGGGTTTTGAGCCACGCTGCCGTCAGTTGGCGGAAACGGCCGGCCATGTCGGCAATCGCTTCCTCGTCGTTCATACCGCCCGAGAGCCACGCGCGGGCCGCATCGGAGAAGATGGTCCGCCCAACGGCGAAACCCTTGACCGAGGGGGCCGCCAGCGTCGCTTCGAAGCTGCGGATCAGTTCCTCTGCCGGCGCCTCCAGGCCGAGCAGCACGATACCGCGGCACCATGGATCATTTTTGGCGATCACGGCATCGATTTTTTTCCAGGCAGCTGTCGATTCCTGTGGTTCCAGCTTCCACCAGTCCGGCTTGATGCCGAGCGCATAAAGCTCTTCCATCGCCGTCGGGATCGTGTCGTCGGTCAGCGGACCGTTCTTGCTGGCGATGATCTCGACGAGAAGCTCGCGGCCGACCTTGCGCGCGGCTTCGAATAGTGTCCGCAGCTTCTCCTGCTGCTCCGCCTTCAAATCCTGCGGATCGTCCGGATGGTAGAAGCACAGGCACTTGATGCAATGATGGAGCGGCCATTCGACGAGCTGCGAGCCGATATCCTGGCTGAATTCGAATTTCAGCGGCTTCGATCCCGGCAGTTCGACCGGGCGTCCGATCCAGGAGAAATCCTTGGTTGCTGCGTCGAAGAAGGCGTCGCGCCCGAAGCGTTCGTCGATCAGCATGCCGTAGCCGGGGCGGCCATCGGCCACCCGTGCAGCCGCCTCGACGGCAAGCCGCTTGAAGGCGACGATCTTGTCGTGGCCAAGGCCCAGCTCATCGCAGACGCTGACGAGCTGCGAGCGATGGTCGATCGCAAGCGCCATCAGCAGCGGAATCTCGTCGCTGCGCCGGGTCGTCGCCCAGTGAATATGGTTGATCGCCTCATCCTTGCGCAATGCCCGATGCTTGCTGCCCGTCTTCAGGAAGAAGTCGAGCTCCGTCCAGGTCGGATATTCCGGCGAGCAGAGCAGGCGGGAAACGGCAAAGGCGCCGCAGGCATTCGCCCAGGTGGCGCAGGTCTTCAGCGGCTCGCCGCGCAGATAGCCGCGCAGGAAGCCCGACATGAACGCATCACCCGCGCCGAGAACGTTGAAGACTTCGATCGGGAAGCCCTGGCCGACGATGCCGGCTTCCAGATCGTCGGAGATATGGCCTTCATAGACGATGCAGCCCATGGCGCCGCGCTTCAGCACGATGATCGCGGATGAGAGGCGGCGGATTTCCTTCAAGGCACCGAGCACGTCGTCGGCGCCGGAGGCGATCATGATCTCTTCTTCGGTGCCGACGATCAGATCGCAATCCGGCAGCGTCTCCTTCATTTTGGAGGAGACGCGATCCGATTTCACATAGCGCTCGAAACCTTCGGCATGGCCGGCAAGGCCCCAGAGGTTCGGCCGGTAGTCGATGTCGAAGATCACCTTGCGGCCATTCGCCTTGGCGATGCGGATCGCCTTGCGCTGTGCCGCCTCGGTATTGGGCTTGGAAAAATGCGTGCCGGACACCAGAACGGCGCCCGAGGATTTGATGAAGTTTTCGTCGATATCGTCCTCGTTCAACGCCATGTCGGCGCAGTCGGAGCGATAGAAGATCATCGGCGAGACGCCCTCGGCCTCCACGGCCAGCAGCACCAGCGCCGTCAGGCGCTCCTTGTCCGTGGCGATGCCATCGACGGCGACGCCCTCGCGGGCCGACTGTTCGCGGATGAAGCGGCCCATCTGCTCGTCGCCGACGCGGGTAATGAGGCCGGATTTCAGGCCGAGTCGCGCCGTGCCGATGGCGATATTGGCCGGGCAGCCGCCGACCGACTTGGCGAAGGAGGCGATGTCTTCAAGCTTCGAGCCGATCTGCTGACCATAAAGGTCGACGGAGGAGCGGCCGATGGTGATCACATCGAGTTTCGTCGCCGGCTCCGCGCCAGGATTGTCGTGTGCCATGATGTCCTCCCGTCAGGGCATGACCTCTTTTGCTTTTCAGCCTGCGCCGAGATCATGCGTTATTGAAAGTGCCGGTGTTCGTTTCGTCCCGATTGCTATGGATCGGACGACCATCTCCCGCGGCCGTGATCCTGGCTATAGTGAAACATTGGTTCCGAGATTTTGTCAATTCGGAATGTTTATTCCATTTTCGTTTTATCTGCTTTTATTGCAGCTTTTCGCCGGCGCTCGGCGATGGCGACCGGAAAGGCCATGATGAGCGCCATTGAAGCCGATAGTGAACGGAAACCGGCAAAGTCTGCCTCCGCGACTTCAAACCAGTGGTCCGCGCAAGCGGTGAGCGGAGAGAAGGCCGAATCGGTAATGGCGATGACCGGCACGTTGCGCGAGGCGAGATCCTGCGCCTGCGCCAGGCTATCGGCGGCATAAGGTGAAAAGCTCGCGGCGATCGCTGCGTCCTTCTCTGTCGCGAAGCGGGTGATCTCGCCGTCGATGCCGTTTGGCGAGGCGACGATCTGATGGCGGATATTCAGCTTGGAAAAGGCGTAGCTCATATGCGCCGTCAGCGGATAGGAGCGGCGCTTGGCGATGAGGTAGATCGTCTCGGCGGCGGCAAGCACGTCGACGGCCTTGGCAAACGTGTCGGTCTCAATGGTTGCTGCAAGCTTGTTGACGGATTGGCTCGCCGCGGAGAGGAAGCCTGAGAGAATACTGGCCTCCTCATTCTCGACGCCGGAGCGTTCAAGCGTCACCAGCCGTTCCTCATAACTCAGCGTGCGATCACGGAGCCGCTCACGGAAGATGCTCTGCAGATCGGAGAAGCCTTCATAGCCGAGGTGATGGGCAAGGCGCACCAGCGTCGAAGGCTGTACCTCGGCGGCAGCGGCAATGCTGGCCGTCGTGCCGAAGGCGATCTCATCGGGATTACCGAGCGCGAAGGCGGCAACCTGGGCCAGACGCTTCGGCATGGCATTCTTGCGCTCTATGATGGTGCTGCGCAGACTTTCGAAGTCGCGTGGTACTTTGGTTTGCGTCTCGATATTGTTGTCCATGCGCCGTCCTTCAGCTCCCCCAACACCCGCAATGAAACAAATATTCCATATTTCCAACGATACCGGATTTTGAATCGTTCGGCACGAATAATTTTAAGATTATGATTTTAAACATATAAATATGGATTATTGCCCGCGGGAGGGATGTCAATGCCCTGAGCGCGCTTGTCAAAACGGTCTAAATATTCCAAAAATCACGCAACTTCGGGAGCGGATTTGAGGAGGAAGGGCAAATGAAGCCGTTGGGCGTTGGATTGATCGGCACTGGTTATATGGGCAAATGCCATGCGCTGGCATGGAATGCGGTCAAGACCGTATTCGGCGATGTCGCGCGGCCCCGCCTGGTGCATCTGGCCGAAGCCAATGCCGATCTGGCAAAGGCACGCGGCGACGAGTTCGGCTTCGAAAAGGCAACGGCTGACTGGCGCGCGCTTATCGCAGATCCCGAGGTCGACGTCGTCTCCGTCACGACCCCCAATCAGTTCCACCCGGAAATGGCGATCGCAGCTCTTGAAGCGGGCAAGCATGTCTGGTGCGAGAAGCCGATGGCGCCTGCTTATGGCGATGCAGAGCGCATGCTGACTGCGGCTAAGGCCTCCGGCAAGATTGCCATCCTCGGCTACAATTATATCCAGAACCCGGTGATGCGGCACATCAAGGCGCTGATAGCGGAGGGTGCGATCGGCGCCGTCAATCACGTCCGCGTAGAGATGGACGAGGATTTCATGGCCGATCCGAATGGCCTTTTCTACTGGAAGAGCGAGCTTGCCTCCGGCTACGGAGCTCTCGATGACTTTGCCGTGCATCCGCTTTCGCTGCTCTGGTTCCTGTTCGGTCATGTAGAGGCCGTCATCACCGATATGGTGAAGCCCTATACCGAGCGTCCGTTGAAGGATGGCGGCAGTCGCGCCGTCGAGAACCACGATCTCGCCAATGTGCTGATGCGGCTTGGCGGCGGCATTTCCGCCGTGCTGATGGCCAATCGCTCGGCCTGGGGTCGCAAGGGGCGAATCGCCCTGCAGATCTTCGGCTCCAAGGGCTCGATCTCCTATGACCAGGAGCGCATGAACGAGTTCGAACTCTATCAGGCCGAGGGCAGGGAGAGCGAACAAGGCTTCCGCAAGGTGCTGGCCGCACCCGCCCACAAGCCATATGACCGCTTCATCCCGGCGCCCGGCCACGGCCTCGGCTTCAACGATCTGAAGATCATCGAGTGCCGCGAGCTGATCCGTGCCATATCCGGCGAATCTGCGTCAGTCGTGGCTTTCAAAGACGGCCTGCGCATCGAAAAATCGGTGCACGCCATGGCACAATCCTTCCACGAGCGCCGCTGGGTCGAAATATCAAGCTAAGCGTTTGGCCTAATTTTCTCCCGATCCGGGGCGCAGGGTCAGCCATGATTGACGCTTGCGGATGCAGGCGTTACCCCTGAAGTCCATAGGCAGCCTTCCGCGCACGCGGAAGGATCGCCATAATAACAATGGAGTACGGATCGTGACGGGCAGATTGGTCATTGTCGGGGCCGGGCAGGCGGGTTTCGCGCTTGCGGCCAAGTTGCGCGGGCTGGGTGATTCGCGGCCGATCACCATCGTCGGTGCCGAGGAGAGCCTTCCCTATCAACGACCGCCTCTGACCAAGAAGTATCTGCTCGGCGAAATGACTTTCGATCGCCTGCTGTTTCGCCCGGAACATTGGTACTCGGACAATAATGTCGAGATCCGCGTGTCCACCTGGGTCGAGCAGATCGACCGCGGCGCAAAGCAGATCGTCATGCAGGATGGATCGAGACTGGACTATGAGACGCTGGCGCTGGCGACCGGCTCGACGCCGCGCCGCCTCCCGCCCTCCGTTGGCGGCGCGCTCGAAGGGGTTTATCTCGCACGAGACAAGCGCGATGCCGATCTTCTGGCCGGCGAGATGCGTCCGGGGCGCCGGGTGCTCATCATCGGTGGCGGCTATATCGGGCTCGAGGCTGCTGCCGTCGCGCGCCATCGCGGCCTTGAGGTCACGCTCATCGAGATGGGCGACCGGATATTGCAGCGTGTGGCGGCCAAGGAAACGGCCGATATTTTCAGGGCTATTCATCAAAAGCATGATGTCGTCATTCGCGAGAAGACGGGGCTGAAGCAGCTCATCGGCCGCAACGGCCATGTCGCCGCTGCCGAGCTTTCCGACGGCTCGACCATCGATGTCGATTTCGTCGTCGTCGGCATTGGCGTTGCTCCGAATGACAGGCTTGCCAAGGAAGCAGGCCTTGAGGTCGGCAACGGCATCACCGTCGATTCGTTTGCCCGCACCTCCGATCCGTCCATCTTCGCCATGGGCGATTGCGTGGAATTGCCATGGGAGGGCGGCCGCATCCGGCTCGAATCCGTGCAGAACGCAGTCGACCAGGCGGAAGCCGCGGCAGGAATCATAGCCGGCAACGAAAAAGCCTATGATCCGAAGCCGTGGTTCTGGTCGGATCAATATGACGTAAAGCTGCAGATCGCCGGTTTCAATCTCGGCTATGACGAGACCTTGTTGCGTCCAGGCGCCCGCGAGGGCGCGGCTTCCATCTGGTATTTCAAGCAGGGCCGATTCGTTGCCGTCGACGCCATCAACGACGCAAAGGCTTATGTAACGGGCAAAAAGCTCCTGGAAACCGGCTCCAATCCATCCAGGGCGATCCTTGCCGATCCCGCTGCCGATTTGAAGCAGCTGTTGGCCTGATATGAATCTTCTCGTCGGCTTGACCATGCTTCGGCCGGCAATCGCCTGTTGCTGAATCATGGAAAGAAGGTACGCAAAGGCGAAAAAGCGCTTGCGTCGATAAATGAATGGCCCTATCAGGGCCGCACCGGAGAGGTGGCCGAGTGGTCGAAGGCGCTCCCCTGCTAAGGGAGTATACCAGAAATGGTATCGTGGGTTCGAATCCCATCTTCTCCGCCATTTTGGCTCAATTGTCCTCATCTGCAGATGGTAGGTGAATTCGGAGCTGACAAATCCCAACGCAAGATTCTATCGGGAATTCCGGCCTGCAAAGCCTTCGTAGCGCTTCAGATATGCTATGAGCGCGCGCAGCTTGGGAGCCATGTTCCGTCGATTGGGATAGTAGAGGTAGAACCCCGGGAAATAGGGGCAATATTTCTCCAGGATCGGCATTAGCTCGTTCCTGTCGATGAAGGGGCGAAAGCTTTCTTCCATCCCGAATGTGATTCCCGCTCCGGCGACGGCCAGCTCGATCATCACGCCCATGTCATTCGTCGTCACCTCCGGCGCGACCTCCACCCGGAATTCCTTGCCCTCTTCCGTAAACTCCCAGCGATAGGGAACTGCCTTCGGTGAGGGACGCCAGCCTATGCATCGATGCACGGAGAGCTCTTTCGGATGCATGGGAATGCCGAATCGGTCTCGATAGGCCGGGGAACATACGGCCAATTGCCGCTCGTCGCCGGCGACGGGTACGGCAATCATGTCCTGCTCGATGACTTCGCCAAGCCGGACGCCGGCGTCATAGCCTTCCGATACAATATCGAATTCCTCGTCGGTGACGGTGATATCGAGCTGGATCTCGGGGTTGGCGGCCGCAAAGCCCGCGAGAAAGTCGCCGGAGAGAAATCGTTCCGCGATCGAGGAAACTGCGAGCCGCAACTGTCCGCGGGGCCGCGTCCGCAATCTGTCCGTCTTTTCCATCGCGGTGCGTATGTCCGATACCGCCGGCTCCACGTCCGCATAAAGCCGTTCGCCGGCTTCCGTCAGGCTGACGCTGCGGGTCGTGCGCTGCAGCAGCGCGATGCCCATGCTTTCCTCCAATCGCCGGATTGTCTGGCTGACCGCCGAGCGGGTGACGCCCAGCCTGTCGGCGGCGGCGCGAAAATTGCGCTCCTGGGCGACGAGAATGAAGACGGTGAGAGCATTGAGATCAGGCCACATTGGTAACTATTACTTTCCAAGCTGTCACTGAATGGGTGTCTTATCACGACAATGAAGCTCTGTATCCTCCTTGCAGCCGGTTCCAGGAGAGAACCGTTCACATAGCAAGGAGTGATCGCATGCCTATCGATAAAGTCATTCTCATCACAGGTGCCTCCAGTGGCATCGGCGCAGGCATCGCCCGCGAACTCGCCTCCACCGGCGCAAGGGTCATGCTCGGCGCAAGACGCATCGACAGATTGGAAGCATTGGCGGCCGAGATCCGGGAAAAGGGCGGCACGGTAATGACCCGCCGGCTCGATGTAACCGATAGGGCTGACGTTGCTGCCTTTGCGGAGACGGCACGTCTGGCCTGGGGCGGCGTCGATGTGATCGTCAACAATGCCGGCATCATGCCGCTTTCCCTGATGACTTCGATGAAGGTCGAGGAATGGGACAGAATGGTCGACGTCAATATCAAGGGCGTGCTTCATGGCATTGCGGCCGTTCTGCCGGAAATGACGGCGCGTGGCGCCGGTCACATCATCAATATCGCTTCGATTGGGGCGCTTGCAGTCTCTCCGACCGCCGCCGTCTATTGCGCAACCAAGTATGCCGTTCGGGCAATCTCAGATGGGTTGCGGCAGGAATGCCGCGATATCCGTGTCACCTGCATCCATCCGGGCGTCGTCGAGAGTGAGCTGGCCGATACGATCACGGACCCGGTGGCGGCCGAGGCGATGAAGTCCTATCGGGCCGTTGCGCTGACGCCCGACGCTATCGGTCGGGCGGTACGCTTCGCCGTTGAGCAGCCCGATGATGTCGATGTCAATGAGATCGTCGTTCGCCCGACGCGGGCGGTACATTGATTCGCGGTCTCTTTGCTTTCACTCCGGCCGGCGTCGTATGCGCGCCGCCCTCACTTTCCGAGGATCGAATCGAAATGAAGAAACCGATACACGCTTACGTCGGCATGTGGACAACGGCTAATGATCATATCCGCCATGAACTCCTGCCGAACGGCCGATATGTCGAAGCGCGGGGAAGCCGTGAGCATGCCTATCAGGGGCGCTACATGGTGACGGGCGATCACATCGACTATTGGGACGATACCGGTTTCACCGCCGATGGCGATTTCATCAATGGCGTGCTTCATCACGCCGGAATGGTGCTCTATTCAAGGAAATGAAGGGGTAGAGCGATATTTGGTCGTTGGCGGCTGCGCTTGCTCAACGCCTGCTCGCCGCTGTCGAATCGGCCCTATCTAAGGAATCACCCGCGTCCTTGCATCGTTTTGGGACGCGGGCCGAACTCGCAAGCGGCCGTTCATCCCGGGTGGGTCGCGGAGGTAAGCGTCATATACAGCTTACCAAACCCAGCAAAATCCGCCTGTTAGCCATGGAATGGCCATTTCGATGCCTTTTTGCGATCGGCTGCGACCATTTTCGCGCCGCATGTAAGTGCCGGTAGATTAAGGGATTTCTTAATGAAGTCTAAATAATTGCGGCCGCCGTGTTGCTGACTTGTGTCCTTTCGGCAACAGGAATTGCGGAAGGCTTACGCAAATCCCCCCTTCCGCGAAAATGTCGATTGCGTGACAGTGCACGTCTTGTATTTTCACTCTCGGAAGCGAGGGCGATTGATCGTCCACTTCTTGAAACGCGAGGATGGGACAGGGAATACCTTCGGGTAGTTCTCATTCTCGACATAAAACTTTGACTGGAGGTCAATATGAACATCAAGAGCCTTCTTCTGGGCTCCGCTGCCGCGCTTGTGGCAGTTTCCGGTGCTCACGCGGCTGACGCTATCGTCGCCGCTGAGCCGGAGCCGTTGGAATATGTTCGCATCTGCGACGCATACGGTGCTGGCTACTTCTTCATTCCGGGCACCGAAACCTGCCTCAAGATCGGCGGCAAGGTTCGTACCGAAGGTGAGTGGTACGATGCCTACAACCCGAACTCTCGTTTGGGCACGCTCTGGCACACCCGTGCTGAGCTCCGTCTGCAGACGGCAACCGACACCGAATACGGCCCGCTGAAGACCAACACCGAGCTGCGTTGGGACTGGAATGACGGCGGCTCCACCGCTACCAACCTGCTGCACGCCAGCATCAGCCTCGGCGGCTTCACCGTTGGTAAGGAAGACTCGCAGTTCAACGTCTTCACCGGTTATGCCGGCGACGTCATCAACGACGACGTGGTCTATGACGGCCCGTACGAACTCAACCAGATCACCTACAACTACGACGCCGGCAACGGCTTCACGGCTGTGATCTCGGTTGAAGACAGCAACTCTGGCACCGGTGCTACCGGCGCTAACGGCGAAGACAGCTCGAACCACTACGCTCCTGACGTTGTCGCCGGTGCTGGCTTCAAGTCCGGCGCATGGGGCTTCAAGGTCGTCGGCGGTTACGACTCGATCGTTGAAGAAGGCGCCATCAAGGCTCGCGTCGATGCTGACTTCGGTGTCTTCTCGGCCTTCGTCATGGGCGGCTGGAACACCGACGGCAACAAGCTCAACAAGTATGCCGGTTCGAACGGCGCTGGCGATGCAGCTGGTATCGGCTGGGGTGACTGGGCAGTTTGGGGCGGCGTTGGCGTTCCGATCAACGAAAAGCTGAAGTGGAACCTCCAGCTCGCCTACACCGACTCGAAGATCTTCGCAGCGACCACGAACCTCAAGTTCAACCCGGTCAAGAACCTGCTCATCGAGCCGGAAGTCTCCTACACCAACTGGGACTCCATCAATCAGGACCAGTGGGCTGGTATCCTCCGCTTCGAGCGCACTTTCTAATCTAATCTGACCTTGGTCAGTTGAGATTGTTCACTACGGTGATGGAAAGCCCGGCCAATGGCCGGGCTTTCTTTATTTGAGAATATCGACAAATTAGAATGCAGCCTTGAGAGTATTCTATATTCTTCTCCGGCGTGGGCGACCTGTAGGTTGTATGTATTCTCGAAGTAATCTGAAGTAGTTTCCAGCTATCGACATGTCGCCAATGTGACGGTTTTGCGACGTGATTTTTGTGCAACGCACCTTTTGAAACCGCCGTCACAATTGTTCATAGTTTATCTCTGATATTGCTCTGAAAAAAACGATCTGTAGGTTCCAAATCGGAAGCGAGACTTAGCGTCTTGGTTCTCCCAGATCAGGGGTCAACTTTAAAACCGGGTGGGGTAGGGCACGTCGATTTTCTCGACGTGAATTCTCATACCTAATCGATATTGGAACTGGAGTTACTATGAACATCAAGAGCCTTCTTCTCGGCTCCGCTGCTGCGCTGGCAGCAGTATCCGGTGCTCATGCGGCCGACGCAATCGTCGCTGCTGAGCCCGAGCCGCTGGAATACGTCCGCATCTGCGATGCCTATGGCGCTGGCTACTTCTTCATCCCGGGCACCGAAACCTGCCTCAAGATCGGCGGCATGGTCCGTACCGAAGGCGGCTGGTACAATGCCTACAATCCGGGTCCCGGCGGCGATCGCGGCACCTACTGGCACACCCGCGCTCAGCTGAGCGTCGACACCGCGACCGACACCGAATACGGTCCGCTGAAGACCAACACCGTCTATCGTTTCGACTGGAACGACGGCAACGCCACCACCACCAAGCTGCTCTGGGCTAACATCAGCCTCGGCGGTTTCCTGGTTGGTAAGCAGGACTCGCAGTACAACCTGTACACCGGCTACGCCGGCGACGTCATCAACGACGACGTGATCTATGACGGCCCGTACGAACTCAACCAGTTGACCTACAACTACGACGCAGGCAACGGCTTCACGGCTGTCGTCTCGCTCGAAGACTCCAACTCCGGTTCGGATTCGTCTTCTTTCGGTGGCGCTTGGGTTCAGTCCAAGGCTAACCACTACGCTCCGAACGCCGTTGCCGGTATCGGCTACAAGGCTGGCGGCTTCGGCTTCAAGGTTGTCGGCGGTTACGACTCGATCGTCGAAGAAGGCGCTGTCAAGGCTCGTATCGATGCCGACTTCGGCTTCCTGACGGCCTTCTTGATGGGCGGCTACAACACGGACGGCAAGAAGCTGAACCAGTACGCTGGTTCGAACCTGAACGCATCTGCTTGCCCGGCTGGCCGTGGCGATCTCTGCGGCTGGGGCGACTGGGCTGTCTGGGGTGGCGTTGGCGTTCCGATCAACGAAAAGCTGAAGTGGAACCTCCAGCTCGCCTACACCGACTCGAAGATCTTCGAAGCCACGACGAACCTGAAGTTCACGCCGGTCAAGGGCTTCCTCATCGAGCCGGAAGTTACCTACACCAACTTCGATTCTGTGAACCAGGATCAGTGGGCTGGCATCCTGCGCTTCCAGCGCAGCTTCTAATTCGGTTCGCCGAAAAGAGTTCGACAGATCTTCCGATCAGACCTCCGATCGGAAGAGGAAAGGCCCGGTCTCCCAACCGGGCCTTTTGTTTTGAGCCGATATCGAACAGTGCGCGGGCGCCTGTTATCAAAACCCCGAAGTGAAGTGCCGGATCGCATCCGGAATATCGCCCAAATGTAAAATCGGGGCATGTCCTTGCCCTCTCGCGATCTTGATGGCCATTTCCGGATGGCGGTTTGCCATCTCGTCTGTTGTTGTCTGTGTCAGAAGCTTCGAATTCTCCCCGCGAATCACCATCAGCGGGATATCTTGAAACGCTTGGAATTGCGTCCACAGGTCTGGAATCGGCGCCTCCAGATCGAGCGTCCGCATTTGTGCGGCGATGGCGGGATCGTAATCGGCAACCGGCTTGCCGTCACGTAAGACGTAGATGGCCCGCGCCATATCCCGCCAGTCGTCTTCGTCAAGCGCGCCAAAGGCGCTGCCATGGTTTTCCCGAAGGATCTCGATTGCCTCGTCCCAGTTGGCGGGTTTCTTGTCCCGGTTGAGATAATCGCGGATATCCGCCAACCCAATCTTCTCGAGGACCGGACCGATATCGTTGAGAATCACGGCCTTGAGGATATCCGGTCGGCTGGCCGCAAGCATATGCAGCACCAGCCCGCCGCGCGACGTGCCGATGAAGATGGCCTGATGGAGACCGAGGGCAGCGCAGACGGTCAGGACATCCTGCGCTTCGACGATGAGATTATAGTGGGATTTGTCCGCATCCCATTCGGATGCCCCGCGCCCACGGGCATCGAGCGTGATCACCCTGCGCGGGTTCTCGGAATCCTGCGATAGAAGCAGCGCGAGCTGATGAAAGTCCCGCGAGTTGCGCGTCAGACCGGGCAGGCAGAAGAGGGGTATCCTGTCCCTGGTGGTTGTCTCATCGCCGTCATAGTCCCGCACATGGAGCTTCAGGCCATCTTCCGCTGCGATCGTTCTGGCAAGAAAACCGCTTTCGTCGTCGCTGCGCATGCGCCATCCCTCGTGCTTTGGCTATCACGAGGGATGTAACGTCATTTCCGTGACCTATACAACTACGGTTGTTGCCGGAAGCATATCGCGCGAGGCTGTGCGGCGGCCTTGCGATAGTGACAGGCCCCTTAGCCGCGGCCGGTGACCAGATCGTGGACGATATCGGTCTTCTGCCCGAGGCGTGCCTTGTAGACCTGATAGTTTTCCATCACGCGCTGGACATAGTTGCGGGTCTCGGGGAAGGGGATGCGTTCGATCCAGTCGATGACGTCATCGAGCGATTTGCCGCGCGGATCGCCGTAGCGGCTGATCCATTCCGGCACCTTGTTCGGCCCTGCGTTGTAGGCGATGAAGGTCAGGATGTAGGAGCCGCCGAAAGTGTCGATCTGCTCGCCGAGATAATGGGCGCCGAGCGTGGCGTTGTAGCCGGCATCCTGCGTCAGCTTGTCGGCGGAAAAGACCATGCCGTGCCGACCGGCAACAGCCTTTGCCGTCTTCGGCAGCAACTGTAGCAGGCCGCGGGCATTGGCGGAGGAAACGGCGGCCGGATTGAAGGCGCTTTCCTGCCGGGCAATGGCATAGGCAAGCGCCTTGCCGGAGCCGGAAATATTGGCATTGTCCGGAATGACGCCGATCGGGAAGGCGAGTGCCGCGACATCGATGCCGCGTCCATAGGCGATCTTGCCGATCTGCAGCGAAAGCTGGTGGTTGCCGGAGCGCTCGGCGCGGGCAGCCAGCATCGCAACCTCGCCGGGGCTTTCCAGCTGTTTCGCCAGGGCGCGATAGAGCGCGTCCGCACGCCAGCCGTGCCCCGCGGCCTCGAGCCGCGAAATCGCCTGTACCGCCTCGCGTCCCTGGAAGCGCTGGCGATCCGTAGCTGAGGGCGAGGGATAGGTGACGTTGAGGGTGCTGCGGCCAAGCCTCTCGGCGGCAAGCTGGCCGTAGAAGGTGCTGGGATAGGAGGCGGCCTTCGCATAGAAATCCGCTGCCTTGCCCGATCCGCCTGCCTCGGCGGCGCGGCCGAGCCAATACCAACCGCGCGATTGCGAGATAGGCCCGTTCGACACCTGCAGGATCTTGCGGAAATGGATCGCTGCATTCGCCCCATCCTGAAGACCGCGCAGAGCGTACCAGCCTGCGTGGAATTCGGCTTCGCCGACATCCTGCGGACTTTCCGCGACGCTGGCGTCGACGACACGATAGGCGGCCTTGAATTCACCCTGATCCACCAGGCCGCGGCTAACAATGCGCTGCTCGCTCCACCAAGCACCTGGGCTTACAAGCACGCTCCGGTCTTGCGGCATTTGCGCCAGAAGATTGGCGGCGTCGTCATATTTGTTCTGGCGACGCAGGTTTTCGATCCGCATGAAGAGATAGGCGGGATCCTTGCGCCATTGCGCGTCGACGCCTGCGATCAGCGCGTCGGCTTTCGGCGAACGATCATTGACGGCCGCCCAGGCCTTGTAGAGCGATTGCGCCTTGCCGAGATCGCCGAAGCGTTTGGCCTGTGCGGTCCGGTCGCGGTAAAGCAGATAGTCCATGCGCGCCTTGTGATCGGCAGGCGACAGCAGGCTGGGGAATTCTGCAAGGATCTTGTCCTCCAGAGGCTTGTCCAGTGGCTCGTCGCGCCAGATCTTGCGGATCAGCTTTCCGGCCTGTGCCGACGCGCCGCGCGCCATGAGCGCGCGAGAGAGGATGATGCTGCCCTCGACGGTCTCCGGCTGCGAGTTGCCGAAGGCGGCCAGGACCTGATCGGTTGCCGGATTTTCTGTATAGAGCGCCCGCTCGGAATTGGCGCGCAGGCTGCCGAGCCCCGGCCAGCCGACAAGCTCGCGGGCGGCAGCGGCAATCTCGCCGGAGGGGATGCCCGGCTGGCCCGAAGTCGCGATCGCCCAGGTCAGGATATGGCGATCGAGCGTGCCTTCGCCCATGCCGTTGCGGATGGCAAGCGCCTGCATCGGGTTCTTGTTGGAGAGGGCGTCAAGGCCTGCCTTCAGGTCGCCGCTGACAGGCGCGATCGCTCCGCTGCGCGGGATCGCGGCCGTACTCATGGGGTCCGGCGCCATGGCGACATAGGCGTTGGCGCTCGTCGGTATCTGCTGGCCGGGAAGCTGCGAGGCAACCGCGCCCCAGGCGACCGCCAAGCCCACGGCGGTCCAGATCATGACAGGTCTCTTCATCCGGCTACTCACAAAACAAACAGGCCCCTTCCATTTGCCAAATGCTATATTAACGAAACCTTACCGGTGGTCCGAATTTCAATCAATTATGATATCGGAAACTGCCCTTTACCATTCAAAGCGTGCTTGTCGCCGTCAAGCCAGCGCTTTATGGTGCGCGGATTCATAACCATGGATTGCGGCTGAAGCATGAAAGCAGCGCCGCTAGGAGACTTGCATGTTCCAGGGGTCCATTCCCGCACTCGTTACGCCCTTTACAGACGCCGGCAAGGTGGATGAGGCTTCCTTCGCCTCGCATGTCGACTGGCAGATAAAAGAGGGCAGCAAGGGATTGGTGCCTGTTGGTACGACGGGCGAATCTCCCACTTTGTCGCATGACGAGCACAAGCGCGTCGTCGAGCTCTGCATCGAGATCGCCAACAAGCGCGTCCCGGTCATGGCGGGAGCGGGCTCGAACAATACCCGCGAAGCGATCGAGCTTGCGCTGCACGCCGAAAAGGTCGGTGCCAATGCGGTTCTGGTCGTGACACCCTATTACAACAAGCCGACGCAGAAGGGGCTTTACGCACATTTCGCCGCCGTTGCGGAAGCCGTGAAGCTGCCGATCTACATTTATAACATTCCAGGCCGTTCGGTCGTCGACATGACGCCGGAGACGATGGGCGCGCTCGCCAAGTCCTATTCCAACATTGTTGGTGTCAAGGATGCGACCGGCAAGATCGAACGCGTCTCCGAGCAGCGCATCAGCTGCGGCCGCGATTTCCGCCAGCTTTCCGGTGAGGATGCCACGGCGCTCGGCTTCAACGCTCATGGCGGCGTCGGCTGCATTTCGGTCACGGCCAACGTCGCGCCGCGACTATGTGCGGAATTCCAGGCGGCCACGCTTGCCGGTGATTACGCCAAGGCACTCGAGTATCAGGATCGTCTGATGCCGCTGCACAAGGCGATCTTCCTGGAGCCAGGTCTTTGCGGTGCCAAGTACGGTCTGTCCCGCCTCGGCCGCATGAGCCGCAACGTGCGTTCGCCGCTCTTGTCGACCCTGGAGCCGGGCACGGAGGCTGCGATCGATGCGGCCATGCGCCATGCCGGCCTCCTGAACTGAGGCTTCACAAGCCTGCTGCCGAAACTCTGCAAGGCCGCTCTCTTCACAAGGAGGGCGGTCTCGCTTATTTAGGGTGCAGGAACCTGGCACGCCCTTAGTCGCTGCCGGAATGACGCAAGAAAAAAGAAGAAGAATCATGGCACCCAAAGGCAGCCAGCGCGTGGTGAACAAGGTCGTGGCGGAAAACCGCAAGGCTCGCTTCAACTACGAGATCATCGACACCTACGAAGCAGGGCTCGTGCTGATGGGCACGGAGGTCAAATCGCTGCGCGAAGGCAAGGCCAATATCGCCGAATCCTACGCCTCGGATGAAGGTGACGAGATTTGGTTGATCAACTCCTATCTGCCGGAGTACCTGCAGGCGAATCGCTTCAATCACGAGCCACGCCGCCGTCGTAAGCTGCTGCTTTCCAGCCGCGAAATCGGCCGGCTGCGTTCGGCGATCAATCGTGAGGGCATGACTCTGGTGCCGTTGAAAATCTATTTCAACGACCGAGGCCGCGCCAAGCTGGAATTGGCTCTCGCCAAGGGCAAGAAGCTGCATGACAAGCGCGAATCCGAGAAGGAACGCGATTGGAACAGGCAGAAGAGCCGCCTGCTGAAGGACAATGGGTGAGGGTGAGACGCGGTCGCGCAAAGCCCGAGCTATCGATCCCGTGAATCGATTGCAGCGACGAACGCCTTGAGCCTTAGCGAAGGGCCGGCTGCCGCGGCAAAAACGAAATGGTTTCGCTGCGGCAAACCTAACTCGTCTGATGCAGCCTCAAATTATTCTTCAGTATCCGCTGCGGCGTGACTTGCCGTCTCGGTGGTGGTGCGGGCAGGCCGTTCCGAGGCTTCGCGGCCGATTTCTGCCTTCAGCGATACGAGATCGATGAAATGGTCGGCCTGGCGGCGCAGATCGTCGGCGATCATCGGCGGCTGGGTCGCCATGGTCGAGATGACCGAAACCTTGCGTCCGCGGCGCTGGAGTGCTTCCACGAGGGTCGTGAAGTCGCCGTCGCCGGAAAAGATTACCAGATGATCGACGGTCTCGGATTGCTCCATGGCGTCGATCGCCAGCTCGATGTCCATGTTGCCCTTGATTTTGCGGCGCCCCATCGAGTCCGTGAATTCCTTGGCCGGCTTGGTAACGACCTTGTAGCCGTTATAATCGAGCCAATCGATCAGCGGGCGGATGGAGGAATATTCCTGATCCTCGATAAGAGCCGTATAATAATAGGCGCGCAGCAGATAACCGCGTTTCTGAAATGCTTTCAAGAGCTTGCGATAGTCGATATCGAAGCCGAGGCTCTTGGATGCAGCGTAGAGATTGGCGCCGTCTATAAAGAGTGCAATTTTTTCGCGTGGGTCAAACATCGCTTACATATCCATTGTTATAAAAACGTAATCACTTCATTCAAAGGCTAGCTAAAACAATGCCTTGCAAGGCGCCGCAGAATAATTCGTATTACTTTATGAATTATTCATATAACCAAGATTTAGGGCACGAAGTGCGATATTCCAAGCAACCTACGGTAGAAATAACAATTTGTCTGGGGTAATTTTAACACTTATAAGACGGGGTGCGAAGGCGCTCAATCAGGAAAAACTTGAATTTGCCATCGTTTGCTTGTATCGGCGTGCTACTCCGAGACATGATGACGACATCACGACCGCAAAGGACAGGCAATGGCCCGTGTCACAGTAGAAGATTGCATTGATAAAGTTGAGAACCGGTTCGAGCTCGTTCTGCTCGCCAGCCACCGCGCCCGTCTGATTTCGCAGGGCTCCTCGATCACGATCGACCGCGACAACGACAAGAACCCGGTTGTTGCATTGCGCGAAATCGCCGACGAGACGCTGTCGCCGGACGATCTCAAGGAAGACCTGATCCATTCGCTGCAGAAGCATGTCGAAGTGGATGAGCCCGAGCCCGATCCGGCAAGCCTGCTGGCAGCGGGTGCTTCCGCCACCAGCGAAGAGGAAGAAGACCTGCCGGAAACCGTTACTTTCGACCAGATGTCGGAAGAAGAGCTTCTGGCTGGTATCGAAGGTCTGGTTCCGCCGGAAAAAAGCGACGATTACTGATCGTCGATCTTGATGCTCCGGGCAGGAGCGATATGATGGCAAGATGCGTGCGCCGGTCAGATGACTGGCGCGCTTTTGTTTTTGCTGGAGTAGCTTTGGAATGATGCGGCAATACGAGCTTGTCGAGCGCGTGCAGAAATACAAGCCCGATGCCAACGAAGCTCTCCTCAACAAAGCCTATGTTTATGCGATGCAGAAGCATGGCCAGCAAAAACGCGCCAGCGGCGATCCCTATATTTCCCATCCTCTCGAAGTTGCTGCCATCCTCACGGATATGCGCCTGGATGAATCGACCATCGCGGTCGCTCTTCTCCATGACACGATCGAGGACACGACGGCGACGCGCGCCGAAATCGACGAGATGTTTGGCGAGGATATCGGTCGTCTCGTCGAGGGCCTGACGAAGATCAAGAAGCTCGACCTCGTCACCAAGAAGGCCAAGCAGGCGGAAAACCTGCGCAAGCTGCTGCTCGCCATTTCCGACGATGTGCGCGTGCTTCTGGTGAAGCTTGCCGATCGCCTGCACAATATGCGCACGCTCGATCACATGTCGCCGGAAAAGCGCGCCCGCATTTCCGAGGAGACGATGGAAATCTATGCGCCGCTCGCCGGCCGCATGGGTATGCAGGACATGCGCGAGGAGCTGGAGGAGCTTTCCTTCCGCCATATCAATCCTGAAGCGCATGACACCGTCACCAAGCGGCTCGAAGAGCTGTCTCGGCGCAACGAAGGGCTGGTCAAGAAGATCGAGACCGAGCTGCGCGATCTGCTCGTGGCTAACGGCCTTGCCAACGCCATGGTCAAGGGCCGGCTGAAGAAGCCCTATTCGGTGTTCCGCAAGATGCAGTCGAAGTCACTCTCTTTCGAGCAGCTTTCCGATATCTACGGCTTCCGTCTTCTCGTCGACGATATTCCGTCCTGCTACCGGGCGCTCGGCATCGTTCATACCCGCTGGCGCGTCGTTCCCGGCCGTTTCAAGGACTATATTTCGACGCCGAAGCAGAACGACTATCGCTCCTTGCATACGACGATCGTTGGCCCCTCCAGCCAGCGTATCGAGTTGCAGATCCGCACCAAGCGCATGCATGAGATCGCCGAATTCGGTATTGCCGCCCACACGCTCTACAAGGACGGCGCCAACGGCAATGGCGACAGCGACGTCGCGTCGCGGGAAAGCAATGCCTATTCCTGGCTGCGCCACACCATTGAAGCGCTGGCCGAGGGTGACAGCCCCGAAGAATTCCTCGAGCATACGAAGCTCGAACTCTTCCAGGATCAGGTCTTCTGCTTCACGCCCAAGGGCAAGCTGATCGCCCTGCCGCGCGGCGCAACGCCGATCGACTTCGCCTATGCTGTCCATACCAATATCGGCGACACCACGGTTGGCGCCAAGATCAACGGCCGCATCATGCCGCTCGTCACGCGGCTGAACAACGGCGATGAAGTCGAGATCATCCGTTCCGGCGTACAGGTGCCGCCCGCCGCCTGGGAAGAGATCGTCGTGACCGGCAAGGCGCGCGCCGCCATTCGCCGCGCAACCCGCCTTGCCATCCGCAAGCAGTATGCCGGTCTCGGCCACCGTATTCTGGAGCGCACCTTCGAGCGCGCCGGCAAGGTCTTCTCGCGTGATGCCCTGAAGCCCGCCCTGCATCGCCTCGGCCAGAAGGATGTCGAGGATGCGATTGCCGCCGTCGGGCGAGGGGAGATGTCGTCGCTCGACGTCTTGCGCGCCGTCTATCCGGATCACCAGGACGAGCGCGTCACCGTGAAGCCCGCCGGCGACGAGGGCTGGTTCAACGTTCGCAGCGCCTCCGGCATGATCTTCAAGATCCCCGGCAAGAACAAGGCCGAGGTTTCCGACGGCGCCGATATCGATGCGCCGCCGATCCGCGGCATTTCGGCCAATGTCGAGGTACATTTCGCATCGACCGGCGCCGTTCCGGGCGATCGCATCGTCGGCATCATGGAAAAGGGCAAGGGCATCACCATATATCCGATCCAGTCGCCGGTTCTGCAGCGGTTCGATGACGAGCCGGAGCGCTGGATCGATGTGCGCTGGGATCTGGACGAGGCCAACAAGTCCCGTTTTGCCGCACGCATCCTGATCAATGCCCTCAACGAGCCGGGTACGCTGGCGAAGGTGGCGCAGACCGTTGCGGACGTGGATGTCAATATCCGCGTGCTCAACACCGTTCGGGTTGCGGCCGATTTCACCGAAATGGCCCTCGACGTCGAAGTCTGGGATCTGCGCCAGCTTAACCAGCTTCTGGTGCAGCTGAAGGAACTCGATTGCATCGCGACGGTTAAGCGCCTCTACGAGTGATATCCACTCGGCGGCGCTACCGATCCAGGCAGGCTGCATATTTTGTGATCATTTTATGACCAAATTCGAGCGCCTTTCCGGATAGATATGCGCAAAATGCATGGCTGTGTATATTTTAGAGCGGTGGTAATTAACCTTTGTCGAGCCTATCTTCTGGTCATCGAAGAAACGAAACTGAGATGAGAGAAGAAAATGTTTAGCCCGATCAAGAAAATCGCCCGTGCCCTGCGTGTTCCGAGTGTTGAAGAACGCGAAATGGCTTACCTGAATGGTTCGCACGACCGTTTTGACCTTGAATATCGTCAGCGTCAGGTCGACCGCGGTCTGTTCCGTACGCGTTAATCGCTGTTAATACTGAAAAGACCAAGAGGGGCGCGTCATTGTTGCGCCCTTGGAGCATCCCGATCTTGCGGGATTGCTTCCGGCAAATGAAGAGAGCGTCCATTTTCTGCATCCAGCGCAGATGACGTTCCAAAAAAGAGCCGCACTTTCGGTTCTTAATCGGTGCATGATACGTTCGGCCGCTCTTGTCACGACGGCCCCCATTGCACTAGATAAGCCGCATGCTGTTTCGTCGCCGAAAACCACTGACATTCAAGGAAAAGTTGCGGGAGCATCTTTGGCCCCGCAAGGGTTTTGTCCGCTCTTTCCAATATTTCGGTAAGCGCCTCGTTCGCCTCGCCGCCTCGCCGCATTCGGTTGCGGCCGGCTTTGCCGCGGGCATCGTCGTATCGTGGACGCCGTTCATCGGTGTGCATTTCGTCATGGCGATTGTCATCGCCTATCTCGTCGGCGGAAACGTCATCGCTTCTGCGCTCGGCTGTCTGGCTGCCGGCAATCCGATTACCTACCCCTTCATCTGGGCTTTGACCTGGGAGATCGGCCATCTGATTCTGGCGCGCGACAGCGGCGGGCAAGGCGGTAGCATCGATCTGCCGGCACTGTGGCACAAGGGCGATCTCACGCAAATCTGGGACCCGGTTTTGAAGCCGATGCTGATCGGCGGCATTCCGCCTGCCATTGTGACGGGCGTGATCGTCTATGCGCTTACCTATTATGGTGTGAAGACCTTCAAGACGCGCCGCAAGGAGCGCCTGATGGAACGTGCCCGCGAACGGCTGGCGCTCGCCGAAAACGCATCGAGCGTCTGACGGTGCCTGACCTCGTCCGGGCCGCCAGGAGGGCCTTCCCATGATTATCGGCATAGGCAGTGATCTTATCGACATCCGCCGGGTCGAGAAGACGATCGAGCGTTTCGGCGCCCGATTCACCGAGCGTTGCTTTACAGATATAGAGCGCGCCAAGTCCGAGCGCCGCAAGAACAAGGCGGCCTCCTATGCCAAGCGCTTTGCCGCCAAGGAAGCCTGCTCCAAGGCTTTGGGTACAGGGTTGGCGCAGGGTGTCTTCTGGCGCGACATGGGAGTCGTCAATCTGCCGAGCGGCAAACCGACGATGGAATTGACCGGCGGTGCTGCCGAAAGAGTGGCAGCTATGTTGCCGCCAAATCATCGCGCCGCCATTCATTTGACGATAACAGATGATTTTCCTCTTGCTCAGGCTTTTGTGATCATCGAAGCGCTACCGATGGATGCCTGAATCACGACTGTATGTCGCTTTTGGCATCCGCGCCATTGCCGCGATGATATGAAGCGAGTAGACAGTGCCAGAATGCAAGTGCGCCGGTGGGGTGCGAAAAAGGAATAAGACTGCGTGTCCGAGAAAGCCGTAAAACAGCAGAACGCCCTGTGGGAGAACATCAAGGTCATCGTTCAGGCGCTCGTCCTGGCCATGATCATCCGCACGTTTCTCTTCCAGCCATTCACCATCCCGTCCGGCTCGATGATGCCGACGCTTCTTGTCGGCGACTATATCTTCGTCAACAAGTTCGCCTATGGCTATTCCAAGTATTCAATGCCGTTCTCGCCGGATCTGTTCAGCGGCCGCATCC
Organism: Rhizobium sp. ZPR4; assembly: GCF_040215725.1. NCBI lineage: Bacteria > Pseudomonadati > Pseudomonadota > Alphaproteobacteria > Hyphomicrobiales > Rhizobiaceae > Rhizobium > Rhizobium sp. ZPR4. The sequence goes on from NZ_CP157967.1 coordinate 767,254, forward strand.
TGGGCAGCGAGCCGAAGCGTGGCGATGTCGTGGTCTTCCGCTTCCCGCCGAATCCTGATGTCGACTACATCAAGCGCGTGATCGGTCTGCCGGGCGACCGCATTCAGGTCAAGAACGACATCCTCTACATCAACGGCCAGGCCGTTCCGCGCGAGCCGCACGGCACCTTCTCGTCGGACTATAGCCAGGAGCCGGGCGACAACATCGCTGTCTACAGCGAGCGCCTGCCGGATACCGGCAAGGTTTATGACACGCTGGATCTCTCGCCGAACTCTCGTGGCGACAATACCCAGGAATATGTCGTTCCGCCGGGCCATTATTTCATGATGGGCGACAATCGCGACAATTCCGACGACAGCCGTTTCGATGTCGGCTATGTCCCTGCTGAGAACCTGATCGGCCGCGCCAGCATCATCTTCTTCTCGCTGGGTCACGACACCTCCTTCCGTGAAGTCTGGAAATGGCCGACCAACATGCGTTGGGACCGTATTTTCAAGGTTGTCGAATGACGAAGACGCAGACGCTCTCCCAGGCGGATCGTGCCAGGCTTGAGGTTGCTATAGGCTACGAATTCGCCGAAAAGGAGCGTCTCGACCGCGCGCTGACCCATGCCAGCGCGCGTACGCACAAGACAGGCAACTATGAACGGTTGGAATTTCTCGGCGACCGAGTTCTTGGCCTGTGCATCGCAGAATTGCTCTTCAAGACATTCGGTGCTGCGACGGAAGGCGAGCTTTCCGTGCGCCTCAACCAGCTCGTGAGCGCGGAGACCTGCGCCGAAGTTGCCGATGAAATGGAGCTGCATCTTTACATCCGCACCGGTGCCGACGTGAAGAAGCTGACGGGCAAGCGCATGCTGAACGTGCGCGCCGATGTCGTCGAAAGCCTGATTGCTGCGCTCTACCTGGACGGTGGGCTCGAAGTTGCCCGCGCGTTCATCCTGCGTTTTTGGGAGCGCCGCGCCATCCGGCCGGAGGGTGCAAGGCGCGACGCCAAGACGGAATTGCAGGAATGGGCGCATGCGAAATTCGGTGTTACCCCGGTCTACAGGGTTGATGATCGCAGCGGACCGGATCATGATCCCCGCTTCACCGTGACGGTGGAAGTGAAGGGAACGACGCCGGAGACCGGAATTGAACGCTCCAAGCGCGCGGCCGAGCAGGTGGCTGCGACGCGGATTCTGGAGCGCGAAGGTGTTTGGCAGCCTCAGCCGACTGAGACGTAACTGCTAGAGCATGATGCCGAAAAGTGTCAGGGGATTTCGGAGGACATCATGCTCTACTTCTTTGATTTTAGAGTGGATTCGGATTTTAGGTCGGTTCGACCTAAAGTCATCCGACTCTAGGGAATGACGGAAAAAATGACCAATCAGCAGGACACGCCCGCCGAAGACGGTGCGGTTGAACATATCGGCCCGACGCATTCGGGTTTCGTGGCCCTCATCGGCCCGACTAATGCCGGCAAGTCGACGCTGGTGAACCGACTCGTGGGCGCCAAGGTTTCGATCGTCAGCCACAAGGTGCAGACGACGCGCGCGATCGTGCGCGGCATCGCCATTCACAACAACGCGCAGATCGTCTTCATGGACACGCCCGGCATCTTCAAGCCGCGGCGCAGGCTTGACCGCGCGATGGTAACGTCTGCCTGGGGCGGCGCCAAGGATGCCGATCTCATCATGCTGCTGATCGACAGCGAGCGTGGCTTGCGCGGTGATGCGGAGGCCATCCTGGAAGGCTTGAAGGACGTCTCCCAGCCGAAGATCCTGGTCTTGAACAAGATCGACCGCGTTCGTCGCGAGGATCTTTTGGCGCTTGCCGCTGCGGCCAACGAGAAGATCGCCTTCGAGCAGACCTTCATGATCTCGGCCGAAAACGGCTCCGGCTGCGACGACGTTATGGACTATCTGGCGAAGACCTTGCCGGAAGGTCCCTGGTACTATCCCGAGGACCAGATTTCGGACTTGCCGATGCGTCAGCTCGCCGCCGAAATCACCCGCGAAAAGCTGTTTCTGCGCCTGCACCAGGAGCTTCCCTATTCCTCGCATGTCGAGACGGAGAAGTGGGAAGAGCGCAAGGACGGCTCGGTGCGCATCGAGCAGGTGATCTATGTCGAGCGCGACAGCCAGAAGAAGATCGCACTCGGCAAGGGTGGTGAGACGATCAAGGCGATCTCGACCGCGTCGCGCAAGGAACTCTCCGAAATTCTGGAGCAGCCCGTGCACCTCTTCCTCTTCGTCAAGGTCCGTGAAAACTGGGGAGACGACCCGGAGCGTTTCCGGGAAATGGGGCTCGACTTCCCGCATTGATGGAACTTTGCTTCCCTGAGCGCTTTATATTGCAGTGGTTTGTCGGGCATATGGCTCACGCCGCCGCAACTTTAGGGAGCGTTTCATGGCAAAGGCAGCTGCGACGGTGCATGGACAACGCACACCGTGCCAGCAATGTCCGTTAAGGTCTCTCCCGCATTTCCGTGAATTCGAGCGCGACGAGCTGAGTTTCATCAGTGGCTTCAAGAAAGGGGAGCTGCTTGTCGACGCCGGTGCCACGATTTTCCTCGAAGGCGCGCATAGCGCCCACCTTTTCACCATCCTCTCGGGCTGGGGCTTCCGCTACAAGACGCTGGAGGATGGGCGCCGTCAGATCCTGAATTATGTGATGCCTGGCGACCTCATCGGATTGCAGGGTTCGATCATGGGCGAGATGCAGCACTCGACGGAGGCGCTTTCTCCGATATCGCTTTGCGTTTTCGAGCGCACGGAATTGATGACGCTCTATAACTCCCATCCTTCGCTGGCCTATGATCTGACCTGGATCGCCTCGCGTGAGGAGCGGATACTGGATGAACATCTTCTAAGCATAGGCCGCCGCTCCGCACTCGAGCGTGCAGCCTATCTGATCGCGTATCTGCATCAGCGTGCTCGCGCTCTCCGCCTGTTCAACGGCAGCAAGACCATCCCTATCCGGCAGCAGCACGTCGCCGATACGCTGGGTCTTTCGGTGGTCCATACCAATAAGACATTGAAAAAGTTGGCGGCGCGGAAACTGCTACTCTGGCAGGAGCGAGGCTGTGAGGTTTTGGACGGCGAAGGGCTTGCTGAGCTTGCCGGCTGGGACGGCCTTGATTCGGTCAGGCGCCCTTTCATTTGAGGGCGGCTCTTTGCGCAAACAACATGTCTTTTTTAAATGCTGACAACAACTGTATCAGCATAGATTATTGTCATCGTCACTTTTCGACCAGTTTCACCTTTTACTAACCCCGGCGGCAAAAGCGATTGGAGCACGGTGACGAGCCCATAGTACCGCAGTGCAAAAAGTGCGAAGCGGGTTGGAGGCGAAGTCATGTCACAAGAGACCGAGCCAAGACGGATGGGCAAAACCATCCATTCAATACGGGCCGATGATTGGCGCCGGAGGGATAGATGCGGGACTTTTTACGGGGTACGCCAGCTGGCGCGTACGTGCAAGGATGGCGCTGATATGACGTTTCAGCGCGTCCTTATACTGGAAGATAATCTCATCATTGCCATGGAGGCGGAGGAAATTCTTCACCTCGTCGGAATTCAACAGGTTGAGATTGCTTCGAATCTGGAACAGGCGGTCAACGCCGTTCATTCTGAACATTATGATTTTGCGATGCTTGACGTGAATCTCGGGGAGTCGACGAGTTTCGGCTTTGCTCGATTGCTGATGGAACGCGGCATTTCCTTCGGCTTCGTCACCGGCTATCCCGATACACTCGATTTTCCGGCAGATCTGCGGCATGTGCCGCTTTTGAACAAGCCTTTCGACGAACAATCCATGCGCCTCTTCGTCGAGACTCTGGCCGGCGGCTCCCCGCTCGCCATGTGACAGCGGCAGCCATTTGTCCTAAACTCGAATCGCAAAAATCTTTCGGAGCAACCGGCCGATGCAGTGGCAGGACCATGCGATCATTCTGGGCGTCAAACGTCTCGGCGAGACCAGTGTCGTCGCCGAGGTCATGACGCGTGCCCGCGGTCGCCACATGGGGCTGGTGCGATCCGGCCGCTCGCGCGCCATGCAGCCGGTGCTGCAGGCCGGCAATCTCGTCGAGGTCACCTGGCGGGCAAGGCTGCACGAACATCTCGGCGAATTTCGCATGGAGCCGGTCACGCTGAGGGCCGCGCGGCTTATGGAAACCGCAACCGCCGTCTATGGCGTGCAGGCGATGGCCGCATTGCTGCGGTTGCTGCCGGAACGAGATCCGCATCCGCATCTCTATGATGCGCTCGATGTCATCCTGGAAAACCTGCAGAACCCGGCCGATGCCGGAGAACTCTTCGTGCGCTTCGAGCTTGCCGTGCTGAACGATCTGGGTTTCGGGCTCGATCTTACCGAATGCGCGGCAACCGGCGTGCGCGAGGATCTGGCGTTCGTTTCTCCGAAGTCCGGGCGTGCCGTCTGCCGGGCAGCCGGCATGCCATGGGCGGACAAGATGCTGGCCCTGCCGCCGTTCCTGACGACCGGCGCCATGATCGCCGCGGATAGGGAAAGCCTTTCCGCCGCCTTTCGGCTGACCGGCTACTTTCTGCATCGCCACGTCTACGAGCCGCGTGGCATTGAGATCGCCGCGGCGCGCGACGGTTTCATGCAGGCCGCGTTGAAGGCGGTTGCAATGGTCTCGGAGGAGAGGCCGCCAAGCACGGCTGCAATGGCAATCGAGCGCTGAGGCCGCTCTGTAGTCTCAGTTTGGAAGAATACCCTGCTTTTTGGCGTAGGCGGCAAGCGCTGCCGAGATGTCGTCGTTTTCGATGGCGTTACTGAATGAATCGAGCTTGTCATCCCATGTGTTCCATTCATGTTGAAAGGAAATACGGCGACGCTCTTCCGTCGAAACCGGATAGGGCTTCGGAAACATGGCTATGGCCGTCTCGATGATCACAGCAGCATCATTCTTGCCCACCTCACGCAAAGCCTGCGGAACATATTCGGCGAAAGCCCCGCTGGAATTGTAAAAGAACTGGTGTGTTCCGCCGTTAAACACTTCGCCCATGAGGATGATCAGGACATAGGTCGTGCGATAGCTCGGCGGCATCGTTTCGATCCGTGCCTTGATCTCGGCCGCCTCGCCGAAGCCGGATGGACCTGGCAATAATTGATCCTGCAAATATGACAGGCGCTGCTCGTCGGGAAGGGTCTCGCGTGCATGTTTCAGCGCCGCCGCGACGACCGGATCGCGTGCGGCATAGGCGTCCACTTCGGCACGAAACGCAGTCTTGTTGGCAAGCATCGTCCCGAGTTCCCGCAGCCTGACGTCAATGGCTGTCGGCGGCTTCGAAAGATCGGGCACAATGCCTTCCTGGATGCGCAGGAAGCTCTGGGCAAAGAAATCCGAGCGTATCTTGTCTTCGACCGGGTAGTTTGGCCCGAAGGCCGCTATCGCTTCCGCAACGACTTTCGCACGATCGGAGAAGCCCGCTTCCTGCAGAGCGACAAGCAACCGCGGCGCCAACGTTCCGGCAGGAGCGCTGAAATAGCCATGCAGCCCCTCGGAAGTGGCGTCGTATGTGTATTCCCCAAGCCCGAGAAGCAGCCGCAAACGCTGAATAGGCGCTGAATCATGGCTCATTTCAGTGAGATAGCCATCCCGCCCGTTCGCGATGAGAAGCCCCAGATTGGGCGGGTAAGCAAGCGACAGGACATCGTAATCCGGAATGTGCTGCAAGGAGGCCTCTTGAAATCGATAGCCGTCCTTCGAGGCGGCGTCCTGCGCGACGCTCGGAACGACAACCGTTGTAGTTAGGATGACAAGGGAGAGGATATAGGCCGCAGCCGCCGTAAGACGACTTGGCATTTTGACGGGATTTAAGTCGATCGAGCGGAGGAGCGATTTGATGAACAAGTCCGACTTCCGTTCTGGAGCCTGGCGCGACAGTGTGCGGGTTCGGAAATAACTCTAATATCGCGGTTGCTTGTACTACTTAGGGTAATTCCACCATCTTCAAGCGGGTTGTCCCGAATTGCCAGGCATTTATCTGCGCTTGAGCGCCCAGCCCTCCGGCCGCTCCTCAAGCACCGTCACCGTATCCCCGATCTTCACCGAGCCTTCGCCGCGCGGTACGGCGTTCCAGCCGAAGAGCGGGCCGGGGACGCGGCGGTCGGCGGACATGCGGATGCGGCCCATGGCGGGCATGGGATTCGGCACGTCGCGCGAGCCGGTCTGCTGATCCTGCGTCGTCATGATGCAGCGCGAGCAGGGCTTGACGAGATCGAGGCGGATGCCGCCGATCTCGATCGCCGCCCAGCGATCTTCAGGCCATTCCTCATCGATATCGATGACGATGTTCGGGCGGAAGCGTTCCATGCCAACGGCGCCTTCGCCGTGGCTGGCAAGATTGGCGTTGAGCGCCTTCAGCGAGCCGGTGGTCGTGACGAGGATCTGGTATCCGTCGGCAAAGGTGACAGGCGTATCCTCGCCCGCCCATTCCGGGCTGGCAATACGCTTGGCCAGCCTGTCGAAGAACACCATCTTGACCTCGCGATCCAGCCAGGTCGACAGCGCCTTGTTGGTCTCCTCGTCGGCCACGGAGGCGTTGACGGCAGATTTCCAGACGACCACGTCCATGCGGTTGTCCGGGTGCGGCGGCGGTACGATGATGTCGGGCTTGCCTTCCATCTTCAGGCGAAGATGGGAAGGCGCCGGCTGGATATCGATCCGGGCCAATGCCTGCAAATCGCGTTGGGTAATGAAGTTGCCAGAGGGGTCGACCAGCATGGCGCGACGATCCCCGGCAAGACCGAAGGCATCGATGGCGGCCGACGGGATGGCGATGCCGCGCGCGCTCTTGACGGGATAGATGAAAAGATCGCTGACGCGCATAGATGGCCCTCAGATTTCGTCGATGAACATTGCCAGCACGGTTTTCAGCCGGTCATGCCGCGCTTCGGCAAACTTGGCCCCGGTCTCGGTCTGGAATCCATCCGCCAGTTTGAACAGCTTTGTCTCGAAATGGTCAATGGCGAAGCGCTTGTCATCGAGTGCCCGCTCTGTCGCAAGCGGATCGAAGGGGTCGTATAGGCCGGAGCCGAGACGCCCGGCAATGTAGAAACAGCGCGCAGCGCCCACCATGCCGATCGCATCCAGCCGGTCGGCATCCTGCAGGATCTTCGCTTCCAGCGTTTCCGGCGGCAGGTTGGCGGAGAAACTATGCGTGGTGATCGCATGCGCCGTCGCCGCAATATCTTCGTCAGTCCAGCCGAGTTGCCGCAGGATGCCCGAAGCTTTCTCGGCAGCGAGCCGCGATGCCTGCGCGCGATGCGGCGAATTCTTTTCGACGGAAACACAGTCATGCAGCAGCACGGCGGCGGCGAGAATTCGGGCGTTGCCGCCTTCCTCGGCCTGAATGGCCATGGCGTTGCGGAAGACGCGCAGGATGTGGGCAATATCGTGCGAACCGTCATCGCCATCGGCGGCATGGGGAATCAGATCCGCAGCCAGTGCTTCGAACGGGGCGAAGGCCTGGGCCATCCTGTCGGTATTCATTGTCGCGCTTGCTCCAGAGTGATCAGTCGGCAGGTTTCCGTCCTACCCGGCGAAGGGATTCGCCGCAATCACTCCGTCGCTTTCTTGGCCGTCAGGATCTTCTGGTAGAACAGGCCGATGCCGATCAACACGGCGCCTAGGCCGATGAAGGACAGTGCCCGCAGGAAGCCCTCGAGGTTCGCCATGTCGATGAGGAAGGCCTTGACGACGGCGATGAAGACCAGCACCGCCGAGGCGATGCGCAGGCTCCGTGCCTCGAAGCGGGCGCCGAGCCCGAGCAGCGCGATACCGATCAGCAACCAGACAACGGAATAGGAATAGAGCTCGCCCTGGATGAAACCGTTCCAGAAGGGAATGTACTCGCCCTGCCAGAAGCGGCGCACAGACAATGTCGCCCATGCGAAGGCCATGACGGCCGCCGCGACGGCCAGCATGCTGACATAGGGCAGGGGACGCCGGTTGCGAGCAAAGAGTGCCAATCCGCCATAGGCGACACCAGGCAGAAGATAGGCAAGCAGCAGCAGATTGAAGAGCGGGATACTACCTGTGCTCTCGCCCGTCATGAACGGATTCAGCCCCAGCAGATGCAAGGTGAGGATCATGAAGACCGAAATGACGCCGAGCGCCATGCCACCATAGCGGAAGACAGGGCTCGCCGCGCTCAGGTCGAGCGCCATCAGCGTCGCGGAGGCACCGATCGCCAGCAGCGTGTAGATCGACTGTTCGCCGAGCGTCGGAACCGCATCGTTCAGGACGCCGCCATTCATGGCATGGCGCACAAGGATGGCGATGGTCAGCAGTACGAGGAAGCAAGCGAGCGCCTGCAAGGCATTGCGCAGCCGCAGGCTCGGCGAATGGCGCGTGATGAAGGCCGCAAGGACGGCAAGGGCTGCCGGAATGCCGTAGCCGGCAAGGAGCATGTTGAAGACCGGCGTCGTACCAAGCTCCGAGGGATCGACGATCGTCGGCTGCCAGGCGATGCGCCCCATGGCAATGACCAGCGCGGCAACCATCGCCCACGGCAGAACGAGCCAATTGCGCACGCGTCCCGCCAGCAGATAGGCGATCCCGAGAACCGGCAGCAGGATTGTCGCGGTGGCATGATGCGCAAGCGTATGCAGGGCGAAAACGGCGGCGGCAAAGGAGCCCGCGGCAAGGATATTCGTCGGCAAGTTCAGCCCTTCGCCGTCGCGGCGATCTTGCCATTCCGCAAGCGCGATAAGCACGACAGTCAGCCCAATGCCGTATAGCCCATGCAGCCAGTCGAGCGTCCAGTTGCCGAGGTTGACGAAGCTGATCGTGGCGATCGCCAGCGGCGTGGCGGCCATGACGAGGCTCCAAAGCGCGGCGTAGGGTTTCTCCTGCGCGGCAAAGCGCCGGAGGAAGAAGGCGCCGATCAGCACGAAGAGGGCGCCGAGGCCGAGCACCTCATAGAGCACCGTGCTCTGCAGGCTGACGGTTTCGCCAGCGCCGCCGGTCTCGATCCCGGCGATCCAGTTGGTCAGGATGCCTGATACACCGACGACGGCGATGAGCGCGGACAGGATCGTTGCCCAGGCTGCATGCAGGCGGCCGGCGCCGAAGGCTGCCACCGCCGCAACGATCGCCGCAAACATGAATGTGGTGTCAACGATCGGATATCCATATCGAAGGCTGTAGTAGACGAGGCCGAGCGATACCGTGAGCGCGCCGACCGCGGCCGTCAGCGTCATGCCGAGCGGCTGCCGGGCAAGAAATGCCGCCCATTCCATGTCGGCACCGGGCCTTGGAGGTGCGTCTTCGGTGGGCACCGTTGCAATGTCTTCCTTCGCCGTTTCGGAGATCGGGTAGCGCCCCGGCCAGAGGAAGATTGTGCCGCCGATCATCGCCAGCATGGCAAGCGTAACCGGCGTCAGATCGACGGCCGGGCTGTAGGTGATGTAGAGCAGGGGCCAAAGGCTCAGCAGCCCGTTCGCGAGGGACGGGGCGATCAACCAGCGGCGCAGGCGCGACGCCAATAGGGTCGCAAGCCAGGTCAGGACGAGATAGCCGAAGAGAATCCAGGGCCTTGGCGCGGTCGAAGCGATCAGGGCAGGGGTCGCCATCGACGCCAGCAGACCGAGGCCGGCAAGCGCCTGTCCATGCAACAGCGATAGCCCGAGTGTGGCGAGCGAGATCAGTGCGAGAAGAATGAAGGCGGTCGTGGGGCCGATGAATTCGTAGATGGCATGTGCCGCATAGGTGGAGCCGAACAGGGCGACGACGCCGGCCGCCGTCAGCACGCCGGGGATCATCGCATTCTGGAAGGCATTATCCAGAACGGGCGCGGCCCGACGGCGGATCACTTCGCCGGCAGCAATCAGGGCAAGGCCGAAGAATGCTGCAAGAACAAGCCGGACGCCGGGGCTGAGAAGGCCGCTCTCGATCGAATATTTGACCATGAAGATGCCGCCGAGCGCCAAAGCAATGCCGCCGACCCAGACGGCCCAGCGTGCGCCGATCGTGCTCTCCAGGCTTTCCTTGGTCTGCGCGGATGTCTGGCTGGCAAGAGGGGCGGCCTCTTCCTCAAGCGTGTCCGCAACATTGTTTGCGGCGAGGGCCGGCTGCTCGATACCGGACGTCGAAGTGTCTTCGATCACCGCTTTCGGCTCGTCTTCGATAGGCTGTGCGTTAGCAAGAGCCAGCGAATCTGTCGCGGGAATCGATTCGCCCGTATCCGCCGCCAGCACCTTGCCCGCGAGAGCATTTTGCAGCTCCTGAACGCGCGCTTCCAGCCTTTTTATCCTTAGGTTGTGGCCTCGCAGTACCAGGATGCCGACGACCAGGATGACGAGCGGTAACAATTCCATCATGTCTTCTCCATGGGCGATCCGCCGTACCATATACGAAACCGCTCGCCGGGTAAGATTAGATAGTCAGATTCCCCTATGATTCCAGTGGATTATGCCAGATTCCGTCATAAAGGATTGCAAAGGAAATATTAGGAAATTCAAATTTACCACTTGAGAACTATGGTTAATACTCATTAACAATTTGTCTTTACCGGCAGCGCGAAGCAGCTTAATAGCGGTTCATAGTCTAACTCTGAATGTATTGCGTACAAACGACGTCGCATGAGGCGGCTCCTACCTCAGGAGGTTTGTATGTCCCATGTTTCTTCCGTATCCAACAGCTCCTACCCGTATCGTGGCACGCTTTCGCGCCTCGATTCGAATGGTGACGGTCTTTTAAGCCAAGAAGAACGCTCGGTGGACGAACGCCCCGGCATTCTTGAGGCCAACAATACCGACGCTACCGTCGATGGTTCGAACAGTGCGTTGAGTGGCCTGATTGCTAAGCTCATGCAGTTGCCGAACGCCGATACCGCCTCCACGGCCAAGTCACCGGAATCCAATGTCGGCTCCGACCTTGATCTGATGTCGCCGATGGATGCCTATAACAGCACATACGGCCAGTATGACGTCGACAGCATAGCGGCCTGACAAGCACTTTCATTCGATGTAAGGCGGCCTGCCGGGATGTCGGTAAGCCGCCTTATCATTTTGATGTAGGATCATTTTTTCCACTCGCCGGAACCCTCATGCCTGCCATGCGTTGGGCAATTGCCACGCAGAACAGGGAGGGTGTTCCATGAAGCGGATCATGATCGTTGCAATTCTCGCTCTTGCTGCAGCCGCGCCCGCGGCAGCGCAAACCCAAAGTCAAAACACCGCCACTGCTGATTTTGTCGGCCTCGACGGCAAGCAGGCCGGCCGGGCGACGTTGACTGAGGGCAAAAAGGGTGTGTTGATCGAGATGGAGGTGTCAGGCATGCCCGCCAATCGCTGGGTCGCCTTCCACATCCATGAGAATAGCCGATGTGAGCATACGCACGGCTTCGAGTCCGCCGGCGGCCATTTCAACCCCACCAAGGCGGAACACGGCTTCCTCGCGGCCAACGGGCCGCATGCCGGCGATATGCCGAACCAGTATGTCGATCAGGACGGCAAGCTGCGCGCCCAGGTCTTCAACGGCATGGTGTCTCTGAACGGCAAGAACGGCATCCGCGGCCGCACGCTGATGATCCATGCCGACTCGGACGACTACCGCAGCCAGCCCGTCGGCGGCGCCGGCAAGCGGCTGGCATGTGCCGTCATTCAATAGGAAAGCAGCCAATAGAAGCTCGAAAATGATTCGAGCATTGAACGGGTGGAAGTTCAAGCAACGGTTGTTCCGGCTGCGTAAGCGCCCACCGGCAATATGATTCGATGGCTGTCAATTATAGTTAATGGTGAATTAACACCAATCTCAATCTGCGAGGCAAAACGGCCTATCCTGCTTGCAGATGACTAAGCGTGCCGGGGTCTATCAACCACGCGATGGCATTTGCCGTAGGAGATTTGGATGAGCGGGGTTTCTTCAATTGGAAGCAGCATGACGGCTGCCTCGTACAGTCCCTTGGATAAGAATCAGGATGGCGTCGTGGATGCTCAGGAGCTGGAGGCGGCGGCGCAATCCGGCCTCCTGTCGGCGAGCATTGTCAACGACGAGAATGGCGACAGCAGCAGTGATCCGAGCGCCACGGACGTCTTTTCCGGCAATCTGGCGTCGATGCTGTTACAGATGCAGCAGAACAGCCAGTCAAGCAGTTCCACGTCGACCGACGGCTCTTCCAGCGCGTCCCCCATGGACCAGCTGTTTGCCAGCCTCGACACCAACCAGGACGGCACGATTTCGCAGGATGAGTTCGTTGCCGGGCGTCCGAAGGACATGAGCGAAAGCGATGCTGAGAACCTGTTCAAGAGCCTGGATACGCAAAATGCCGGCTCCTTGACCAAGGATCAGTTCGCCGAGGGCCTCGATGCCCTGAAGTCGTCGGATGCTTCCGCCGCCGATATGCTGTCGCTGGAGCCGAGTACGAGTGACAGTAATCCAACGGATGCCGCGACGCTTGCCAAGGATCAGGCGCTGAACGTCTTGCTGAACAACATGCAGGATCCGTCATCGCTTTATCAGAACACCTATGGCCAGTATGATCCGGACCAAACGGGTGGCGTCGCTGCGTAATCGCGGAGGCCTATTGCTATGAAACGAACGGAGATTGCGAAACGCGATCTCCGTTTTTTATTCGCCGGCGCCTAATTCGGCCAACGGCAGAATGAAAGGCGCATTGCCATCGGCATCCGCGCCACGGCCGATCTCCTTGACTGCGGCAACCAGGCGCCCGTGGCGTCCGAGCATGTCGTCGCCGATGGCAACGAGCCGGGCATTCGGCGTGGCGAACGGTGAGCTCGCGCGCAGGCGACGCACCAGCACCAGGTCGTCCTCCTCCGGGTGAACGGCCAAAGCCGCAATCAGCGCCGCCGCCGGCGAACGCGAAACACCCATCCAGCAATGAATGAGCAAAGGTGCGCTTCGATCCCAGCCGATAGCAAAGTCGATGATGGCGCGAACATGCGTCTCCTGCGGGGCGATGAGATCGCCGGTTCCGGCAAAGCTGATATCGTTCATATTGAGCAGCAGATGCCGATCCGCCTTGATGACGGCAGGCCGATGAAAGCTCTGCTCCTTGGCCATCAGGCTGATCATCTCGCAAGCCTTATGGCGAACGGCCATTTCGGCGATGCGCGCAAGCGGTGATACGACAATCGCGGTCACGCGCCGATCCTCACGGCGGCACGCTCCGCCTCGATAGACTCGAAGCGCTTCAGGAACATCCGCTGTGCCTCGATCGCCGGCACAGGCTCGATCGGCAGCATCTCGCGCGTGACGTCGCGAGGCTGGCCGAAGAATTTGCGGGCTTCATCAGGCGTGAAGCCGGCAAGCAGCGTTGCCTCGAAATAGGCAGAGATCGTATCGGCCTTCTTGATCTTTTCCTTGAGCTTCGGCGTGCAATGCGGGGGCAGGGCGAAGCGTCGATAGATCGCCGCCTCGAGTCGCTTCTCGACGACCTTGTAGTCGCCGCCGACAACCGACTTGAACGGCGAGATCATGTCGCCGATGACATATTCCGGTGCATCATGAAGCAGGGCGGCAAGCAGCTCGTCGGGCGTTGACGGATTGAGGTGACGAAAGATCGCCTCCACCACCAGACTGTGCTGTGCTACCGAAAAGGCATGATCGCCGGAGGTCTGTCCGTTCCAGCGGGCAACACGGGCAAGCCCGTGCGCAATGTCGCCGATCTCGACATCAAGCGGCGAGGGGTCGAGCAGGTCGAGCCTGCGCCCGGATAGCATGCGCTGCCAGGCACGCGCCGTCTTCGCCGATATCATGCCGACGCCTCATCGGCGCGGGTGGGGAAGGAGAGACCGGACCAGGCTGGAAGAGATACGGTGACGTCGACTTCGTCAGCCTTTATCGGAGCCTCTTCGGCAATGGCTTCGCCGGCCCGGTCGATGCGGACGATGGCAAGGCCCATATTGCCGGCGGTCGAGCCGAGCGTGCCGATCGGCTTGCTGCCGACAGTCAATTCCGTGCCGGAGGGCGGTAATTCGGCACTGCCGTCGACGATGACGACGCGCCTGCGCGCGGTTCCGCGATGATGCATGCGGGAAACCACCTCCTGGCCGATATAGCAGCCCTTGCGGAAGCCCAGGCCGCCATTCAGATCCATCAGCACATCGTGCGGGAACGCATCCTGCAGCGCGAAATCGGCGCCGGAAACGGCGATGCCGTTGGCGATCCGCAGCGCATCATAGAGTGTCTCGGGATCGCCGCCATGTTCACCGGGCGTCCGCGTGAGAACAATTCCAGCCTTGGCGAAGCGGCTGTCTCTTGGGCCATCCGTTGCGGCATCTCCCCATGCGACAGTGACGCCCCGTGCGTCCTCCGTGGCGAAATCGACCTTGGCACGCAAGCGATACATCGTGAGCCGCTTGAGCAGGCCCTCCCGCTGCGCCGTGTCGGTTTCAACCAGAAAGCCAGGGCCATCCCGCCAGATCATGAAGTCGAACAGGATCTTGCCCTGCGGCGTCAGCAGCGCGCCCGGACGAGCTTCATCGGCGCCAAGCGAGGCGAGATCGGTGGTGATGAGATTGTGCAGGAAGGTCTCCGCCTCCGCGCCGGTGATGCGAATGAAGGAGCGCTCTCTCAGGAATACGGCTGGCATGATGGTTCCGCTGATTTGGCCTATCACGCAGAGGTAGGGCCTTCGACGGGGAACCGCAAGTTCCCCCTTCGGTTCATTCGCCCGAGGTGAAGAATTTCCAACGGCCGTCCGGCGTGATGCCGACGCGATAGAAATTATAGCCGCCGAATTCCAGCATGTCGGCGTAATCGCCGGCCGTCACGATGCGCATCAGATCGACCTTCTCCGGCGTGGAGAGCGTCTTGATGTCTTTCTGGGCAAAGTAGGGCCAGACATAGACCTCGTCGGGCGTGCCCTGGCCGACATGGGCAAAGCCCGTGGACATGATATCGAGGAGGATGGACAGGATCTCGATGCCGTCAGGATCGCCCGAAAGGTCATGCAGCGTCTTGATCGGATCTTCGCCGGGGTCGTCGGCGGTAACCTGAGTCTGCTTCAGGCCCGCTCCGATATTCATCAGCGGGCGCAGGCGTTCGAGATCACCGGAAGCAGCAGCCTCGACGATCGCCGCGCGGAGCTTCTTCACCGGCTCCGGCGCCTTGTCGATATCGAAGAGGAATTCGACCGATTTGTTCGCATTCGAGGCGTCACCGCTGCTCTGGCCGGCCTGCTTGTTGATCAGCGGATCGGGCATCGGCAACGTGTTATTGTTGGCAGCGGGTGCTTCCAGCGCCTGTTCGATCGGCTTCTCGTTCTTCTGCTGTGCGGAGTCTTTCGCCTGAGGGGCCGGCGGGTTGAGCTGGGAAAAGGCATTGGCCGGTAGCGGCAAGGCGGTGCTGCCCAAAAGCAGGGTTACGGCAGCGAACGAGGCAATGGAACAGGTGAGCGCATTGCCTGGAAAGATACGCATTAGCAATCTCTGAGTGTTATTGCAGGGTACGGTTCGGAGAGAATTCACCAGCGAGCATGCGTTCACGCAGCGATTCGAGCAAGGCTTCGGCGCCCTGTTCCCCCTGAATCCGGATCGTCTCACGAATCGCATGGGCAATAGCCGCATCGGCGATGATTTCGGGCTCGATGCCATCTGCCATGCCGTCGGCCCAAGCTTCATTCTGGTATTCCAGCGCTGCCTGCATCTTTTCATGAACGATCATGTCGTCGATTTCGTTCAGGCTGGTTTCCATTGTTTCTTTCCTCGAGACGTTCATGTCCTTACCACTTGCTTAATAACTCTATCAGCCTTTTCCCAAAACGACACGGCTCGCTATGAAAAGAGGTTAATAAATCGTCAATTTCCAAAGCGTGCGGTGATTTCTGTCGCCAGTGTTGCACCTTCGTTACGGTATCGCTCTTCCGCGACGCGGGCCTGCGGCGTGCAATTCGTGTAAACCGATGCAAAGGACCGATATCCACGGTTGAAGGCCGCAGTGAGCCTTTCTTTTCGTTTCGGCTCGCTCTTGGTTTCCGTGTCGAGCAAGTGTTGCATGTCACCGCGCCATCCGTCTTCCCGCGTCGGACTGCAGAGATTGCGCAAATAGTCGATCGAACCGAGAATTTCGGATAGCCGGGAGAGCTGCTCGTCATAGGGCGCAGGCTGCTCGGCATTCGCATTATCGGCCGCCTGTGGCGGTGGTGCGCTTGCTGCCGGCTGTGCTGCAGCTGGGAAGGCTGCGGCAAGCGCGATGCAGATCAGAAGCGGTCGGCCAAGGCTGTTATGATTCATGTAACCATGTTGACCGGACAAGCATGACGGGAACAAGGCGTGGCGGGTGGTTTCCACGCCGATATTGCTCAGCATCGTTAATTTCGGGGCGGAGCTATGCGTCTTCTGCAGCAAGTCGCTCCACGCATTCGAGCACGCTGGCCGGAACGGGCAGGGTGCGCACCTCCTCCAGCGTGTACCAGCCGATGGCAGCCGCATCGTCGGCGGCTTCGGCAACCGCATCCTCGTCGGCATCCACGAGGAAGACCGAGAGCAGGAAGTGGCTTGTCAGCGTTCCATCCGCCGCGTGCGAGCGCAGGTCATAGGTCTCGAACAGGCGGGGATTGCGGGCTGATATGCCTGTCTCCTCCTTGAACTCGCGCAGCGCCGCGTCGGCCGGCGTCTCTCCTTCTTCGGCCCGCCCTCCCGGAAAGGCGTACATATCGGCGGACGGCGGATTGCTGCGCAGCACCAGCAGGAAGCGGCCATTGCGTTCGAGAATGGCGGAGGAGGCAGGGCGAGGATTGGAGATCATGGATCGCTTTGCATTCGGATAGGAAGATCGATGCGCAATGGCGATGAGCCATTCGCGACCAATTTCTACAGGAAACGGCGCTTGCTGTCCCGCGGGAAAGCCCATTAACTCGCTCCCGGCTAAGGCGACGATTCTCAATGCGCCGAATATAGGGACGATCGGGGATGATCTACGGGCTATATGCTTTGGCGGCTCTCGCCGAAATAGCGGGCTGCTTTGCCTTCTGGGCGTGGTTGCGTCTGTCGAAGCCCGTCTGGTGGCTCGCACCCGGCCTTGTCTCGCTGGCGCTCTTTGCCTGGCTGCTTGCACTGGTGCCGAGCGAGGCGGCCGGGCGCACTTTTGCTGCTTATGGCGGCGTCTATATCGTTGCCTCCATTCTGTGGCTCTGGCTCGCTGAAGGGCGGCTTCCGGACCGATGGGATATTTCGGGCGCCGTCATCTGCCTTGCCGGTGCGGGGATCATTCTTCTCGGGCCGCGCGGCTGAGCTTAGGCTTGACCCGGCGCCTTGCGGGTGCAACACAGGCCTCATGTGCGGACGTTTCGCTTTGACATCGACGGCAGACCAAGTGGGCGAAGCGCTCGGTGTCCTGCTGAATGACGGTTTTCCCGCGCGCTATAATATCGCGCCGACGCAGCCGATCCTTGTCGTCATATCGGGCGACAGGCAGCAACCGGGCAGCAACCTGCCGGATCGTCGCGCCCTGCTCGTGCGCTGGGGCTTTATGCCCGACTGGGTGAAAGACCCCAAGGACTTCCCGTTGTTGATCAACGCACGATCGGAAACGGCGATCGGCAAGGCTTCTTTCCGCGCCGCCATGCGCCATCGCCGCATCCTCATTCCGGCATCCGGTTTCTACGAATGGCATCGGCCGCCGAAGGAAAGTGGCGAGAAGCCGCAAGCCTATTGGATTCGGCCTCGCAAGGGCGGTGTCATCGCCTTTGCCGGGCTGATGGAAACCTGGTCGTCGGCCGACGGTTCGGAAGTCGACACCGGTGCGATCCTGACGGCGGCGGCAAACAGCACCATTCGATCCATTCATGACCGCATGCCCGTCGTCATCAAGCCGGAGGATTTTGCCCGCTGGCTCGATTGCAAGACGCAGGAACCGCGCGATGTCCTTGATCTGATGAAGCCGGTCCAGGAGGATTTTTTCGAGGCGATCCCGGTTTCGGATCGTGTCAACAAGGTCGCCAATATGGGGCCGGAGGTGCAGGCACCTGTAGCGCTCGATCCGGTCAGGAAGCCGCCGAAGAAGGCGGATCCGGAAGATGGCCAGCTAAGCCTTCTCTGAGCGGCCGCCATTCGGCGGCCAGTGACCGGAAATGCTGCCGCCGGTATTGGTCGGCGGCGGACAGAACTATATTCTTAAGCGATCTTCTTCTTGAGAGGCTTTGTCTTCAGCATCAGATGGGCTGCAAGAACGGCTTTCAGGCCCAGCGGACGATAATGCTTGCTGGGATCGATCTTTGCCTGCGGTTGTGCCGGTTGGTCTTTCTTCTGCGTCATGTTTCACTCCTCACCATGCTCCCCCGGAGCATTTTTCGATTCACAGTCGAGTAGTGCTTTTTGTCGTAAATCATGACAAATCGAAGGCGTTTTCCAATCAGCTTTTGTAAACAACGACCATATTTCGAGAGATTAGCGCCGAAACCTCGTGTAGAATCCGCACTGCCGCAATGTTTGAATCTGCGGAAATATCGCGCCGAGAGGGCCTTCCGTTGCGCCGATGAACGATCGTCATGTCTCTGATTGATAAGGGAGACTTACAGACTGGCGGTTGCAGCGCGGCAGTGCCACCAGAGGGCCATTGCGTAGCGGTTTGATATGCCGGCCCTAGATATGCCGGCCGATATCGTCGTTGGAATCGTCGACATTGGGATCGGCGGGGCCGTTGATTGTGTAGGTGCCATATTTCTTCGCCCAAGAGCGCGCGCCGAAGGGCAGAGACAGCAAATAGATGACGACGGTCACGACCATGACATGCCACGTATAGCTCATCAGCAGCGCGACATAGACGACAAGGCCGAGCATGATCGGCAGCACCAGGTCGCGCCTTACGCCGTTGCCTTCCGATTTGCCGGACCAGACGGGCAGGCGGCTGACCAGCAGAAAGCCGATGAGAACCGTATAGGCTGCCCCCCACAAGGCGAACGTATGGTCCGGCGTCAACCCGAGAAAGCCGAGATAGACCGGCAGCAGCACCAGCATTGCGCCGGCAGGCGCCGGCACGCCGACGAAATATTCCGATTGCCAGGACGCCTTGTGCTCGCGCTCGGCCATGACGTTGAAGCGGGCGAGCCGCAGGCCGGCGGCGATCGTGTAGATAAGCGCTGCGATCCAGCCGAGAGAGCGGGCCTGGTCGAGCAGGAAGACGTAGACGACGAGCGCCGGGGCAACGCCGAAGTTGACGATATCGGCGAGCGAATCCATCTGCGCGCCGAACTTCGAGGTGGCCTTCATCAGCCGCGCGACGCGCCCGTCGATGCCGTCGAGGAAGGCTGCAACCAGCACGGCGGCAACGGCGAGCTCGTAGCGGCTTTCGAAAGCGAGGCGAATGCCCGTCAGGCCCGAGCAGATCGCCAGCACGGTAATCATGTTCGGCACGATTAGCCGCAGCGGAATTTCCCGGAGACGCGGCCCGCGCGCTTCGTCGTTGGGCCCATGCGGCTCGAAAGGCGGAAAAGGCGTCTTCATCTCGCTCGTGTTCCTAAAGTTCAGCTGCGGCGGCTGATGGTTGCGCCCTTGGCCGAGCCGAATTCGGCAATGACGGTTTCGCCGGCGATCGCCCGCTGGCCGACGGCAACGCGCGGCGAGGCGCCTTCCGGCAGGAAGATATCGAGGCGCGAGCCGAAGCGGATGAGGCCGATGCGTTCACCCGCATCCAGCGGCTCGTTCGGATGGACGAAGCAAAGAATGCGGCGGGCGACGAGGCCGGCAATCTGCACCACGCCGATCTCGCCATGCTTCGTTTCAATCACGAGGCCGTTGCGCTCGTTCTGTTCGCTGGCCTTGTCGAGTTCGGCATTGAGGAAGCTGCCCTGGCGATAGGCGACGTTGGTGATGCGGCCGCGCATCGGCGAACGGTTCACATGGCAATCGAAGACATTCATGAAGACCGAGATCCGCAGCATCGGCTGGCTGCCGAGATTGAGCTCGGCCGGCGGCGTCACCATCTGCACGCTCGAAACCTTGCCGTCGGCAGGCGATATCGCCAGATCATCGTCCTGAGGCGTCATGCGCTCGGGATCGCGGAAGAAATAGGCGCACCAGAGCGTCAGGATCAGACCGATCCAGAAGAGCGGCTTGAAGATCCAACCGAGCACCAGCGACGCGACGAAGAAGCCTGCAACGAAGGGATAGCCCTCCTTGTGTACGGGAACGATGACGTTGCGTACGCTGTTCATCAAGCTCATCTACGGCCTACTCCGTTAGGGCAACCTCACCAAGAACCGAGCTCCGGTTCTCCGAACGAGATTATGCCAGTCAAAAGAATGAGAACAAGATAAGCGGTCTTGCTCTGATTACTAGTCGAGCGTGACTACAGGCAAACTCTGTCATGGGCAATGCTTTCGCACGCTCGCCCCCAACGCAATCCTATCCTCCGCCGATACGGATGCCTACAGGGCGTTCTCCAGATCTGCTCTCGTAAAAACGGGCAAGACGGAAAGCTGGGGAAGGCCTTGGATCGCGGGCACGCCATCTCCACGCCAGATCGCACAGATGACGGCGAGAATGTGCGCCTGCGAGCCGATTGCCAGGTGATAGGCATCTTGTACCGCACCACCCGTCGAAATCACATCCTCGATGAAGGTTACGCGGCGGCCGGAAACGTCTTGCCCCTCGATTGCCTGGCAGGTCCCATAAGTCTTTGCTTCCTTGCGGACGAACGCGGCAGGAAGGCCGGTCTCCAGCGAGATTGCCGTCACAAGCGGGATGCCGCCCAATTCCAGGCCGGCAATGATTTCGGTTTCGGCCGGGATGAGATCGGCCATCGCGCGCGCAAGCGGCTTCAGTAGTGAAGGCGTGCCTTCAAAGCGGTACTTGTCAAAATACCGGTTGGAGATCTGGCCCGAGCGGAGTTCGAATTCGCCCTGCAACATCGACACCTCGGCGATGCGCCGGGCGAGATCGGTTTTCGCATGAATGATCCCATCTGCCATCGCTCAGCCTCCTTCGTCGCGCTGCCCTCGCATATACGCGGAAATCATCCAGCCGCAAACCAGATGGGTATCTTGAGAGGGGTCCTGTGAGGTGCAAATTTCTGAAAGGCTTGGGGAGATGGGGAGGAAAAGACAAAGCCGCCGAAGGTCATCCGGCGGCTTCCACATCTGTCAGAGATCGGAAATCAAAGGCCGAGAGCGGCGCGCAGCTCAGCCTTGGCGCCTTCGTACTCGGTCTTGTAATCGTCATGCGTCATGATGGTTTCGGCGATGACGGTGCCTGCAATGCGGCCGGCTTCGATGTCGGAAGCGTAGTGGATGCCGCCGACGACGCGGTTATGGCCGTATTCCCAGGCGCGAGCCATGATGACGGCGCGCTTCTCAGGCACCATGTTCGCGAGAACGATACCCATCAGCGTGCCGACCGTGGTGTGGCCGGACGGGTAGGAGCCGGACTTGGAGAGCGGCACGATCGGCTTTACGAGGTCGCTGTAGAGATGCGGGCGCGGACGCTTCCAGACATCCTTGGCTGGGTCGACGACGGCGCCTTCGGTTTCGACGACGCGGTCGAAGAAGGCCGAGAACTTCGGCAGGTTTTCCTTGGTGAATTTCGGGCTGTCGATGACGTCGGAGAAGCGCCAGACGTTCTCTTCGGCATCGGCCACTGCGCGAGCTGCCATTTCCGGCGTGCGGGTCACCTGGATCGTCAGGATTTCGCCGAGCTCTGCCTTCATCTGTGCGGAATCATTGGCAGGCGGGGGCGGCAGCAGATCGAGGAGATTGATCTCCTTGGCATCGGAGAAAGGCTTGGCATCGTCGGCAAAAACCGGCGAGGCGAGGCCGACGACGAGCAACAGGCTTAAAGCTTTGGCAAAAGTACGCATTTTGGGGCTCCCTTTATGTGAGAGCCGTACCTAGCAAGCTGTCATCTCAGCCTCGTGACAGCCATCGGTGCATAAGTGCGGCGCCCCGATCCTGTGCGGGTTACGGAACGCGGCGCTCCTGCAGGCTTTCTCAGCTTGCCGGCGCCAATCGGTCGACAACGCCCAGATCGTCGTTCTCGCGTACCTGCTTCAGATGCTCCTCGGCCTGCGTCGCCTCGCGCTGGCGGCTCCACATGGACGCGTAAAGCCCGTTCTGTGCCAGAAGCTCGGCATGCGTGCCGCGCTCGGCGATGACGCCGCTTTTCAGCACGATGATCTCATCTGCGCCGATGACGGTCGACAGGCGATGCGCGATGACAAGCGTCGTGCGGTTCTTGGAGACGACGTCGAGGGCGGCCTGTATTTCGCGCTCGGTCGTCGTATCGAGCGCCGAGGTCGCCTCGTCGAGGATCAGAACCGGCGGCGATTTGAGAACGGTGCGGGCGATCGCCACGCGCTGCTTCTCGCCGCCCGACAATTTGAGGCCGCGTTCGCCGACCTTGGTCTCGAAACCTTCGGGCAGAAGACGGATGAATTCGCCGATCTGGGCGATCTCGGCCGCTCCGGTTACTTCCGCCTCGCTCGCGCCCGGCCGGCCATAGCGGATGTTGTAGGCGATAGTGTCGTTGAAGAGCACGGTATCCTGCGGCACCATGCCGATGACCTTACGGAGGCTTTTCTGCGTGACGGTGCGAAGATCCTGGTCGTCGATGGTGATCGTGCCGCTCTGTACGTCGTAAAAGCGATAGAGCAGCCGTGACAGCGTCGATTTGCCGGCACCCGAGGGTCCGACCACGGCGACCGTCTTGCCGGCGGGCACTTCGAAGGAAATGCCCTTCAGGATCGGCCGTGCCGGATCATAGGCGAAATGCACGTCCTTGAACGAGATCGCACCATTGCCGATGATGAGCTCCTTGGCATCTGGCGCATCGATTACTTCGGGCTGAACCTCGAGCAGGTCGAACATCTCCTCGATATCGGTCAGGCCCTGGCGTATTTCGCGATAGACGAAGCCGATGAAGTTCAGCGGCACCGAAAGCTGCAGCAGCATGGCGTTGATGAAGACGAAATCGCCGACCGTATGCTGCCCGTTGAGGACGGACCAGCCGGACATGACCATCATGACGGTCGTGCCGAGCCCGAAAATCACGCCCTGGCCGAAGTTCAGCCATCCGAGCGATGTCCAGACGCCGGTCGCAGCTTTCTCGTAGCGCGCCATCGACTGATCGAAGCGCTTGGCCTCCATCTCTTCATTGCCGAAATATTTGACGGTTTCAAAGTTCAGAAGGGAATCGATCGCCTTCGTATTGGCGTCCGTGTCGCTGTCGTTCATCGTCCGGCGGATGGAGATGCGCCAGTCGCTCGCCTTCACCGTGAACCAGATGTACAGCCAGACCGTGACGGCGGTCACCGCGAGATAGGAAAAGCCGTAGCCGCGCCAGAAGATGATGGCCGTCAGCAGGAATTCGATGAAGGTCGGGAACGTGTTGAGGATCGTGAAGCGGACGATGGTTTCGATACCCTTCGTGCCGCGCTCGATGATACGCGAGAGGCCACCGGTCTTTCGCTCCAGATGGAAGCGCAGCGATAGCTCGTGCATGTGCACGAAGGTCCTGTAGGCGAGCTGGCGCACCGCATACTGGCCGACGCTTGCAAACAGCGCGTCGCGCAGCTGGTTGAGGCCGAGCTGGATCAGGCGCGTCGCGTTGGTGGCGATGATCAAGGCGACGGCGCCGACCATGAAAGCGGGCAGAATGCCCTGCATGTCGAGCTTGCCGTTCAGCGCGTCGACGGACCATTTGAAGAAATAGGGGACCAGCAGCAGGAAGAATTTCGAGACCAGCAGGAAGACGGTCGCCCAGACCACCCGCATCTTCAGATCCATGCGCCCGCTCGGCCACATATAGGGCCAGAGATTGACGATCGTGTTCAATGGATTGCTGGAATCCGCCGATATGGTTTTCTTCTGGCCTGCCATGTCCGTCTCCGGCGAATGATTGGGCAGCCGGGCGTGGCAGCGTTTGCACAGCCGACTGGCAAGCCTTCACAGCCAAGACATGGCCATTGAGCGAAGGCTATGGGGGTCGGGCGACGCTTATACTATTTTTATGCCGTATAAAAGCAGCGGCCAGGCTCATCAGAGCCTGGCCGCTGCCAATATTCGCGATGGACGGTAGTCGTCGCTAGAGATGCTCGCCCGAAAGCCGCTTGCGGTGAAGCTCCTCGGCATTCGGAAGGGCGTCTTTCGGCAGGCCGAAGACCTGACCCGGCAAGATCCGGTCCGGATTGTTGATCTTGTCTTCGTTGGCCAGATAGATCGTCGTATAGCGCACGCCCGCGCCGTAGATGCGGCGCGAGATCTGCCACAGCGTATCGCCGCGGCGGATGATGACGGCATTGGCGTCCTGCGAGAGCGGCGCCTGCTCGATCGTCTTCGGGCCGTTGTCGCTGGAAGAGACCTCTGCGTTGGGTTGCGCCGGTGCCGTCTCGGCGGGCACGGTGATGACGGCGATCATCTGCTCCAGGCCGGGCAGGGCGGCACCGACTGACTTCGGGTCCTTCGGCAGGGCGACGAGAGCAGCAAGTGCCTTGGCGGCAGCGCTGGAGGCATCGGCTGCGGCCTTCTTGAGCACGGCGCTGGCGGCGATGGTCGGACGGAATTCCGAGAGCGATTTCAGCGCGATTTCCGTGCCGGAGCGGGCGGCTGCGAGCTGTTCGGCATTCGGTTGCTTGCCGTCCGCAAAGAGCCCCTTGAGCAGCGCGAAAGCCTTGCCTGCGCCTTCCTTGAGTTTGGCAAGCTCACCCTCGTCGAGCGGCACCATGTTTGCCGTGGTTGCTTGCGTCTGACCATTGGCGGCGGGCGTCTGCGCCGCGACCGTCACCTGATTGCCCTCGGGGCGCGTGAAGTTGACGCTGGTGCGCACCACGACTTTGCCAGCTCCATCGAGCACATCGACGCGGATCTTGTGATCGCCGACGGCAAGAGGCATGGGTCCATCTACAACGAAATGACCGTCCGCACCCGCGACGTTCTCACCGATGAGCTTGTCATCGGCATAGGCGCGAACCTTGGCATTCGGCTTCGTGGTGCCGGCGACGAAGATGTGGTCGTTTTCGATCTCCACCGCATTGACCATGACGTCTTGCTCCGCCTCCACCTTCGCTGCTGGCGGCGTTGCCGTGCCCGCTTCGGGATTGGCGGATGCGACCCTCGTGCCATCCTGTTGCGGCTTGGCATCTGTCGTGGCTGCCGGCTTATCCGTTGCTTTGGCCTGTGCATCGGCTGCCGACGCATCCTGTTCGCTGGAGGTCACGCGGCCCTGCTTGGCGGAAGGCGCCGTAATGATGCGGCTTGCGGTGCCTGGCTTCGACACCATCGCGAGAACTTGGGTGGAATTGTCCTTCGGCACGGAGACGGTGGCGACTTCCTCGGAATTGACGGGCTTGCCGTCCTTGCCGGTGGCGCGCAGTACCAGTTCGTGATCGCCAGGCGGTAGCGGATTGTCGAGTACGGCGGCAAAGTCGCCGCTCGGGCCGACATTGGTCGTCGTGACGACCTTTTCGCCGTCGACGATCTCCAGCTTGGCATTCGGCTCGGCCGAGCCGGCGATAACCGTGGAGCCATCCGGCTCGACGCGCAATACGTCGAATGATGGTACGTGAGGATTGGCAGCAGCGTTGGTCTCAGGCGCCGGTTGGCCGGTCAAGGCTGCGAAAGCCTTGTCGATCGCGGCACTGGCTTCGGTCGCGTTGTCGGGGAGAGATTGGATGATGGCGAGCGCCTTGCCCGCACCGTCCTGTGCCTTCTTCACAAGTCCCGTCGCCGTTGCGTCGAGCCCTTCGGGAAGAGCGAAACCGACGATGGATTGCAGCGCGGTAATCGCCTTTGTCTTCGCAGCTGTGAAGACATCTTGGGCCGGTGCATTGCCGTCCTTGAAGAGTGCCTTCAAATCGGCCAGCGAAGCGGTTGCCGCGCCCGTCAGGTCGGTCAGCTTCTTGGCAAGGTCTCCTGTGCTGGCGGCGGTCGATACGGCATTCTGCGTGGCCTTCGTCGCGTTCTCGGCGGTCTCGCCGGCCTTCTGCGCGTTTTGGTCGATCGTATTCTTCACCGCGTTGCCGGCTTGATTGACGACATCGCCGATCGGGGTCTTGTCACCGTTGATGCGCGGCATCACAAAAAAGACCATCAACAGGGTCGCCACTATCAACACCAACAGAGCCAGCCAACCGGCACGGTTCTTCATCATCATTCATCTCCACGCGGCGAAGTCGTCGCAACTCCTGAAATTGCTAGCGATTTCGCCTGCTTTTACAAGCTTTCTCAGCCATTTTCGCATGTCCCGACACAAGTTTTCCTTTGAAAAATCTTGACTGAGCATCTGCAGCATAGTTGTTTGCATTCATGACCGACGATTCCACGCCAATTCGATCCATTTGTGTTTATTGCGGCTCACGGCCGGGGCGCGATCCCTCCCACATGGCTGCCGGCCGTGAACTGGGCAAAAGCATTGCCGAAAACGGCCTGCGCCTGATCTATGGTGGCGGAACGAAGGGCATCATGGGCGCTGTCGCGAGCGGCGTGCTGTCGCACGGCGGTCAGGTCACCGGCATCATTCCGGAATTTCTCGTCGATATGGAAGCGACGCGCCATTCGCTCGGTCAACTCGACGAACTCATCATAACGCCGGACATGCATACGCGCAAACACGGCATGTTCGAGCGCGCCGACGCTTTCGTGGCGCTTCCCGGCGGCATCGGCACTTTGGAAGAGATCGTCGAGATCATGACCTGGGGTCAGCTCGGCCGTCACGAAAAGCCGATGGTCTTCGCCAATATCAATGGCTTCTGGGACCCGATGATGGAACTCATCCGCCATATGACGGAAGAGGGTTTTGTCCATACGACCCATCGCGTCCAGCCGCTCGTCATCGACAAGGTGGCCGACATCATTCCGGCCATCCGCAAACATGCCGCAGAGACACGCGGCGACCGCGGCGGAGAAGAGGCCGTCATTTCCAAGCTCTAAAAGCTGTTCCGGGAAATTGCGCAGCGGTTTTCTGTCTGGACTTGCGTGATGATGATGAGTTGGGGCAGTTCACGGCTTCTGTGAAAGCTCAACTGCCCCAATTAGCGATTTGCTAACCATATCGCGCCGTTAGCGCCCTCTGCTTTGACGCAGCATAGACCAGGTGTAAAGCACGAGACCGGCCCAGATCAGCGAGAACGCGATCAGCTGGGTGGTTCCGAACGGCTCCCTGAACAGGAAGACGGCGATCAGGAAGACCATCGTCGGCACGATATACTGCATGATGCCGATGGTCGACATCCTCAGAAGCTTCGCACCGTTGGCGAAGATCATCAGCGGCAGCGCCGTCACAAGCCCGCAGCCGAGCAGAAGTGCGGTGTCCGAAAGACCGGTCTGGTAGAAATGACCTTCGCCGCGCGCTTCCAGATAGAGGATGTAAAGTGCTGCCGGAATGCAGAGCAGCAGCACCTCGATGAAGAACCCCTGATTGGCTCCAACAGGCAGGGTCTTGCGGAAAAAGGCATAGAAGCCCCAGGAGAAGGTCAGAGACAACGCGACCCAGGGCAGGGTGCCGGCCTTGACGGTCAGGATAATGACTGCGGCGGCTGCAAGGCAGATCGCGACAATCTGCGTTGGCGCGAGCTTTTCCTTGAGCAGGATGGCGCCGAGCGCGATGCTGAACAGCGGATTGATGAAATAGCCAAGGGCTGCATCGAGCGAATGGCCGGCGCCGATGGCCCAGACATAGGTTCCCCAGTTGATGGTGACGAGCGCTGCCGTCAGCGACGCCATGGCGATTGTCCGCGGGTTGCGAAACGCCGCCTTTACGTCACCCAGGCGTCCAAGTGCCACCAACACGATACCTGCGACGGGAACCGACCAGACGATACGGTGAGCGATGACCTCGAAAGCCGGGATGTGCGCCAGCGCCTTCATATAGAGCGGCAGAATGCCCCAGAAGAGATAGGCAGTCATCGCGAAGCCGAAGCCCCGGACAGCATCGTTGTTCTTGATTTCCGGTTTCACCGCATCGGTGGCCATGAATTTTCCCGTCATTCCCTGTTATTTGAGACGGGATTACTCCAATGCGTGACGCGTGGCTAATTCATTTCCTTGACGGCATCGTCAAGCTTTTTGATGGGCGGCGGATCACTCCGCCGCGATTCTGCCCGCCATGTGCCGGTTCTTCATCAATTTGTAGATGACGGAATCCATCAGCGCCTGGAACGATGCGTCGATGATGTTTTCCGAAACGCCGACGGTCCACCAGCGCACGCCGTCGCTATCGGTGGATTCGATGAGGACGCGGGTTATGGCTTCCGTGCCGCCATTGAGGATACGCACCTTGAAGTCGGCCAGTTCCAGATCGTCGATCTCGTGCTGGTATTTGCCGAAATTCTTGCGCAGCGCCAGGTCGAGCGCGTTGACCGGGCCGTCGCCTTCGGCAACCGACATGATGGTCTCGCCGTCGATGATGATCTTGACCACGGCTTCCGAGACGATCTTCACCCGGCCGTGGGAATCGAAGCGGCGCTCGACCATGACGCGGAAACCGTCGATCGCGAAGAATTCCGGGATGGTGCCAAGCGTGCGGCGTGCGAGCAGTTCGAAGCTCGCATCGGCACCTTCGTAAGCATAGCCTGTCGCTTCACGTTCCTTGACGATCTGGATCAGCTGGTCGAGCTTGGGATCATCCTTGCCCACCTCGATGCCGCGTCGCTTCAGGGCATTGATGAAATTCGACTTGCCGCCCTGGTCGGAGACCATCACCTTGCGGAAATTGCCGACGCTTTCCGGCGGCACGTGTTCGTAGGTGCGAGGATCCTTCAGAAGCGCCGAGGCATGGATGCCCGCTTTCGTCGCGAAGGCCGAGGCGCCGACATAGGGCGCCTGATGGTCGGGCGAGCGGTTCAGCAACTCGTCGAAAGCGTGCGAAAGGCCGGTCAAGCCCACCAGCCGCTCGGCGTCGATCGTTGTCTCGAAACGTTCGCTATAGGCTCTTTTCAGCGCCAGCGTCGGGATTAACGTGATCAGGTTGGCATTGCCGCAGCGCTCGCCGATGCCGTTCAGCGTGCCCTGGATCTGCCGGACGCCGGCCTCGACCGCGGCCAGCGAATTGGCAACCGCCTGACCGGTGTCGTTGTGCGCATGGATGCCAAGACAGTGTCCCGGGACGCCGCAGGCGATGACGGCTTCGACGATGGCGCGTACCTCCGGCGGCTGCGTGCCGCCATTGGTGTCGCAGAGCACGACCCAACGGGCGCCCGCGTCATAGGCCGTCTTGGCGCAGGCCAGCGCATAGGTCGGGTTGGCCTTGTAACCGTCGAAGAAGTGCTCGCAATCGACCAGGGCTTCCTTGCCGGCACTGACGGCCGCCTTGACGCTTTCGGCGATGCTTTCGAGGTTCTCTTCGTTGGTGCAACCGAGCGCCACCTTAACGTGATAGTCCCAGCTCTTGGCGACGAAACAGATCGCGTCGGACTTCGCCTGCAGGAGGCTGGCAAGGCCGGGATCGTTGGAGGCGGAGACGCCGGCGCGCTTCGTCATGCCGAAGGCGACGAAGGAGGCCGAACTTGTGCGTTTCTCGTTGAAGAATGCCGTATCGGTCGGATTGGCGCCGGGATAACCGCCTTCGACGTAATCCAGGCCGAATTCATCCAGCATGGTCGCAATGGCAATCTTGTCCTCGACCGAGAAATCGATGCCGGGCGTCTGCTGGCCGTCGCGGAGCGTCGTGTCGAAGAGATAGATTTTTTCGCGTGTCATACTGTTTCCTCCGGCGAACCGGTTTTTCTTGCTCAGTCGCTCCCTCTCCCCGTTAACGGGGAGAGGGCTGGGGTGAGGGGCTTACTGAGATCAAATCTTCCCAGCAAACTTGTCTGTCGCGCGGATGAGCTGATCGAGAATGCCAGGCTCCGACGAGGCATGGCCCGCGCCCTCGATCAGATGGAATTCCGCTTTCGGCCAGGCCTTGTGCAGCGCCCAGGCATATCTTGCCGGGCACGGCATGTCATAGCGGCCATGGACGATGACGCCTGGAATGTCCTTCAGCTTGTGGGCGTCCCGCAGCAGCTGACCTTCCTCAAGCCAGCCGGCATTGACGAAGAAATGGTTCTCGATGCGGGCAAAGGCGTGCGCATATTCCGCATCCTCGAACTGGGCGCTGACGGTGGGCTCCGGCAGCAGCGTGATCGTTTCACCTTCCCAGATCGACCATGCCTTGGCAGCTTCCAGACGCGCGGCCTTCTCCGGATGTGTCAGCAGCCGATGATAGGCGGCCATCATCTCATGGCGCTCTTCCTGCGGGATAGGGGCGATGAAACGCTCCCATTTGTCGGGGAACATCTCTGAGACGCCGAACTGATAATACCAGTCGAGCTCGGCCTTCGTCAGGGTGTAGATGCCACGCACGACCAGCTCGGAAACCCGCTGCGGATGCGTTTCGGAATAGGCGAGCGCCAGCGTCGAGCCCCAGGAGCCGCCGAAAACCAGCCATTTTTCGACGCCGGCCATTTCGCGCAGCCGTTCGATATCGGCAACCAGGTGCCAGGTGGTGTTGGCTTCCAGGCCGGCATGCGGCGTCGATCGCCCACAGCCGCGCTGGTCGAACAGTGTGACGTCATAAAGCGCCGGATCGAACACGCGGCGATGGCTCGGCGAGATACCGCCGCCCGGGCCGCCATGCAGGAAGACGGCGGGCTTGGCACCCGGCGTTCCCACGCGTTCCCAATAGATCACATGACCGTCGCCGACATCGAGACGGCCGGAAGCATAGGGTTCTATCTCCGGATAGAACGTCCGCAGCACCTCGGTCATATTTTCAGCCCTTCCGCCGGCCAGACATCCGTGTCGTGATCGGGATGCTGGAAGGAAATGATCTGCTCCTGCCGCGAATAGAAGTCCGGATCCTGATGGACAGGCTTTTCGAAGATCGTCTCCACCCAGGGCAGGCGGTAGGCATGGTTGACCTGGATCTGCGGAGCGAGATCGTCGCGCTCGTCGAAGACACCGATGGCGATTTCCAGGCCGCCCGGATGGCGGTAGGTCATCGGCGTGCCGCAGTTTTTGCAGAAGCCGCGTTCGATGTTGACGGAGGACTGGAAGTAAGTCGGCTCGCCGCGCGTCCATTCAAGACCATCGCTCGGTGCCGTCACCAGGGCGGAGAAGAAATTGCCGAACTGCTTCTGGCACATGCGGCAATGGCAGATCGACGGGCGGCCAAGCTCGCCGCGGATGCGAAACCGCACCGCGCCGCATTGGCATCCTCCGCTTCTGGTGGCTTCACTCATGGCTCTTCTCCTCTGGCCAGCTTTGGGTATCGTAGTCGGGATGTTGATGATTGGAGAGCTTGATCGATATCGCACGATCCGAGCTATCCTCATCCGGTTCCATCGGCAGCGTATCGAGCACATGGAACCAGGGCATCTTTGCCGCACGGTTCGATTGCGCGACGGGTTGGATCAGCGCCGGCTCATCCAGTGAACCAAGTGTCACATTGATGGAATCCGTGCCGGGCACATCATAGAACAAGGGCGTACCGCAGGTGCCGCAAAAGCCGCGGCGCACAAGATCCGACGAATGAAACCATGTAGCTTCGCCACGCGTCAGCTCGAAATCGGCACGTTTGGCACTACCCAATGGCAGGGCGTAATTGCCAGACGCTTTCTGGCACATGCGGCAATGACAAAGATGCGGATAGCCGAGTGCGCCGGCAGTGCGATAACGAACCGCGCCGCATTGGCATCCACCGCTGTGTCCCGCCGTCATCGTCATTTGCCGCGCTCCGGTGGCCATGTCGCCGTATCGTGATCGGGATGCTGATAGGATACGATCTCCAGCACGAAGGGCGCCTGCTCGGCATCTTCCTCTGTCCGGTGTCCCGGCAGCAGATGCAGCCGGTCGATGAAGCCGATCTTGGCTTCGGTGCCGTATTGCACGACAGGCGGCAGTTGCGATGGATCGTCGAAGGCGCCGGCCGCGACCGCAATGCCATCCGGCGCCTCATAGGTCAGCGGCGTACCGCAATCGCCGCAGAAACCGCGTTTCACATAGTTCGACGATTGGAACACCTTGCGCTCTCCGCGCGTCCATGCGAGCTCGGCACCGCGCGTCGAAACCAGCGGCGCATAATAGGCGCCGAAAGCCTTTTGGCACATCCGGCAATGACAGATCGACGCATCCTTCAGTTCGCCTCGCACCCGAAAGCGAACCGCGCCGCACTGACAGCCGCCGGTGTAGGCCTTGCTCACCGCTTGATCTCCCAAGTCGTGATCCGCTCACCTGTCGCCGCATCCTTGCCGTCCTTGAGCTGGATACCTCTTGCCGTCAGCTCCTCGCGAAGCTTGTCGGCCTCGGCGAAGTTCTTGGCTTTCAGCAGCTCGAGGCGCTGGCGCACCTTGGCATCGATTTCCGCGACGGCAGCTTCGTCGATCTCCGCCTTCTTCGGCAGCAGGCCGAGAAGATCGGCGCTGGCCGCAAAGACCGGCAGGAGGCTGGCGTCGGCATTGGCGGCTTGCGCCAGGGCGTGCAGCGCCTGGATAGCGGCAACGGTGTTCAGATCATCGCCGAGAGCGGCAAGAACCGTCTGATCCGGCGCGGCATCGCTGACGTCTGCCGCCGGCCATTTGGCGATCAGTCTTTCTGCCTCATCGAGACGCTTGACGGAGAAGTCGATCGGCTCGCGGTAATGCGTCATCAGCATGGCAAGCCTGAGGACCTCGCCCGGCCAAGTCCGGCCACCGAGCTTGTCCGTCTGCAACAGCTCGTGGATGGTGACGAAATTGCCTTCCGATTTCGACATCTTGCGGCCTTCGACCTGCACGAAGCCGTTGTGCATCCAGACATTCGCCATCGCATGCGTGCCATGCGCGCAGCGCGACTGGGCGATCTCGTTTTCGTGATGCGGGAAGATCAGGTCGAGCCCGCCACCATGAATGTCGAAGACATCGCCGAGATAGCGCCCGCTCATGGCCGAGCATTCGATATGCCAGCCCGGACGGCCGCGGCCCCAGGGGCTTTCCCAGCCGGGCTCGTTCTCATCCGACAGCTTCCAGAGCACGAAATCGCCGGGGCTCTTCTTGTGCTCGTCGACGGCGACGCGGGCGCCGGCCTGCTGCTCGTCGAGATTGCGCTTCGAAAGCTGGCCGTAATCGGCCATCGATTTGGTGTCGAACAGCACTTCGCCGGCAGCGCGGTAGGCATGGCCCTTGGCGATCAGCGTCTCGATGATGGCGATCATCTGCGCGATATTGTCCGTCGCCCGCGGCTGCACCGTCGGCTCCAGGCAGCCGAGCGCCGTTGTGTCCTCGCGATATTGCTGCTCGGTCTTCTCCGTCACCAGCCGGATTGCCTCGTTAAGCGCGAGGCCGGGATGGTCGCGGAGCGCACGTGCATTGATCTTATCGTCGACGTCGGTGATGTTGCGGACATAGGTGACGTGGCTCTCGCCATAGGTCTTGCGCAGCAGCCGGAACAGCACGTCGAAGACGATGGCCGGGCGGGCATTGCCGATATGGGCGAAATCATAGACCGTCGGGCCGCAGACATACATGCGGACGTTATTGCGGTCGATCGGCTGGAAATCGACCTTTTCGCGCGTCAGCGTGTTGTAGAACTTCAGTTGCGGCTCGGCGGCCATGTCACTCTCCCAAAGGCATAAATCCGAAAAAAATACCGTCACCGGCGGGCCGGACGTTTGTCATCTTGGATTTTGGGAGACGAAAACGGCCAGGCCAGCGAAACGCTAGCGAATAATCTTCCGGCAGATAATGCAGATAACCGTTTTCATGGGCGGCTTTATCGCGCGCCGGAGGAATTTGGTCAAGTGGGGAGAGCGCCCCTCCCGTATGGGGAAGGGCTGTTTTTTATTCCGGCATCCGGTAGTTGACGAGCTTGTTCTCGCGCACGACGAAAAGCTTACCGGTTTCGGTGACATCGGGGCCGACAAGCGGCAGGATCGCCTGGGCGACGTCGCGGGGATGCGGCAGCGTATCCGGATCTTCGCCGGGCATCGCCTGAGCGCGCATGGCGGTGCGGGTCGCGCCCGGATCGACGCTGGTGACGCGCAGCGGCGTGTTTTGCGCTTCGCCTGCCCAGGTGCGGGCCAGCGCCTCGACGGCGGCCTTGGAGGCGGAATAAGGACCCCAGAAGGGCCGGCAGCGATGGGCGGCCGCCGAAGACAGGATTACGGCACGGCCCGCCTCGGCGCGCATCAGCAGCGGCTCGACGGAACGGATCAATCGCCAGGTGGCTGTCACGTTGATGGTCATCACCTTTTCGAAGACCTTGGCCTCGACATGGCCGATCGGCGAGATCACGCCGAGAACACCGGCATTGGCAACGAGAATATCGAGCTTGCCCCAGCGTTCGAAGATCGAAGCGCCGAGCGCATCGATGGCATTCATGTCGGCAAGATCGAAGGGCACGAGGGTCGCGGAACCGCCGGCCGCCTTGATGGCATCATCAAGCTCCTCAAGTCCGCCGACCGTGCGGGCGCAGGCGATCACGTGCGCGCCGGCCTTGGCCAGTTCCAGCGCCGTGAAATAGCCGATACCGCGCGATGCGCCGGTGACGAGGGCGATCTTGTCCTTGAGATTGACGCTCATGCTGCCTTGATCCGGATATGTTGCGAAGGGAGAGGAGCAGGACGCCCCACTACCCTTTCTGGGGTCAACCGTTTATAAGGTCAACCGTTGCTGGCGAGAACGGAAAGCTTGCGCACGTTGCTGGTGCTTTCCTTGTCGAGCAGGCGCGTCGGATAATCGCCGGTGAAGTAATGGTCGGTAAACTGCGGCTGCGCATTGTTACGCGGCTCGCCGCCGACTGCCCGGTACAGCCCGTCGATCGAGAGGAACTCCAGCGAGTCCGCGCCGATATAATCGCACATGGCCTGCAGGCTGCTATACTGGTTGGCAAGCAGCTTGTCGGCGTCCGGCGTGTCGATGCCGTAGAAGTCCGGATGGAAGATCATCGGGCTGGCGACGCGGATATGCACTTCGCTGGCGCCGGCATCGCGGATCATCTGCACGATCTTGACGGAGGTCGTGCCGCGCACGATGGAATCGTCGACCAGCACGACGCGCTTGCCCTCGATGATGGCGCGGTTGGCGGAATGCTTCAGTTTCACGCCGAAGGCGCGGATCTGCTGCGTCGGCTCGATGAAAGTGCGGCCGACATAATGGTTGCGGATGATGCCGAGCTCGAAGGGAATGCCGCTTGCCTGGGCATAGCCGATGGCAGCAGGCGTACCGCCGTCCGGCACCGGCACGACCACATCGGCCGCGACGGGCGCTTCCTTGGCGAGATTGATCCCCATGTTCTTGCGAGCGACATAGACGTTGCGGCCGCCAACCACGGAATCGGGACGGGCGAAATAGACATATTCGAACAGGCAGAGGCGCTCGGGCTGTGAAACTTCCGGCTTGCGGGCGTCAATGGTGATCGAGCCGTCGGGCTGGATCTCGCAGATGATGACTTCGCCGTTTTCGACATCGCGGACGTATTTCGCGCCGATGATGTCGAGGGCACAGGTTTCCGAGCAGAAGATCGGTTTGCCGTCGAGCTCACCCATGACCAGCGGCCGGATGCCGATCGGGTCGCGGGCGGCGATCAGCTTCGTGCGCGTCATGGCAAGCATGGAATAGCCGCCTTCCATCTGCCTGATGGCATCGATGAAACGATCTGAGGAGGAGGGATGCTTGGAGCGGGCGATGAGATGCAGCACGACTTCGGTATCCGAAGTCGACTGACAGATGGCGCCGTCGGCGATCAGCTGCCGGCGCATGGTCAGGCCGTTGGTGAAATTGCCGTTATGGGCAATCGCGATGCCGCCGACTTCCAGCTCAGCAAACAGCGGCTGGACGTTGCGCAGGATCGTTTCGCCCGTGGTCGAATAGCGCACATGGCCGATCGAACGGTCGCCGGGCAGGCGAGCAAGCGTCGCGGGGTCGGTGTAGTGGTCGCCGACCAGGCCCATCCGCCGCTCCGAATGAAAGCGCTGACCATCGAAGGAGACGATGCCGGCCGCTTCCTGACCGCGATGCTGCAGGGCGTGCAGACCGAGCGCCGTCAGCGTTGCCGCATCCGGGTGTCCCAGGATGCCGAAGACGCCGCATTCTTCATGCAGCGTGTCGCCGTCGATATCGTCCTCGAAGGAAACGGAATGGTTCATGGCTGCGGGCCTTTGCTCTCAACGTGGGCGGATCGGGGCGGCGTCACGAGTGACCATTAAAATAGCTCAAAATCCAGCCGGAAAAAATATCGGGCCGGATCTTCTATTATCACGCCGCTCAAATGGCGATTCTCGGGCGGCAGGTCAAGCCTGTAAACGCACCGTTAATTGTTTGTCTGCGGCGCGGGCGCGTCATCCGAGGGCGCGGTATCGTTCGGCGTCGCGTTGTCGCCACTTCCCTGCTGCTGCTGTTGTTGCTGGTTCGGCGCGATCTTGTTGAGGATCTCTGCCGGCAACCGTGCCTGAATGTCTTGTGGAAGCGCAGCGGTCAGCTTCTCGACCATCGAATCGAGGAACGGCTTCGACTTGGCGTTGTTGACCCAGTCCGGACGGGCGGCCGGTGCCACCAGCCAGTTCCAGAAGGCGACCACGACGACCATCAGGAGCAGGCCGCGAGCCGCGCCGAAGAGGAAGCCGAGCGTGCGGTCGAGCGCACCGATGCGGCTGTCGATGATGAAATCGGCAATCCGGATGGTGATGAAGGAAATGATGATGAGCGCCAGCAGGAAGATGACGGCGGCGGACGCGATCGTGGCGATCTTGGTGTCGGCCTTGTATTGCAGGGCATAGGGAACGAGCAGCGGATAAAGATAGTAAGCGGCGACTGCGGAGCCGCCCCAGCTGACGATCGAGAGAATTTCGCGCGAAAAACCGCGAACCATGGCCAGAACGGCGGAGAAGAGAAGAACGCCGATAACAATACCGTCGAAAATCGTAATGGGCATTTATAATCCACTTCAAGACTTGCCAGACCTCATGGTCGGCATCGGCCTCAATCATGAGCCTCTTCTTCGCCAAGAACGGCTGAAGTAAGGCTCAGTCTTCGTCTTCCGCGCGCTTGAGCGCACCCTTCGATCCGGCAATGCGCGCCACCAGATCCGGCAGGCTGTCGATCTCACTCCAGCGTCCACCGTTGACCTTCGGCAGGTCGGCGGAAGCGGCAGGCAGAACGGCCGCGGAAAAACCCAGCTTCTCGGCTTCCTTGAGGCGCTGGGCGGTGTGCGCAACCGGCCGGACGGCGCCCGACAGGCTGACTTCGCCGAAATAGACGCAATCTGCGGGCAGGGCAAGACCGGCCAAGGAGGAAACCAGTGCAGAAGCGACGGCAAGGTCCGCGGCCGGCTCGGAAATGCGGTAGCCACCGGCGATATTGAGGTAAACATCGTGCTGGCCGAGGCGCACACCGCAATGTGCTTCCAGTACGGCAAGAATCATCGACAGGCGGGCCGAATCCCAGCCGACGATGGCGCGGCGCGGCGTACCGAGCGATGTCGGTGCGACCAGCGCCTGCACTTCGACCAGCACCGGGCGCGTGCCCTCGATGCCGGCAAAGACAGCCGCTCCCGGCGATTTTTCGTTGCGCTCTCCAAGGAAGAGCTCGGATGGATTGGGCACATCGCGCAGGCCGGCGTCGGACATTTCGAAGACGCCGATCTCGTCGGTCGGACCGAAGCGGTTCTTCACCGTGCGCAGGATACGGTAATGATGGCTGCGGTCGCCTTCGAAATAAAGGACAGCATCGACCATGTGCTCGACGACGCGCGGTCCGGCGATCTGGCCGTCCTTGGTGACATGACCGACCAGCACCATCGCCGTGCCGGTCTGCTTGGCGAAACGGATCATCGCCTGAACGCCGGTGCGCACCTGTGTGACCGTCCCGGGCGCGGATTCGGCAAGCTCGCTCCAGAGCGTCTGGATGGAATCGATGATGACCAGATCCGGCCGCTTGCCTTCGGCGAGCGTTGCGAGGATATCCTCGACATTGGTTTCGGCTGCGAGCAGTACTTCTGTGTCGGCCGCCTTCAGCCTCTGGGCACGCAGGCGAACTTGCGCCACGGCCTCTTCACCGGAGACATAGACGATCTTGTGTCCTTGCCGAGCGAGTGCGGCCGCAGCCTGCATCAGCAGCGTCGACTTGCCGATGCCGGGATCGCCGCCGACAAGGACGGCCGAGCCGCGCACGAAGCCGCCGCCCGTCGCGCGGTCAAGTTCGGATATGCCGGTATGGATGCGCGGCGCTTCCTCGATCTCGCCTGACAGCGTTGTCAGCGTCACCGGCTTGCCCTTGCGCGGCGTCTTTGCCGGTCCGCCGCCGATCCCGCCCATCGGATCTTCCTCAACGATGGTGTTCCATGCGCCGCAACTGTCGCACTTGCCGGCCCAGCGATTGTGGACCGTGCCGCAGTTCTGGCAGATGAATTGTGTACGGGCCTTAGCCATCGGATGCTGTTCTCAAGTTCAAATGCTTCGCTCTTCGCAGCGAATCGCGATCGGCTGTCAGATAATGTCTTTCACTAGACATCAAAACTAATGATTTCCGTATCAGCGGTGATCGTGGCAGCTCTTATGCCGGGTTTTTATGGATGATGACTGATGTTCGACTATTCGTTTGCCCATTGGATCGGGTTTCTGACCGCTGCAATCCTTCTTAATCTGTCGCCCGGGCCGGACATCGCCTTCATTCTCGGCCATACGATCAGAAGCGGCATGCGCTCCGGCTTTGCGGCGCTGTTCGGCATCTGGAGCGGCGCCTGTCTGCATGTGCTGATGGCGGCTGCCGGCCTGTCGGCGATCCTCGCCGCTTCCGCGCTGGCCTTCTCGACGGTCAAATGGGTCGGTGCGGCCTATCTGATCTGGCTCGGCATCCAGGCGCTGCGCTCGAAGGGCGAGGGGGCATGGATCAAGGAGGCTCGCAAGACCCTGTCCTTTGGCCGCATCTATCGGCAAGGCATCATGGTCTCGCTACTCAACCCGAAGGTCGCGATCTTTTTTCTAGCGTTCCTGCCGCAATTCGTTGTCGAAGGCGCCGGCCCGGTCTGGGCGCAGCTGCTACTGCATGGCAGCCTGATCATCGTTGTCGCCGCCTTCATCGAGCCGCCGCTCATTCTGCTCGGCGGCCGCCTGAGCGAAGTTCTCCGACGCAATCGCAGCTTCGGCCTGTGGCTTGATCGCGGTCTCGGCTCGCTGTTCGTCGCCCTCGGCGTCCGGCTGGCGATCATGGATCGCTGAAACAGTTCGAGGAATGGCGCTGCGACTTCCTGCCGGAAGCCGGGGGCTATTCTTCGGTCTCTTCCGAGATATACCGGCGTTCGTGCCGCAGTCCCATGCTCGTCAGCATCTCGTAGCCGATCGTTCCGGCCGACCTTGCCGCCTCGTCGACGGAGACGTTATTGCCGAAAAGCTCGATATAGTCGCCGGCACGGACAAGGTTGTCAGGCAGGTCGGTGACGTCGAAAATGGTGAGGTCCATGGTGATGCGGCCGGCAACAGGCACCTTGTGACCGGCAATGAAGCCGTGACCGCCGGTGATACCGGTTTGGCGCAGCGGCACGCCGCCGCTCGACTGACTGCGCATATAGCCATCGGCATAGCCGGCCGATACGACCGCCAGCCGGCTGTCTCGGGTCAATTGTAATGCGCGGCCATAGCCGACGGTTTCGCCTGCCTTGACCGAGCGCGTCTGGATGATCCGCGCTTCCGCCGTTGCAACCGGCCGCATCGGATTGGCCATGCCGGGAACCGCCTCGCCGCCATAAGTCGCGATCCCGGGACGGGTCAGATCGAAATGATAGTCCTGTCCGAGAAAGATGCCGGCTGAATTGGCAAGGCTCGCTTCGATGCCCTCGAAGGCCGTGCTGACCTTGCGGAAAGCCTCGAGTTGCTGCTTGTTCATCGCATTGGCGGGATCATCACCGCAGGCGAGGTGGCTCATGACGAGAACGGGCGAGAAGCTTGCCGGACGGGAGACGTCATCGGCAAGCGCGATCGCATCATCCATAGGCAGGCCGAGTCGGTTGAAGCCCGTATCGACCTGCAGCGCGCAGGGATAATCGCCATATTCCGATAGCACAGCCATCCAGAAGGTCAGTTGTTCTTCCGAAGCGATGACGGGCACGAGATCGTTTTCGAAGAACCGGCGCTCCATGCCGGGCCAAATACCGCTCAGGACGAAGATGCGCGCCTCGGGCGCATAGAGCCGCAAGGTTGCGCCTTCATCCGCGGTAGCGACGAAGAAGTCGCGCGCGCCGGCAGCGTAAAGCGTTTCGCCGACATCCTCGATCCCCAGCCCGTAGGCATCGGCCTTGACGACGGCCGACGTGCGGGCCTTGCCGGAGCGACGGGCCAGGTCGCGCCAGTTTTCGACGAGCGCGCCGAGATCGACTGTCAGCCGCAGACCGGCAGAAGCAAAAGCATCATCGTCATTGAAAGTATCTGT
Source organism: Rhizobium sp. ZPR4 (assembly GCF_040215725.1). Taxonomy (NCBI): domain Bacteria; kingdom Pseudomonadati; phylum Pseudomonadota; class Alphaproteobacteria; order Hyphomicrobiales; family Rhizobiaceae; genus Rhizobium; species Rhizobium sp. ZPR4. Next base: position 807,532 of record NZ_CP157967.1, read on the forward strand.
CATGGAGCTGCCTGAACAACGAGGTGGCCGGGGGTGATTTGGTTGTGGCCAGGATAATGATCATCGATGAAAAGAAAAAGTGCTGCGGCGCACATATGCGGAATTGGGAAGAAGCTGCCACTACATTTTTGGCAGCGGTTTCGCGCCGATGGCGGACATTGCGAGCTCTACGAAAATCCGCCTATACGAAAATGCGTAATGTGCATGTGTGATCTCTAACGAGTGGTTGCAAGATGATAATTATTCGCGACGAAGAGCCGTCAGACGCGCCGGAAATCAACGACCTTACGGTAAGAGCCTTCAAGCCCATGGCCTTCAGCGATGGCAGCGAAGCGCCGATCATACGCCGGCTTCGACAGGCCGGCGACCTTGAAGTGTCGTTGGTCGCGGAGGAAAATGGCGCAATCATCGGACATGTTGCTTTCTCTCCGGTCACAATCAATGCTGTCCACGGTGGCTGGTTTGGACTTGGGCCTATTGCGGTAGAGCCGGACCGCCAGCGAGCGGGTATCGGCAAGTCCCTCGTCGCCAAGGGGATTGATGCCCTCAAGCAACGCGGCGCAGCCGGAGTAGCGCTCATCGGCAATCCGAAAATCTACAGCCGTTTTGGCTTCGAAAGCGATGGGCAGCTCACTTATAAGGACGTGGAGCCTCGCTTCGTTCAGAGGATCGTCTTTTTCGGCCCTGCTCCGAGGGGAGAGCTACGCTTCGCAGATGCGTTTGAAAATCCATAGCCTTTGCGAAATTGCCGCTTGCGGCCATCGGCCACTTTGAGGCCGAAAGATGCCGTCCGATGGCGTTTGCCATAGGTTGGGTCCATGCGCCGCCAAGTGCCTCCGTCAATGTTCCTCATATTGGATGAACGAGGAATCGGCGAGATCGGCAAAGCGGGTGAATTCCGACTGAAAGGCGAGCTTCACCGTGCCCGTCGGCCCGTGACGCTGCTTGGCGATAATGACGTCGGCCGTACCCTTCACGCGGTCGAACAGGGCTTCCCATTCCCCATATTTCGGATCGTTCGGATCGCGCGGCTCCTGGTTCTTCACGTAATATTCCTCACGGAACACGAAGAGTACCACGTCAGCGTCCTGCTCGATCGAGCCGGATTCACGAAGGTCGGAGAGCTGAGGCCGCTTGTCGTCGCGGCTTTCGACCGCACGCGAGAGCTGGGAGAGCGCGATGATCGGCACGTTCAATTCTTTGCCGAGCGCCTTCAAGCCGGTGGTGATCTGGGTGATTTCCTGTACGCGATTCTCGTTCGACTTTCCCGAGCCGGTCATAAGCTGCACGTAGTCGACCACCAGAACGTCGAGACCGCGCTGGCGTTTCAGGCGTCGTGCACGCGCGGAAAGCTGGGCGATGGAGATGCCGCCGGTCTGGTCGATATAGAGCGGCACTTTCTGCATCATCATCGAGCAGGCCACCAGCTTTTCGAAATCGGCATCGTTGATGTCGCCGCGGCGGATCTTCGACGAGGAAACTTCCGTCTGCTCGGAGATGATACGGGTGGCGAGCTGTTCCGACGACATTTCCAGCGAGTAGAAGCCGACGACGCCGCCGTTCTTCGCCTTGGTCGAACCGTCTGCCTGCACTTCGCCTTCGAAGGCCGCGGCGATGTTATAGGCGATATTGGTGGCAAGCGATGTCTTGCCCATGCCGGGACGACCGGCAAGGATGATCAAGTCGGAGCGCTGTAGGCCGCCCATCTTGCTGTCCAGCGAATGAATGCCGGTGGAGATGCCCGAGAGGCCGCCATCGCGCTCCTTGGCCACGGCTGCCATGTCGATCGCAAGCGCCACGGCATCGTTGAACGACTGGAAACCGCCGTCGTAGCGGCCGTTTTCCGCAAGCTCGAACAGCCGGCGCTCCGTATCCTCGATCTGTGTCTGCGGCGGCATGTCGAGCGGCGCGTCATAGGCGATATTGACCATATCCTCGCCGATGGTGATCAGCGCGCGGCGCAGCGCCAGATCATAGATGGCGCGGCCGTAGTCTTCCGCATTGATGATCGACACGGCTTCGACGGCGAGGCGGGCGAGATATTGCGCAACCGTCATGTCGCCGACCTTCTCGTCCGCCGGCAGGAAGCTCTTGACGGTCACCGGATGCGCCGTCTTGCCCATGCGGATGATGTCGCCTGCAACTTCGAAGATCTTTCGGTGCAGAGGCTCATAAAGATGAATCGGCTTCAGGAAGTCGGAGACGCGGTAATAGGCATCGTTATTGACGAGGATGGCACCGAGCAGAGCCTGTTCCGCCTCGATGTTATTGGGCGCTTCGCGATAGTGCTGGTCGGTGGGAGCAATGGCGGCGAGCTTGCGCGCAGCTTCGTTCATTTTCCATCTCTTCATGCTTTAGGGTGTCGACTGGTTTGCGACGATCCGATGTCATGGTCAACCGTGCAAATGGGTGTCCACCCGGAGTGGGGCAAATAGGCCTGGCCTATCAACGTTTTTCCACTCGTCCACAGGGACAGATTTCCGCCACGTAAAAAATCTCTTGTGGCCACTTTGCAACGAAAAGATCGACACACGAATCACATATGCAAACCATCCGTGGGGAATATTTTAGCCGGGTCTTTCGCCGTGTACATCAATTGTTGCGGCTATCCTGCTTGAAAAACTGGGAAAATCCGGGTATTCCCTTTGAATTAGGGTAGGATGCTAATAGTATAAAGTTGCAATAATGCCAGGTGCGCCATCAAGACAAGAACTCTTCGACGACCTTTCCGCGTTCAATCGCAAGCTGAGGGCAGCGTTTGACGCCCTCGTTCGCGAACACGGCATGACGCTCTCCCGCGCAAGGGTTTTTCGCAAACTCTCCCGCCGGGACGGGATCAACCAGAGGGAGCTTGCCGACGAGCTGGAGCTGGAAACGCCGACGCTCGTGCGCATCCTTGATGCCATGGAGGCGCAGAATTTCATCGAGCGCCGTGCTGCGATATCCGATCGCCGTGCCAAGCAGATTTTCATGACGGAATCCGGAAAAGTCGTCGCCGCCGAGGTCGAGGCTCTTGCCACCAGTGTACGCGCAGATATCTTGGAAGGGATTTCGGACGAGGATGTCGGCATGGCACTCAAGGTTATCCGCGCCATGACTGCCAATCTTCAGAATATCGGCAAATCATGAGGTAGCGCATGAGCGGTGAGCCAGGCCCGGTCGCCAACGCGGAAGCCAACGCCGTTCCTGCCGCTCCACCGCCTATGCCGGGCTGGAAAGTGCCGCTCTATATTGCGGCATCGGTCATGTTCTTCTTGACCCAGGGCCTGGGTCTCAATCTCGCCTTCGCCAATCTCACGCAGATCCAGGGAACCATTGCGGCAACGACCACAGAGTCCGCATGGCTCTCCGCCGCCTATATGGCGCCCAATGTCAGCCTCGCCATCGCGCTGGTGAAGATCCGTCTCCAATATGGCGTGCGCAATTTCGCCGAGGTCAGCATTCTCGGCTTCGTGCTCGCCTCGCTGCTCAATCTCTTCGTTTCCGATCTGCATTCGGCGATTGTCGTCCGTTTCCTGAGCGGCATCGCCGGCGCACCGCTCTCGACGCTCGGCTTCCTTTATATGCTGGAGGCTTTCGAGCCGGCGAAGAAGATGACGATCGGCGTTAGCCTGGCGATGATGAATACGCTGCTTGCTGCGCCCATCACTCGCCTCGTATCGCCCTCGCTGCTGGATTATGGCGAATGGCGCGGCCTCTACACGCTTGAAATGGCATTGGCGTTGCTGGTCATGCCGATCATCTACCTGCTGCCGCTGACGCCGCCGCCGCGTGTCAAGGTCATCGTCCTGGGCGATATCTTCAGCTATCTCCTTGTGGCGATCGGTTTCGGCTGTCTGGCTGTCGCCCTGTCGGTCGGGCGCCTCTACTGGTGGCTGGAGGTGCCATGGCTCGGGGTCGTCTTGGCGATTGCCGTCGCGTCCCTGACCATCGCCATCGTCGTCGAATTGAGACGCTCGACGCCTCTGATCGACGTTCGCTGGCTGCTTCGGCCGGAAATTCTGCATCTGACGGCGATCCTTTTGATCTTCCGCATCATTGCGGCCGAGCAGACTTCGGTCGTCATGACCTTTTATCAGAACGCGGTCGGACTGCTCTACGATCAGCTCTCCATGCTCTATTGGATCATCCTGGCCTTCTCCGTCATCGGTGGTCTCATCTGTACCGTGTTCATGAGCTATGGCTTCAGCTGGCAGATCCAGTTCGTCGCGCTTATCCTGATGGGGGTGGGCGCGCTGATGGATTCGCAGGTAACGAACCTGACCCGTCCCGAGCAGATGTATCTCAGCCAGGCGCTGGTCGCGGCCGGCGCGGCGCTTTTTCTGCCGCCATCCATGTCGGAGGGTTTCAAGGCCGCCATCACCAAAGGGCCGCCTTATCTGGTGACCTTCTTCGTCGTCTTCACCTTTACGCAGAGCATAGGTGGTCTCATCGGCTCGGCCTTTTACGGTACGCTGATCACCATTCGCGAAAAGTTCCATTCCGCCGTGCTGACCGAACGCGTGCTGCTGACCGATCCGCATGTGGCCGAGCGCGTCAGCCAGCTTTCATCCTCCTATGGCAAAGTGATTGGCGACAGCGCGCTTCTGAAGGGAGAGGGGGTGGCGCTACTCGGCGCGCAGGTCAGCCGCGAGGCCAACATGCTTGCCTATGGGGATGCATTTTTCGTCGCCGCCGTGATCGCCTTCCTTTCCCTTGCCGGCCTATCAATCCATGTTCTCTTCCGCTTCGTCAGGGCTCGCCTGGCCGACGATCGGTTGCAGGTCGTGACATCTAACCAATGAGGATATGAAATAGCTCCATGTCGAGGCTCGTTCGCTCCCCAATCGAAGTCATCGCCGTTCTCGCCGGTGTCGGCGGCGTCATGCTGGTGCTCTATGCATGGCATCTGCCGCCGTTCAAAACCTCGGTCGAGACCACAGACGACGCCTATGTCAAAGGCTATGTCACGACCATCAGCCCGCAGGTCAGCGGCTATATCACCGACGTGCCGATCAAGGACTACAAGCTCGTGAAGGAGGGCGATGTGCTCGCCCAGATCGATAACCGCATCTACAAACAGAAGGTGGCGCAGGCGCACGCCACGCTGGATGGACAGAAGGCGGCGCTCGCCAATTCGCAGCAGCAGGAGCAGGCCGCGAAGGCCGGCATCGTCTCTAGTCAGGCGCAGATCGATAGCGCCAACGCGGCGCTGAAACGTGCCCAGCTTGCCGCCGATCGCGTAACCACGCTGGTTTCCAGGGGCGTGTCGACGACGAGCGATTCCGAACAGGCGCAGGCGACGCTGCAGCAGGCAGAGGCATCGGTCAATCAAGCGAAGGCGGCACTTGACGTCTCGCAGCAGAACCTGACGACGATCATCGTCAACCGTGCTTCGCTGGAGGCTGGCGTCAGCGGTGCGGAGGCTGCCGTGCAGCTTGCCGATATCGATCTCGACAATACGACGATCAGGGCGCCGCAGGACGGTCGTGTCGGGGAAGTCGGTGTGCGCCTCGGCCAATATGTGACGCCCGGCACGCAGCTGATGAACCTGGTCCCAAAAGACGTCTGGGTCATCGCCAATTTCAAGGAAACGCAACTTGACGGCATGAAGCTCGATCAGCCCGCGACGATCTCCGTGGATGCGCTCGGGCATCGCGAGATCAAGGGCCGCATCCAGCGTTTCTCTCCAGCTGCGGGCTCGGAATTTGCCGTGATCAAACCCGACAACGCCACAGGCAATTTCACCAAGGTCGCCCAGCGTCTCGGCGTCAGGGTCAAGATCGAGGATGGGCAGCCTCTGGCGGATCAGTTGGCGCCCGGCATGTCCGTCGTCGTTTCGATCGACAAGGATTCGGCTGCATTGCCGGAGCCCAAGACCGGTGACTGATTGAAAGACCTTTATACCTTGCAGGCAAACAAAAAAGCCTGGGTCGGAAGACCCAGGCTTTTTTCATTCGCAATCACGAAAAAGGCTTGAGGATCAAGCTTCTTCGTCGCCGTCGCGCTCAGCTTCCGGATCGAAGAAGTCTTCCGGACGCAGAGCGTCTTCGTCAACGCCGTAGATGGCGTCGGCGGAGGTGAGGGTTTCACCCTTGGACTGACGTTCTGCTTCTTCAGCGGAACGGGCAACGTTGAGCTCGACGTTGATTTCGACTTCGGAGTGAAGCGCGATGGCAACCTGGTGCAGGCCGATGGCCTTGATCGGCGTGTTCAGGTGAACCTGGCTGCGGCCGATGTTGAAGCCTTCGGCAGCGAGGATTTCGACGACGTCACGAGCGGCGACCGAGCCGTAGAGCTGGCCGGTTTCGCCAGCCGAGCGAACGACGATGAAGGACTTGCCGCCGAGAACGTCGGCAACCTTCTGTGCTTCGCTCTTGCGCTCGAGGTTACGAGCTTCGAGCGTGGCGCGCTCGGCTTCGAAACGGGCCTTGTTGGCGGCGTTGGCGCGCAGTGCCTTACCAAGCGGCAGCAGGTAGTTACGAGCAAAGCCGTCACGAACCTTGACGGTTTCGCCCATCTGGCCGAGCTTGGAGATGCGTTCGAGGAGAATGACTTCCATTTTCGTTGTTCCTTTCGATATCAGATTTTCGTGTCTTGTTTGGGTGTGTCGGCATTCTTGTTCGGGGTGAGCGATATCGCCTTGCGGGTATCGTAGAGGCCGAGAACGAGAATGATTAAGAGCGGCAGCGTCAGCAGGAAGGTCATCAGGTAGCAGATGATCAGCACCGGCAGGCGCCAATCCTTGCCGCGGGTCCGGTAATGCAGCGATGCAAAGCCGGAAACGATGAAGCCCGCGCCGAAGGCACCGAGCACGGCGGCGGCAATGAGGCCGAGGACACCGCCGAAGAAGATGGCGACGATCGCCACGAGAAAGACGAAGATCGCATTGCGGTTCATGCGCAGCGCCGAGGGGATATCTTCGCGTGGGCGAAGATTGTGGCTCGAAGCCGCGACGATGCGGGTCGCGACATAATAGGCGGCGAGCAGCATCATGACCCAGATCATGCCCCAGGCGATCGGGATCATGTAGAGCATCAGCGACTTCATCTTCGCGATCGCAACCGGATTGAGTTGAAGATCGGGAGACTGCTGGTTCACCGCTGTGATGTAGGCGTCGACGACCTGGCCCACGAGATCGGCGCCGTAGCCCATGACCGCGCCGGCGACGATGATGACGACCGCGGCGAGACCGCACAGGTGCAGCATGATGTCGGAGAGCGGATACCAGGCCATCAGATTATCCGGCCCGCCGAGTTCAGAGGCGGGACGCGCCAGATTGGCGAGATGGCTGAGCCATGCGGGGATCAGCGTCAGCAGCAGGACAAACAGCCCGAAATAGATCGAGGGCCCGATGATCGTGCCGACGATGCCGGCCGCCGCGACGGCGACGATGACGGCCATATTGCCCCAGCCGAGGCCGACGATCAGGATCGGAAGAGCGGAAAGCGCGCCGAACAGGATGAACAGCAATGGCTGCACCGTCGCGCCATACACGAGTAGGGCGGCGGTCAGACCGGCGAGCGCGCCGATGCCAAGCTCTTTTGCGTTCAACTTCTTCACGTCGCTGTCCTGCTTCATGATCGAGCAGTTAGAGGATGCCTTCGCCACACGGGCCTGAAAGCTTATCCCCAACATGGGGTTTCAAGGTTCCGATCCGCGCCCATCGCGAAAGGGAGAAGGGAAGGCATCGCTGCCTTCCCTCTTAATTCATTCTGCGTCGGTCGCTATTAGGCGACGACGTAGGGCAGCAGGCCGAGGAAACGGGCGCGCTTGATCGCCTGGGCGAGTTCGCGCTGCTTCTTCTGGGAAACGGCCGTGATGCGGGACGGAACGATCTTGCCGCGCTCGGAAATGTAGCGCTGCAGGAGACGGACGTCCTTGTAGTCGATGCGCGGCGCATTGGCGCCCGAGAACGGGCAGGTCTTGCGGCGGCGATGGAACGGACGGCGGACCGGTGCGGAGGAAACTTCAGACATTCTCAAATCTCCTTATACGCGGTCTTCGCGCGGACGGCGCGGACGATCTTCGCGGTCACCACGATCCGGGCGCGGACCACGATCGCCGAAGCTACGCTCCGGACGGTCGCCATCGCGGCGCGGACGGTCGTCACGGTCGCGCTTCTGCATCATGGCCGACGGGCCGTCTTCGTGCTTCTCGACAGCGATCGTCATGTAACGCAGGACGTCTTCGCTGATGCGCATCTGGCGTTCCATTTCCTGGATCGCAGCGGCCGGAGCATCGATGTCCATCAGGGCGTAGTGAGCCTTGCGGTTCTTCTTGATGCGGTAGGTGAGGGACTTGAGGCCCCAGTTTTCGATACGCCCGACTTTACCGCCATGAGCTTCGATGACACCCTTGTACTGTTCTACGAGGGCGTCGACCTGCTGAGCGGAAATATCCTGCCGGGCAAGGAATACATGTTCGTAAAGAGCCATGGATAGCTTTGCCTTTCTTGCGTTGATCTGAACCCGATATTCGGCGGCTAAGCCTCAACGACTGCTCCTGAGAGGGTAAACCCAAGCAAGAAAAGCGTTTCCGAGACGGTCGAGAGCGGAGACACGGGAGGCTGGAACGCTTCCGTTCCGACGATTCTTCTTGCGAAAAACCGGCCCTCCGTTCAGCCACCAGCCAGAAGACCGGGTTGCGAACAGGGCGGCTTATACGGATTTTTCTCCGAAAGGCAAGGGTGCGAGCGAAATTATGCCGTTTTGCTCGGAAGCGGCGTCGATGCCCGGGCCAAATCGTGAGCCCCGGCCTGCCGCAGCGTTGCACCCGCCGCGCTCTCCCATATGATAAGAGGCGAATTGCAGCAATAGGGATGGTTCATGCGCATCTTTCTCGTTCGGCACGGCGAATCCCTTGGCAATATCGATGACCGGGCCTATCGGCAGTTCGGCGATCACAATGTGCCGTTGACCGAGTGGGGTTATCGGCAGGTGCTGGAGGCAGGGGAGGCGATATCAGCCTATCTGAAAGGGCTGCCATCAACCGAATTGCGCAAGCTGAGCGTCTGGTATTCGCCCTTCCTGAGGACGCGCCAGAGCAAGGATGCCTTGCTGGGGGTCTTGCCGGTTGATCTGATCAGGGACGTGAGGGAGGATTATCTGCTGCGCGAACAGGATTTCGGGCTCTTCACCGAAATCTACGATCATGCCGAACAGAAGCGGAAATTCCCCGATGAATTCGAAAAATGGGCAAGGCTGCGCAACAATAACGGCAAGTTCTATGCGCGTCCGCCAGATGGCGAGAGCCGCGCCGATGTCGCTCAGCGCGTCCGTCTGTTCCTCCAGACCGTCATGCACGATGCCGAAAACGGCAGGAACAGTGTCATCATCGTCGGCCATGGCGTCACCAACAGGGCCTTCGAGATGAACTTCCTGCATCACCCGGTCGATTGGTTCGAGCAGTCGAGTAATCCGGGCAACGCCGATGTGACCTTGATCGAGGGAAGCAGTTCGGAAGGCTACCGATCGATCCTGCTTCACAAGTCCGCGGACCGGGTGAAAGGGCAGGAGGAGCTGCGTGAAGCCCATGGCTCCGAATTGGCGATTGCGCCGAAGGCGGAGCAGTAGAGATTGGCAGACCGCTTTCCGCTCTTCTTTTAGTGGATGCGGCTTAGTTGCATTTTTCCAGAATCTCGGCCACGACACGTTCAAGCGGTGCAGTCGCATCGATGACGACGCCGTTTGCTGGGACATCTTCTTTCGTTGCGTGCAATCGCTCGATGAACTGCCGTTCGGCAGGTCTTCCACCCCACTCGTTTTCCGGCCTCTGGGCAAGCCGTCGGGTCAAAGTGTCAAGATCGACCTCGAGAACAAAAACCTGATCGAACAGATGAATGAAGCTGGGGAAATTCCTGGAGCCGCCGCAGAAAAACGACACAGCATGGCCTTGGTCAGCCACCAGTGCTTTGACCTTGTCCACGTCCCAAATATGGTGCTCATGGGCAAGTCCATCCAGAGGCTCCCCCGTTTCGGGATCGCCCTGATAAGCCAAATCGGTATCACCATTGATGGCATGAAAACCGCGCCGCTGCAGCGCGCGACAGACCGATGTCTTGCCGGTGCCGGAAACGCCCTCGATCAAATAGTTTCTGATACCCATCCCATTGCTCCCGGATAAACGAGTTCCGGTTATGGCGTTGGTGGCTGCAGGGCCATCCCGCCGAAGACGGCGGGTAGCTCCAGTTAGTCGAAGGTCGCGTTGGTTCGCTCGATGGTATCCGTTACCGAGTTGCCGCTCTGAGGCCTCACATCGGCATCGGATACTTGCGGTGCACCTGCTCGATCTCGGCCAATGCCTCTTCCGGCAGCGTCACATAAGCTGAAGCGATATCGGTCTCGAGCTGCGGCATCGTCGTCGCACCGATGATGACCGAGGCCATGAAGGGCTTGGTCAGGCAGTAGGCCAGCGCCAGCTTCGACGGGTCGATGCCGTATTTGGCGGCGATTTCAAGATAGGCCTTTACCGGCGGTTCCTGCAGCGGCTGCAGGCGGCCGCCGATGTCCTGGTTGATCGAGCCGCGCGAGCCGGCCGGGCGGGCGCCGCCGACATATTTGCCGGTGAGGATGCCGCCGGCGAGTGGCGAATAGGCGAGCAGACCGACATCTTCGTGATGCGAAAGCTCGGCCAGATCGAGGTCGAAATGCCGGTAGAGCAGGTTGTACTCGTTCTGCGTGGTGGCGACACGCGGCAGGCTCTTCTGCTCGGCAATGGTAAGATATTTCTGGATGCCCCAGGTCGTTTCGTTCGAAAGGCCGATAGCGCGGATCTTGCCGGCCTTTACCAGTTCGCCCATCGTCTCCAGGATCTCGGTGATATCGGCAATCGCCTTTTCGCGATCCTGGTTGAAGGGGTTATAGCGCCAGTTCTGGCGGAAATGGAAATGGCCGCGGTTTGGCCAGTGGATCTGATAGAGGTCGATGTAATCGGTCTTCAGCCGCTTCAGGCTGGCATCAACAGCTGCATTGATATTGGCGGCATCCGGACCCTGTCCGCCGCGCAGATATTCGCGGCCCGGGCCGGCAACCTTGGTGGCGAGCACGACATCCTTGCGCTTGCCGGTCTTCTCGAACCAGGTTCCGATATATTCCTCCGTGCGGCCTTGAGTTTCCGGTCCCACCGGCGTCGTCGGATACATTTCTGCGGTGTCGAAGAAATTGATGCCCTTATGAACGGCGTAGTCCATCTGCTCATGGGCTTCGGCTTCGCTGTTCTGCGTGCCCCAGGTCATTGTGCCCAGGCAAATCTGCGAAACGGAAATATCGGTGCGGCCTAAATTCTTATATTTCATGGGAAAACCTTGGGAGATGGGAGAAAGCCAAAATGAATGAGGTCGCGAGAATTTAGGCCTCATCTGAGCGAGCGCAAGAAAAAAATCATTGCGTTTCGCGGGCGCAAAAGCCTGTGGCTGCGGGGCTTGCACTATTGACTCCGCCGCAAACAATGTCATTGGGAAGCAAAACGACCCCCAAAAGGACGCTTTATAATGACTGTTGCTTTCACATTTCCCGGCCAGGGCAGCCAAGCCGTTGGCATGGGCAAGGACCTTGCCGACAATTTCGCCGAGGCGCGTGCCGTCTTTGAGGAAGTCGATGAAGCGCTCGGTGAAAAGCTCTCCGACATCATCTTCACCGGCCCGGAAGAGACGCTGACCCTCACGGCCAATGCGCAGCCGGCGCTGATGGCGGTATCGATGGCCGTCATCCGTGTTCTGCAGGCGCGTGGCCTCGATCTGAAGAGCAAGGTCGCCTATGTCGCCGGCCACTCGCTCGGCGAATATTCCGCTCTCTGTGCCGCCGGCACCTTCTCGCTTGCCGACACGGCACGCCTGCTGCGCATCCGCGGCAACGCCATGCAGGCGGCGGTGCCCGTCGGCGTCGGCGCCATGGCGGCAATCATCGGGCTCGAACATGCCGATGTCATTGCTGTCTGTGCTGAAGCATCCGCGCTCGGCGCCTGCCAGATCGCCAACGACAATGGCGGCGGCCAGATCGTCATTTCCGGCGAGAAGGCTTCGGTCGAAAAGGCTGCCGAGCTTGCGACCGCCAAGGGCGCCAAGCGCGCGATCCTGCTGCCGGTTTCCGCTCCCTTCCATTCGACGCTGATGGCGCCGGCCGCCGACGCCATGCGCGAGGCGCTTGCCGGCGTTGCCAAGGCCAATCCGGTTGTGCCCGTCATCGCCAACGTCCGGGCCGCTCCAGTCACGGACGCAGAGGAAATCGCTAAGCTTCTCGTCGAGCAGGTCACCGGCCAGGTGCGCTGGCGCGAGACGGTGGAATGGTTTGCCGCCAAGAACGTGACAACATTGTATGAAATTGGCGCCGGCAAGGTGTTGACGGGCCTTGCGCGTCGTATCGACAAGACGGTCAATGGCATCGCCGTCAACAATGCTGCGGATATCGACACGGCGCTCGCCGCCTTGCTCGGCTAATAGATTAAGGAACGAGGGACAAACATGCTTGATTTGACCGGCCGCAAGGCCCTGGTAACCGGTGCATCCGGTGGCATCGGCGAAGAAATTGCCCGGCTCCTGCATAAGCAGGGCGCCATTGTCGGCCTGCACGGTACGCGCGTCGAAAAGCTGGAGGCGCTGGCTTCCGAACTCGGCGATCGCGTCAAGATCTTCCCGGCCAACCTGTCGGATCGCGACGAGGTGAAGGCGCTCGGCGCCAAGGCGGAAGAGGAGCTCGGCGGCGTCGATATTCTCGTCAACAATGCCGGCATCACCAAGGACGGCCTCTTCGTTCGCATGAGCGACGAAGACTGGGACGCCGTGCTGGAAGTCAATCTGACCGCCGTCTTCCGCCTGACGCGCGAGCTGACCCATCCGATGATGCGCCGCCGCTACGGCCGCATCATCAACATCACCTCTGTCGTTGGCGTCACCGGCAATCCCGGCCAGGCGAACTACTGTGCTTCCAAGGCTGGGATGATCGGCTTCACCAAGTCGCTGGCGCAGGAAATCGCCACCCGCAACGTCACGGTCAACTGCGTTGCGCCTGGCTTCATCGAAAGCGCGATGACGGGCAAGCTGAACGACAAGCAGAAGGAAGCCATCATGGGCGCCATTCCCATGAAGCGCATGGGCACGGGCGCGGAAGTTGCTTCCGCCGTCGCCTATCTCGCTTCCTCGGAAGCAAGCTATGTCACGGGCCAGACGATCCATGTCAACGGCGGCATGGCTATGATCTAAAGGAATTGCTGTTGAAGGGAACTTTCCCTCCAATAGCATGTTGAGCAACCCGGAGCCGGCTATTTTCTGGCTTTGCGACGGACTTAAACCGTGTTAAGCGGGCCATGACTGTGAACAGTCGTCCGGAAAATTCAGGCGGACTGGGCCACATTCAAGGCGCTGGACCGGATCTCAATGCCGGGTTGAACGGGTTTGCCAGCGGCGTCGGAACAGATGCTGCAGGTTTGAATTAGGGTAGGGATGTCATAAGGCATTCTCATCAGGATATAAGGTCGAGGAAACCGACATGAGCGATATCGCAGAACGCGTAAAGAAAATTGTTGTTGATCATCTTGGCGTTGACGCCGACAAGGTTGTTGAAAGCGCAAGCTTCATCGACGATCTGGGTGCGGACTCGCTCGACACCGTCGAACTGGTCATGGCCTTCGAAGAAGAATTCGGCGTTGAAATCCCGGACGACGCTGCTGACTCGATCCTGACGGTCGGCGACGCGGTAAAGTTCATTGAGAAGGCTCAGGCCTAATCTTTCGCGCTTTTTGAAGGGGCGGGCTGAAGAGTCCGCCCTATTTCGTCCGGCGAAGCCGGACGAAGCATATTTATACGCATATCATCATAAAAAGACGGGGGTCTGCGGGCGATGAGACGTGTCGTTATCACGGGTACCGGCATGGTATCACCTTTGGGCTGTGGCACGGAGGTGTCCTGGACGCGTTTGCTCGCTGGGCACAATGGTGCACGCCGCGTGACCGAATTCGAGGTCGAGGACCTCGCTGCAAAGATTGCCTGCCGCATTCCTGTCGGCGACGGCACCGATGGCACCTTCAATGCTGATGATTGGATGGAGCCGAAGGAACAGCGCAAGGTCGATCCCTTCATCATCTATGGCATGGCGGCTGCCGATATGGCGCTGGCCGACGCCCACTGGCATCCGGAAACGGATGAGGATCAGATCGCCACGGGCGTCATGATCGGCTCGGGCATTGGCGGCCTCGAAGGCATCGTCGAAGCCGGCTATACGCTGCGCGACAAGGGTCCACGCCGCATTTCGCCCTTCTTCATCCCCGGTCGCCTCATCAATCTCGTATCCGGTCAGGTCTCGATCCGCCATAAGCTGCGCGGCCCGAACCATGCCGTCGTCACCGCATGTTCCACCGGTGCACATGCGATCGGCGATGCCGCCCGGCTGATCATGCTCGGTGATGCCGATGTCATGGTGGCAGGCGGTGCCGAAGCTCCGGTCTGCCGTATTTCGCTTGCGGGCTTCGCTGCCTGCAAGGCGCTGTCGACGGACTTCAATGATACGCCGCAGAAGGCTTCGCGCCCCTATGACCGCGACCGTGACGGCTTCGTCATGGGCGAGGGCGCCGGTGTTGTCGTTCTTGAAGAGCTGGAACACGCCAAGGCCCGCGGTGCAAAGATCTACGCCGAAGTTGTGGGATACGGCCTTTCGGGCGATGCCCATCACATCACCGCTCCCTCGGAGGACGGCGAGGGCGCATTCCGCTGCATGACTTCGGCCCTGAAGCGTGCGGGCCTGACAGCGGCTGACATCGACTATATCAACGCGCATGGCACATCGACCATGGCCGACACGATCGAACTCGGCGCAGTCGAACGACTGGTCGGCGATGCGGCGCCAAGAATCTCCATGTCGTCCACCAAGTCGGCGACGGGCCATCTTCTCGGAGCTGCCGGCGCCATCGAGGCGATTTTCACCACGCTCGCCATTCGCGACAATATCGCCCCACCGACGCTCAACCTGGATAATCCGGAGCGCGAGACCGCTATCGATCTCGTTCCGCACAAGGCCCGTAAGCGCGAAATCAACGTCGCGCTGTCGAACTCTTTTGGCTTCGGCGGCACGAATGCGTCGCTTGTCCTGCGCCGCTATGAGGCTTAATAACAACGCGTAACGGTTAGGGCGAGGGTGCCTTGCGGCAATCTCGCCCGCATCCTTGATTGTTGCTGCGCCTTCGTCTTTTCGGGAATGCGGTGCGGGAACGCCTGATCGGTCGAAGTCGGAGCCTGCAGCTCCGCCTTATCTTCTGAACCTGCTTTTTGCCGCATTGCTTGGCCAAAGAGCAGGCAATGACAAAAGGGAAGGGATTGCCGGTGAGCGATACGAACCAGAGCAACGGAACTCCGAACGGGCAGAAGGGACCGATTATCCCGAAATCGGCCAATGAAGCCCTGCGCCCGGAGCGTGTTCCGGATCCGCCGAAGCGTTCGCGCAAAGCCCGCAGCCAGATGGTTATCTTCCTGAACTTCCTGATGACGCTGGCGGTTTTTGTCGCCGTTGCCGCCATCGGAGGCGCTTACTACGCGTTTTCGATCTATCAGGGTTCCGGCCCACTGACGACCAATACCAATTTCATCGTGCGCAATGGTGCCGGTCTTAGCGAGATCGCCAATCGGCTTGAATCCAATAACATCATCACGGATCAGCGTATCTTCCGCTGGCTGACGGCCACCTATCTGCGTGACGGTGAAACGCTCCGCGCCGGCGAATATGAGATCAAGGCCGGCGCCTCCATGAAGGATATCATGGAACTGCTGAAGTCCGGCAAGTCGATCCTCTATTCGGTTACTTTGCCGGAAGGGCTTACGGTGCGGCAGATGTTCAACAAGCTGCAGGCCGATGTCGTGCTGGAGGGTGATTTGCCGTCGGCCTTGCCGCCGGAAGGCAGCCTGAGACCGGACACCTATAAATTCACGCGCGGCACCAAGCGCACCGAAATCATCCAGCAGATGGCGGCGGCACAGACGAAGCTGGTCGATCAGATCTGGGAGAAGCGCGATTCGAGCGTTCAGCTGGCGAACAAGCAGGATTTCATCACGCTGGCTTCCATCGTGGAGAAGGAAACCGGCCTGGCGGACGAGCGCGCCCATGTCGCTTCCGTCTTTCTGAACCGGCTGGGCAAGGGCATGCGCCTGCAGTCTGACCCCACGGTCATCTATGGTCTCTTCGGTGGTGAAGGAAAGCCATCCGATCGCCCGATCTATCAGTCCGACCTGAAGAAGGACACGCCTTATAATACCTATCTTATCAAGGGCTTGCCGCCGACGCCGATCGCGAATCCGGGCAAAGATGCGCTGGAGGCTGTCGCCAACCCCTGGAAGACGCAGGACCTCTATTTCGTGGCTGACGGCACGGGCGGGCATGTTTTCGCCGCGACGCTGGACGAGCACAATGCCAATGTCAGACGCTGGCGCAAGCTGGTTGCCGAGAAGGGTGAAGATCCGAGCGCCATTGCCGTTGATGGCCAGCCCGACGATGCTGCCGTAGCCCCTGGCTCGGGCACGCAGCAGAAGAAAAAGACCAACTAATCCTCACCGCGCCGTGGTCTGCATAGGAGTCCGGCGCGGATTCACTTTACATTGGCCCATAATCCGAAGATTTTCGATGGATTGGGGATAGGAACTATCGGAGGCTTGCATGGCATTGCAGTCCATGACCGGCTTTGCCCGGCGTGAGGGAACGAGTGGTCGTGGCCGCTGGGCATGGGAACTGCGTTCGGTAAACGGCAAGGGGTTGGATATCCGCTTGCGCTTGCCGCCGGGCATGGAACGCCTCGAAGCTGATGTCCGCAAGTCGATTGCGGATCGGCTCTCACGCGGTAATCTACAGGTCAGCCTGTCACTGTCAGTCGAAGAGAGCCGTGTCGAGGTGGTCGTGAACCAGGATGCGCTGGCGGCGGTCCTGGCGCTGCGAGATCAGCTTGCTGGTATCGTCGATCCCGCTCCGCTGCGGCTGGAAAGCCTGATGGCCGTACGCGGCCTGGTGGAATTCAAGGAAGCCGAAGAGGATGAGGATGCCGTCGCCGCGCGCGATGCCGATATCATGGTCGGTCTTGAGGCGGCACTCGGCGATCTCCGCGATATGCGCCGGCAGGAAGGCGATGCACTCTGCAAGGTTCTGCTCGGTCATGTCGCAACGATCGAGGCGCTGACTTCGACGGTCGAGCGCGACCCCTCCCGTTCGCCGCAGGAAATCGCCGCAAGGCTGGCGACGCAGGTTTCGATGCTTCTGGACGGCACGTCCGGCCTCGATCGGGACCGGCTGCATGCGGAGGCTGCTCTGCTTGCCACCAAGGCCGATCTGCGCGAAGAGATCGATCGCCTGAAGGCGCATGTGGCGGCTGCGCGCGATCTGATGTCCAAGGGCGGGCCTGTCGGCCGCAAGCTCGATTTTCTTGCACAGGAATTTAACCGGGAATCGAATACTATCTGTTCGAAATCGAATGCCGCTGCCGTTACTACTGCCGGCATCGAACTGAAGGTAGTCATCGACCAGTTCCGCGAACAGGTCCAGAATTTGGAGTAGGCCATGAAGCCGGCGACATCCACATCCATCCCGATCGCCCGCCGGGGCTTGATGCTGGCCATCTCTTCGCCATCGGGCGCTGGCAAGTCGACGATCGCGCGCACCCTGCTCGACAAGGACAAGCAGGTGAGCCTATCGGTCAGCGTCACGACGCGGCAGCGGCGCCCGAGCGAGATCGAAGGCGTGCACTATCATTTCGTCTCGCAGCGTGAATTCGAGCGCCTTCGCGATTCCGACTCGCTGTTGGAATGGGCTGAAGTCCACGGCAATTTCTACGGCACGCCGCGCGAACCGGTTGAAACCGCCATGGCTGACGGTCGCGACATGCTCTTCGACATCGACTGGCAGGGTGCCCAGCAGCTTCAGGAAAAGATGCCGGCCGATGTGGTCTCGATCTTCGTGCTGCCGCCGACGATGACCGAGCTGCAATCGCGTCTGCATCGCCGCGCTGAGGATTCCGAAGAGGTGATCGCCATGCGTCTCGCCAATTCGCGGGCCGAGATCGGCCATTGGCGGGAGTATGACTATGTCATTGTCAATGACGACCTGAATGTCGCCTTCGACGCCGTCCAGTCGATCGTCAAGGCTGAGCGTCTTCGCCGCGACCGGCGGCATGGCATGTTCGATTTCGTTCGGGACCTGCTGGAAGAGACACCTAAGCTTTAATATCGGCCGGGTGCTCCGGTTCCGATCAGAGGCAATTCGCCAACCGGCAGAATTCTTCCACCGAAAGAGTTTCGGCGCGGCGCTGCGGATCGATGTCGGCCTTCAGCAGCAGCGCTTCGCCGCCAATCGGCTTCAAACTCTGTCGCAGCATTTTCCGACGCTGGCCGAACGCGGCCTGCGTCACCTTCTCCAGCTTGTCGATGGAGCAAGGAATGGGGTTTTCCTTCGGTGTGAGATGCACGACCGTCGACGTCACCTTCGGCGGCGGCGTGAAGGCCTGCGGAGATATGTCGAAGGCCATGTTGGCTTCGGTCCGCCAGCCGCAGAGCACACCAAGCCGGCCATAATGATCGTCATCTTCCTGTGCGACGATCCGCTGGCCGACTTCCTTCTGGAACATCAGGGTCAGTGATTGCCAGAAGGGTGGCCATTTCGCCGGCAGCAGCCAGTTGACCAGCAGCTGCGTCCCGACATTGTAGGGGAGGTTGGCAATGATTTTGACCGGTCCATCGGGTGCAAGTGCCGCGAAGTCCGTCTTCAGCGCATCGCCTTCGATCACCTCAAGCCGGCCGGGATAATGATCCGAGATTTCCGCCAGCGCCGGCAGGCAGCGCGCATCGCGTTCCACGGCAACGACCTTCTTCGCGCCGAGCGCCAGGATCGCGCGCGTCAGGCCGCCCGGTCCGGGACCGACTTCGAAGACCGTTACGCCTTCAAGCGATCCGGCGGTCCTTGCAACCTTCTGCGTGAGATTGAGGTCGAGAAGAAAATTCTGGCCAAGTGCCTTGCGTGCGTCGAGGCCATGACGCTGGATCACATCGCGAAGAGGTGGCAAACCATCCAGCGCAGCCATCAGCGATCGCTTCCGGTCTTGCTGCTGATCTCATGCGCGAGTTTGAGGGCGGCGACAAGGCTGTCTTCCTTGGCGATGCCCTTGCCGGCAATGCCGAATGCCGTGCCGTGATCCGGCGAGGTGCGTACAAAAGGTAAGCCGAGCGTGACATTGACGGAATCGTCGAAGCCGAGCGCCTTGGCGGGGATCAAAGCCTGATCGTGATACATGCAGATGGCCACATCGTAACGTCGGCGGGCTGCGTCATGGAACATGGTGTCGGCGGGCAGGGGGCCGAATGCATCGATGCCCTCGGAGCGGAGCCTATTAATCGCAGGCCGGACGATTTCGTCGTCTTCCTTGCCGAGTGCGCCATTCTCTCCGGCGTGTGGATTGAGGCCGGCAACGGCAAGGCGGGGCTTGGAAATGCCGAAGCGGCTGCGCAGATCGTGATCTGTGATCCGGCACGTCTCGACGATCAGATCGGAGGTTAGCGCTTCAGGCACATCTTTCAGCGGAATATGGATGGTGACTGGGATCGCACGAAGCTTCGGACCGGCAAGCAGCATGACCGGCATGATCGGCTTTCCAGTGGCGCGGGTTGCAAGATCCGCCAGGAATTCCGTATGGCCGGGAAAGCCGAAGCCGGCGTCATAGAGCACCGATTTGGCGATCGGGTTGGTGACGACTGCGGATGTCCGGCCATTCATGCTAAGGGAAACGGCCGTTTCGATGGCGGAAATTGTGCCCTTGGCGGTCGCCACATGCGGCTCGCCGGCGATCACATCCATGCCAGCTTCGATCGGCAGGATCGGCAGCGCGTCGGGAAAGATATTGCATGCATTCGCCGGATCGGCGGTCGCAAGCGGTACGGTCAGGCCGAGCTGAGAAGCCCGTGCCGCAAGCACGGTGGCATCACCAAGAAACAGGAAGGGCGGTAAATTCAGCTCGCCGCGGCGGAGCCAGGCGGCGAGCGTGATATCAGGGCCAATGCCGGCCGGATCCCCCTGCGTGAGCGCGAGAGGGAGGGAAGAGCGCGGTGGCATCGTCAATCAGCGATAGACGATCTGCGCCTTGGAGCGCAATTCGTCCATGTACTTCTTGTCGTTGGCGCTCACACCCTCAGCCTTGTCCTTGCCGAGATCCTCGGCACGGAACACGGCGGCCGCGGCGACGTCGTCGTTCACCTGGCGCTGTGAGCAAATGGCAACGTATTCGATGCCACGATCGGTCACGATCGGAGTGGTCGTGTTGCCGGAAGCCTTTTCCAGCAGCGGCTTCCACATTTCCGGAACCTCCGGTGCAAGCACACGGCCGAGGTCCTGCACGGAGACGTCATGCATGGTTGCAGCAAAGACCTTCGCCTGGTCGCAGCCAGGGAATTTGGAGCGCGATGCTTCGGCCTCGGCCTTGCGTTTGTTCAGAATGGCGTTTCGCTTAGCGGTCGGGACGACGAAGATGATCTGCTTCAGGAAATACTCCGTCGTGACCGGCTTCGTCTTGTTTTCCGTCATGCGCGTCACGAGATCGTCGTTCGACATGCGGCTTTTTGCGCCGAAGCGCGCATTGACAACCCGCGGCCAGCTCATGGAAACGGCGATATAGGACTTGAAGTGATCGACGCCGACGCCGGCCTTTTCGAGAATCTGGCTAAGCTGCGCCGGAGTCATCTTGTTGCTGGAGGCGAAACGGCCGAACGCGGCATCGACGTCTGTCGTCGAAACGGACATGCGCAAGCGAGAGATCTCGGCACGCTTCAGCGTTTCGTCGACAAGCTGATCCTTGGCGAGCTTGTTCAGATCGCCTTTCTGGCGCTGCAATTTGAGGAAGGCGACGCGCTTGGCAATATCACCGGATGTAATCACCTGGCTATTGACGAGGACCTTCACTTCGCTTGCTGCGAAAGCAACATTGCTGCTCGGTACGGCGAAGCTCGCCATAACCAAGGCCGCGGCTCCGAACAGCAGAGCGCGCATCGGTGTCTTTCCAGAAAACATCAACTACCCCTTCCCAAAGGTATTTCCTGCCAGCATTGCGCCGTTTTGGCACGCCTATCGCGCAATACGGCAACTTTGCGCCACATGTCTACATCAAGCGCGATGAATTGCAAAATCCTTGCGGCGAAACAATGACGCCGGCAGCAGCAAGCTGCATCAACGCAAAAGAGCCGGCGATGAAGCCGGCTCCGTGCAGTTTCAAACCCTATCAGAACGTTGCGTCCTGAACGCTGCCGAGGTTGACATCGCCAAGCGTACGGAAGGTCAGGCGAGCGCCGATCGTCCAGTCGCTTGCCGAGCTGGCGGTCGTATCCTTCTTGTCGAGGAATGACACGGTGAAGATCGTGCATTCGTCCTCGTAGGAGAGACCGACACCCTGGCGGGTGATATCATTGCTGTTGAGGTCGTAGCTGACCGTGCCGAAGACCGACCAGTATTCCTTGAACTTGATCTGCGCACGCGTCTGGATTTCGTCCTGGTTGCTGGTGAAGCCATACTGTGGCTGGGCAGCAATATGCGTGTAGATCAAGGATGTCTGGAACACATCGTTCGAGAAGCCGACTGCCGTATCGCCGCGACGGAAGGCGAAATCCTTCTCATCGAAGCGGTAGGATTGCGACAGCGAAATGCCCTGCGGCGTCGTCAAGCCGAACATGGTGACATAGTCGGAACGGGTGGTTTCAAGTCCCGAATCCGAACCTACGCCAGCCAGATCAGTCGATGCGAACGAGTTTCGTCCGGCTAGCTGATAGGATTGGCCGAAAATGTGCTGCAACTTGTAGCCATTGTCGAAGCTACCCGTGTAGCGCCACCCGACATTGGCACGCGTGCCGCCTTCGACGCGGTCGAAGCCCGAGAACTTGTCACGATCAAACAGGTTGGTCGCATCGAAGACAAAGCTCTGCGCATCTTCGTTCGGCAGCCGCCCGGCAAGCTGCTCGTCCGGGCGCACATAGATCTGCGCGATCGGCTCGAACACGTGCGTGCTGTTGCTTGTCGTGATGAGGAACGGATACTTGGCCTCGAGACCCAGGGTCGCCATGCCACGCGCGGCATAGTCGCTCGAGTCGTAATTGCCCGAGTAGGTGCCGGCCGCAGGCCCGTTCATGTCCAGGCCATAGACGTCGCCGCGAAGTGCTGCCAGCGGCGTCAACACCAGGCCCTGATCCGTGGTGAAGGTACGCTGCCACTGCACCTCGGTGCTCAGACGCGTATAATCTCCGGAAAGACCGAGGTAGCGGTCATTCAGCTGAGGATCAAGCGGATTATCCCCAAGGCTTGCTACATTGTCGAGCACGGATGTCTTGTCACGCGACAAGTGCGTGAAATTCATCGTTGCCGACAGCTCGCCTCCGTAGACCGACTTCGGGTCGACGTAGTGATAGTCGACGCTCGGATAGACGTACGCCTGCTGCTTCTGCGCCGTGGCGTTATTGTCTGTATCCTGCACGTTATAGTAGAAGGCGCGCATATCGAAGAAATTGCGCTTTCCGATACCTGTCAAATAGGCTTGGTTCGTATGGGTGCTCTGGTTGAGACCATCCAGGCCATAGGTGCGCGAGAAGTTATTATCGCTCTGCGCCATGACATCCCAGCCGAAAGTCCAGCGAGGATTGATCCTGAAATCCGCCTTGGAACTGATCATGCCGCGAGTTTTGTGCTCGGCATCGGTCGTACCGGCGGTGAAGGCACTCGGATCCATCTGGCTGATGCCGGCAACACGCAGGGTGTGGGTACCGTTCTCGAAGCGCTGGCGGAATTCACCCTGGAGCAACAGGCCCTGATTCGTGTAGCCCGTTGCGGTGACCGTCGCATCCATGCTCGGCGAGATGACGTAATAATAAGGAACCGTTACACCGACGCCGAGACGCTGAGAAACGCTCGCTGATGGGAACAGGAAGCCCGACTTGCGCTTGACCGTATTGTCGGGAACTTCGATCCACGGAACATAGGCGATTGGCTGTCCGAACAACTCGAAGCGAGCATGCTCGAGACGAATGGTATGGGTCACACCATTCTGAACGACACGCTGGGCCTTGACCTGCCACAGTGGCGCACGGCCCTGCTCGGAACAGGCCATGCAGGCGGTATAGACACCTTTTGTGAGGATCAGCTGATTGCCGCCGACCCGTTCGCCCTTTTCGGCGACCATACGGGTATTGTCAGGCATCTCGATGCGCAGGGCATTGACGAAGCCGTCGGAGAAGCTGTCGGTGACGTCCATTTTGTCACCGTACATGCGATTGCCATCCGGGGTGATCAGCTCGACATTGCCGAGAGCCGTCATCCGCCCAGACTTCTGATTATATTCGACCTTCTGGGCGACCATCCTGTAGCCGCCATAGTTGATCTGGACCGCACCGCTCGCGGTGACGATCTGCGTATCCTTGTTGTAGACCAGTTCGTTGGACGAAAGGACTAGCTTTGCGCCTTCCGGCACCTTCACCTTGATAGGAGAAGTTGCAGTGCCGGCGCCGCCGTTGTTGGTGTTGGCATTATTATTGTTGGCCTGGGCGTAAGCGACGACCGGACTCAAAATATATGCACACGCGGCCGTGCCCGTAACGAGGGCAGCCACATACTTTCTGATACTCTTGCGGTTGCCTGCCGCCACTTAGCCGTCCTCCTGATGAAGCAGGATCGTTGCCCCGAATGCCAATGCGACGATCACGGGTATCCATGTCGCCACATAGGGAGGAACCACTCCGCTGCTCCCGAATGCCTTTACAAGCACGGTGACAACATAAAGCACGAAGCCGGAGAGGATTCCACCCAGAATCACAGAGCGCGATTGATTGAATCTACTGAATTTTAGGGACACAGTTGCCGCAATCAGCGTCATTGCCACCAGAAGGAATGGCTGTGACAGAAGCGAATGAAACTGTGTCTCAAGTGCGTTGGTCGATATGCCGAAGGAGCGTGCGGCCTTTATTCGATTAGAAAGATCATAAAAAGCAATGGTTTCCGGTTGAGCCAAACGTTGCGAGACGAAATCCTGTTTCAGATTCGTACGGACTTGTATCGAACTCTTATGGTCCGGAATTTCTCCCGGTCGCCGTTCGACGACATTGTTAAGAAGCCAGTAACCATCTTCCAATTTTGCCGAGTCCGCGTCCTGTCGCAGGACGATATTTCCCTGTGAATCGAAGTGGATAAACACGACGCCTGTCAGTGTTGTTCCGTTGTTCAGAATGGCCTTGGCACCGATGATCGTGTCGTCTTTTCCGTTGGACTGGCGCAGCCACGGAATCGAAAGTGTATTGCGGTAGGACGGGTCGCCGCGCAAATCAGCTTCGATCGCTTCTGCATGTCGCTGGCCCCAAGCCGCTACCGGATTGAGGGCGAGCATGGTCAGAAGCCCGACGCAGAAAGCACCCATCATGAAGGGCATCATGAACTGCCAGACGGAGATGCCGGCCGCGCGCGCGATAACCAGCTCGCGGCGGCGGTTGAGCGCGATCAGTACCGTCATGCCCACGAAGAGCGCGATGAACGGGACTGTCTGCTGCAGGATGAACGGCAGTCTGACCGCCGTCATCAGCAGGCCGATGGAGACGGTATATCCGGGCAAGCCGGCAAGCCGTCCAGCGGTCTCGCTGAAATCGACGAGATAAACGATCGAGATGACGCCGAGGAAGAACCAGAACGTCGTCACGATGTAACGCGTGAAGAAGTAGCGCCCGAGCGTACCGAAAATCATGCACCGCCCCCGTTCGAGCTGCCTGGTGCGGTCGGCATGCGGTCCTGAACTCTTTGTCGCCAGTTGCTGAGGCGGTTGCGGATCGAGACGGGCATCGTCATCTTCCGATTCCGCAGCAAGAGGATGATCGCGATAAGCGTCGCGATGATATTGATCGCGTAGAGAACGCCGATGAATTTGGCCGAATTGTCGATCTGGTTGGCAGCGTAGAAATCTGCCCAGCGAAGAGCAAAGGACAAGGTTAGCGCCGATACCATTGGATGCAGCCGCGCCTCGCGATGCGACCGCGCATCGCCGGCGATGACAAGCGATATCAGCGCAAAGATTGCCGGCAGCGCCCAGTCGTTGAGGCGGCGATGCAATTCGGCGCGGTAGTCGCCAGGTCTTTGCTTGTAGTCCGGATCGTTCGTGTCCGGATTGAACAGGAAGCCAAGGCTGCGGTCGCTGGCTCGCGCATTTGCCTGACCACGGCTTTGCGTCATATCCGACAGGTCGAAGGAATAGGAATCGAACTTGATGACCGAGACGCTGCCATCGGGCGTCTTGCGGTGAACCTCGCCATCCTTCATCAGCAGCGACGTGCCGCTCGGATCGACTGCGCCTTCCTTTGCATAATAAATGAGGTCAAAGGCCGGGTCGCGGGAATCGACCACGAACAGCCCCTTGAGAATGCGCCCCGACAGGCGCTGGGAAATCTGGACGTAGAGACCGTCTTCGATGCGCCGGAAATTCTTCTCTTCGATCACCGTGGACAGAAGGTCGGCATAGGCTTCGGCAACCATCTGACGGGCGGCGACACGGGCCCTGGGCTCTACCACGTTATCGACGAAGAACGAAAATACGCTGATCGCGATGGCGAGAATCATGATCGGGCGGATGATGATGCTGCGCTTCGCGCCGGCGGCCTCCATGACGGTCAGCTCGGAATCGCTGTTCATCGCGGTCAACGTCTGCGTGATGCCGATGACGAGTGCGAAGGGCAGAACGATCGGAATGATCGTCGGCAGGATGAGCGTCGCGAGCTTTGCGAACGAACCCATCGACTGGCCGCTATCCGTCACGAGATTGATGCGTTGCAGGACCTGCGTGGTCCAGATAATGGCGAGCACCGGCAGCAGCGCTACCAGGAACATCATACCGACACGCCGTACGATATATGTCTCGAATAACTTCATGCCGGCCCTTAAACGCAACAGCTGCCGAGCAAGCCGACAGAGATTCACCCTCCTCTACGCTGTTTACGTTTTTTTGGCGACAACCAACTCGAAAAAAAATCGTTAATTTTCCGAGATTCTTCTGTCGTGTGTCGTTTGAGATAAAGCCAGCAGGGCGGCGAAGATCACAAGCGAGGAGAGCCAGCCGAGGACGGCGTCGGAGAGATAGTGTCCGCCAAAGGCGACTCTAAGTGCTGGAATCAGCAGCGAAACTGCTGCGGTCGGCAGGGCGGCCGCCGATCGGAACGGCTGCGGAATGATGAGGATCAGACAAAATAGCCAGCCCGCCGCTGCCGCTTCGCCGGAGATGAACGAGCAATTGCTGACACATTTGCCGGCGAAAGACCCTGCATGCACGAAATCGAACGCTCCGCCGAAGAGATCGGTCTGTCGCGGGCGTGGCCGCCCGGAGAAGGCTTTCAGCCACAGATTGACGATCAACACCGGTCCTAGGAGTAACGAGCCAAGCGCGACCTTGAGATTGCGGGCTCTGAGCGCATTGAAGGTTGCGCCGTGATCCTGCCAGCATCTGAGAAGCATCCAGAGCAGCAGGAAGGCGACGATGTAGGGGAGCTGAAAGAATATTTCCCTCAGCAGGCGCATGTGCTGATCGCCGCTATAAGGGAAAATGCCACAGATCTGATCGGGCTTGGTGCTTCCGAGGCATTGCTGCGGTTGGAAGAACATATTGGCGACGCCGAGATCGATCTGTGGAAAAAGTGAAAACAGACCCAGTAGAGCCCACCAGAGACAGAAGAGGGCGATGAAGGCATCACCTGCCGTACGTGGCCGCAAAATCTCCGGAAAACGATCTTCGCGATTGAGGCTGTTGAAATCTATGATCAAGGCGGCTTTCCGACAAGAATTGTGCCTATGGCGGCTAAAGCACCATCCCGTGCAGTCTAGCCACGCTAAATGACAGGGATTTGAAGCCGCCGGCCGGCTTATAGAGGGAATGCCGCGCCAAAAGCTTGTATTCCGTAGCGAGACCTTGAATGATGGTTGTGTAAAATTCTCTCACTACGACGCATATTTATCGGAGCAGAAATGTCTGTGAAATTCGAGATTTCCTTCGCCAAGTCGGTTCGTCTCAGCGGCGGTCTGGCCATTCTCCTGAAAGGTACGGACAGTGAGCTGCCGGCTGGTGCCGAGAGCGCCGATCCGGCGAATGTTTTCGCCAAGGCGGCACCCGTATCCGGCTTCAAGAGCAAAGTGCTGAGCAGTCTGGATATCATCGCGCCCGAAGCGTCGCCCGTCGACCGGATCATCGTTATCGGTGCTGGCAAGGCCAAGGGTCTGACCGCGCACGACTGGCTGAAGCTTGGCGGCAGCGCAGCTGCAAAAATCCGCAACACGGAGAAGGTTGCGATCTTCCTTGATGCGCCCAACGTCGAAGTCGGGCCTAAGGAAGCGGCCGATTTTGCCTTGGGCATGCTTCTGCGCGCCTACAGCTTCGATACCTATAAGACGAAGAAGGGCGATGAGGACGAGAAGGGTGCCTCTCGCAAGGCGGTGAAGGTGACGATCGTTACCCAGGAAGCGGTAGCCGCCAAGAAGCTTTATGCGACTTCCGAAGCCGTGGCCGGCGGCGTGATTCTCGCGCGCGATCTCGTCAACGAGCCGCCGAACGTTCTTGGCCCCGTGGAATTTGCAGCTAAAGCCAAGGAATTGGAAAAGCTCGGCGTTGAGATCGAGATTCTGACGGAGCGCGAGATGCGCCGGCTAGGCATGGCTGCCCTGCTCGGCGTCGCGCAAGGTTCGGCCCGGCCGCCGCGGCTTGTGGTCATGCAATGGAAGGGCGGCAAGGCGAAGGACAAGCCGGTCGCCTTCATCGGCAAGGGTGTCGTCTTCGACACCGGCGGCATTTCCATCAAGCCGGCTGCCGGCATGGAGGAGATGAAGGGTGACATGGGCGGCGCGGCAGCCGTCACCGGCCTCATGCATACACTTGCCGCGCGTGAAGCGAAGGTCAACGCCATCGGCGTTATCGGTCTTGTGGAAAACATGCCCGACGGCAACGCGCAGCGTCCGGGCGATATCGTCACCTCCATGTCCGGCCAGACGATCGAGATCATCAACACCGATGCCGAGGGCCGGCTCGTCCTCTGCGATGCGCTCTGGTATACGAACGACCGCTTCAAGCCGCAGTTCATGATCAATCTGGCGACACTGACCGGCGCGATCCTCGTGGCGCTCGGCAATCTGCAGGCCGGTCTCTTCTGCAACGACGACAAGCTGGCGGGCGAGCTGACGGTGGCAGGTCTTACGACCGACGAGCGCCTGTGGCGCATGCCGCTCGGCAAGGACTACGACAAGATGATCGACAGCAAGTTCGCGGATATGAAAAATACCGGCGGACGCCATGCCGGCTCGATCACCGCTGCCCAGTTCCTCAAGCGCTTCGTCAGCGACACGCCCTGGGCGCATCTCGATATCGCCGGTACGGCGATGGGCTCGATTCAGGACGAGATCAACCAGTCCTGGGGTTCCGGTTTCGGCGTGCGCTTGCTCGATGAGCTGGTCCGCGCCAATTACGAATCGTGACCAGCCTTGCTTTGTGAGATAGAAGGAGCGCCATGACAGATGTTCTCTTCTATCACCTGACGGAATCGAAGCTCGAAGACGCCCTGCCGCCGCTGATCGACAAGAGTGTTGAGCGCGGCTGGCAGGTCGCCGTGCAGATGCGTGAGCCTGCACGGCGCGATCTCCTCGATGGTCATCTCTGGACCTATCGCGAGGATAGCTTTCTGCCGCATGGTACCGATGAAGACGAGATGGCAAGTCGCCAACCCGTGCTGCTGACGATTTCGCCTGACAATATGAATAATGCCACCGTGCGTTTCTTCATCGACGGCGCCGAAGCGACGGATGTCGAAGCCTATCAGCGCGTCGTGCTGATGTTCGACGGCTACGATCAGGAGCAGCTGGAAAGAGCGCGCACTCAATGGAAGCGCCTGAAAGGCGAGGGGCATAACCTCACCTATTGGCAGCAGACGCAGGATGGCCGCTGGGAGAAGAAGGCCTGACCTTTCCCCGCTTCGCGAGGAGTGGCTTTATGCGCCTTCCGCCAGGATCTTCTGGATGAATTCCTTCTTCGCCGCCGTATAGGACGCGCGATCATTGGCATATTTCGCCGCGAGTTCGATCTTCAGCGCTTCGTAGGCGTGTGCGAGATCCGGCTCCCTGCGCAATCGGTCGCGAAAGATGAGGAAGTTGCGCCAGGTCGGGCCACCATATTCGACCACATGCACGAGGTGCGTGCGGGTATCGCCTTGGATATCGCGGCCGAAAATATGGTCGTCCGGAACGATATTGCTGCCGGCATAGACATAGCCGATAGAGGCCATCGGCTCGACGCAGGCAAGACCGTCCTCGAAGTGCCGCACGCCGACGGCGATATCGATGATCGGCTTGGCCTTGATCTCCGGAATGGAGGTGCTGCCGAAATGCTGGACGTCCACGGCAAGGTCGCCGAGAGCCTTGCGAATGGCGGATTCTTCCAGCAGGTAGGCCTCGTGCCAGCTCTGGTTCGGGTCGGCGAGCTTGACGGACTTGTTGCCGACGCCGAGCCCGAAAGATTGTTCATGCTCCGATGCCATAGGCATCTCTCCAGTGAAGACGATGCGCTACGCTAGCACGTCGCGGGCGGCATTGTCTTCACCGGGAAAGACCTATCAATCGTAAAATGCTTCGACGAATTTGCGCTTGCCGAGCATGAAGGCGTCGGCGACGTGGCGCAGTGGCGAAACGTCGACATCGGACGTGCCAGCTTTGACGATCTCGGCAAAACGGCGATAGAGCGAGGGATATTCGGCCTCAGGTGCCGAGAATTTCAGCTCTCCATTGACGGAAAGCTTGGAGCCGCCTTCGATGAGAACCATCTGGCCGGCATCCGTCTCGGCGACGATGTCCCAGCTCTGCTTGCCGGTCTGGCGCCAGTCGAATTCGGCATGGACGGGAAGCCCGGTTCCGCTCTTGAAGTGGAGATCGGCGGCGATCGGGGAATCGCGGTTTTCCGGGAATTCCAGCGTCGCGCCGGTCAGGAAGAGCGGCGGCAGGATGTGGGTGACGATCGATAGCGCATTGATGCCGGGATCGAAGACGCCGAGGCCGCCGGCCTGCCAGATCCATTCCTGGTTCGGATGCCAGTGGCGGACATCTTCCTTCCAGATGACGTGGGCGCTGCGGATATTGGTGCTGGCGAGGAAAGCTTTTGCAGCCTCCACCGCCGGCGCATAGCGCGAATGCCAGCTTGCAAAAAGCGAAACGCCCTTGGCTTTTGCCAGGTTTTCGAGGTCGACGATTTCGCTCAGCGTCGCGCCCGGCGGCTTTTCCAGGAAAACATGCTTGCCGGCCGACAGAGCCTTGTAGGCCGCTTCGTAGCGATATTGCGGCGGCATGCAGAGAGAAACGGCGTCGATCTCCGGCACGGCATCGAGCATGGCTTCGATGGTCGTGAAGGCGGGGATGCCTTCGACAGTACCATGGCGGCTTGCCGTTGCGATCAGTTTGAAATCCGGATTGTTCGCGATGGATGGAAGGTGCTGATCGCGGACGATCTTGCCGACGCCGACGATGGCGAGGTTGATGGGGGACATGGGTGTCTCTCGATTAGTATGATTATTGATGCGATCTTTAACAGAATGCCACATTCGGGCAAGGGGCGGCAAATCGCAAAGGTAGGTGCTGGGTCCAATGTTGGACCATTATGCCCAAGCGTCATCATGCTTGGAAAACGAGTGCCGGCTCTTGATTCACAGCCTGAAATCGGCACTCTTCCTCTGCGCAGGCAAAAGATCCGGGAAGAATCGCTGCGGGGGGAAATCATGAAAGCATTGCTCGGCTTCAGCCGAATCGTTGACTATGTGGCTGAGATCATTGGAAAATCAGTCTCATGGCTCATTCTGGTCGCTGTCTTGGTCAGCGCCGGAAACGCCATCGTCCGTAAGGTCTTCAACACTTCGTCCAATGCGTGGCTGGAAGCGCAATGGTATCTGTTCGGCGCAGCCTTCATGCTCGCCGCCGCTTATACCCTCCGGCAGAACGAGCATATCCGCATCGATATCATTTATGGCTCGCTGCCGCGCCGGGTGCAGCACTGGATCGATCTGCTCGGCCACTGCCTGTTCCTGATGCCCTTCGTGCTCCTGATGGTCTATGACCTCGTGCCCTATGTCCGCACCTCCTTCCTGTCAGGAGAGGTGTCTTCCAGCGCCGGCGGCCTGATCATCTGGCCAGGCAAGGCGTTGCTGCTGGCGGGCTTCTTCCTGCTGGCACTGCAGGGGATCTCGGAGATTATCAAGAAGATCGCCGTCATGCGCGGCGATATGGACGATCCGACCCCCTATATGCCGACTCATGCGCCCCTCGATGTCGAAACACCGGCAGGGGAGGCACACTGATGCTCGAATTCATCGCCGTGAACATGGCGCCGATCATGTTCGCCTCGCTGATCATTTTCCTGCTCATAGGCTATCCCGTCGCCTTCGCGCTTGCGGCGAACGGGCTGCTGTTCTTCTGGATCGGCGTCGAGCTCGCGCCCTATTCGGGCGGTACCATCAACCTCTCCTGGCCGCTTCTCAACGCGCTGCCGGATCGGTTCTGGGGCGTGATGTCGAACGATACGCTGCTGGCGATCCCGTTCTTCACCTTCATGGGTATCGTGCTGGAGCGATCCGGCATGGCCGAAGATCTGCTCGACACGATCGGCCAGCTGTTCGGGCCGATCCGCGGCGGTCTCGCCTATGCGGTGATTTTCGTCGGGGCGCTGCTGGCCGCCACCACCGGCGTCGTCGCGGCCTCGGTCATTGCTATGGGGCTGATCTCGCTGCCGATCATGCTGCGTTATGGCTATGACCGGCGCGTTGCCTCCGGTGTCATCGCCGCTTCCGGCACGCTGGCGCAGATCATTCCGCCGTCGCTGGTCCTGATCGTGCTGGCCGACCAGCTCGGCCGTTCGGTCGGCGATATGTATGCCGGCGCGCTCATTCCCGGCCTCGTGCTGACGGGTCTCTACATGCTCTATGTATTGATCATGTCGATCGTGAAGCCGAACTCCATGCCGGCATTGCCGAAGGAGGCCCGCTCGCTCGGCTCCGGCGTTACCTCTTTGCTCGTCGCCCTGCTGATCTGCGCTGGCGTGGCCTATGCCGCACACGTCTATCTGACGCCTGCCTACGGCGAAAATGCCGACATTCTCGGCGCAACCGTCGGCGTCGCCTTCATCTACGCGATTGCCGTGCTCGACAAGGGGATGAAGCTCAACGTCATGTCCCGGCTGGCGCAGCAGGTCATCATCGTCCTCATTCCGCCGCTGGCACTGATCTTCCTCGTGCTCGGCACGATCTTCCTCGGCATTGCAACGCCGACCGAGGGCGGCGCGATGGGCGCGGTGGGCGCGCTCATAATGGCGGCCGCCAAAGGCAGGCTGAACATGGAGGTCATCCGCTCGGCATTGACGTCCACTACGCGGCTTTCGGCCTTCGTGCTGTTCATCCTTATCGGCTCGCGCGTCTTTTCGCTGACCTTCTATGGCGTCAACGGCCATGTCTGGGTCGAGCATCTGCTGGTGTCGCTGCCCGGAGGCGAAGTCGGCTTCCTGATCGCCGTCAACGCGCTCGTCTTCTTCCTGGCCTTCTTCCTCGATTTCTTCGAGCTTGCCTTCATCATCGTGCCGTTGCTTGCACCTGCGGCCGACAAGCTCGGCATCGACCTCATCTGGTTCGGCGTGCTGCTCGGCGTCAACATGCAGACGAGCTTCATGCACCCGCCTTTCGGTTTCGCGCTGTTCTATCTCCGCTCGGTGGCGGCACGCGTGCCCTATCTCGACAAGGTGACAGGCAAGCAGATCGCGCCTGTCACAACCGGGCAGATCTATTGGGGCTCGGTGCCTTTTGTCGGCATTCAGGTCCTGATGGTGGCGCTGACGATCATGTTCCCGCAGATGGTCATGCACTACAAGGGAGAGGGTGCGGGCGTCGATCCCAACACGATCAAGATCGAGGTTCCCGGTTTCGGCGCGCCCGGTCAGGACAATGGCGGCGGCCTCGGCCTGCCGGGCCTGCAGCTTCCCGGGGGAAGCCCGCTGGACGACAAGCCGGCCGGACAGGGCGGCAGCGATCAGCCGAAACCACCGGCCAACGATCTCAGCCAGCCTCCGTCGTTCAATTGATACGCGTGGTCTGCATCGGCCAGCTTTTCGATCGGACACAACGAAAAACCCCGGAGCACCGCTCCGGGGTTTTCTCTTTCCGATATGCTGGCCGATCAGATCTTTCCTGAGCGCTGCAGCGTCATCATGTAGACGTCGTAGCTGTATTCGGCGACCTGGGTATAGAGGTAGTGCTGGCCACGGAAGCCTTTGATCGATTCCCAGATCTTCTTGAAGGTCGGGTTGTTGGCTTCCATCTCGGCATAGACCTCGTTGGCCTTGTCGAAGCAGGCATTCATGATCTCGGTGCTGAAGGGCCTGAGCTTCGCACCTTCGGCCACGACCCGTTTGATGGCGGCCGGGTTCAGGTAATCGTATTTCTGCAGCATGTTGGCGTCCGTCGCCTGGGCGGCCGTGCGCAGCAGCGATTGGTAAGCCTTCGGCAGGCCGTCATAGGCCGCCTTGTTGAACATGACATGCACCGTCGGGCCGCCTTCCCACCAGCCGGGATAGTAATAGTAGGGCGCAACCTTGTAGAAGCCGAGCTTCTCGTCGTCATAGGGGCCGACCCATTCGGCCGCATCGATCGTGCCTTTCTCGAGCGCCGGATAGATGTCGCCGCCGGCGATCTGCTGCGGCACGACGCCGAGGCGTTCGACCACCTTGCCGGCAAAGCCGCCGATGCGCATCTTCAGGCCCTTGAGATCGGCAACCGTGTTGATTTCCTTGCGGAACCAGCCGCCCATCTGCACGCCGGTATTACCGGCCGGGAAGCCGATCAGCCCCTGCGTCGCCAGAAATTCGTTGAACATGTCGATGCCGCCGCCGTGATATTGCCAGGCATTCATGCCGCGAGCGTTGAGCGCGAAAGGAACGGCAGCACCCAGGGCCCAGACCGGATCCTTGCCCCAATAATAATAGGCGACGGAATGGCAGGCCTCGACCGTTCCAGCCGAAGTTGCGTCAGCCGCCTGCAGGCCCGGCACGATTTCGCCGGCCGCAAAGACCTGAATGTTGAAATTGCCGTCGGTGGCTTCCGACACGTATTTCGACAACACTTCGCCGCCGCCATAGATCGTATCGAGCGACTTCGGAAACGACGACGTCAGGCGCCAGTTGATCTTCGGATTGCTCTGCGCAATAGCCGGAGCGGCAAGGGTTGCAGCAGCCGCAACCGAGCCGGCGCCGGCGACGCCTGCTTTCCGCAGAAATGAACGACGATCCATCTATTACTCCCCCCGGATACGAGCGGGCGGGCTCGCCCGCTCTTCGTGATCACGGCTGCAGCTAACCATGCCCCTCGACGCGTTTCAAGCGTATCGGAAGCGAGTGCAACCATTGATTTTTGCTCGGAACCGGAAGGTGGGCCTAGAGGTTTTTGCCTTTCACGATCGTTTCCCGCAGGAAGCTGTAGCCCAGCGCCGTACGCGTCGCGCGTTCCGTGGACGCGCCGTCACCGCCATGGCCACCCGAGCCGAATTCGTGGAACAGCGGGTGATGGCCGAGTTCTTCCAATTGAGCGGCAAAACGCCGGGCATGCGAGGGGTGGACCCGGTCGTCATTGCTCGAGCTTTCGATGTAGATCGACGGATAGGTGATCTCGGAGGCGGCCTTGACATTGTGCAGGGGTGAATAGGACTGCAGATATTCAAGGTCGGCCGGATCATCGGGATCGCCATATTCGTCGATCCAGGCTTTCCCGGCCGGGAAGACATGGAAGCGGGTCATGTCCAGCACCGGCACCTGGCACCAGATCGCGCCGAAATCCTGCGGGTAGCGCGTCGTCATGACGCCGGTCAGCAAACCGCCATTGCTGCCGCCGTTGCCGGCGATGCGGGATGGTTTGGTGTAGCCGCGTGCGACCAGATCGCGGGCGACGGCGGCAAAGTCCGCAAAAGCCCTGTGACGGCCGTGGTTCTTGGCGCTGCGGTGCCAGTTCGGTCCGAACTCGCCGCCACCGCGAATATAGGCCATCACATAGGCGTTGCCCTGTTCGAGCCAGCGGCCGATGACGCCGGAATAATAGGGGCCGAGCGCGACGTCGAAGCCACCGTAACCATACATCAGGACAGGCAGTTCACCCTTGGTCCAGACTTTCGGCAGGACGACATGATAGGGCACCTTCGTACCGTCCTCGGAGATGGCTTCCAGCAGGATGGAGGTCATGCCTTCGCTGTCGAAGTAGGTCGGCGAACTAGCAATGTGCTTGAGTTCAAGGGATGTCCGGCGATCGCTAAGATCCAGCTGGTAGGAGGAGGGTGGCTGCAGAAAGCCTGCGCCATAGACCTGGAGCGTGTCGTCGCCGAGATGCAGATCGGAATAGAGCGGTGCGACCGACGCCGTCTGAACATCCTCAGGCAGCGCGATTTCGCGGATTTCGGCATCGGCCTTGGCCAGATCAAGGACGAAGAGATGTGGCCGCATGTTGTCCGACACGATGAAGACGCACCATTCGCGCATCAGCAGGAATTGCGAAACCGATTGCCGCTCATTGGGCGAAAACAGGATGCGTCTCGCATCGGCGCCAGATGTCCCCGGCTCTCGCGGCAGGGGCTGCAAGGCCAGGCTGCCGGCGGGGATGCGTTCGTCGGTCTTGGCAAGCCAGACGAGATGGGAATGGTTGAATCCGAATTCGATATCATCAGGCAAATCGATCTGTCGCAGCGAACCGTCCCGATCCTCGATGAAGTGACTGGCGCTGCCGATTTCATGACCCGCGCTGAAGATCCGGATCGGCCGGGCCTCACCTTCCCCTGCAAGACCGGCAAGCTGTGGGTCGAAGATCGAACAGGAGCCATAGATGTCGCTGTCTTCGGCGGCATAGAGGACGGGAGCATCCGCCGGTGACTGGCCGCGTTTCAGGCGACGGCCGACGCGCGGCCAACCGGACCGCGTCGAGGATTCGCGGTCGATCGAGCCGAAATAGGCGATTTCGTCGCGGCTGAGCCAGGTCGCATGGCTGCGAACCGCCGGCGTATCGAAGCCGCCCTGGACGATGCCTTTTGTCTCACAGTCGAATTCCAATAGCCGGATGGGATCGGAGCCGCCGTCGGAAAGGCAAAGCAGCACCCGCGTCGGCTCCCAG
This sequence comes from Rhizobium sp. ZPR4, assembly GCF_040215725.1. Classification (NCBI taxonomy): domain Bacteria; kingdom Pseudomonadati; phylum Pseudomonadota; class Alphaproteobacteria; order Hyphomicrobiales; family Rhizobiaceae; genus Rhizobium; species Rhizobium sp. ZPR4. The sequence goes on from NZ_CP157967.1 coordinate 843,677, forward strand.
GGGCAGGTGATCGCGCCGCGCCAGAGCCATTTCCTGTCTTCCTGGGCACAGAAGGCATCGAGATCGAAGATCGGTTCCCACGGTGCATCGGGCAGGGGCGCAAGATCCGCTGGCAGCCGATACCATCGGCCGAGCGGATGATCGGCACTGCGATGAAAATCGAACAGCCAGTTGCCGCGCCGGGTGGTGGTGATCAGCCGGTCCTCTCGCTCGATCATTTCCTTGATCGCGATGCGATCCGCCTCGAATTCCGGCGTCTTCAGCAGCCGCTCGGAGTCCGCATCCATTTTGGCGACGAATTGCAGGGTTTGCGGATCGTCGTCGCGTTCAAGGTGGAGGTGCATGGCGGCTCCGGATTCTATTGCTGATGGTGGTGAGGCATCAGCAAACCAAAATAAGGGCGCGGAAGCAACCGTGCATCCGCGCCCTTATTGTCCATGGATTTTTCGGTATTGACCGCCTCAGCGCACCATTTTGGTATCGGCCTGTGCGACCAGATTGGTCGCCGGAGCGGACTCGCGCTTGTATTTCAGCGTGACGACCTTGTAGCCCTCTTTCTCCAGGCGGCTCAGAAGAGTGGGCAGCATCCTGACCGTACGCTGGTGGATGTCGTGCATCAGAACGATGCCGCGGCCGCGCTGATGGAGTTGTTTCATGGTGCGATCGACCACCGAGGCGGGCGTCGAAGTGAAGTAATCCTTGCTGTCGATATCGACATCCATGACGATCATGTCGCGGGAGGCGATGGCTGCGCGCAGGCGTTTGGAGTCGGCAAGATAGGGGAAGCGGAAGAAGGGAACATCCGTGCCGATCGCCTTGGTGACGGCATCCTTGCCGCGGGCGATCTCGGTCATCGCCGCATCGAAGGTCATCTTGTCCAGATCGGGATGGCGGAATGTATGGCTGCCGATCGCATCGCCATGGGCGAGAACTTCGCGCGCCGTCGCCGGATGAGCCTGTGCCATTTCGCCGACCATCATGAAGGCGGCCTTGACGCCGAACTTGTCGAGCGTGGCGAGAATGCGTTCCGTCTTGCCCGGGGCAGGGCCGTCGTCGAAAGTGAGGATGACTTCCTTGTCGGCGAGCCGGATGTCCTTGAGCGAGGCGACTTCCAGCGTCCGGCCGGCGAGATTGTGCGGGCCGTTCATGCCCGCCAGGTCGTCGCGGGTTTCCAGATCGGCGACGAGCCACTTCTTCGGCTCCATCTCGACGGGGTCGTTGGCCTTCAGCGGCTTGTGACGCGGCTCTTCGGCGGCATAGCCGGTCTTGAGCGATGCGTCATTGGTCGGTTTCGTGGCGCATCCTCCGAGAGCCAGGGACACGGCAAGGCCAGCCAGCAAAACACGGTAGTTCATCAGAATCGCTCAACAATATGTCTATGAAAGTTGAGCGCATTTTCTGCAGTTATGGTTAATGATCGGTTAGGATCGGCGGCGAATTCCTTAACGAGCCGTCAGGTTTCAGCCGGCCATGCCGCTTTCATATTCCGATGACAGTTCGAGCCACTGCTCCTCGGCGGCCGCAAGCTTCTCGGCGGCATCCGCACGCTGCTTTGCCTTCTCCGCCGCCTTTGCCGGCGCCTTTTCGTAGAGGGCGGGATCCGCAAGTTCTGCATCAAGCGCCTGAATCAGTTTCTCAAGCTTGCCGGTCAAGGATTCGATTTCGTTGATCTTCTTCTTGAGCGGTGCGAGCGATGCGCGCCGATCGGCATTGAGCTTGCGCTGGTCGGCCTTGGAAACGGAATCGTCACCACCGTTTGCCGCCGCCTTGCCGTCCTTGGTCTTCGGGCTGGCGACGACGAGGCTGCGGTATTCTTCGAGATCGCCGTCGAAGGTGGAGACGGTGCCATCGCGCACCAGCCAGAGCCGGTCGACTGTGGCCTCGATCAGATGGCGATCGTGCGAGATGAGGATGACGGCGCCGGAATAATCGTTCAGCGCCTGGATCAGCGCATTGCGGCTGTCGATATCGAGATGGTTGGTCGGTTCGTCGAGGATCAGAAGGTTCGGCGCGTCGAAGGCGGCAAGACCCATCAGCAGCCGCGCCTTTTCGCCGCCGGAGAGATCCTTGACCTGCGTGTCCATCTTTTCCGTCGCCAGACCCATCTGCGCGACGCGGGCGCGCACCTTGGCTTCCGGCGTTTCGGGCATGCGGCGGCGCACATGTTCGACGGCCGTCTGGTTCGGAATGAGATCGTCGAGCTGGTGCTGAGCGAAGAAGCCGATCTTCAGGTTCGGCGCCAGCCTGACATCGCCGCTCTCGGCGCCGAGCCGGCCGGAGATGAATTTCGCGAAGGTCGATTTGCCGTTGCCGTTCGAGCCGAGCAGGGCAATGCGGTCATCGGCATCGATGCGCAGATTGAGGCGCTTGAGGATCGGTTTGCCTGGCTCGTAGCCGACGGCGCCGCCGCTGATCGCGATGATGGGCGAGGCGGGCTGCTTTTCGGGCTCGGGAAAGCTGAAGCCCATGACATGGTCTTCGATGACGGCCGCGACCGTGCCCATGCGCTCCAGAGCCTTGATGCGCGACTGCGCCTGCCGGGCTTTCGAGGCCTTGGCCTTGAAGCGGTCGATAAAGCTTTGCAGGTGCTTGCGCGCCGCATCGTTCTTCGCTTTCGCCTTCATCTGCAGCTCGTCGGCTTCGGCCTTCTGCCGCTCGAACTGATCGTAGGAGCCGCGATAGAAGGTGAGCTTCTTCTGGTCGAGATGCACGATGGAATTGACCGCCGTATTCAAAAGATCGCGGTCGTGCGAGATGATAATGACCGTGTGCGGGTAGCGGCGGATGTAATCCTCCAGCCACAAGGTGCCTTCGAGGTCGAGATAGTTCGTCGGTTCGTCGAGCAGCAGCAGATCCGGCTCGGAAAACAGCACCGCCGCAAGCGCAACGCGCATGCGCCAGCCGCCGGAGAAGGAGGAGGCCGGGCGCTTCTGCGCCTCGTGGTCGAAGCCGAGGCCGGCAAGGATGCTGGCGGCACGCGCTTCGGCTGAATGTGCGTCGATATCGGCTAGACGCGTCTGGATATCGGCGATGCGATGCGGATCAGTCGCGGTCTCGGCTTCCACAAGCAGTGCGGAGCGTTCCTTGTCTGCTGCCAGGACGATATCGATCAGCGGCTCCTCGGTGCCGGGCGCTTCCTGCGCGACCTGGCCGATGCGGGCATTGCGCGGGATCGAGACCGAGCCGCTCTCGGCGGCAAAATCGCCGGTGATGATCCGGAACAGCGTCGATTTGCCGGCGCCGTTCTTGCCGACGAGGCCGGCCTTCGTGCCCGCCGGAAGCGTCACGTTGGCATGGTCGATGAGAAGGCGGCCGGCAATGCGGGCGGAGAGGTCTGAAATCGAAATCATGGCGCGGTTTTGGCCGAACTCGGCGCCGAAGGCAAGAGTGCGAGGGCGCTTAGGCGTCCGCGCTTTACGAGGACTTCGAGAGGTTGGCGCAGTTGCGCAGCCGCTCGGTCAGCTCCGTTTCATAGAGCATGAGGTTGCTGAGCGAGGCATTGAGGCTGTCGAGGGCGGAATTGGCATTGGCTGCCGTTTCGGTCTCACGGCTAAATCGCTGCTTCTTCTTCAGCCCCTTGGCGAGCTGATCTGCCACTTCCCGCAGCATTTCGGCCGCATCGCTTTCCGATTTGCGCGCCACCAGGCCGCAGTGGCTGACCAGGCGATGCTTCAGCCCGATCTCATCGAGCCCGCTCTGCGAGGGAAGGGGACCGAGCGCCTCGATCTCTTCGGCAAGACAGCGGTCTTCGCCGTAGAGTGCTTCGTAAAATAGTTGATAGTTGCGCGGCAGGTTCTTGATCTTCAGTCGCGTCATGAAGCGACCGATGACCTCAAGCTCGGTTTCCGTTTCATCGTCATCGATGGAATATGCCGAAACGCTTGTCTGCGAGTTCTTCATGCCTGCTTCTGACCGTGAGCTGATATATCTTATCAATCTGCAGGCTGGCAGGTTAAGGGAACATGAACAAAACGGTCTATGCGCGTGCTTGCGCAACAAAATGAGGCATGCGCTCAACGCTTGAGCGAAGCCGATCAATATCGGTTGGCTTCATGTTGACATCCAGTGCTGCCCTTCGCCGCGCAGGAAATGCAGGAGATCGAGCACCAGAGACGGCTTGCCCATCGACGTCAGTATCATGTGGCATTGGCCGCGGTGATGAGTGTGATGGTTGAACATATGCGCGACCGCCAGATGCAGAGGGTGGGTGATCGCACCTGGCCGGAGAACGGACGTATAGGTGACGTCGGTGGCAAGGGCAGCGTCATCGAGCGTCTCGATCCAATCCATGATCCGCCGATCCTCGGCCTCGCGGGCCATACGAAGCCCTGCGAGATCGTCGTGCAGAACGACGCCCAGCGCGGCTGGAGCCTCGCCCGTGCCGTTGAATCGGTGCATCCACAGCCGATCCGTCACCACCAGATGGTTCAGCGTTCCATGGAGCGAACCGAAGAAGGCGCCGCGATCCTCGTGAAATTCCGCGTCGCTGAGATCCGCCGCGGCATTATAGACCTGAGCGTTGGCCCAGTGATTGTAGTCGGCAAGCATTCTGAAATGTCTGAGCATATGCGTCTCCTCCATGGTGATGATGATGGTATCGTGAAGTTCGGCGATGGATAGCCGCTTCACCGCCCCAGCGGATCGCGAATCGGCCGCACGGACTGTGACAGCAGCGTGAAATTGGGCGATCCCCCTTGTTTTCGGGCTTTGGGGCAGGTAAAGACCGCCCACTTTTCTCTGATTACAAGGAATGGACCCATGGCGATTGAACGTACTTTTTCGATGATCAAGCCGGATGCGACGAAGCGCAACCTGACCGGCGCCATCACCAAGGTTTTTGAGGACAACGGCCTACGTGTCATCGCCTCCAAGCGCGTCTGGATGAGCAAGCGCGAAGCCGAAGGCTTCTACGCCGTTCACAAGGAACGTCCGTTCTTCGGCGAACTCGTCGAAGGCATGACCTCCGGCCCGACCATCGTTCAGGTCCTGGAAGGCGAAGGCGCCATCCTGAAGAACCGCGAAATCATGGGTGCAACCAACCCGGCCAACGCTGACGAAGGCACGATCCGCAAGACCTTCGCCCTGTCGATCGGCGAAAACTCCGTTCACGGCTCGGATGCTCCGGAAACGGCTGCCGTCGAAATCGCCTACTGGTTCGCAGAAACCGAAATCGTCGGCTGAATCGGCCTTTCAGCTTCAGCGCTGAACGATTTGAAATGACTCAATAAAAGCCGGGATCGCATCCCGGCTTTTTTCATGCCGGGCAGGCCATATCCTTCCCGTAATCGACGCTGCCGTCCCCTTTGAAAATATCCGGATTGGCCGTGTAGGCGGGACCGACGACGAGTGGCTTCGTGGGGAGCACGGTCTGGTCGAGATCGGATTTGACCTCGGTCTTGATGGTCTGGATCGTTTTGTCGCTGGCATCGACCAGCTTGATCGAGACGGAATAGGGACGGTCCTTGCGGACGCAGCGCAGATCCGGGCTCTCCAGCGTGATCTTGTCCCAGAATGTATAGATCTTTTGGTTGACGACAAGGGGATTGCCGCCGGCAGGGTTTTCAAACTCCGCAACGGCTGTCGTCCCCTCAGGGATCGGGGCGATCTTCTTGAGCGTAATCATATAGCTCGCGCTCGCCACGCGATAGTTGAAGACGAAGAGGCGACCGGTGAGCTGGGTCGGACCTTCATCGTCTTTCCTCTGGCAGCCGGCCAGCGCGAGGCCGGCGATAATCCCGGCACCTATCGTTGTCAGCAAAATCCTTCTTATTGTCATGGCGCAGTCTCCTCCTTCTTGCGCCGGTAGTGCCGGCTGGCCTTGGCACGGTTGCCGCAGACCGCCATGTCACACCAGGCACGGCTTTTGTTCTTGCTGCGGTCGATAAAGAGCCAGCCGCAGTTGCGGCATATTTTCATTCGTTCCGGATCGGGCATGGCGATGAGGCGCAGCGTCGAATGGACGGTCGCGGCATCGAGCCCATCGGATGGGGCTTGTTTCAGAACCCTCGCCAAAGCCGCAAGCAGATCCGCTAGCAGCAGATCGGCGGCCTCGTCCAGAACGCGCGCCCGGAAATAACGATCGATCATCTCACGCAATGAGATGAAATCGGCACGGTTTTCGCGCCGGACCGGCAGGATATCGCCGAAGAGCACGCGCTCTGCGCAGAAATTGATGGCCGCCTTTGGAAAGCTGTCCATCTGTCCCGTCGCTTCGAAACGGTCGATGCGGCGCTCGTCGTCATGGCGCAGGATCACGCTGTTGGCGACATCGAGCGCAAGCGCGCCGCCGGAGAAGCGATGTGGGGTCCAAGTGAAGCTCATGGTGAAAATTATAACTGGTAAAATTCATTTTGCCAGTTACTATTTATTCGTCCTTCGGAGGAGTGAATGGCCTATCTTCTGCAGCAATTGGCGAATGCCGTCCCGCTGGCGGCGCTCTATGCGACGCTTGCCTTCGGCTATTCCATTGCATTCGGGGTCATGAAGCGGGCCGATATCACCTATGGCGCGCTCTTCGCCTTCGCCGGCCAGATGCTCGTGCTGTTCACCGATGTCGGTTACACCAAGATGTATCTGGTCCTGCCGGCCGCCTTCGCCTTCGGCGCCATCATCGCCGTCGGCTATACGATCGGCACCAGCTTTCTGGTTGGTCGCGCGATCATGCTGCCGCTGTCGCGAAAATCGCCGAATACCGTCATCGTCGCGGCGCTCGGCATGATGATCATCCTAATGGAAACCGCGCGGCTGGCCTCGAATACGCGCGGCATCTGGCTACCGCCCTTCCTGAACGAGGCCGTCGTCTTCTGGGATAGCGGCGATTTCCGCGTGACGCTCACCGAAATCCAGCTGCTCAACACCGCGCTGATGATCCTCGTCATCCTTATGGGTGCCTATGTCTTGAAGTGCACGGGATGGGGCCGCATATGGCGGGCGGTCACCGACGATGCTCTCGCCGCTGAACTATGCGGCGCTAGCGCCAATCGTGTTTTCCTACTCGCGTACGTCGCCTCTGCGGTGGTCGCAACCATCTGTGGCCTGCTGGCTACTTCCTACTATGGAACGATGGATTTCGGGGCGGGGCTGATGTTCGGGCTTAAAGTGCTGATGATCGCGGCGGTCGGCGGCTATTCCGATCCGCTGAAATCGGCAGGCGGGGCGGCACTTCTCGGCCTCACCGAGACCATGTGGGGTGCCTATGGCCCGTTCCTGTGGCGCGACTTCGTCATCTTCTCGCTGCTGGTGCTGCTGCTGGTGTTCAGCCGGCGCGAGCGCGTCGTGCCTTGAAACCTATGTCTCGCCCGCCCATTTGGCCCGCGCCGCATCGTCGGCATCCTTAGCCGAGACCCAGCCACCTTCTTCGCCGTTCTTGCCATGCTCCTTCTTCCAGAAGGGCGCGGATGTCTTCAGGAAATCCATAACGAAATTGGCGCCATCGAAGGCCGCTTGTCGATGCGAGGCGGCGGCAATGACGAGCACGATGTTCTCGCCGGGGATAATCTTGCCATAGCGATGGATGGCGGTCAGGCCGAGAAGTTCGAAACGCTCGATGGCAAGATTGGCGATGCGGGCGATCTCCGCTTCCGCCATGCCGGGATAGTGCTCAAGTTCAAGTGCACCCAAAGTGCCGCCTTCGTCACGGCAAAGACCGGAGAACGTAACGACCGCACCGATGTCGCGCCGCCCGTCCGTCAGCCGGTCGATCTCCGCCTGAAGCTCGAAATCCTCGCGCTGGACTCGGACTACCGGCTGCATAGCCATCGGCTTAGCCCCCTGTCATCGGCGGGAAGAGCCCGATCTCCCGCGCTCCGGCGATCGGCTCGTCGTGTTCGGCGTGCTCCATGTTGATGGCGACGCGGATCGCGTTGGGAAATTGAAGCGCCGCCTCGTATTCTTCTCCCAAGCCCTTCAAATGACTCAGGAGATCGCCGACGGTGACGACTTCGGCCGGAAGGGAAATCTCCTCTTCCGTTTTGCCGATCCGCTCACGCACCCAGGCGAAATAGACGAGCTTCGTCATCATTCCTCATCCACGACATGCTTCAGCCCGGCCCGGAAATAATCATAGCCGGTGTAGATGGTCAAAAGCGCTGCGACCCAGAGCAGGACTATGCCTATCTCAGTCGTGTAGGGTAGCACCTTGTCGCCCGCCGGCCCAGCCAGCAGGAAGGCGATCGCCACGAGCTGAGCGGTCGTCTTCCATTTCGCGATGCGCGTCACCGGAACGCTGACCTTCAGTGCCGCCAGATATTCGCGCAGGCCAGAGACGAGGATTTCGCGGCAGAGGATGATGATTGCGGCCCAGAGCGACCAGCCCGCAATGGTGCCGTCGGCTGCGACCAGAAGCAGGATCGCGGAGACCAGCAGCTTGTCGGCGATCGGATCGAGCATGCGGCCGATATTCGAGGTCTGGTTCCAGATGCGCGCAAGATAGCCGTCAAGGAAGTCGGTGATCGAGGCAATGACGAAGATCCAGAGCGCGACCCAGCGCGCGAAATCAGAACCTTCCAGCTTGCCTTCGATGAAGAAGCAAAGAACGATCAGGGGTACGCAGAGAATGCGGCCGTAGGTGAGCAGATTGGGGATGCTGTAAGCGCGCGACGCCATGGAAATCGTTTCGTTTCTGTTGTCTCGACCAGGCCGGATGGGGCTCTGTTGATCTCATCCAGCTGAAGTCATTTGATTGAGCGTGATCCCAAAAACCGCTTCGCACTTTTTGGTGGTCATACCCTAGATGATGGTTCGGTCAGTTTATCGTCAATATTGTTTCTGTTTTTTCACCGCTATTGCGTGGAATTTGCGACGAGCTTTCCCTATTTCGCGGCGTCTTCGTGGAAATGGTTGTAGACCTGCCGTGCGACGGCTTCGGATATGCCCTCCACCGCCATCAGATCCGAAAGGGCGGCGCGCGACACGGCCTTCGCCGTGCCGAAATGCTGGAGAAGCGCGCGCTTGCGCGAAGGGCCGATGCCGCCGATCTCGTCCAGCGGGTTCTTCACCATCTCCTTCTTGCGCCGGGCGCGATGCGAGCCGATCGCGAAGCGGTGCGCCTCGTCGCGCATGCGCTGGATGAAGTAGAGCACGGGGTCGCGGGGCGGCAGCGAGAAGCTTTCGCGCGCTGGGGCGAAGAAGCGCTCGCGCCCGGCCTCACGGTCGACACCCTTGGCAACGCCGATGGCGATGACGCTGTCGGTGATCCCGAGCTCCTCGAGAATGGCGCGCACGGCCGTCATCTGCCCCTGGCCACCGTCGATGAGGATGACATCGGGCCAGGCGGGAAAGGCGCGATCGGCGGCATCGACGCCAGCATCGGCCTCACCGCTGCGGTCAGGCTTGCCTTCCTCCTTGAGCAGCCGGGAGAAGCGGCGGGTCATGACCTCGCGCATCATGCCGAAGTCGTCGCCCGGCGTGATGTCGGTCGATTTGATGTTGAACTTGCGATACTGGCCTTTGACGAAGCCTTCCGGCCCGGCCACCACCATGCCGCCGACGGCGTTCGTGCCCATGATGTGGGAGTTGTCGTAGATCTCGATGCGTTGCGGCGTATAGGGAAGCTTGAAGGTTTCCTTGAAGCCCTCGAGCAGCCGCGATTGCGAGGCGGTTTCCGCAAGCTTGCGGCCATGCGCTTCGCGGGCATTGGCAATGACATGCTCGACCAGATCGCGCTTCTCGCCGCGCTGCGGCACGAGGATCGCGACCTTGTGGCCGGCCTTTTCACTGAGGGCCGCCGCCAGCAGCTCGATTTCCTCGATGGTCTCCGACAGCAAGATCTGCCGCGGCACGGGCTTGTCGTCATAGAACTGCGCCAGGAAGGCATTCAGCACTTCGGCGCCGGAGAGCGATGGATCGGCCTTCGGGAAATAGGCGCGGTTGCCCCAGTTCTGGCCGGTGCGGAAGAAGAAGACCTGGATGCAGGAAATGCCGCCCTCGTGATGGATGGCAAAGACATCGGCTTCCTCCACCCCGGCCGGGTTGATGCCCTGATGGCTCTGCACATGCGAGAGTGCGGCCAGCCGGTCGCGAAAGATCGCGGCGCGCTCGAAATCCAGATCCTCGGCGGCGGCATTCATCGCCTCGGCCATATGCGCCTTGACGTTCTGGCTCTTGCCCGAAAGGAAGTCCTTCGCCTCCTGCACCAGTTCTCTGTAGCCCGCATCGCTGATCTCGTGCGTGCAGGGCCCGGAACAGCGCTTGATCTGGTAGAGCAGGCAGGGGCGTGTGCGCGTCTCGAAAACGCTGTCGGTACAGGTGCGGATGAGGAAGGCGCGCTGCAGCGAGTTGATGGTGCGGCCGACGGCGCCCGCCGAGGCGAAGGGGCCGAAGTAATCTCCCTTGCGGGCACGGGCGCCGCGATGCTTGAAGATCGCGGGCGCGCGTTGATCGCCGGTAATCAGGATATAGGGAAAGGATTTGTCGTCGCGCAGCAGAACGTTAAAACGCGGGCGCAAGCGCTTGATGAGATTCGCTTCCAGCAGCAGCGCTTCTGTTTCCGTCCGCGTGGTGACGAATTCCATGTTCGCGGTTTCGCGCACCATGCGGGCGATGCGGTTGGAATGGACCTTGCCGAGGGCATAGTTCGAAACGCGTTTCTTCAGGCTCCGCGCCTTGCCGACATAAAGCACGTCGCCGCCTTCGTTGAACATGCGGTAGACGCCGGGATTGTTGGGCAACCGTTTGACGAATTCGGCGATCAGCTCGGCGCCGCGAAGCCCGGTCTCATTCTTTCCGCCTTCGTTCCAGTCGATGGACGCAACAGGGGAGGCGGCGGCATCGCCTTCCACCTCGATGTCGTCTTCGATATCCTCTGATTCGTCATAGAGAACGCCGCCATCAGGCAGCTTTCTTCCATTCATTCCGCACTCTCCGACACGTCTGGCGTTTCCCAGGCAAGATGCTGGCCGCCATCGAGCGCTATCATTTGGCCCGTGATCGAGGGCGTGTCAAAAAGAAAGCGGATGGTCCGGCCGAATTCTTCGAGGCCTGGTGCCGCCTTTAATATGAGGCCGTCGATCTGCGCTTGAAAGTCCTCTTCGGTCTGCCGCACGCTGCGCACGGTCGGGCCTGGGCCGATCGCATTGACGCGGATGCGGGGAGCAAAGGTCTGCGCCATCGTCTGTGTCGCCGTCCACAGGGCAGCCTTCGACAGCGTATAGGAATAGAAGCGCGGATTCAGCGCCCATACCCTCTGATCCACCATATGGACGATCAGACCCGGATACGGCTCGGGAAGCTGCCTGACGAAATCGGCCGCGAGAATCGACGGCGCCCGCACATGTACAGCGAAATGTGCCTCGAAGGCTTCCGCGTCGAAACGATCGGCGGAATCACCAAGAAAGACGGAGGCATTATTGACAAGAAGATCGAGCGGACCGAGGGCGTCCGCAGCCCTTTCGACAAGGGTGGATGTCTCGTCCAAATTCTGCAGATCTGCCTTGATCGCAATGGCCCTCCGGCCCATTCGCCGCAGTTTCGCCGCAATTTCCTCGGCCTCGGCGAGGGACTGATTGGCGTGCAACGCCACCGCGAAGCCGTTAGCCGACAAATCCTCGGCAATTGCCAGGCCTATTCTTTTGGAGGCGCCGGTTATCAGCGCCGTGCGTAGTTTTTCCTGGCTCAAGAGATCGCCTTTTGCTCGTCGTTACCCAATCGATGCTCATATAGGGCGTCGATACACCATATGAAAAGATGCATGAGCGAATGATGCCCTTTGGGGTTTCTTATGTAAAACTTGAGGTATATTTAGTTTAAAATAAGTATACACGGTTTAACCGATGATTAGGGTTAACAATTCCTCTGTTGCGATGAAGCAACATCGAAATTCAGCCACGTCTGTGCCACAATGATATCATATTTTGGCTCTTCCAATTCCTCATTTGCATTCCAATTTCAACCTCGATCCGGGAGGGATATGTTTTAATTGCTCGTGGCGCTTCGAAGTCAAGGACAGTAAGCGGGGCACACGAGACTGAAAGGAGAAAAGTATGCGTACTCTTATCAAGACCCTCATGGTCTCCGCTTTCGCTCTCGGCGGCTACACCGCAGCTCAGGCTGCTGACGCTGTTGAGCAGATTCCGCAGCCGCCCGTCGCTCAGGAAGCAGCTCCGGTCGTCAACAACTGGTCCGGTTTCTACATCGGTGGTGAAGGTGACTGGAACAAGGGTCACTTCAATCGCACCGGCAACACTTACGGATTCGGCGGCGGCGCCTTCACCGGCTACAACTGGCAGCAGGGCCAGATCGTATACGGTATCGAAGGTGACCTCGGTTACGCAGACTCCGAAACGAGCCGCAATGGCCTGACTGCCAAGAACGGCATCAACGGCTCGGTTCGCGGTCGCCTCGGTTACGACTTCAACCCGTTCATGCTGTACGGCACGGCTGGTCTGGCACTCGGCCAGAACAAGCTGTCCGACGACACGTCTTCCGAAAGCAAGACGGCTGTTGGCTACACGGTTGGTGCAGGTGCTGAAACCTTCATCACCAACAACATCACGGCTCGTCTCGAATACCGTTACACCGACTACGGCAAGAAGACCTTCAACCTCGACTCCGGTAGCTTCTCGCGTGGCTTCGACGAGCAGAGCGTCAAGGTCGGTATCGGCGTGAAGTTCTAATCGCTCGACGATATGGAATGAAGAAAAAGCCGGGGTTTCGCCCCGGCTTTTTTGCGTTATGCGTCTGAAGACCTATGCGGCGTCCTTCGGGAAGTCAGTTGAGATGGCCAGTTCGCGCCAATCGGCCAGCTCCTTGGCGACATACTCGTTCTTGGTCTCGATTGCGCCGACGGTATCCGAACCGAAAGGCATGCGCAGCGGCGGGTTGGCCGAATGGGCAAGCGTGATCATCGATCTTGCAAGCCGTTTGGGATCGCCGGGCTGGGCGTGATTGTGGCCGGCGGCGAAATCGCGCATGGCCCCGGCGGGCGTGTCCCCGTAGTCGGCAATCGAGCTCGGGCTGACGGCAAGCGAGCTTTCATCGAGGAAATCGGTCCGGAAAAAGCCGGGTTCGACGATGGTGACCTTGATGCCGAGTGGATGCAGTTCCGCCGCCATTGCCTCGGACAGGCCTTCAACAGCGAATTTTGTCGAGCAATAGATCCCCCAGCCGGCATGGCTTTGATAGCCGCCAACCGAGGACATGTTGATCACATGGCCCGAACGCTGCCGGCGCATATGCGGCAGGATGGCGCGCGTGACTTTCAGCAGGCCGAAGACGTTTGTCGCATAGAGCTTTTCGATCTCCTCGGCGGTTGCCTCTTCCACGGCGCCGAGCAGCCCGTAGCCGGCATTGTTGACGAGGATGTCGATCTTGCCGAAACGCTTGACGGCGATCTGGGCGGCTTCATGGGCCTGGTCCTCGTTCGACACGTCGAGCGCGACGGGCAGGAGGTTCGGGTGATTGCCGAACTTTTCCGCCAGGCCGGCGGGGTTGCGGGCCGTGGCAACGACAGCGTCGCCGGCGGTGAGGGCTTCCTGGGCGATGAGGGCGCCGAAGCCGCGGGATGCGCCCGTGATGAACCAAACACGCATGGCTTTCTTCTTCTTAGGTTTGCAATTCCGTGAGTGGAATTCGCTTGCAGGAGAAAGGTAGCTTGATGGCATCGTTGAGATAATCTACTTTGTCTTCCATGAAGTACTGAGAAAATCTCATCAATGCGACGCATCCGTTCGACCGATCTGGCAATTTTTCTCGCAATCGCCCAACACCGCAGCTTTCGCAAAGCGGCGGTAGAGCTTGGCGTGACGGCTTCCGCGCTCAGCCATTCGCTGCGGGCGATCGAGGAGCGGTTGGATGTGCGGCTGGTCAATCGCACCACACGCGGCGTCGGATTGACGGAGGCCGGCGAGCGCCTGTTCGACCGTATCCGCCCAGCTTTTCTCGATATCGACGATGCGCTCGAGGATCTCGATAAATTCCGTGGCCAGCCTTATGGAAAGCTACGCATCAACGCGCCGCGGCCTGCCGCCAGGATGGTGTTGCTGCCGATCGTATCCCGGTTTTTGAGGGCTTACCCCGCCATCGAAGTGGAAATCGTGGTGGACGATGCGCTTGTGGACACCGTCTCCGCCGGTTTCGATGCCGGCATCCGCTTTGGCGAAAGCATCGCGGCAGACATGATCGCGATTGCCATTGGTCCCCGCCAGCGGACGGCGATCGTCGGCTCGCCCGAGCATTTTCAGCGTTTCCCCAAACCGATCACGCCCCACGATCTGAAAGATCACCCCTGCATCCGCTACCGTTTTCCGGGCGGCGCCTATTATCGCTGGGAGTTCGAGCGTGGGGGCGTTGAACTGGAGATCGAGGTGCAGGGGCCGCTGACGCTTGGCGATCTCGACATCATGCTCGATGCCGCTATTGATGGCTCCGGTCTCGCCTTCGTGTTTGAGGATCACGCGCTACCGGCTTTGCAGGATGGCCGGCTGATCCGCGTGCTGGAAGACTGGTGCCCCTATTATCCCGGCTTCTTCCTCTATTATCCGAGCCGCCGGCAATTGCCGACGGCTCTGCGCGCCTTTGTCGATTTCATGAAATCAGGCGATGCTCGCCAGGGGTAGGCGGCGTCAGCTCTGTGGCTTCATTGCCGGATAATCCGGAAAATGCTTCTCGAACTTGCGCGCCCATTCGATCAGCCCCGTGTGGTCGGCCTCCCATTGCCCTTCGAAGCGCAGCTGCAGGTAGCCGATGAGGGCGGCGAAGGCGAAATGGCCGGCGTGCAGCTTCTTGCCGATTTTCGGCGGTTCGGCATCGAGATGGGTGAGGGCGCGGCTCACCTTCGTCCACTGCCGGTCGATCCACGGCTGATGCTGCTTTTCCATCTCGCGGAAGCGGCGCTCGTAGACGATGGACAGCAGGCACTCGTTGGTGCCGTCGATCAGCGCTTCCAACACTTCGATCTCGGTGCGCTTGCTCTTTTTCGAAGGATAGAGCCCGCCTTCCTGCCGATCGAAATAGTGCATGATGGCGCGGCTGTCGAAAATCGCTTCGCCGTCACCGGTCAGCAATGTCGGGATCTTGCCGAGTGGATTGTTGTCGATCAGAAGCGTGGGCCCCGCATTGGTGTCGACGTGTATTTCCTCGAGCTTGATGCCGAGATGGCGTGCCGCCATGCGCACCTTGCTGGAGAAGGGGGAGGTGGACGAGCAGAGAAGTCTCATGAAATCACCTGTATGTATATGAAAAGTCTCAATGTTCGCCGCGCAGCCAGAAGGCGCGCTGCGAGGCGAAACGGTCCTGCGCCAGCATGTCCTTCAGGGCGGGCAGCAGCGCATGCAGCTCGTCCTTCAGCGTGAAGGGCGGGTTGACGATGATGAGGCCGGAGCCAGTAAGCCCGGTAAAGCCGCGATCGCTTTTGATCGTCAGCTCGGCGCAGAGCATTTTCGGAATTTCCAGCGCCTGCAGCGCTTCATGAAACTGCTTGATCGGCGCATCCTTCTTGATCGGATACCAGAGGCAATAGGTGCCGCCGGGGAACCGGCGCCAGGCCTTCGCCAGACCGTCGATCAGACGCTCGTACTCGCCTTCCTCTTCGAACGGCGGATCGACGAGCACGATGCCGCGCTTTTCCTTCGGCGGCAGATGCGCGCCGAGCGCCAGCCAGCCGTCCAGTTCGGTAATGCGTACGTGATGATCGCCCTCGAACAGCCGGTGAAGCCGCTGAAAGTCGTCCGGATGCAGCTCCATGGCCGAAAGCCGGTCCTGTGGGCGAAACAGCATGCGCGCAAGCTTCGGCGAACCGGGATAGAGCCGGACACCGCCTTCCGGGTTCAGCTCGCGGATGGCGGCGAGGTAGGGCTCCAGCAAGTTTGCCACTTGCGGCACGAGTTCCGTCTCCAGCACTCTGCCGATGCCGTCGCGCCACTCGCCCGTCTTCTGCGCTTCCTCGGACGACAGATCATAGAGCCCGATGCCGGCATGCGTGTCGAGAACGCGAAAGGCCTTGTCCTTGTTCTGCATGTAGCGGACGAGGCGCGCGAGAACAGCGTGTTTCAATACATCGGCAAAATTGCCCGCGTGGTAGATATGCCGATAGTTCATCGTCGTTGAAGTCCGCATGAATTGTTGAGATGGGCCGGATTGTCTCTAGTGGCCGGTCCCCGCTTGAAATATACAAACCTCATGAACATTGCGACCCCCATCCAAGCCAAATCGCGTGTAGGCCACACCGCCTGTCCGCACGACTGTCCCTCCACCTGCGCGCTGGAGGTCGATCTGACTGAGGACGGCAAGATCGGCCGGGTGCGCGGTGCCAACGACCATTCCTATACCTCCGGCGTCATCTGCGCCAAGGTGGCGCGTTATGCGGAAAGGCTTTACCACCCCGATCGCCTGATGAAGCCGCTGCGCCGCGCCGGTGCCAAGGGTGAGGGGCGCTGGCAGGAGCTTTCCTGGGACGCGGCGCTGGACGAGATCGCCGAAGCCTTCGTCAAGGCCGAAGCCAGGGATGGGAGCGAGGCGATCTGGCCCTATTTCTATGCCGGCACCATGGGTTGGGTGCAGCGTGATTCCATCGAGCGGCTGCGCCATGCCAAGCGCTATTCCGGTTTCTTCTCGTCGATCTGCACCAATCCGGCCTGGACCGGCTTCACAATGGCGACGGGCGTGCTGCGCGGCCCCGATCCGCGCGAGATGGGCCGCACCGACTGCGTCGTCATCTGGGGCACGAATGCGGTTGCGACTCAGGTCAACGTCATGACCCATGCGGTGAAGTCCCGCAAGGAACGCGGCGCAAAGATCGTCGTCGTCGACATCTACGATAACCCGACCATGAAGCAGGCCGACATGGCGCTCATCGTCAAACCGGGCACGGATGCGGCCCTTGCCTGCGCCGTCATGCACATCGCCTTCCGAGACGGCTATGCTGACCGCGCCTATATGGCAAAATATGCCGATGATCCCGCCGGCCTCGAAGAGCATTTGAAATCGAAGACCCCGGCATGGGCCGCTGACATCACCGGCCTTTCGGTCGACGAGATCGAAGCCTTCGCCAAGCTCGTGGGAACGACGAGGAAGACCTATTTTCGTCTCGGCTATGGCTTTACCCGCCAGCGCAACGGCGCGATCGCCATGCACGCGGCAGCCTCGATCGCGACGGTGCTCGGCTCCTGGCAGTATGAAGGCGGCGGTGCCTTTCATTCGAACAGCGATATCTTCCGCATGGATGCGAGCGAACTGACCGGCCGCGCCATGAAAGATATGGATATCCGTATGATCGACCAGTCGCAGATCGGCCGTGCCTTGACGGGCGATGCCGTGGCGCTGCGGCATCGCGGCCCGGTCACGGCCATGCTGATCCAGAACACCAATCCGGTAAACATTGCGCCCGAACAGCGGCTGGTGAAGCGCGGCTTTGCCCGCTCCGATCTCTTCGTCGCCGTGCACGAGCAGTTCATGACCGATACGGCCGAGATGGCCGATATCGTCATCCCCGCAACCATGTTCGTCGAGCATGACGATATTTATCGCGCTGGCGGCCAGAACCATATTCTCCTCGGCCCAAAGCTCGTCGAGCCCCCGCCGATGGTGCGCAGCAATCTTTTCGTCATCGAGGAACTGGCCAAACGCCTTGGCATCGCGGATCGCCCCGGTTTCGGTTTTTCCGCCCGGGAGATGATCGATCGGGTTCTGTCGAGGAGCGGCCTGCCGGATTACGATTATTTCCTCGAGCACAAATGGTTCGACCGCCAGCCGGATTTCGAGGAGGCCCATTTCGTCAACGGCTTCGCCCATCCAGATGGCAAGTTCCGTTTCCGCCCGGATTGGGTCAACCAGCCGGCGCCGAACCGCCCGCCCGCGGCTGTCGGCTTGCTCGGGCCTTATGTCGAGCTGCCGGAGTTTCCGGATCAGGTCGATGTGATCGAGGTGGCCGATCCCGAGCATCCGTTCCGGCTTGCGACTTCGCCCTCGCGCAATTTCCTGAATTCGAGCTTTGCGGAGACGAAGACGTCGCGGCAGAAGGAGGGGCGCCCCGAAGTGATGATCAATCCGGCCGATGCCGAAGCGCTTGATATGGCCCATGGCGAACTGGTTCGCGTCGGTAACGGGAGAGGCGATATCCGCATTCATGCGCGCGTGACGACGGAAGTGAAACCGGGTGTGCTGATTGCCGAGGGGCTTTGGCCGAACAAAGCCCATGTCGACGGTGAGGGCATCAACGTGCTCACCGGCGCCGATCCGGTCGCGCCCTATGGCGGCGCGGCTGTCCACGATAACAAGGTATGGCTCCGCAAGGATGTGGCATGAGTAAATTCGAAAAGGCGAAAGCCGAAATCGCCGGTGAAAAAACGCTGGCGGATCAATGGACGCGGCTCAGCGCCTTTGAGGTCGATTACATCGATTCACGCGGTGAACAGCATCGCCTGAAGCGCGAAGTCTATCATCGCACGCCTGCCGCCTGCATCCTGCTCTATGATCCCAGGCGTGAAACCGTGGTGCTTGTTCGGCAATACCGTCTGCCGGCACAGCTTGTCGGCGAGCCGGCCTGGATGATCGAAGTGCCCGCCGGCCTGCTCGACGGCGACGATCCGGAAGCTGCGATCCGCCGCGAGGCCATGGAAGAGACCGGCTTTCGTGTGCGTCATGTCCGCTTCCTGTTCAAGGCCATGACCTCGCCGGGAGCCGTGACTGAGGTCATCCATTTCTTTGCAGCCGTGATCGACACGTCCGACCGTGTTGCCGATGGCGGCGGGCTTGCCGAAGAGCATGAGGATATCGAGGTTCTGGAAGTTCGCCTCTCCGACGCGATGGCGATGATCGAAAGGGGCGATATTTATGACGCCAAGACGATCATGCTGCTGCAATGGGCAGTGCTGAACGAGGCCAGTCTGAGATAGTCCGTTCGACGGCGGGGAACTATCTTCGCGTCGTTCATCACAATGTCACGAATCGAGCTTACCGGGGCGTGCTGGCCGGAAACATTCGAATGTTTCCGAGCCTCCTTCGATCATGGACGCTGTTTCAGGAGAAAGCCGATGTGGCTCAGCAATTTCACGCTCGTTCTTCCCAATGAAGTCGTCGAGAGCGGCGCGGTGCGCATCGAGGACGGCGTGATTGCCGAAATCCGCTCGGAGCCGGTGGAACAGCCGACCTTCGACGGCGGTGGTCGTTTGCTGATGCCAGGCTTTGTCGACCTGCATTGTGACATGGTGGAGCGCGAGATCGCGCCGCGTCCGAATGCGATGATGCCGATCGATTTCGGCATTCACGAGCTGGACAAGAAGCTGGCGGCAGCCGGCGTTACCACGGCCTTCGCGGCACTCTCTTTTGCGACCGAAAGCGTCTACGGCCATGTCCGTTCGCTCGAAACTACCTCGGCTGTTATCCGCGGCATCGGCAGCCTGCGCGATGAACTCCTGATCGATCATCGCGTCCATGCACGCTACGAAATCACCAATCTCGGCGCGGCCCCGACGCTGGAGCGGCTGTTGGAAGAAGGCTCCGTCGACATGGTCTCGCTGACTGACCATACGCCGGGGCAGGGGCAATACAACGATATCGAAAGCTATATCCGCAGCATGTCTGAGCGCCGCTCCATGTCGCGCGAGGCGGCCGAGGAAGTCGTCGCACAGCGCATCGCGCAGCGCCAGGATCCGGAGATCGAGCGCAAGCTGCATGACGTGGTCGAGCTTGCGCTGAAGCACAAGCTGTCGCTCGCCTCGCATGATGATGACAGCGCCGAGAAGGTCGCGGCCATGCACGATCTCGGCGTGACGATCAGCGAGTTTCCGGTGACGGGACCGGCCGCCGAAGAAGCCTGCCGTCGCGGTCTCTGGACGCTAATGGGCGCGCCGAACGCGCTGCGCGGTCAGTCCATGTCCGGCAATCTCAGTGCCCTGGATGCGGCTCGCTCGGGCCTACTCGGCATCATCGCGGCCGATTATCACCCCGCAGCCTTCGTGCCGGCGATCTTCAAGATTGCCGATGTTGTTGCAGGCGGTCTGCCGGCTGCCGTTGCGACGGCAACCTCCAACGCCGCCCGTTCGGCCGGTCTGATGGATCGCGGTGAAATCGCTGTCGGCCAGCTCGCCGATCTGGTTGCCGTCGAGCCGGGTTCGGTTCACCGCATCCGCGCAACTTTCCGCGGCGGCCGCATCGTCTATAGCGACGGCACGCTGCACCCGCTGATGGCAATGGCTGCTTGAAGGTTAGCTTGCGTCACCAAGTAGTGACACGATCTGCCGCCCCGGAGCGGCAGATGTCTCGGAAAGGCTCAAGGCCTTGCCACCGTCCATTTTAACCTTGCCTTCCGCCAGCAGCCGCAACGACTGCGGATAGATTTGATGTTCGACCGTGAGGACACGGGCGGCGAGGCTATCGGCGGTATCGTCGGTCAAGACAGGCACGGCCGCCTGGCCGACGACCGGGCCTTCGTCCATGCCTTCAGTGACGAAATGCACCGTGCAGCCGGCGATGCGCATGCCGGCGTCGATGGCGCGTTGATGCGTGTGCAGGCCAGGGAAAAGCGGCAGCAGGGAAGGGTGGATATTGATGATCCGCCCTTCATAAGCCTGGATGAACCGGCCGGAGAGCAGCCGCATATAGCCGGCAAGGCAGATGATGTCGGGCGAGAGCGCTTCCAGCTGCGAAAGGATCGCCTCTTCATGCGCTTCCTTGCTGGCAAATTCCTTGCGCACGAAGGCGAAGGTAGCGATGCCCTCGGCGGCTGCCTTTGCCAGTCCGCCGGCATCCGTCTTGTCGGAGATGACGCCGACGATCTCGGCCGGATAGTCGGCTGCCTTCGTGGCTTTCAGAAGAGCCAGCATGTTGGAGCCGCCGCCCGAGATGAAGACGACGACGCGTTTGCGCGGCGTGGTCATAGGGCCAGCGTGCCCTTGTAGACGGTGCCGTGGGCGCCTTCGTCGCGGGCGATCATGCGGCCGAGCGTAACGACGGCTTCGCCTTCAGCCTCGAGCGCGGCCTTTACGGCCTCGACGTTTTCCTGAGCAACGACCACGATCATGCCGATGCCGCAGTTGAAGGTGCGCAGCATTTCCTTGGCTTCGACACCGCCCGTCTTGGCAAGCCACGAGAAGACCGGCGGTACCTTGACGGCAGCCAGATCGATCTCGGCGGCGAGATGCTTCGGCAGCACGCGCGGAATATTCTCCGGGAAACCGCCGCCGGTGATGTGGGCGAGTGCCTTGAGGGCATGGGTTTCGCGGATGGCCTTGAGCAGCGGCTTCACATAGATGCGCGTCGGCGTCAGCAATGCTTCGCCAAGCGCCTTGCCTTTGGCGAAGGGAGCCGGCGCATCCCAACCAAGCCCGGAAAGCTCGACGATCTTGCGCACCAGCGAAAAGCCGTTGGAATGAACGCCTGACGAGGCAAGGCCGAGAATGATGTCGCCCTCGGCAATGTCACCTGACGGCAGCAGCTGGCCGCGTTCGGCGGCACCGACGGCAAAGCCCGCCAGATCGTAATCGCCGTGGGAATACATGCCCGGCATTTCGGCCGTCTCGCCGCCGATCAGCGCGCAGCCTGCATCCCGGCAGCCGGCAGCAATGCCGCCGACGATCGCCGCACCCTGGTCGGGGTCGAGTTTGCCGGTGGCGAAGTAGTCGAGGAAGAATAGCGGCTCGGCGCCCTGGACGACCAGATCGTTGACGCACATGGCAACGAGGTCGATGCCGACGGTGTCGTGATAGTTCGCGTCGATTGCGATCTTGAGCTTGGTGCCGACGCCGTCATTGGCGGCCACCAGCACCGGATCGGTAAAGCCCGCAGCCTTGAGGTCGAAGAGGCCGCCGAAGCCGCCGATCTCGCCATCCGCACCCGGCCGGCGCGTCGAACGGACGGCGGGCTTGATCTTTTCGACCAGCAGGTTGCCGGCGTCGATATCGACACCCGCGTCGCTATAGGTCAGACCGTTTTTTCCAGACTGGCTCATGCTTCCGCCTCCGATGGCCGCCCGTCCATTATGACAGGGCTTTGATCGGGTCGCCATTGCATGATAGGGGCCTTTATGCAAGGCGCAAGCGCCGCAACACCCTCGATTTTCCCCGCTTCCCATTGCCCGAGGCAGATTTCCGGCCTCAGGCTTGACCATAATTGCGGCATCATCCTATGTCCTAAGCACACGGCAAACGAGCGCGAAGCAACGGGGAAGACGATGGAGCAAAAGGTCAGCGGGGCGAGCCTCAAGCGTCAAGTCACCTTCTGGGTGATCGTGCTCGTCGTTTTCGTCGCCTTTGTTTATATCTTCAGCACGATCCTCCTGCCGTTCATCGCCGGCATGGCGGTCGCCTATTTCCTCGATCCGATCGCCGACCGGCTGGAGCGGATCGGCCTCAGCCGTCTGATGGCGACGGTGGTGATCCTCGTCTCCTTCATACTGATCTTCGCGCTGGCACTGACGATCTTCATTCCGATCATCGTCAACCAGTTCAACGATTTCATCCAGCACATTCCGACCTATGTGCAGCAGATCCAGCAGCTTATCGCCAAGGCGCAGACGATGGTGCTGCCGGACTGGATCCGCAATCAGCTCGGCGCGATCAAGGATAATTTCTCCAGCATCATGTCCGAGGGTCTGAGCTTTGTCGGCGGCCTGTTCGCGCAGCTCTGGAGCTCCGGCAAGGCGCTGGTCAACATCCTCTCGCTGATGGTCGTCACACCCGTCGTCGCCTTCTATATGTTGCTCGACTGGGATCGGATGGTCGCCAAGGTAGACGACTGGATCCCGCGCGATCATGTCGCCACCGTTCGCCAAATTGCCCACGAAATCGATCAGGCGATCGCCGGCTTCATCCGGGGGCAGGGTTCGCTCTGCATTATCCTCGGCGTCTATTACGGCGTCGGGCTGTCATTGGTCGGCCTGAACTTCGGCCTGCTGATCGGCCTCTTTGCCGGCATGATCAGCTTCATTCCCTATGTCGGTTCGATGGTCGGTCTCGTTCTGGCCGTGGGCGTCGCGCTGGTGCAGTTCTGGCCCGATTATCTCTGGGTCGGCCTGACGCTTGCCGTCTTCTTCACCGGCCAGTTCCTGGAAGGCAACGTGCTGCAGCCGAAGCTCGTCGGCGAAAGTGTCGGCCTGCATCCGGTCTGGCTGATGTTCGCCCTTTTTGCCTTCGGCGCGCTCTTCGGCTTCGTCGGGCTGCTGATTGCGGTTCCTGCCGCCGCCGCCTGCGGCGTTCTTGTCCGCTTCGCCCTTTCGCGCTACCTTCAGAGCGATCTCTATTACGGACGCTCGGAAGCGGGCAAGGCGCGCAGAGCCAAGGCCGGCAAGACCGAGAATAGCTAGACATGACCGACACAAAGAACGCTGATCTAAGGCGCAAGGCCGCCGAGCAGCTGCCCTTGGCCTTTACGCATGATCCCGCAAATGGGCGCGACGATCTGCTCGTCGCCGATCCCTTGCACGCGGCCGTGAAGATCGTCGACGCCTGGCCGAATTGGCCGTCGCCGGCCGTCATCCTGGCGGGTCCCGTCGGCTCGGGCAAATCGCATCTTGCTAGCATCTGGGCCGAGCGGTGCGGGGCAGTCCACATTCATCCCGCCGCCGGCTCCGATGCCGCAGTCGCAGCGGCCAACGGCCCTGTCATCTTCGAAGATGTGGATCGCCTTGGTTTTGACGATACGGAGCTTTTCCATGTCATCAACAGTGTGCGCGAAAACGGCACCAGTCTCTTGATGACGAGCCGGCTTTGGCCGATGTCATGGCCGGTTACGCTGCCCGACCTGCGCTCCCGCCTGAAGGCTGCGACGGTGGTCGAGATCGGCGAGCCGGATGAGGAATTGCTGTCGCAGGTGATCGTCAAGCTGTTCGCCGACCGCCAGCTTTATATCGATGACAAACTTGTCCTTTATATCGTCAATCGCATGGAGCGTTCCCTGAACGCGGCGCAGCTGATCGTCGACAGGCTGGACCGGCTGGCACTGGCGCGAGGAACAAGGATCACGCGCCTGTTGGCCGCTGAGGTCCTGAACGAACTGGGTAGCTCCAGTCAGCCGGATTGAGTTGACATCGACTGTCACAGTTCCGTCGTCAAACTGATATACGTGGCACAAGATTAGAAGAGGGTAGGTGGAACATGGACTCGGCACTCACGGAACATCAGGACGCCAACCAGGAAACTCCAGAGGCCGCACCTCCGGTCAGCGAATTGCTGACCAGCCCCGAGCGCTTCATCAACCGCGAATTCTCCTGGCTCCAGTTCAATCGCCGCGTCCTCGAAGAGACGCTGAACACCGCTCATCCGCTGCTGGAGCGGGTCCGCTTCCTGTCGATTTCCGCCGCCAATCTGGATGAATTCTTCATGGTGCGCGTTGCCGGTCTTGAAGGCCAGGTCCGCCAGAAGATTCTCGTGCGCACGCCTGACGGCAAGACGCCCGCCGAGCAGCTCGATGACATCCTGCGCGAGATCGACAATCTGCAGATGGAGCAGCAGGCCTCGCTTGCCGTCCTGCAGCAGTACCTCGCCAAGGAAGATATTCTGATCGTCCGGCCGGCCGCCCTTTCCGACATGGATCGGCAGTGGCTTCATACCGAGTTCGAACAGGCGATCTTCCCGGTCCTGACGCCGCTCTCCATCGATCCGGCGCATCCATTCCCATTCATTCCAAACCTTGGCTTCTCGATCGCGCTGCAGTTGAAGAGCATGAACGGCCGCGAGCCGATGACGGCGCTGCTGCGCCTGCCGCCGGCGCTCGATCGCTTCGTCCGCCTGCCGGATGCCAGCAACGTCATCCGCTACATCACGCTTGAAGACGTGGTGAACATCTTCATCCACCGGCTCTATCCCGGATATGAGGTGCAGGGCTCGGGTACGTTCCGCATCATTCGCGACAGCGATATCGAAGTCGAGGAAGAGGCCGAAGATCTGGTGCGCTTCTTCGAAACCGCGCTGAAGCGCCGCCGCCGCGGTTCCGTGATCCGCATCGAGACCGACTCCGAAATGCCGCTCGAGCTTCGTCAGTTCGTGGTGGAGTCGCTGAATGTCCCGGAAAACCGCATCGCGGTTCTGCCCGGGCTGCTCGCGCTCAATACGCTGTCGGAAATCTGCAAGGCGCCGCGCGACGATCTGCGCTTCGAGCCATACAATGCCCGATTTCCTGAGCGCGTCCGCGAACACGCCGGCGATTGCTTCGCCGCGATCCGCGAAAAGGACATGGTCGTCCACCACCCCTACGAATCCTTCGACGTGGTGGTCCAGTTCCTTCTCCAGGCTGCTAGGGATCCTGACGTTCTGGCGATAAAGCAGACGCTCTACCGTACCTCGAACGATAGCCCGATCGTTCGCGCGTTGATCGACGCCGCCGACATGGGCAAGTCCGTGACCGCGCTGGTGGAACTCAAGGCCCGCTTCGACGAAGAGGCGAACATCCGCTGGGCACGCGACCTTGAGCGCGCCGGCGTTCAGGTCGTCTTCGGCTTCATCGAGCTCAAGACGCACGCGAAGATGTCGATGGTCGTGCGCCGCGAGGATGGCAAGCTGCGCACCTACTGCCATCTCGGCACCGGCAATTATCATCCGGTCACCGCCAAGATCTACACCGACCTTTCCTACTTCACCTGCGATCCGGCGATCGCCCACGATATGGCGAACATCTTCAATTTCATCACCGGTTACGGTGAGCCGGAGCACGGCATGAAGATCGCGGTTTCGCCCTATACCTTGCGGTCCCGCATCCTCCAGCATATCGAAGGCGAGATCGAGCACGCCAAGAGCGGCCGTCCGGGCGCGATCTGGATGAAGATGAATTCGCTCGTCGATCCCGACATCATCGACGCGCTCTATCGCGCCAGCAATGCCGGCGTCGAGATCGATCTGGTCGTGCGCGGCATCTGCTGCCTGCGTCCGCAGATCCCCGGCCTTTCGGAGAGGATCCGCGTCAAGTCGATCGTCGGCCGCTTCCTCGAGCACAGCCGCATCTTCTGTTTCGGCGACGGTCATGGCCTGCCGTCGGACAAGGCCCTGGTCTATATCGGCTCTGCCGACATGATGCCGAGAAACCTTGATCGCCGCGTCGAAACCCTTGTGCCGCTGACCAACAAGACGGTGCACGAGCAGGTGCTTTCACAGATCATGCTGGGCAATATCATTGACAATCAGCAAAGCTACGAGATATTGCCGGACGGAACTTCACGGCGCATGGAAGTGCGCCAGGGAAAAGAGCCATTTAATGCGCAGCAGTATTTCATGACCAATCCCAGCCTGTCTGGCCGTGGTGAAGCCCTGAAATCCAGTGCACCGAAACTCATCGCTGGGCTGCTGTCGGGCCGCAACAAATAAATTGGACCTGCATGGTTGAATCAGAAGCCCAGGGGCGTCTTCCGGGCATCGCCCCTGTCTCCGTTGTCGATATCGGGTCGAACTCGGTCCGTCTTGTCGTTTATGAAGGCCATTCACGGTCGCCAACCATTCTCTTCAACGAAAAAGTGCTATGCGGCCTCGGCAAGGGCATAGCGCTGACGGGGAAGATGGATGAGGAAAGCGTGGCACGAGCGCTTGCCGCGCTGCATCGCTTCAAGGCGCTCTCCGATCAGGCGCGCGCCTCCACCATCTATGTTCTGGCAACGGCTGCGGCGCGCGAAGCAAGCAACGGCCCGCAGTTCATTCATCAGGCCGAAGCCATTCTTCAGCGCAAGGTGCGCGTGCTTTCGGGCGAAGAAGAGGCACGCTTCTCTGCGCTCGGCATTATCAGCGGTTTCTTCCATCCCGATGGCATCGCCGGCGACCTCGGCGGCGGTTCGTTGGAGCTGATCGACATCAAGGATCGGGAGATCGGCAAGGGCATCACCCTGCCGCTCGGCGGCCTGCGTCTCTCCGAATATGCCGGCGGCTCGATCGAAAAGGCGCGCAGCTTCGCGCGCAAGCACGTCAAGACCGCCAAGCTCTTGAGCAAAGGCGAGGGCCGCACCTTCTATGCGGTTGGCGGGACATGGCGAAACATCGCCAAGCTGCATATGGAAATCCGCAAATATCCGCTGCACATGATGCAGGGCTATGAAGTGCCGCTCGACGAGATGATCCGCTTCCTGGATCAGATCGTTGACTCGAAGGATTCGAAGGACCCGGCGCTGCAGGCGGTTTCCAAGCATCGTCGTTCGCTGCTGCCCTTCGGCGCGGTTGCCATGCGCGAGGTGTTGGCTGCGATGAAGCCGTCCGTCATCTCCTTCTCCGCCCAAGGCGTGCGCGAAGGTTATCTCTACTCTCTGTTGACTGAGGCCGAGCGCAACAGCGATCCGCTGCTCACCGCGGCCGGCGAGCTTGCCATCCTGCGCGCCCGTTCGCCGGAACATGCCCGCGAGCTGGCGGAGTGGACGGGGCGGATGATGCCGTTCTTCGGCATCACCGAGACCGACGAGGAAAGCCGCTATCGCCAGGCAGCCTGCCTCCTTGCCGATATCAGCTGGCGCGCGCATCCGGATTATCGCGGCCTGCAGGCGCTGAACATCATCGCCCACACGTCGTTTGTCGGCATCACCCATGCCGGCCGCGCCTTCATCGCGCTTGCCAACTATTATCGCTTCGAGGGATTGAATGACGACGGGGCGACCGAACCGCTGGCGACGATCGCGACGCCGCTCTACATCGAGCGCGCCAAGCTGCTCGGCGGTTTGCTGCGGGTCGTCTATCTGTTTTCGGCGTCGATGCCCGGTATCGTTCGCAACCTGTCGTTCCGCCGCTCGGCAAACCCGGATTTGGATCTCGAATTCGTCGTTCCCGCCGAATATCACGACTTTGCCGGTGAGCGACTGGACGGACGCCTGCAGCAGCTCGGCAAGCTCACCAACCGCCGGCTGGCCTTCTGCTTCGAATAAAGCTTCGTTTCCAATAAATTCGAACCTCTCCCTGCATGGCAGGGAGAGGTGGTTTCATTGTGCTTACTTCGCGTTCAGGAAATCACCCACTTCAAGCAGGCTGAATTCGTTGTCATCAGCCTTGTCGACGGCGCGGCCTGCGGAGAAGGGCAGGTTGTTGTCATTGCCGATGATGATATGCGTGGCATCGACGCGGTCGACATTCTCGATGGTGACGAACGGCATGTCGTAGAAGCCTTCGCCGCCGCCCTGGCGACGCTTGTGGTCCGGATCTTCGATGCGCAGCAGGTCGATATAGCCGATCTTGCGAACGGACTTGCCGACATTGGCGTCGCTGAACTCGATCTTGTAGACGCGCTTCAGCTCGGCCGGAGCCTCGAAGCAATCCGGCTTCGGCTGCTTGGGATCGGCGCAAGCCTTGTCCTTGGTGCCGGCGCCATTATCGCGTTCGATCACCAGGGCCGTCGTTGCGTCGAGCATGTTGAAATCGCCGATCGACACGCCCTTGTCTGCGAAGGGATAGAGCCAGCTGCGGCCGGTCCAGCTCTTGGAGGCGACGTCGAATTCGATGACGCGGATGGCGGTCTTGCCATCGACGCTCTCCATCTGGCCGTCACCCTTGTAGATCGGGCCTTCCAACAGACCGTAAAGCTTGGAGCCGTCCTTCGACATGGCAAGGCCCTCGAAGCCGCCCGAGCGCTTCAGGTTGAAGGCTGGCATTTTCTGGGTGGGGTTGCCCGGCAGCTGCAGCAGAGCATTGTCCGGAGACATGACGGGCTTGCCGTCAAGCGTCGTTGCGAAAACGTCGGTCAGCTGGCCGCTGGTATCGAATTTCAGCAGGTAGGGACCGAATTCCTCGCCGATCCAGAAGCCATCGGCAACCGGCTGGACCGATTCGATGTCGAAATCGGCGCCCGTCAGGTAACGCTTGTCGGCGCCTTCCATGACGATCGGGAAGGGGGCCTTCTTGTTCGGATCGGACAGGAACAGGTTCTTGACGACCTCGACCTTGCCGCTATCCCAATTGAACTTCAGCTGATGCAGGAAAAGCATCACGTCGGAAGAATTCTGCTTGGAGCCGAAACCATTGTCGGAGAGCGTCCAGAACGTGCCATCGGGCATGGTCTTGATGCCCGAGAAGCCCTGGATCGGCTGACCGGCGA
Source organism: Rhizobium sp. ZPR4 (assembly GCF_040215725.1). NCBI lineage: Bacteria > Pseudomonadati > Pseudomonadota > Alphaproteobacteria > Hyphomicrobiales > Rhizobiaceae > Rhizobium > Rhizobium sp. ZPR4. Next base: position 872,597 of record NZ_CP157967.1, read on the forward strand.
AGGGCAGCTTCAGGTCGGTGACGCGGGCGCCATCCTTGCCCGGCACGGTGCCGAGAGCGTCGGTGCGCTTGCGATCCGGCGTGGTAAATTTGCCTGAAGTCTTCAGGAAATCGGGTGCATCGGCAGGTGCGTCTGCGATGGTGTTGGCCGGCAGGATGGCCTGTCCGACGAGCTTTGCCTTGAACTGTTGTTCGTCGGCCTGGGCCGAGGCGGCGAGAAAAATGAGGAGTGCCGTGGAGGCGGAAAGAATTCGGATCATCATGTCACCTTGTGGTGGAGAGTGGCGAAAACAACTCCGCTTAACAGGCGACCCATGTCCGCGAATTAACGCTTAGGTGAAGATTTGGTGACTGTGGACAACCCATAGGGTGTGAAGCCCAGGCGTGCATCGATATTGAAGCGCAGCCAATGATTTGTATTGCTTACGATCTACCGCGAATGGTCTTCAGCGCATGTCGGTCCTGTGTGTGAAGGGCGATCACACCCAAGTGCTGATCGCGGCCGCGAACGGCATGTTCTCCGAGTTCTTCCTTGATGATCGCTTCAGGAAGCTCCATCCGTCTGGCAAGGTCGCTGGAAATCAGCACCTGGCGCTCCAGCGTCTTGCAGAGTGACTCCAGCCTTGCAGTCGTATTCACCGTGTCGCCGAAATAGGCGATCTTGTGATGGTCGACGCCGATTTCGGCCGTCACGACGCTGCCGCCATGGAGGGCGGCTCGCAGACGCGGCACTCTGCCGTAGGATTTCAGCCACGTCTCGGCGTTCTTTTCGATGTTGTCGAGGATATTAAAGACGCAGCGCACGCAATTGGCGTTCTTGATGCCACGTTGAAGCGGCCAGGTGATGATGGCGGCATCGCCGATATAGTCGTCGATCGCGCCCTTGTGACGGCGAACGGGCTCGGCCATGGCACCGAACACCGCACCGAGGAATGCCTGCGTTTTCAGGTCACCATATTCCTCGGCAAAGGCGGTGGAACCGACGAGGTCGATGAAGAGAAAGACGCGCTCCTCCTGCACCGGATTTCGATAGCGGCCGGTCAACAGGCTGGAGAAAACGTCGCGACCGAGCAACTCCCGCACGCGGCCGATGAAAATAACGATCGCGGTCACGACGACGGCATAGAGGTAGACATTTATCTTCAGCAGCGTGAGGTCTTCCCAGGACCCGTCGACCAGGCCCAACAGCTTCATGATGCTGCCCGCCATGGCATAGCCGACGCTCATCAGCAGGAAATCGACGATGAGAGCCGAAAGGATGAAGGCCGGCGTCGGCAGGCGATGCATCCAGTCATTCAGCCGCGGCAGGATCATGCGGCGTTCGAAGACCAGCAGCGGCATACCGCAGAACAAAGCGAAGATTGCGCCGATATACATGGGCGCTTGCGGAAAGAACAGCTTGCCGTAGATGACGCCCGTCGAAGCGACGAACAGCGACGTCAGGATCCAGTTGCGCATCGAATGGAGAATGCCCATTCACTTTTCCGCCGAGAAGCGACGCCTGTCATCGACGCGGGATTGCGTCGGCAAACTGGAACGTCATCGAATAGAACGATTACATAAGACGTTCATTCCACGAGATTTGCGGCGCAATCGTGATGGCGGCCGACATCTCGATGCGCGAATCATACGCAATCGCAAGGCGCCGGGAAAGGAGAATGTCGCGGCTAGAGGGTGACGGTTTCGATCCGCTTGCCGACGAAACGCAGGGCCACCTGGCCCTGGATCAGCTGCAAGGCTGTCTCGCCGAAGAGATCGCGCCGCCAGCCGGTCAGGGCTGCGACATCGGCCTTCTCGCCCTCCGCCGCGATCTTGTCGAGATCGTCGCTGTTGGCGATCACTTTCGGAGCGACGCCATGCTTTTCCGCGATCAGCTTCAGCAGCACTTTCAGCAGTTCGGAAGCGGCGGCGGTGCCCTCAGGAGCCTGCTGATGGCGTGGTGGATGTGGCATTTCGGATTTCGGCAGCGCCAGCGCCGCATTGATTGCTTCAAGCACTGCCGTACCGGCTGCCGAGCGCTCCCAGCCTTTGGGAATGGTCCGCAGCCGCGCAAGTGCTTCGGTGTCCTTCGGCTGCTGCTGGGCGATCTCATAGATCGCGTCGTCTTTCAGCACGCGTGCCCGCGGAACATTGCGCGCACGGGCCTCGCGCTCACGCCAGGCGGCCACATATTTGAGGACGGCCAGCTCCTGTGGCTTGCGCAGTCGCATCTTCAGTCGCTGCCAGGCATCGTCCGGATGCAGGTCATAGGTCTCGCGTGCTTCAAGGATCGCCATTTCTTCCTGCAGCCAGGATGCGCGTCCTTCGCGTTTCAGCTGTTCGCTGAGGGAGAGATAGACGTCGCGTAGATGGGTGACGTCGGCCAGTGCATAGTCCAGCTGCTTTTCGGACAGCGGCCGCCGGCTCCAGTCGGTAAAGCGCGAGGATTTGTCGATATGGACATTCTTGATGCGGCTGACGAGCTGGTCGTAGGAAACCGAATCTCCGAAGCCACAGACCATCGCCGCGACCTGCGTATCGAAGATCGGATGCGGAATGAGATTGCCGCGATGGAAAATGATTTCGATATCCTGGCGCGCAGCATGAAACACCTTCAGGACCGATGGATTGGCCATCAGTTCGAAGAAGGGTGCCAGATCCAGCCCCTTGGCCAGCGGGTCCACCAGCACTTCGGTGGTGGGGCTTGCCATCTGTATCAAACACAGTTCCGGCCAGAAGGTCGTTTCTCGCAGGAATTCCGTATCGATGGTAATGAATTCCGACTTGGCCAGCTCTTGGCAGGCCGCCTCCAATTGGGCGGTAGTTTCGATCATCTCAACACATTCAACGGTAAAATACTTCCTTAACTTCCTTCTCCTTTCAGCCGGATATGTCAATACTTTCGCGGACAAAGCCTTTGCCGCGTTTCGCTTTTCGCTGAAATTGCCGGGAACTGTGACGGCTTCGACCTAAACCGCCTGCAATCGGGATGGCTTGCGGCCGCCTATGCCACGCGGACGTAACTTGTCATGCCCGTCTTCTGGTGCTCGATGATGTGGCAATGCAGCAGCCAGTCGCCGGGATTGTCGGCAACGAAGGCAAGCTGCACCTTCTCATCCGGCTGGATCAGATAGGTATCGGACACGAACGGTTGCACCTGCCGGGTCGAGGAGGAGATGACGGTAAAGCTCATTCCGTGCAGATGGATCGGATGGCTGTGCGGCGTAACGTTTTCCATATCGATGACATAGCTCTTGCCGAGCTTGAGTTCGGCGAGTGGAGCTGTGGGATCGGGCGTGTCGCCCGGCCATGGAACCTTGTTGATGGCCCAGAAGCTGTAGCCGAGCGAGCCGCATATGGTGTTGTCGGCCGTATTTTCCGCGGTCGAGCTCAGGATCAATGGAATATGGGTGGCCGAGTTGAGATCGGCTTTCTGCACGGGATTGTCTTCGAGTGGCGCGAGATCGTGGACATCGCGCTTCAGCGAAGCGCCCACCGCGCGCAAGGTCGCCAGCACTTTCGGATTGGTGCCCTTGATATCCTCGAGCTTGACGATCGCGCCTTCGCTGTCGGGCATGCGCACGGCAAGCTCCAGCCGCTGCCCCGGCCCAAGCTGCAGGAGATCGAGCGGAAAGCGCTGCGGCACGGGATTGCCGTCGATCGCGATCACGGTCGCCTCGGCGCCGTCCATGCGGAAGGAAAAGATGCGCGTGACATCGGTAATGGCAATGCGCAGCCGCACCAGGCCGCCGGACGGCGCGTCATATTGCGGCTCCTGCTGCCAGTTGGCGGTGCGGACCGTGCCGTAAGTGCCGGATTTGGCGGCATCGCGCGGGCGGAACTGCGCGATGAACTGCCCGTCTCCGCCCAGTCGCCAGTCGCGCAGATTGAGCACGACTTCCGAATCAAATGCCGGGTCCTTGGGGTTTTCGACCACGATAACACCGGTCATGCCATGGCCCATCTGTTCCAGCGTGTTACAATGCGGGTGATACCAGAAGGTGCCGGCATCGGGCGGCGTGAAGGCGTAATCGAAATGATCGCCGGTATAGACATAGGGCTGGGTGAGGAAGGGCACGCCGTCCATAGTGTTGGGTAGCCGGATGCCGTGCCAATGAATGGTCGTCGGATCGTCTATGCCATTGATCAGCCGCGCCGCGAAGGACTCGCCCTTCTTCATGCGGACAACAGGCGGCATGCCGGCGTCGCCATAGGTCAGCACGCTCTTGGTCGTGCCGCCGTCGGTAAGGTTCGCCTCGATCTTAGCGGTCTTCAGCGTGAGTGGCTCGGCCGCCACCGCCTTGCCCGCAAACTTCGCGGCAATGCCAAGGCCGACACCATAGGCGCCTGCAACGGCTGAGGCTTTCAGGAGATTGCGGCGGGTGAGGATCGGCATGTCAGGCTCCGGGGGCGAAGATCTACGGATGCCTGTTTAAAGTTGACTTCGATGTTCAGCAATAGCATCGAGGTAGCCAAACTGCCGCAGCGGCTACTTGTGGATGCTGTTATGGGTGGCGATTGAAAACAGCTTTAACCCGACTTCCGGCGTTCGAGCCTTGACAAATCGGGCGTGCCATGCGCTTTTCCGCCCGATTTTCTCGTCGGCGGGCGAGGGGTTTGCATGTCCTTGCGCCACCGCCCGCCAAGCCCAGGATATATACTATGCATCGCTATCGCAGCCACACATGCGCCGCCCTGCGCAAGTCCGACGTCGGTTCGACCGTCCGCATCTCCGGCTGGGTTCATCGCGTCCGAGATCATGGCGGCGTGCTGTTCATCGACCTGCGCGATCACTACGGCATCACCCAGGTTGTTGCCGACCCTGATTCTCCGGCGTTCAAGCTTGCCGAAACCGTTCGCGGCGAATGGGTCATCCGTATCGATGGTCTGGTCAAGGCCCGCACGGAAGATACCGTCAACAAGAACATGCCGACCGGTGAGATCGAGCTTTACGCTCAGGAGATCGAAGTGCTCTCCGCCGCCAAGGAGCTGCCGCTGCCCGTCTTCGGTGAGCCGGACTATCCGGAAGACGTTCGCCTGAAGTATCGCTTCCTCGATCTGCGACGCGAAACGCTGCACCGGAACATCGTCAAGCGCACGCAGGTCATCTCTTCGATGCGCCGCCACATGGGCGATGTCGGCTTCACTGAATACACCACCCCGATCCTGACGGCCTCGTCGCCGGAAGGCGCGCGCGACTTCCTCGTGCCGAGCCGTATTCACCCCGGCACCTTCTACGCGCTGCCGCAGGCGCCGCAGCAGTACAAGCAGCTGCTGATGGTTGCCGGTTTCGACCGCTATTTCCAGATCGCGCCGTGCTTCCGTGATGAAGACCCGCGCGCCGACCGTCTGCCGGGCGAATTCTATCAGCTCGACCTCGAAATGAGCTTCGTCACCCAGGAAGACGTCTGGAACACGATGGGTCCGCTGATGACCCAGGTGTTCGAGGAGTTTGCCGAAGGCAAGCCGGTCACCAAGGAGTGGCCGCGCATCCCCTATGACGTCGCGATTCGCAAGTATGGCTCCGACAAGCCGGACCTGCGCAACCCGATCGTCATGGAAGCCGTCACCGAGCATTTTGCTGGCTCCGGCTTCAAGGTCTTCGCTAACATGATCGCCTCCAACCCGAAGGTCGAAGTCTGGGCAATCCCGGCCAAGACCGGCGGCTCGCGTGCCTTCTGTGATCGCATGAATGCCTGGGCGCAGAGCCAGGGCCAGCCGGGCCTTGGCTACATCTTCTGGCGCAAGGAAGGCGAAAAGCTCGAAGGTGCCGGCCCGCTTGCCAAGAACATCGGCGAAGAGCGCACGGATGCGATCCGCACCCAGCTCGGCCTCGATGACGGCGACGCCTGCTTCTTCGTCGCCGGCGATCCCTCCAAGTTCTACAAGTTTGCCGGTGAAGCCCGCACCAGGGCCGGTGAAGAGCTGAATCTTGTCGATCGCGACCGCTTCGAGCTGTGCTGGATCGTCGACTTCCCGTTCTTCGAATGGAGCGAGGAAGAAAAGAAGGTCGATTTCGCCCACAACCCGTTCTCGATGCCGCAGGGCGGCCTTGAGGCGCTGCAGAACCAGGATCCCCTCACGATCAAGGCGTTCCAGTACGACGCCGTCTGCAACGGCTTCGAAATCGCTTCGGGTTCGATCCGTAACCAGTCGCCGGAAACCATGGTCGCCGCCTTCGAAAAGGTCGGCCTCAGCCAGACCGACGTCGAAGAGCGCTTCGGCGGCCTCTACCGCGCCTTCCAGTACGGTGCACCGCCGCACGGTGGTGCCGCCTTTGGTATCGACCGTATCGTCATGCTGCTGGTCGGCGCCAAGAACCTGCGCGAGATCTCGCTGTTCCCGATGAACCAGCAGGCACAGGATCTGCTGATGGGCGCTCCCTCGGCCGCAACGCCGACACAGCTGCGCGAACTGGCCATTCGCCCGGTACCGCCGGTCAAGAAGGACTGAGTCTTCCAAGTTTGACGAAATGCAAAACCCGGCGACCGAAATCGCCGGGTTTTTGTTTGTCTGCTTGTGTCAGTCAGATCGCCGCATAGACCGCCTTGGCGAGATCCGTGGTGAACTGTCCCCACATGCCTTCGAGCGCGGTGTTGGTCAGGGCAACCACCGTCAGCCCCTTTTCGGCATCGACGAACCAGCTGTGGCCGTAGACGCCGCCCCATTTGATCGTGCCGGCCGAGAAGGGAACTTGCGCTGCCACGGGATCGGTGACGACGGACCAGCCATACCCGAAGCCGACGCCGGCTTGCAGCGCCTGCATATGGCCGCCTGCCTGATCGGCCATCATGGTCTTCACCGTATCTGCCGACAGCAGCGGCGCACCGCCTTTGCGGATGGTGTCGAGAATGGCCAGAATGTCGCTTGCCGTTCCAGCCATACCCGCGCCGCCGGAGTGGTAGGAGGCGGGATCGAATATCCTGTCGGGCGCAAAGCGGATCACACCGTCGAGTATGGGAACAAGCGTGCCGTCTTCCATTCGCCGCGGCGCGGGAGTTCCGTTTACGTAATTGGCTGCCAGGCGGCTGCGGTCGCGCACCGAGAAAGCCGTGTCGGAGACGCCGAGCGGCTTCATGACAAGCTCCGTAACGGCATCGCCGAGGGCGCCGCCCGTTTCCTTTTCGATGATGCCGCCGAGGACATCCATTGCCAGGGAATACTGCCAGTTTTCCCCGGGCGCAAAGAGAAGGGGAGCGCTGGCGAGACGCTTGAGGTTTTCAGCCACCGATCGGCCCGGCGTGTCCAGGCCATCGGAGACGCCGGCGCGATGATAGGGGCCGTCTTGCTCTTCCGCGAATGTATAGCCCAGTCCGGATGTGTGCGTGAGGAGATGCCGGATGAGAATGGTGGCTTCGCCGCCATCCGGCAGCCGCGGCCGGAAATCCGGCAGCCATTTGGTGATCGGATCGTCGAGGCCGAGACGGCCCTGTTCGATGAGCCGCATGGCGGCAATAGTGACGATCGGCTTGGTGACGGAGGCGAGGCGGAAGATGGCATCTTCCTGCATCGCCACACCGTTTTCCCGATCCGCCAGGCCGGCGGCACGGGCGTAGACCAATTCTCCGTCTTGAGCGATGAGAACGACGCTTCCGACCAGCCTCTTTTCGGCCAGGGCGGAATTGATTGCAGCATCGACGCCTTCAGCAAGGCTGCCGTCGCTGGTGCGTGCGGAATTTTCCAGGGGAAGACTCATGGGGCAAAACCTTATATAATCACAATGACCATTCCTGAATAAACCAAGTCGAGAAATAATTCTAGAGTGACCATTGTGAAAAATATTGAAGACAAGGACAATTCTTCACCGCGCAAGCGCGGGCGGCCGCCGGCTTTCGATCGCGAGACGGTTCTTGCGTCGGCACGCGACACCTTCTGGAAGCATGGCTATGACGGTTCCTCCATTGCCGATCTGACGGCCGCCATGGGCATCACGCCGCAAAGCCTCTATGCCGCCTTCGGTTCTAAGGCCGAGCTCTATCGCGAGACGCTCGACCAATATCGGCGCATGCCGCGGCCGGAGCCCGGCAATCCCTTTCAGGACAAGCTGGATACGGTGGCGGCCTTCGAGCGCTTTCTGATGAATTCTGCCAAGATTTTCACGGCCCCGGAGCATCCGAAAGGCTGCATGATATCGACGGCGGTGCTGAACTGCGCCGAGGAAAACGAGCCGATCGCCCATCACGTCGCGTCGATGCGCCTGCAGACGCTTGACATCTTCACCGCCCGCATCGAACGCGGCATTGCCGAGGGGGATATGCGCCCGGATGCCGATGCTCGTTCGCTCGCCCGCTTTCTGGGCGCGATCGTGCAGGGCATGTCCGTTCAGGCCCGCGACGGTGCGACCACGGAGGAATTGCTTGCCCTCCTGTCTCATGCGCTCAGCGAGCTGAAAGCGTATCAGGTGCAGCAGGATGCCTGAACCAAGGCAAAGAAAAACCCGGCGACCGAGATCGCCGGGTTCTGAATGAGGTCTGGAGCGACAGATTAGTCGTTCGAGGAAACCTTGAGGCCGATGACTTGCGGGATCGTCTGCGGTGCGCCCATGGCAGCGCCGATGATCATCGGAACAGGAACCGGCTTGCCGGGAGCTGCCGTCACCGTCATGCTCTTCGGGTTGTCGAGGTAGGAGCTGACGGCCGTGGAAACGGCGTTCTGCAGTTCCGGAATGTTGAGCTGCGCCATCATGATCGGCGTCATTGCCTTCAGGGTGTCGGCGAGCTGCTTGCCTGTAACGCCCTGCTGCTTGCCTGCGAAATCGAGCGCACGAGCCGTGATCGATGCATCGTCGAAGCGGATCTGGGCGCTGTTGAAGGTGAGCTGCTGCAGCAGGCCGAGCATGGCGAGGCCGGCGGACTGCTGTGCTTCCTGCTGGTTCGGGTTGGAGCGAACCGTCTTGAGCGCATCCTGCATCGACTTGGCAAAGGCCGGCGTGTAGCCGGAAATGCTGAAGGCGAGGTTCAGCTTGCCGATATCCCTGAAGTCGAAGGAATATTCGGTGATGTCGATCGTGCCGGGTCCGATTTCCCAGCTACCCTTCATGGAGATCGTGCCGTCGATCTGCTGCAGCTTCAGCGCTTCGATAGCTTCCTTGGTCTTCGCATCGTCGACCTTGCTGAGATCGGCCTTGACGCCATTGATCTTGGCATCGAAGTCGAGGCCCGACTTGTCGTCGCGCTTCTTCATGTTGGCGTCGGCGCCCTCGATCGAGAACACCTCGGTATCGTCCTTGGTCACGGACACGGCGCCGGCGTGGGCGCTCTTGTAGTAAAGCAGTGAGCTGAGATCGCCCTTGGTCGTGTCGGCTGGGATCTCGACGCCGCTCAGCTTGAGGTCGGTGGCGGAAACGGAGGCGCCGTCCTTTTCGAAATCGACATCTGCGAAATCGATTTCATCGATCGTGTAGCCGCCATTGTTTTCCTCGACGCCGTCCAGGGTAATGTCCCCGAGCGGAATGCTGTCGTCCATGCCGGCCGCTTTGAAACTTGCGCCCTTCAGCGTCACCGTGCTGCCGTCGACGTCGACGCCCGTGGCAGCAATCGAACCGCCCTGCTGGCCGTAGACGTCGTTGATCTTCTTCAGCAGATCATTGCCGTCGAGCGCGAAGGCCGAGCTGGCGAAAGACAGGATTGCGGCGCTGCAAAGCATCAGCCGCGTGGTCCGATAGAAAGTCATTATGGCGTTCCTCGTTGAGCCGGTGGTATATTGCGGGGGTGTACAGATTGAGCGTGTACTGCGCTGACTTATATTGATCTTTCTTCGAAAATCCAATGACAATGAGTGCTGAAAGCAGGTGCAGCAAAAATGCATCGGTCGCCGTCGTGCAAGAGGGCCGAAACGCCTTCATCCACAGGTGCTTTCGGCTGATTTCTTGCTGTGAATCGCCATCTCTTATAGTCAAGGGCCATGGGAAAAAATCTGACACCGCCGCCCAGTGACGGCGACGACAATATCCTTCCGGTCGATCTGAAGGCGGCGCTCGAAGAGCGCTACTTGGCCTATGCCTTGTCGACGATTACGCAACGCGCGCTTCCGGACGTTCGCGACGGGCTGAAGCCGGTGCATCGCCGTATCGTCTATGCCATGAGCGAGATGGGGCTGCGCCCCAATGCTGCCTTCCGCAAATGTGCCAAGATCGTCGGCGAAGTGATGGGTAACTATCACCCGCATGGCGACCAGTCGATCTACGATGCGCTGGCGCGCCTGGCGCAGGATTTCTCGCAGCGCTATACGCTGGTCAACGGCCAGGGCAATTTCGGCAATATCGACGGCGATAGCCCGGCCGCGATGCGCTACACCGAATCCAAGATGACGGCGGTTTCCGAACTGCTGCTCGAGGGCATCGACCAGGACGCGGTAGATTTTCGCGACACCTATGACGAGTCGAATTCCGAGCCGATCGTTCTGCCGGGGGCTTTTCCCAATCTGCTCGCCAATGGCTCTTCGGGCATCGCTGTCGGCATGGCGACCTCTATCCCGCCGCACAATGCTCACGAGCTTTGCGACGCTGCCCTGCATTTAATCAAGGATCGTGAGGCGACGGTCGAGAAGCTGGTGGAACTGTATATTCCAGGTCCCGACTTTCCGACCGGCGGCATCATTATCGACGATCGCCAGAGTATCATCGAAAGCTACAAGACTGGCCGTGGCGGCTTCCGCGTTCGCTCCAAATGGGAGATCGAGGATCTCGGTCGCGGTGGCTATCAGATCATTGTCACCGAAATTCCGTTCCAGGTACAGAAGTCGCGGCTGATCGAAAAGATCGCCGAGTTGCTGCTGGCGCGCAAGCTGCCGCTGCTCGAGGACATCCGTGATGAATCCGCCGAGGATATCCGCGTCGTGCTCGTGCCGAAGAGCCGCACGGTCGACGCGACGATCCTGATGGAATCGATGTTCAAGCTGACGGAGCTGGAAAGCCGCTTCCCGCTCAACATGAACGTCCTGTCCATGGGCCGTATCCCCAGGGTCATGGCCCTGAACGAGGTGCTGAAGGAATGGCTGGATCATCGCCGCGAGGTGTTGCTGCGCCGTTCGCGCTTCCGCCTGGCGGCCATTGAAAAGCGACTCGAAATCCTTGGCGGTTTCCTGGTCGCCTATCTCAATATCGATGAGGTCATCGCCATCATCCGCGAGGAAGATGAACCGAAGCCCGTGATGATGGAGCGGTTCGGCCTCACGGACAATCAGGTCGAGGCGATCCTCAACATGCGGCTGCGCTCCTTGCGCAAGCTGGAAGAGTTCGAAATCCGCAAGGAATTCGATGGCCTGACGAAGGAGAAGGCCGATATCGAGGCGCTGCTCGCTTCGGACGAGAAGCAGTGGCAGACGGTGTCCTGGGAAATCGGCGAGGTGAAGAAGAAATTCGCCAAGGCGACTGAAATCGGCCGCCGCCGCACGCAGTTTGCCGAGGCACCCGAAGCCGATGATGCAGCCATCCAGCAGGCGATGATCGAGAAGGAGCCGATCACCGTCGTCGTTTCGGAGAAGGGCTGGATCCGTGCCCTCAAGGGCCACATTTCCGATACCTCGTCGCTGACCTTCAAGGAAGGCGACGGCCTCAAGGTCGCCTTCCCAGCGCAGACCACGGACAAGATCCTCATCATCACCACGGGCGGCAAGGCCTATACGCTCGGCGGCGACAAGCTGCCCGGCGGCCGTGGTCATGGCGAGCCGCTGCGCATCATGATCGATATGGAAAACGATCAGGACGTGCTGACCGCCTTCGTCCACGATCCGCAGCGCAAGCAGATGATCGCATCGACGGCAGGCAACGGCTTCATTGTCGCCGAGGCGGAACTGGTCGCCAATACCCGCAAGGGCAAGCAGATCATGAACGTCTCCTATCCCGACGAGACCAAGCTTCTGGTTCCGATATCAGGCGACCACGTCGCCGTGGTCGGCGAGAACCGGAAGATGGTCATCTTCCCCCTCTCGCAGGTACCGGAAATGTCACGCGGCAAGGGCGTGCGCCTGCAGAAATACAAGGATGGCGGCATTTCCGACATCCGCTGCTTCATGATCGCGGAGGGCCTGACCTGGGAAGACAGCGCCGGCCGCACCTTCACCAAGACGAAGGATGAGCTGGCGGAATGGCTGGGCGACCGCGCCGGCGCCGGCCGTGCCGTGCCGAAGGGCTTCCCAAGGAGCGGCAGGTTTTCGGGGTGAGGAGTGGTCGGGCAAAGCCCGAGCAATCGACCCAGTGGGTCGATTGCAGCGACGAACGCCCTGAGCCCTAGCGAAGGGCCGAGGTGTTGCGGCTGATGAGATAGCTGTCATCCGGTCAGCGGGACGCAGAAGTCTTTGAGAAATTGCGTCGCACCCGCTTCGTCAATTTCTCCAGCCGCGACGCCCTGCACGAAGGCGACGATAGTTCCATCGTCAGCCTCGATAAGGTAGCCGTTGATATAGAGAAACGTAAACGCCGCGAGGTAGCTGGCTCGCTTGTTTCCATCCGAGAATGGATGATTTCGGACGATGCCGTAGAGGTAGGCCGCTGCCAAGGCAAATAAATTGCTTTCGCCGTAGGCAGCCTTGTTCAATGGGCGTGCCATCGCGGCTTCCAAGGCGTTCTCATCCTTTAGGCCCGGCAATCCACCATGTTCGGCGATCTGTTCCTCATGCATGATCTCAACGGCTTCACGGGATAGCCATTTATAATCATTCATTTTGCGAGTTCACGCAGGGCACTGCGATATTTCTGCATGCCAAGTCTCGCCGCGCGTAGTTGTTCGGCAAGATCCGCACGTTCGGGAACCAACTCGATGTTGCCGTTTACTTCGCGTATCTCCAGCGCATCGCCGTTTTTGAGGCCAAGCCTTTGGAGAACTTCCTTCGGAATAATCACGCCTTCGGAATTGCCGATCTTGCGGATGGTGACGTTCATATTTCAGCTCCAATGTAATAACCTAGTTATAACATTGGGTGGGCCGTGCTTCAATGTGCAAGTCCCTGCGTCGCCAACGCCGCTCTCGCCTTGACCCGCGCCTGCCAGACCGAGTGTGCGGCAAGCGCCAGGATCAGGATCGCACCGCCGGCAAGCGTCATGTTGGTCGGCGCCTCTGAAAAGATCAGCCAGACCCAGATCGGCGCAAGGATCGTTTCCAGCAGATAGAACATCGCCACTTCCGGCGCGGAGAGAAAGCGCGTGCCTGTTGCGAGACACCAGAAGGAAAGCGGCATCAGCACGGCGCCGTCGAAAAGGATCCAGCCCGGATGGTCGATGGAAAAACCCGAGGGCACCATGTGATAGAGCCCGACCGCCGCTGGAATGACGGCCGCCAGCAGGGAGGCGAAGCCCATATCCCGACCCGAAGCACGGCTGATCGTGATGGCGCACGCTATGGAGAACGAGGCGACCACGGAAAGCGCATCGCCAAGCATATGCCCGCCCTCCATGCCATCCCCGACAATCAGGCCGACACCGAGGATCATGACAGCCATAGTGATGAAGGTCGAAATTGCCGGGCGTTCCTTGAGGAATATCCACGAGAGCAGCGCGGTGAACATCGGGTTCAAGGCGATGATGAACACCACGTTCGCCGCCTTCGTGTAATAGACAGCAAGCAGGAAGGTGATGGTCGTCAGCCCATAGAAGAAGCCGACGGGAAGCCCCAGCCAACCCGGCAATACGCCGCGCAGCGAACCCGTGACCCGGCGGATGACGACGAGGGCGGCGAGCGCCACGACAATGGTCGCAAGGCTGCGCACTGACAGCACCGACCAGACCTCGCCGCTGGAAAGCCTGATCAGCGGGATGTCCATGGACAGGGCCAGACCGCCGAGTGTCGTCAGCAGCAAGCCCTTCTTATGATCCGAGAGATGGGCAAACATTCAGCGGAAGGTATCCTTGTCGCCGTCGGCGGCCGGATCGAAACGTTCCCAGCCACGCGGCGTCAGATGTTCCTGCGGCTGGAAGCGCGTCTTATAGTCCATCTTGCGCGAGCCCTTGACCCAATAGCCGAGATAGACATGCGGCAGCCCGAGGGCTTTCGTCCGCTTGATGTGATCCAGAATCATGAAGGTGCCGAGCGACCGCGCATCGAGGTCAGGATTGAAATAGGAATAGACCATCGAAAGCCCGTCGCTCATCACGTCGGTCAAGGCAGCGGCCAGAAGTTCACCCTTCGGGCGCTGTTCGAGCCCCGATCCTTCCTCGCGGCGGCGATACTCGATGATGCGCGTGTTCACATGTGTGTCCTCGACCATGATCGCATAGTCGAGCACGGTCATGTCGGACATACCGCCTTGCTGGTGGCGATAGTCGAGATAGCGGCGGAAGAGCGAATATTGCTCGCTGGAAGGCTGCGCCGGAAATTCGGTGGCGATGATATCGCTGTTGGCGGTCAGCACCCGTTTCATCGAGCGGGTGGGCTCGAATTCCTGGGCGAGGATACGCACCGATATGCAGGCCCTGCAGGATTCGCAGGCTGGACGGTAGGCGATGTTCTGCGAGCGCCTGAAGCCGCCCTGGGTCAGAATATCGTTCATCTCGGCGGCACGGGGACCAACAAGGTGCGTAAAGACCTTGCGTTCCATCTCGTGCGGCAAGTACGGGCAGGAAGCCGGTGCCGTCAGATAAAACTGCGGGGATGGCGTCGACTGCGTGTTCATCTGCCGTTGATTGACCTTTCTCTCGGCACTCGTTTTCTACAAGCATGGCTCAAGTTTAGAAAACGTCAACTACGTCCTTCGCTAAAGATCGAAGTTTCCTAATTGACCATGCACAGAAATATCTCCCGCGCGCCCTTTGGCTCCGCAGGAGATCTTGCGGTGTCCGATGATTATGCGTTGTTTTAAGCCGTCCGGGCGATGACGGTGCCGAGCAGCAGGTCATGCACCAGCCGGCTACGGTCGGTGAAGAGGCCTACCAGCAGAATGAGCGGCGTCAGGACGGAGTTCAGGATCCAGAACAGCGCCAGATGGACGATCGCCGTCAGGAAATCCATTCGCCGGCCGTCGACTCGAACCATGGTGAGGCCCATGGCGCGCATGCCGAGCGATGCCTGATAGGGGCCGCCGAGCGTCCAGCCGAAATAAAGGCCGGCAACCAGGACGAAGAGCACCGGATAGAGGAAGAAGCCAAGCCCCAGCGTCAGGATCGAAACGAAAAACAGCAGCACGGCCGCAGGAATGCAGAGCAGCGCGACGATGATGTAATCGACGATGAAGGCGAAGATGCGCCGGCTCAGCACGCCACTATAGGCGCGCCAGTCGTCCGGTGCTGCATAAAGCGGGCTGGGGTTCAGGCTCATTGCTTTCCTCCTTGGGAAACATTTGCCGAACATATGGTGTCAGGGCCTGCAAATACAATAAGCAGGCCGCCAACCCGTGAGTCGAAACTATTTTCTCGCCAGATGTTTTGCCACATCGACAGCGAAATAGGTGAGGATGCCGTCGCATCCGGCGCGCTTGAAGGCGAGCAGGGTTTCGAACATCACCCTTTCGCCGTCGATCCAGCCATTGGCGGCGGCGGCCTTGATCATCGCGTATTCGCCGGAGACCTGGTAGGCGAAGGTCGGAAGACCAAAGGCTTCCTTCAGCCGCCAACAGATGTCGAGATAGGGCAGGCCGGGCTTGACCATCAGCATGTCGGCACCTTCCTCGACATCGAGCGCAGCGTCGCGCACGGCCTCGGTGCCGTTGGCCGGGTCGATGTAATAGGTCTTCTTGTCGCCCTTTAGCAGGCCGCCCGTCGAGATCGCCTCGCGGTAAGGGCCGTAAAAGGCCGAGCTGAATTTCGTCGCGTAGCTCATGATGCCGACATTCTGGTGCCCGGCGGCATCGAGCGCCTGGCGGATCGCGCCGATGCGGCCGTCCATCATTTCCGAAGGCGCGATGATATCGGCGCCGGCGTCCGCCTGATAGACGGCGGCACGCGCCACCTGTTCGACCGTTTCGTCGTTGACGATCTCATTGCCGCGCAGGATGCCGTCATGGCCATGGCTTGTGAAGGGATCGAGGGCGACGTCGGTGATGACGCCGATATTCGGCACCGCCTTCTTGATCGCGGCGCTGGCAAGATTGATGAGATTGTTCTTCTCGAGGCTGTTGGAGCCGGTCTCGTCGCGCAGTTCCATTTCGATGTTCGGGAAGGTGGCAAGCGCGGGGATGCCGAGATCGGCCGCTTCCCTGGCCGCTTCCACCGCCTTGTCCACGGTCATGCGGTTGACGCCGGGCATGGCGGGGATCGGCTCGACGATGCCGGTGCCCGGGATCACGAAGATCGGCCAGATCAGATCGTCCACCGTCAGACGGTTTTCCTGCACGAGACGGCGTGTCCAATCGGCCTTGCGGTTGCGTCGCATGCGGCGATGCCCGGTGATCTCGTCGACGAGATGCGTCTTGTTCTCCATGATGCCGTCATCCTTCTTCATTTATTTATGGCACTCTATATAGGCCGCGTACCTATCACGCTGTCCCCAGGATTCAAAACCAGGCGAAAGGCCGCAGCCATTATATTCTGGCGAGGCAGATGCCTCCTACGTATTGTTCGCGCATGGAACCTGATTCTTCGACCGTACCCAAGAATACGCTGACGGACATCCTGTTCGTTTTGTTCCTGCGGCTGATCGCGATCGCTTGCTTCTGGCTCGGCCTGCAATATTGGGCGATGCTGGTCGGCTATTCGCTCGCGGGCCACGCGCGCTTCGATCTGCTCGCTCTGCCCTGGAAGGTCGCGGGCGCGGGGCTTGCCGTGGTTTTCCCGGTCGCAGCCCTCGGATTATGGCTCACCGTTTCCTGGGGGCCGGTCATGTGGGTGCTGGCCGCAGGCGGCCAGGGACTGATGTATGGCGTCTGGCCGGAGATATTCGGATCCAATCCACTGATCATGATCTTGCATGCCTGCGTTGCGGTGATTTATTGCCTTTTCCGCGTCCTTCTGTGGCAGGAGAAACGCCGGCGCCGCCAGCAGCAGGTAATGGTTGATTTACCCTGAGACAGCAACACTTCCTGGTAAGGTGCTGTTAAGCCTGCAGTTTAAGTAGAATTTTATGTGTATTCGATAGGGTCTCACTCAAGGCGGGAAGAAAACGACACCGCCAAACAAAACAGAGTGAGGCCAAGTCATGATGAACACGAAAATCAAGCCGCAGGCAGTTGCAAACGCTCGGGATCAGCAGGTTGATGACATCCGGGCTCTCTACATGGAATCCCTTCACCTGGTCGAGCGTCTGCACCGCCGCCTGCTTGATGTTATCAAAGACGAGTTCGACCGTCAGGGTCGCGACGACGTCAATGCCGTCCAGGCACTTCTCCTTTTCAACATCGGCAATTCCGAGCTGACGGCCGGTGAACTGCGCTCCCGCGGTTTCTACCTCGGCTCCAACGTTTCCTACAACGTCAAGAAGCTGGTCGACCTCGGCTTCATCAACCATCAGCGCTCACGCATCGACCGCCGCTCGGTCCGCATCAGCCTGACGGAAACCGGCCAGGACATCGCCGAAACCGTCGCCAAGCTCTATGAGCGCCACATCGGCTCGATCGACAAGGTCGGCGGCATCGGCACCGACGAATTCACCCAGATGAACAAGCTGCTGCAGCGTCTGGACCGCTTCTGGAACGACAGCATCGCTTACCGCATGTGAGTGAGTGCAGCTGAACGATCGCAAGATCTTCCAGTCAAACAAGCTGGACACGTTTCCCTGCGTGTCCGGCTTGAACGCGTTGCCGGCCCGGCCGTTGTGCGCTTTTTGCCACGTCCGCGCTTCACCTTCCGTCACATGTAAGGTCCCGGACGGCTAAGCCATTGACGCCGGATGAAGACACGCTATGAACCACGCGCAGCTGTGGTATTTTAGCAAAAGCAGTTTGGCTTTTCTTTCGCCCTCGCATGGCAAGGCAAGTTTCATGCCGGGAGACACGAATTGGCCATATTGCTATGACAGCGGAAATCGACTGCAAGCAGCGTTCTCGAAATACGATCTTCCAACCTGAAGGTCTTGGCTTCGCGATATTGTGATAGTTCGTGGCCAAGTTTTTGGTGGTGCATTAAGGGAACGGATTGATACTGAGCCACGTTACTTGGCGCAAGCTTGCGCTATTTACTGCTTCCTCTCTAGGCTGCGCATGATTGGATCGCAGCGTTGAACGGTTAGGACATGTCGAAGAAAAACGGAATTGGACCCTTTTCGCGCCGCTCTTTCCTGCGGTCGGCTGCAACTCTTGGCGCTGCCGCACTGGCCGCTCCGGCTCTAGCGCAAAACGCGACCCCGCTTGAAGCGCTGATCAACGACCGTTCTCGCGGCAATTGGGACGATCAGTTCGACGCCAAGGCTGCTGCTCGTACGGCCGCCGCCGTCCAGTCGAACACGCCGATCCTTGGCCCCGATTCCGTGCCGAACATTCAGCAGGCGATTGCTCAGTATCAGAGCATCGTTGCCAATGGCGGCTGGCCGCAAGTCAGCCCGACGAGCCAGCAGCCGCTGCAGATCGGCGTTACCGATCCCGCCGTGCAGACACTTCGCCAGCATCTGATGGTTTCAGGCGACCTGCCGCGCGAGGCGGGCATTTCATCGTCTTTCGATTCCTACGTGGACGGCGCCGTCAAGCGTTTCCAGGCTCGCCACGGTCTGCCGCCGGATGGCGTCATCGGTGATTTCACGCAGAAGGCGATGAACATCCCCGCCAACGTCCGTCTGCAGCAGCTGAATACCAATCTCGTCCGCCTTCAGACATTCCCGTCCGATCTTGGCCGCCGTCACGTCATGGTCAACATCCCGGCGACCCGTGTCGAAGCCGTGGAAGACGGTCAGGTGGCGCTGCGCCACGAGGCGATCGTCGGCCGGGAGTCGCGCCCGACGCACATCATCAATTCGAAGATCTACGAGGTTATCCTCAATCCCTACTGGACGGCGCCGCGCTCCATCATCGTCAAGGATATCATGCCGCTGATGCGCAAGGACCCGACCTATCTGGCGAGGAGCAACATCCGCCTTCTCGACGGCAAGGGTCAGGAAGTGGCACCCGAGACGATCGATTGGAATTCGGACAAGGCGCCGGACCTGATGTTTCGCCAGGACCCGGGCAAGACGAATGCCATGGCGTCCACGAAGATCAACTTCCATAACCCCAACAACGAATATATGCACGATACGCCGGAGCAGGGCCTGTTCAACAAGCTGATGCGCTTCGACAGCTCGGGCTGTGTGCGCGTTCAGAATGTGCGCGACCTGGCGACCTGGCTGCTGGCCGAAACTCCGGGCTGGCCGCGCCAGCACATCGAGCAGGTCATCTCCACCCGCGTCAACACGCCGATTACGCTGGCGTCGGAAGTCCCGGTCTATTTCGTCTATATCTCCGCCTGGAGCGCCCGTGACGGCATCGTCCAGTTCCGCGACGACATCTACAATCTCGACGGCAATTCCCAGTTGGCGCTCGACACGACCCAGGGTATGGAGCAACCGGTTCAGTAATCGGCGTTCCAATTGCAATTCCTATCGAAGCCGCGTCTTTTGATGCGGCTTTTTCATTGGCTGGCACTGCTCTGCGTAGAATGCCCAGCAAATGTCGCTGGTCGTATTGCTCTCCGGCGACCCTGACGCTAATACCGTTTGCATTGCCGTTCCGGCCCGTTCAGGAGCTTTCACGATGACCAACGCGTCCACCGAACCCTTCTTCAATCGCTCGCTTGCCGATACCGATCCGGAAATCTTTGGCGCGATCGGCAAGGAGCTCGGTCGCCAGCGGCACGAAATCGAACTGATCGCCTCGGAAAACATCGTCTCGCGCGCCGTTCTGGAAGCGCAGGGCTCGATCATGACCAACAAGTACGCCGAGGGATATCCGGGCAAGCGCTATTATGGCGGCTGCCAGTACGTTGATATCGCCGAGGAGCTCGCCATCGAGCGCGCCAAGAAGCTGTTCGGCGTCAACTTCGCCAACGTTCAGCCGAATTCCGGTTCGCAGATGAACCAGGCCGTCTTCCTCGCGCTCCTGCAGCCGGGCGATACCTTCATGGGTCTTGACCTGAACTCGGGCGGTCACCTCACGCATGGCTCGCCAGTCAACATGTCCGGCAAGTGGTTCAACGTCGTCTCCTATGGCGTGCGCGAAGGCGACAACCTGCTCGACATGGACGAAGTGCAGCGCAAGGCCGAAGAAACCAAGCCGAAGCTGATCATCGCCGGTGGCACGGCCTATTCCCGCATTTGGGACTGGAAGCGCTTCCGCGAGATCGCCGACAGCGTTGGCGCCTATCTGATGGTCGACATGGCGCACATCGCCGGCCTCGTCGCCGGTGGCCAGCATCCGTCGCCGTTCCCGCATTGCCACGTTGCCACGACGACCACGCACAAGTCGCTGCGTGGCCCGCGCGGCGGCATGATCCTCACCAATGACGAGGATCTGGCGAAGAAGTTCAATTCGGCCGTCTTCCCGGGTCTCCAGGGTGGCCCGCTGATGCATGTCATCGCCGCCAAGGCCGTCGCGCTCGGCGAAGCGCTGCAGCCAGACTTCAAGGACTATGCCGCCCAGATCGTCAAGAACGCCAAGGCTCTTGCCGAAACCCTGATCTCTGGCGGCGTCGACGTCGTCTCCGGCGGCACGGACAACCACCTGATGCTTGTGGACTTGCGCAAGAAGAACGCCACCGGCAAGCGCGCGGAAGCGGCCCTCGGCCGCGCTTACGTCACCTGCAACAAGAACGGCATTCCGTTCGACCCCGAGAAGCCTTTCGTCACCTCCGGTGTCCGCCTCGGCACGCCGGCCGGCACGACGCGCGGCTTCAAGGAAGCCGAATTCCGTGAAATCGGCAATCTGATCATCGAAGTGCTCGATGGCCTGAAGGTCGCCAATTCGGACGAAGGCAATGCCGCCGTCGAGGCTGCCGTGCGCGAGAAAGTGGTCAAGCTCACCGACCGCTTCCCGATGTACGGCTACATGGGCTAAGGAGAGCGCATGCGCTGCCCTTACTGCGGCTCGGAAGACACTCAGGTCAAGGACTCGCGCCCGGCGGAGGACAATACGTCCATCCGCCGTCGGCGCATTTGTCCCGATTGCGGCGGCCGCTTCACGACATTCGAGCGCGTGCAGCTGCGCGAGCTCATGGTCATCAAGAAGACCGGCCGCAAGGTGCTTTTCGATCGCGACAAACTGGTACGCTCCTTCGAAATCGCGCTGCGCAAGCGCCCGGTCGATCGTGATCGCATCGAACGCGCCGTGTCCGGCATCGTCCGCCGCCTGGAAAGCTCCGGCGAGACGGAAATCAGCTCGGAGCAGATCGGCCTACAGGTACTGGAAGCGCTGAAGAGCCTCGATGACGTCGCCTTCGTGCGTTACGCCTCCGTCTATCGCGATTTTTCGCACGCGGAGGATTTCGAGCATGTGATCGAGGAGATCAACGCAAAGATCGCCCGCGATCCGCTGGATCCCTGATCATGGTGCAGCGGCCGGAAGACGAGCGTTTTATGGCGGAGGCAATCCGCCTGTCGCGCACGCATCTGGGGCTGACCTCCACCAATCCCTCGGTCGGCTGCCTCGTTGTCAAGGATGGTGTCATTCTCGGCAGCGGCGTAACCGCATTGGGTGGACGCCCGCATGCCGAGCCTCAGGCGCTGGCCGAGGCAGGCGAGGCGGCCAGAGGCGCCACCGCCTACGTGACGCTTGAACCCTGCTCTCATTACGGCAAGACGCCGCCCTGCGCCGAAGCATTGATCGCTTATGGCGTGGCGCGCGTCGTCATCAGCGTCACCGATGCCGATCAGCGCGTTTCCGGGCGCGGCATCACCATGCTGCGCGAGGCCGGTATCGAGGTCGATACGGGGATTCTGGAGACGGAAGGCAGACGGTCTCTCGCCGGCTATCTCATGCGCCAGACGAGAAACCGGCCCTATGTGACTCTCAAGCTTGCCGTTTCTGCCGACGGCATGATCGGCAAGACGGGCGAGGGGCAGATCCGCATCACCGGCGATGTCTCGCGGGCTGAGGTGCAGATGCTGCGTGCTGAAAGCGACGCCATTCTCGTCGGCATCGGCACGGCAATCGCCGACGATCCGGAATTGACATGCAGGCTTCCCGGCCTCGAAGACCGCTCGCCTCTGCGTATCGTCATAGACGAAGATCTTCAGCTGCCGCTCGGCAGCAAGCTGGTCCGGACGGCTCGGCAATATCCAGTGATTGCGGTCGCCGGCCATCCGCCGTCCTTCGACGACAATACCGATGCTGTATTCCTTGGACGTCGCGCGGCCCTAGATGCCGCCGGTGTCGAGGTGCTGCAATCCAATTCCAACGAGCTGGGAGAACTGCTGGAGGCGCTTGGCACACGCGGCATCTCGTCCCTGCTGGTGGAAGGCGGTGCCAAGACGGCGCGGCGTTTTCTCGACGCCGGATTGGTCGATCGCATTCTGCTGTTTCAGGGGCCGGCCGATATCGGCGAGGGCGGTATTGAATCGCCCGTCCTCAAGTCCAATATCCCAGCTGACTTTATGCATGTCGGCGAGAGCCGCTTCGGCGATGATCTCTGCGACGAATACGAAAGAGGTTTTTGATGTTTACCGGAATTGTCACCGACGTCGGCACCGTTGAATCCATTTCCCCGATGCAGGAAGGCATCAAGCTGCGCGTCGCCACCAACTACGATCCGGCGACGATCGATATGGGCGCCTCGATTTCACACGCCGGCGTCTGCCTGACGGTGACCGGACTGCCGGAAGAGGGTAGCAACGGGCGCTGGTTCGAGGTCGAGGCCTGGGAAGAGGCGCTCCGCCTGACGACCATCGGCACCTGGGAAGCCGGCGCCAAGATCAACCTTGAGCGTTCCCTGAAGATCGGCGACGAGCTTGGCGGTCATATCGTTTCCGGCCATATCGACGGCAAGGCGGAAATTCTTTCGGTGACGGCCGAAGGCGAAGCCACGCGCTTCCGCCTGCGCGCGCCGGAGCATCTTGCAAGATTCGTGGCGCCGAAGGGTTCGGTCGCGCTCGACGGCACTTCGCTGACGGTCAATGCCGTCGAGGGTATGGAATTCGACGTGCTCCTGATCCGCCATTCCCTGGAGGTGACGACCTGGGGTGAGCGCAAGGCCGGCGATTTCGTCAATTTCGAAGTCGACACCATGGCGCGCTACGCTGCACGGCTGGCGGAATTCCCTGCCGTCCGCGAATCCTGAGGTTTACGGATAGGCTGCGCTGGGGAGGCGCTTATGGTGCCTCGGCATCCTGTAGGAGCGTTTTTTCCATAAGGAAATTCGCCAGCGTCTGGCCGCGCTTTTCCACTTGCTGCGCGGCCAGGATGACAAAGCCCTTGCGCTCGAAGAAGGGGCGGGCGGTCAGGCTCGCCTCGGTGAAGATCCGTCGAAAACCTTGTTCGCGCGCGGCGTTTTCGACAGTCGCAAGCAACAGGCTGGCGACGCCCTTTCCCTGGTAGTCGGGCGAAACGAACATCATATCCAGGCAACCATCCGATTTCAGGTCGGTGAAGCCGATGGGTGTAGAACCATCCATCGCAAGCCAGGTCGGCCGGCTGGCTCGATACTGCGCCCAGATTTCGGGATCATCGACCTTCGCCCAGGCGGCGATCTGCGCCGGGCTGTAATCTTTCGACGCCGCTTCGCGAATAGCCCCGAGGAAAAGGTCGATCGTGGCTTGGGCGTCACCCGGTTCGTAAGGTTTGACGGAAAATCCACCCCGCGAAACCGACATGATGGTCATCCCTGTGACGCCTGACGTTCGAATATGATGTTGGACCTGTCCTTGAGCATGAGTTCGCCGATGCGGCGGAAGCCGATCTTTTCGGCAACCCGCAGTGACGGTACGTTCTCCAGGTCCACGATGCAGGTCATGCGACGTCCTGAAAATTGCTTGTCCGCCCAGGCGATTGCCGCGCTCATGGCTTCCGTCGCATAGCCCTTGCCCTGCATCGGCGGGGTAATGCCCCAGCCGGCTTCCAGGGTACCTTCCGTCATCGGCGTCATGTCGCGATGCAGATCGAGAAATCCCACCTCACCGATCAATCGGCCGCTTTGGCGTTCCTCGACGGCAAAGAAACCGAAGCCGAGATGATGCCATAGGCCGGCATAGCGCAGCAGGCGAGCCCAGACCTGCTCACGTGTCGGCATCTCGCCGCCGATGAAGCGGACAATGTCCTTGTGTTTCCAGAGCTCGAGGAATTCGTCGAAATCATCAAGTGTATGGCCGCGCAGCAGGAGCCGGTCCGTCGTCAGTGTTGGAATATGGGTCATCGGATTAGGTCTTCGCCGAAAATGTTTTTGGTGATGGTCAGTCGTTCGAGGCGCCGGGCTCGCCGTCCCAGTAGTCGAGATTGGTGGTGGCGGTTCGGCCGATGGCACGGAACGCCGTTTTGCCGTCGCTGTAGGTTTTAGCCAGGAACTTGCCGGAATCGGGATATTCGACGATTTCGGTCCGGGCCTTGGTGGAAATGGCGAGATAGGTGAGCACGCTGGGGCCGATATTGATCAGCTGATGTGCCGTTTCCCGGCCGCCGGCCGGAGCGCCCAGCACATCGCCCTTGCTGACTGCGATGCGCTGATCGCCGAAGCGATATTCGCCTTCGCCGTCGAGAATGACGAACATCTCCTCCTCGACATGATGATTGTGAAACGGACAGCCGGATTTGCCCGGGGGCACCTCGTTGTAGCTGATGCCGAGCTGCTTCAGCCCGAGCTTCGCCCCGAAGGACGTGTCGCTGCCGGCAAAGAAGCTGCCTTGCTGCCAATGTTCCAGTTCAAGCTCGCCGACATTGACGGCGGGTGTGGATTTTTTCGTCATGAACCTCCCCCTCGCAGGCTTCAAATTATTATCGAAGCGGTTGCGTGTGCGGAAGCCACAATTTCCGCGGTGCGCCGATCATTTCCAAATAGGGTCGGAATCGGGGCGGGCCATTGAAAAACACTTGCCAAGCGCGGCCCGCCGTGGTTTGACCCGGGCCTAACAAGGTGCCGCGCCCTCTCAAATCGCAGGTGATGTATGACCAGCTCTTCCAATGCTCATATCCTTATCGTCGAAGCTCGCTTCTATGACGATATGGCCGATGCCCTGCTCGATGGCGCCAAGGCTGCTCTCGACGAGGCTGGCGCGACCTATGACATTGTCACCGTGCCTGGCGCGCTGGAGATTCCGGCAGCGATTGCCATGGCGCTCGATGGTGGCGACAATGGTAATGTGGTCTATGATGGCTATGTCGCTCTCGGCATGGTTATCCGCGGCGAGACCTATCATTTCGATATCGTCGCCAATGAATCCTCGCGGGCGCTGATGGATCTGGCCGTCAGCGAATCTCTCGCGATCGGCAATGGTATTCTCACCGTCGAGAACGATGAGCAGGCATGGGCGCGTGCGCGCCGTTCGGACAAGGACAAGGGCGGTTTCGCCGCCCGTGCGGCGCTGACCATGATCGCGCTGAAAGAGAAGTTGGGTGCATAATAAATGAGCAATCAGGATAACGAGCGACCGGCAAAGCCCGCCAACCAGCGGGGCGCTGCGCGTCTTGCGGCGGTTCAGGCGCTCTATCAGATGGATATCGGCGGAACCGGCGTTCTGGAGGTGGTGGCTGAGTACGAAGCCCACCGTCTCGGTCAGGAGCTGGATGGCGAGACCTATCTGAAGGCCGACGCATCCTGGTTTCGCTCCATCGTGTCGGGCGTCGTGCGTGAGCAGACCCGGCTCGATCCGCTGATCGGCTCCGCGCTTCAGGATGACTGGGCGCTGTCGCGCCTCGACAGCACCGTGCGTGCCATCCTGCGCGCCGGCACCTTCGAGCTTATCGATCGCAAGGACGTGCCGGTTCCGGTCATCGTCACCGAATATGTCGAGATCGCGCATGCCTTCTTCGAGGAGGACGAGCCGAAGCTCGTGAACGCTGTGCTCGACCGAATCGCTAAGCAGGTTCGCGGCGAAGCGAAGAAATAAGCTTCGCCGGACGTTCGGATCGCGGCGTAACGCATTTTCGTTTGCTTCGTTCGCGCCTGATTTCATCTCTGAATATTCTTTTGAACCTCCTGCGGGTGTTTTACCTGCGGGCGGTCTTGACGCGACGTTTTCCCAACAGCAATCTCGCAACTGCACATCAGCCGATCTCCTGGAGGAGGGGACCGGCTGTTGTCGCAGGCGGCCGGGGGAGGAGTGAACCGCCGGCTTTTTTGGAGGGAAAAAGCGAAATGTCGATTCTTTTAGGAGTGATCGCATGCGGACTGCTCTCGGTCATCTATGCCGTATGGGCAACCCGGTCGGTGCTCGCTGCCGATCAGGGCAATGCCCGCATGCAGGAGATTGCCGGGTATATTCGTGAAGGAGCGCAAGCCTATCTGGCGCGCCAATATAGAACCATCGCCATCGTCGGGGTCATCGTTTTCATCGCGGCATGGCTCCTCTTGTCGGCCGAAGCCGCTTTCGGCTTCCTGATCGGCGCGATCCTCTCAGGCGCCGCAGGTTTCATCGGCATGCATGTCTCCGTGCGCGCCAATGTCCGAACCGCGCAAGCCTCATCGCAGAGCCTGTCCGCAGGCCTCGATATTGCCTTCAAGTCGGGCGCTATCACCGGCATGCTGGTTGCAGGCCTCGCCCTGCTCGGCGTCTCCATCTACTTCTATGTCCTGACCGGCATTCTCGGTCATGAAGCAGGCTCGCGCGACGTGATCGATGCGCTCGTCGCCCTTGGGTTTGGCGCCTCGCTGATCTCGATCTTCGCCCGTCTCGGTGGCGGCATCTTCACCAAAGGTGCGGATGTCGGCGGCGACCTCGTCGGCAAGGTCGAGGCCGGTATTCCGGAAGACGATCCGCGTAATCCCGCCACCATTGCCGATAACGTCGGCGACAATGTCGGCGATTGCGCTGGCATGGCGGCCGACCTGTTCGAGACCTATGCCGTTTCGGTTGTCGCGACGATGGTGCTTGCCGCGATCTTCTTCGCTGGCTCGCCGCTCCTCGGCTCTGCCATGATCTACCCGCTGGCGATTTGCGGTGCCTGCATCATCACGTCCATCATCGGCACCTTCTTCGTGAAGCTTGGCGTCAATGGCTCGATCATGGGCGCTCTCTACAAGGGCCTCATAGCAACTGGCGTGCTGTCGATCGTCGGTCTGGCTGCGGCGACCTCGCTGACCATCGGTTGGGGCTCGATCGGCACTGTCGCCGGCTTCGACATTACCGGTACGAAGCTCTTCAGCTGCGGCATCGTCGGTCTCATCGTCACGGCGCTGATCGTCGTGATTACCGAATACTACACCGGCACGAACAAGCGGCCGGTCAATTCCATCGCCCAGGCCTCGGTCACCGGTCACGGCACTAACGTCATCCAGGGCCTTGCCGTCTCGCTTGAATCGACGGCGCTGCCGGCGATCGTCATCGTTGGCGGCATCATCGCCACCTACCAGCTTGGCGGCCTGTTCGGCACGGGTATTGCGGTCACCGCCATGCTCGGCCTTGCCGGCATGATCGTCGCTCTCGACGCCTTCGGCCCGGTCACGGATAATGCCGGCGGTATCGCGGAAATGTCGCATCTTCCGCCGGAAGTGCGCAAATCCACCGACGCGCTGGACGCGGTCGGCAATACCACCAAGGCGGTCACCAAGGGCTATGCCATCGGCTCGGCCGGTCTCGGCGCGCTGGTCTTGTTCGCGGCTTATTCGAACGACCTGCAATATTTCGCGGCGCACGGCGACAAGTTCCCGTATTTCGCCAATGTGGGCACGATCTCGTTCGAGCTTTCGAACCCCTATGTCGTTGCCGGCCTGCTGTTCGGCGGCCTTATCCCCTATCTCTTTGGCGGTATCGCTATGACGGCCGTCGGCCGTGCCGCGGGGGCGATCGTCGAGGAGGTTCGCAAGCAGTTTCGTGAGAAGCCCGGCATCATGCAGGGCACGGAGCGTCCCGATTACGGCCGCGCTGTCGACCTTTTGACCAAGGCCGCCATTCGCGAAATGATCATCCCGTCGCTCTTGCCGGTTCTGGCGCCGGTCGTCGTCTATTTCGGCGTCCTGCTGCTCTCCGGCTCTAAGGCTTCTGCCTTTGCCGCGCTCGGCGCTTCGCTGCTCGGCGTAATCATCAACGGCCTCTTCGTTGCCATCTCGATGACATCGGGCGGTGGTGCGTGGGATAACGCCAAGAAGAGCTTCGAGGATGGTTTCGTCGACAAGGACGGCACGCGTCATATGAAGGGCTCGGAAGCCCACAAGGCCTCGGTGACGGGTGACACCGTTGGCGATCCCTACAAGGATACGGCAGGCCCGGCTGTCAATCCGGCGATCAAGATCACCAACATCGTGGCGCTGCTGCTGCTTGCCATTCTCGCCGGATAAGCCTGAAGAAGGCTCCGAGAAGGAAAGCAAACCGAACGCATAAAGAAAACCCGCGAGGCGCAGTGCCTCGCGGGTTTTTCCTTGAGATGCTTCCCCGGCTTATTGGCCAGGGTTGAGGTTGTTGAGGAAGTTCCTCGCACCGTTGACGCCACTGCCGCCACCCTGGAGGATCTGCTGCAGGAAGGTGATGTCGCGACCGCCGGTCGGGGTCGTGCGGCTGATCATGTCGAAGACCTTGCCGTCCTTCAGCGTGTAGTTGGCTTCCTGCTTCACCACGCCGTCCTTGTCGAAATAGATCGCCAGAATGTTCTGGTCGACCAGTTTCGGCTTCATGAAGGCGACGGCGCGCGTGCGCTTCTGGGAGATATAATAGAAGACTTCGCCGTCGAAGGTCGCTGTGGTCGAAGGCGTGCCGAGCGACAGCAGAACCTGCTCGCGGCTCGAGCCGACCGGCGCAAGCGCCAGCGACTGCGGATCGAAGATGTAGCCGTTGTTCATGACCTCGCTGGTCTTGCAACCCGAAAGGCCTACGGTCGCAATCACCAGGGCGATGGCGGCAGCGCTGCTGAAAGTAATGTCAGACTTGAAATACCGTCTGGTCAACGACATCTCATCTCCCCTAATGAATCAATCCGATGGCCGGACGGCCGATATGACCTTGCTGTGCACATCATTGTGGCCTTTCCGCGATGGCAAAAGGCACAATCATGTTGTTCGGCACTCTTCGTCACCGATCATGCACAACGTGACGACGGTAAGGGCTGGAGCCTCGAAGCGGGCACAAACGGCATTGCAATTCGCGCCTGCTTCGGTAAACCAGCTTTTGCGTGGATGCAACAAGGCCAAGCAAAATCGGCGCGCTCCGAGGGAGCCAATTCCGGGAATTTTCATGATTTTTGGGCTCTTCCGCAAAAGAAATCACAATCAGATCATCGTCGTCAGGCAGTATGAGGTCCTGACATCCATGGCGCGACAGCCGGTTTTCTACACCGATTACGACGTGCCCGATACGGTGATGGGGCGTTTCGAATTGCTGTCGGTGATGATGATCCTGTTCTTCCGCCGCACACGGTCTTCGGCCACAAGCGGTCAGGAGCTGGCGCAGGAAATCGTGGATGCTTTCTTCGAGGACATCGATTATTCGATCCGCGAGCTCGGTATCGGCGACAACAGCGTGCCGAAGCGGATGAAAAAGCTCGCCGGCATGTTCTATGGACGGCTCGAAAGCTATGCGGGTGCCATGGATAGCGACGATCGCACCGCGCTTGCCATGGCGCTACAGCGCAACATCTATCCCAAGGCGAGTGAAAGCACGGCATCCATGCGTTCGCTGGCCGATTGGATGATGATTGCGGAAGCGTATCTGGCGACCGTAAGTGAAAATCAGATCGCGACGGGCTCGGCGACGCTGCCGGTGCCGGATAAAGTCGGCCAACGAGCCGGTTAGGAGATAAAAATGAAAAGACACGACTCCGATGAGACACCGTTTTCCTATCCGGTGAAGGTGGGACACATCTCCGCCAATCCGGTGGATGTGCATGTCGAGGCCGACGAGCGCGAACTGGCCGGGCTTGCGGTGCTCTGGGATGTTCTCTCAGTCGGCAAGCTCGAAGCCGATCTCAAGATTTCGCGCTGGAAGCGCGACGGCGTGCGCATCAAGGGCAATGTGAAGGCAAAGATCGTTCAAGCTTGCGTTGTCACACTCGAGCCGGTCGAATCTGATATCGACGAGGACTTCGAGCATATTTTTGTGCCCGAGGATTCCAAACTGGCGCGTGCGCCCTCTGTGGATGCTGGAGAAATGATACTCGATCCTGATGGTCCGGATCTCCCGGAGACCTTTACCGGCGATACGATAGATGCCGGCGCGGTCGTCGCGGAATTTGCCGCGCTTGCCATCGATCCTTATCCGCGCAAGCCCGGCGTCGAGTTCGATGCACATATAGAAGACACCGGCGAAGACGACAGGAAGCCTTCGCCCTTCGCCGTCCTGAAAGACTGGAAAAAGGAATAGGCCCCGGTGCCGTTCGAGCACAATTCAGTTGTAACCGGGGGAGAAAACGGTATTTTGACGCCAAATTCGCCCGTCGCGGCGGAGAAAAAGGACTAGGGACGCGTGATCAGAATTTCTCTTGACCTAATGGGTGGCGACTTCGGCCCTGAGGTTGTTGTTCCCGGCGCGGCCAAGGCGCTGGATAGGCATCCCGATATCACATTCATCATGTACGGACAGAAGGAACGCTGCGAGGCGGTCCTTGCCAAATATCCGAAGCTTCGCGAAAAATCGGTCTTTCACGAATGCGAAGTTGCCATCAGCATGGATGAGAAGCCGAGCCAGGCGCTTCGCCGCGGCCGCTACGTCTCCAGCATGTGGCGCTCGATCGAGGCAGTAAAGACGGGTGACGCTGATGTGGTCGTCTCCGCCGGCAACACCGGCGCTCTGATGGCAATGGCGAAATTCTGTCTCCGCACGATGGCCAATATCGAACGTCCGGCAATCGCCGCGATCTGGCCGACTCTGCGCGGCGAAAGCATCGTGCTCGATGTCGGCGCCACGATCGGGGCCGATGCCCAGCAACTGCTCGATTTCGCTCTGATGGGTGGCGCTATGGCGCGGGCGCTCTTCGAGATCGAACGCCCGACCGTCGGTTTGCTGAATGTCGGCGTCGAGGAAATCAAGGGCCAGGAAGAGGTCAAGGACGCCGGCCGTCTTATTCGCGAAGCCAATCTCGAATCGCTTGAATATTCCGGCTTCGTCGAGGGCGATGATATCGGCAAGGGCACCGTCGACGTCGTCGTCACGGAAGGCTTCTCCGGCAATATCGCGCTGAAGGCGGCCGAAGGCACCGCAAAGCAGATCGGCGCCTATCTGCGCGCCGCCATGTCGCGCACGCTGCTGGCGCGCATCGGTTATGTCTTTGCCAAAGGTGCCTTCGACCTGCTGCGCGAAAAGCTGGATCCCAGCAAGGTCAACGGCGGCGTCTTCCTCGGCCTGAACGGCATCGTCATCAAGAGCCACGGCGGCGCGAATGCCGAAGCCTTCGCAGCTGCCATCGATGTCGGCTACGATATGGCCAAGAATGGGCTCACGCAGAAAATCGAAAATGATTTGAAGAGATATCATGCCAAACGGCTGCCCCCGATCGGGCCGGAAGCGGCATGAGAGACGGGGTACAAGCAGAATGATCCGTTCAATTGTTCGCGGCTTTGGGGCGGCGCTCCCCAAGCGCGTCATGACCAATGCCGAGATGGAGCAGGTTGTCGATACCAGCGACGATTGGATCGTCCAGCGCTCCGGCATCCGCCAACGCTATATCGCCGGTGAAGGTGAAACCACGGCTTCTCTGGGCGAGCAGGCGGCGCGTGCCGCCCTGGCCAATGCTGGGATGACGCCGAATGACCTCGATCTCATCATCGTTGCCACCTCGACGCCGGACAACACTTTTCCCGCAACGGCGGTGAATATCCAGAACCGGCTGGGCATGCATCATGGCTTCGCCTTCGATGTTCAGGCCGTCTGCACCGGTTTCGTCTATGCGGTGACCACGGCTGACGCCTATATTCGCGGTGGCCTTGCCAAGCGCGTGCTCGTCATCGGTGCCGAGACATTTTCCCGCATCCTCAATTGGACCGACCGCACGACCTGCGTTCTCTTTGGTGATGGCGCCGGCGCGCTGATCCTGGAAGCCGGCGAGGGAAGCGGTGCCAATAGCGATCGCGGCGTGCTGACGGCAAGCCTGCGCTCCGATGGCTCCCATAAGGAAAAGCTTTATGTCGACGGTGGCCCGTCCACGACGGGAACGGTCGGCGTCCTGCATATGGCGGGCCGTGAAGTGTTCAAGCATGCCGTCGGCATGATTACCGACGTCATTCAGGCCGCATTCGATGCGACGGGCACCACGCCCGACGATCTCGACTGGCTCGTGCCGCATCAGGCCAACCGTCGCATCATCGATGGTTCCGCCAAGAAGCTCGGAATTGCTCCCGAGAAGGTTGTGGTCACCGTGGACCTTCATGGCAACACGTCGGCTGCATCCATCCCGCTTGCACTTGCCGTTGCCGCCGGTGACGGACGAATCAAGAAGGGCGATCTGGTGATGCTGGAGGCCATGGGCGGCGGCTTCACCTGGGGTGCGGTTCTGCTGCGCTGGTAGTGCCACATCTCTAAAAGCCGTTCCTAACAAGAGCTTGACCGTTCGGCGCAACGGCAATAGTCTCGCAAAACTTAAAGAAGATTTCGCAGCAATATGGGCGGGGAGCTATGACGGGCAAGACAGTGACGCGCGCAGACCTGGCGGAGTCGGTATTCCGGAAAGTTGGCCTCTCCAGAACGGAGTCGGCGGAGCTCGTCGAGACTGTGATCGATGAAATTTGCAACGCCATCGTGCGTGGAGAAACGGTAAAGCTCTCCTCGTTTGCGACATTCCAGGTGCGTGACAAGAATGAGCGCATTGGCCGCAACCCGAAGACCGGCGAGGAAGTGCCGATCTCCCCGCGGCGTGTCATGACCTTCAAGGCGTCGAACGTCCTCAAGACCCGCATCCTGAAAGCACATGCGAGCCGCAAGGCGAAGGCCAAGCCGGTAAATCCCGCCTCCTGATTCATCCTTGTGATTTCTGTTTTCGTTCGGCCGCATGTTTTGTTGTGCGGTCGCTTCGGAGCGTCTTCTGTGTTGATTTTGTCGCCAGCCTGTGCAGCGGCTGAAGATGTGACTTGAATTTCCACCGCCAAACCGTTGAAATATGGTGAGTCGTATCATCGAGCGATACGAATGCCGACATCCGCTTTTTGCGTGATCCGGCCAAACGGCGCCGTATGCGCAGTGTGGGAGTATGATGATGGACAAGAGCCCGGATGCATTTCGCACGATCAGCGAAGTCGCGGAAGACCTTGATCTGCCGCAGCATGTCCTACGGTTCTGGGAGACCCGGTTTCCGCAGATCAAACCGATGAAGCGGGGTGGCGGTCGGCGTTACTATCGCCCCGAGGATGTCGATCTGTTGAACGGCATCCGCCATTTGCTTTATGATCACGGCTATACGATCAAGGGCGTCCAAAAGCTTCTGAAGACCAACGGCAACAAGTTCGTCATCGCTGTCGGGCATGGCGATCTGGCCAGTGTGGAAGCACTTGCGGCTGCGCAGGAGCCCGCCGCCGTCGAGCCGCGGGTCGCCTCTGCCAATTCCGAGGAAGATCAGATCGTTGGCCGCGCCAAGGCGCCGATCAGCCGCCGCTTCTTCAATTTCGTCAGCGGTGATGATGGTGTGCCTGACGTCTCCATCGGCAAATCGAGTGTCGGCAAGGAAGATCGCGCTTTGCTTCAGGAGACGCTTTACGATCTTCTGGAATGCAAACGCCTCCTCGATCAGGTGCGATAAGGCGTCCGCACCCGTTTGGGCCGCACGCGTTGGGGGGGGCGGCTGAAGCATATTGTATTTAGTAAGCGTACAACTATAGACTGTGTTATCTTGTCCGGTGCGCGCATTGGCTGTGCGCGGCTTGTTTGTTTTGTCATTACGACAGGTGAGTGACATTTTTATCACGCTTGCCACTCTTCTGCGTTGTAAAAAAGTAGTTCGGCAGCCTTATTAACTTGCTGTAGCAAGGTCACGAGTTCAGTTTGACGGCGAAGCTTATTGCTTCGCCCTGTTTGAGGGGAACAGTCAGGCTATGGAGGGGCACGTTGTTGTCTGCCGGGAGACTCCATCTCTGACGGATAGTCGAATGGAGACACCATGAACATCAAGAGCCTGCTTCTTGGCTCCGCCGCTGCCATCGCTGCAGCGAGCGCCGCCCATGCCGCTGACGCTATTGTATCCGCCGAACCTGAACCGCTTGAGTATGTCCGTATCTGCGATGGATATGGCACAGGCTATTTCTATATTCCCGGTACCGAAACCTGCCTGAAGATCGGCGGAAAGGTTCGCACGGAAGGCGAGTGGTATGACGCCTATAATCCGCGCAGCAAGGTCGGCACGCTCTGGCATGAGCGTGTGGAGCTCAATGTCGATACGGCGACCGACACCGAATACGGACCGTTGAAGACCAATACCATCTTCCGCTGGGAGTGGAATGATGGGGGCGCAACCTCCGCCAAGTTGCTGTTCGCCAATATCAGCCTCGGCGGCTTCACGGTCGGTAAACTCGACTCTCAATACAATCTTTACGTGGGCTATGCTGGCGATGTCGTCAACGACGACGTGATCTATGACGGTCCGTATGAACTCAATCAGTTGACCTACAAATACGATCCGGGCAACGGCTTCTCGGCTGTGATCTCGCTGGAAGACTCCAATTCAACCTCCGATGGTGAGGCCTCTTACGGTGCCAGCTGGTGGACGGACGACAAATCCAACCACTATGCTCCGGACGTCGTTGCTGGTCTTGGCTACAAGGCCGACAATTGGGGCATCAAGGTCGTCGGCGGTTATGACTCCATCGTTGAGGAAGGTGCCATCAAGGCTCGCCTGGACGCCAAGTTCGGTGGCGTGGAGGCCTTCCTGATGGGTGGCTGGAATACCGATGGCGACAAGCTGAACAAATATGCCGGTACGAACCAGGATATCTCGGCCTGCACGACCGCGAGCGGCACCAACGCGGCCAAGTGCGGCTGGGGTGACTGGGCGCTCTGGGGCGGTGTCGGCGTTCCGGTCAACGATAAGCTGAAGTGGAACCTGCAGCTTGCCTATACAGATTCGAAGATCTTCGAAGCGACCACAAACCTCAAAATCTATCCGGTCAAGGATTTCCTCGTCGAGCCGGAACTCACCTATGTGCATTATGACTACATCAAGGATGATACGGTCGCCGGCATCCTTCGTTTCGAGCGGAATTTCTGATCGAAAACGGTCCCCGGTCCAGGCAGGCTGAGGGCTTGCAAATCGAATATGAGGCCCCGTCATCGAGCGGGGCCTTTTCATTTTGCACTAACCCGCTATCCGGCTGTTAAGCACGATGCCATCCTTGCGTGCAGTTTTGCCACGGTTTGACGGATTTTCGCGCGAACCTTGATAAGGTTGGCTTGCTAAAGCTTACCTTTGGCTGTATTTCGCTTCCCCGGGGTTGTATCCTAAATTGCCGGAGGGAATATGCGCATACGTGCTACAATGGCGGCGAGCCTCGTCGCTATATCGACCATTCTATCGAGCTGTCAGACACCGCAGGAATCTGCGATGAATGCCGAAATGACCTGCCAGTCGCAAGGGTTCCGTCCGGGAACGCAGCGCTATAATCGCTGCGTCGGCGCGACCTATCAGTCCAATCGCGTGCAGGCGCAACAGGCTGAAAATCAGGCTGCCGCTGTGGCTGCTGCAGGCATCATCGGCGGCGTTCTCGTCGGGGCTGCTGTCAGCGACAATCATCATCGCGGCTATTACGGCCGTCCCTATTATCGCCGCTGCTATCGCTGCTGGTAAGGCGTGGCTTTACATGCATCCCATCATGCTCCGTCGGCTCACGCCGGCGGAGTTTTCGTTTTCAAGCGTAACGAGCCGTTAGTCTGGCGGGCTCATTTCCTGGCGGTTGACGAGTTTCAGGCTTCGGTCTGGCTGGACGATATAGGTCTCCTCGACTTCCTGGCCCCACTGGTTTGTGAAGTGATGCTGGAATTGCGAACCAGGAGGCGATTTCGTCAGCTTCATATGCGGTTGGCCGCCATAGGTGATGCTGCCCGGAACGGGCTGTACCGATTCGGCCGTGTTGCACGCAGAAAGCAGCGGCGCGCATAACAGGAGAGTCATTATATAGGGCTTCATTGCTTTGACTTTCCGCCCGCTTTCCGTCTCGCGAAATCCGTCGCACAATAAAGACGGAAGGGCATCTATGAGTGTGGCTCCAAATCACTATATACAGATAATGACGGCGTGCTCGGCAGCAAGGTTGTTGTGCGGATTTACTTGATGGCGCCGCCGGATTTCGAAGGAGTCGCATATGTTTACGATTGCGAGATCGATAACTGCCGCAGGCTTTGGTCTTTTGTTGGCGGCCGGTGCCGCCATGCCGGCGAATGCCATTACCATGCCGACCCTGACCGTGCCTGCAACCGAACAGTCGGACATCATTCAGGTTCGCGATCACGGCCACGGCCATTGGCATCACCACCATAATCGTTGGGGTAGCGGCCATCGGCTGCATGGCAATGATAGTTACTACGACGATGATTCGGACAGCGGCGTGCTCTTCAAATCCTTCGTGACCGGCACTCTGTTCAACAGGCAGGGCTCACAGAGCTACTACGGCGATCATGCGCGTGACTGCGCAAGCCGCTACCGCTCTTACCGCGCCTCCGATAACACCTATCAGCCGAGCCATGGACCGAGGCAGGTGTGCCGTTGAACGGCAACTTTTTCTGAGCAGGCCGACACTTTTCGCTTGCGTCGGGAAACGCTAAACTCTAAACGAAACAAGCCGTTTCGGCAGGTCGGGGCGTAGCGCAGCCCGGTAGCGCACTTGACTGGGGGTCAAGGGGTCGCTGGTTCGAGTCCAGTCGCCCCGACCATTTATCTCCTTGAACTCCCAATCAAAATTCTGAAAATCAGCTACACCAGGACGATGCCTGGCCGGTCCAGCGGCGCGCAAGACCTTCCGACACCATTTGGTCGCCGAGCGAACGCCCCGCGCGCATGGCAATGCGCAGCTTGCCGCCATTCGGGTCGTCGCGGCGGCTGCTGCCGGAAAGCACGAAACTTCCATCGTTGAGAATGGCCTGCAGGCGCAGTTTCGCGGCCACGCCTCTCTGTCTTTCGCTGGGGCAGCGCGCAGCACCGGCATCCGGCACATCGATATCGGCCAACTGAATCCTGATGCCATCCTGCCAGAATGTATTGCCATCGACGACGCAATTCGTTCCCGAGCCGGCGGCACAAAGCACGAAACGGCCGCCGGACTGTGCCCGCAAGCTGGGTATGGGTCTCTCGACCGGTATCTTGTTGACGGGCATCGCCACGGGAATGGCGGCGGGCGGCACCGGCAGGGCAGATGTCGCGCGCGGCTCCGAAGTGACGGCTGCCGTCTTGATCTGCGGCTTTGCCGCCGGCACGGGTGCTTCCCGGGCCATATGCGGCATGCTGGCGACCGCGTCGGCGCGGGCCAGCATCGACGGCATATCCTTGCGATGCTGATAGGCGTAGATGCCGGCTACCGTTGCCAGGCCGACAACGCCCCATAGCCACATCGAATTGCCCGCCTTGGACTGCGGCTTGCGCCGCGTGCGTCGTTTCGCTTTCGCCATGGTATCATCCCTCAATTGCGAGGGCGATTATCGCCGCCATTTCTTACCGATCCGTTGGCTTTGGCAGAGATCATGAGCTGCGATGGGGCAGGGCTACTTCGCTGCGGCTGTCGGCAACTTCAGTTTTACCGACATCGTCACCTGTCCGTTGATGGAAAGTCTCGTGCCGCGATTGTCGAGATTGTTGACAGAGGTATTGCTCGACAGAGCACTGATCTCGCAGGCATCGGCGAGCGTGTCGAGCAGGGTGGCGCAGCTGCTTGCGGCAATCTTGTAGAAGGATTTCAAGGCCTTCTCCTGCTGCTCCTCGCTGTCGCCGTCCGCCACGGGGTAGGAGATCGATAGTCCCGATTGCACAGAAATATATCCTTCGGGCGGCTGGCGAGGGTTGCGCAGCGGGAGATTCGAAAAGTTCTGCGCGAGGGCAGGCAGAGCCGTCGCTGCAAGCGTCAAGCTGAGAACAGTCCGGATCAGAAGTTTGGTCATCATTGCGCCTCCGTTTTTTCCGCTTATCGCAGATGCGAATAAAGGCTTGGTGATGCACTAACTTAAAATTGTATCTT
This sequence comes from Rhizobium sp. ZPR4, assembly GCF_040215725.1. Lineage (NCBI taxonomy): Bacteria > Pseudomonadati > Pseudomonadota > Alphaproteobacteria > Hyphomicrobiales > Rhizobiaceae > Rhizobium > Rhizobium sp. ZPR4. The sequence goes on from NZ_CP157967.1 coordinate 910,613, forward strand.
CGATCGAATTTTCCGTAAAATTTGCGAATCAGAAATGCGCTGCGCTGAAATGCTTCCTTGCCAACCCCGTATGCAAGGCGCATAGTCTAGTCGTGTCGTCGGGAATAAAACGGGTGCCGGCGAAGTACTGCGTGCTTCTGCCCGACGGACAATGAGACGCGCAAATGCTGGACACACCTATCCATCCACGAGATCTGCCGCTTTTTTCAGACGATCTGGATCGACTTGAGAAGGTTCTGGACATCGTCTGCAAGGATCGTGGCATGAACCCTCGCAGCCTTGAGGCCGAGCGCCTGGGCGCACTGATTATTCAGCTTTATCGCCAGGGCGTGAAGGACGACGCGAAGCTGCTCGCGCTTGCACGGGCTTATTTCTGACGCAGCTGCGTTTTTTTGTGGCCGAAAATCTAATCGATTTAAGCTGATTTCACATAGCAGCAATGATGCTTTGTGCCTGTTCGAAGCGGACCGGCCTCCCTATATTTGCTGCGTTGCACAAAGAGATTCGATTTCTCGATGTCACTGATTCTGGAAAGGAACAGTGCGCGCCAGCCTGCAGCGGAAGAAAAACCGACCGCGGCTGACGTGGATAGAAAGGTCCATGATGAATTTTAAAGTTCCGAGCCGGCTTCGCCGCTTGCTTGTCGATTCCGTCGAGCTGCCGCAGCTCAAGTTTCCGATGACGCAGCCGCTGTCTCAGCCGTCGCGCCGTCGCGTTTCCACGCGTCCGTCGCCGCAGCGGCTGACGGAAGTTTTGTGGTTCGGCCGTAATCCCGGCAATCTGCGCATGCTCGAATATGTGCCGCCGGGCGTGAAAGGGCCGATGCCGCTCGTCGTCGTCCTGCATGGCTGTCATCAGAATGCCGAGGATTTCGATCGCGCGAGCGGCTGGACGGCACTTGCCCGCCAGCATGGATTTGCGGTGCTTTATGCGGAGCAAAAGGCATCGAACAACCCGAATCTCTGTTTCAACTGGTTTCGCCCGAGCCTGGTCACGCGCGATCGCGGTGAACTCGGCTCTATCAGAGAGATGATCGATTTCAGCCGCCGTCTGCATGCGATCGACGATAGCAGGATTTTCGTCATGGGCCTCTCGGCCGGTGGCGCTGTGGCAGCCGCATTGCTTGCGACCTATCCGGAACTCTTTGCCGCAGGCGCCATCATCGGCGGCCTGCCTTTCGGCGCTGCCCGCGATGCCATGTCGGCGCTTGACGTCATGAAGCGCGGCTCGAGCCGCCCGGCCGAAAAATGGGGCGAGCTCGTTCGCGAGGTTTCCCCCGAAGCCGACCGTTATCCGGTCGTCTCCATCTGGCATGGCGACGCCGATGATGTCGTGTCCTTTGCCAATGCGGAAGCATCCGTCGCGCAATGGCTGACTGCGCGCGAGCGCCCGCGCACCAAGGGCCGGCTGCGTCTTTTCGAAGGCGGCGAGCGGCGCGAATGGCGCGACGACTATGGCCATATGATCCTGGAACTCGTGACGCTGAACGATTTCGGGCACGGTCTGCCGGTTGGCTCCATTGTTGAAGGCTGGGAGCCGGCAAACAACACTGAACGCTATATCCTACCCGCTGCCCTTTCGGCGCCCGAAGAGCTTGTCAAAAGCTGGAAGCTCGCAGCCTAAGGCAGACCGTGCAAACCTGCGCCGCGGCTTGCTATAGTGATATGCGAAAGGTCAGGGATTTAACGCGCAAGGGGCGGGTCTGAGAGACCGCCATGCACTTTAGAGGTCAGTCGTCATTGGTGGCATTCAGGTTTTCCGGCCGAATGCCATCATTTTCGGACCAGTGCTTAAAGCGAATGCCAGGACCGCCCGTGCCGTCACTGCCACCGGCGAGGAAAAGTACACCGTGGCTCTCGAGGACGGAGCGAACTGTCGCAAGTGCCCTCATGTCTGCCGAACCGGCTTCGGTTTCCAGCGCTTCGATTGCTGAAACCGGAAGTTTGCTTTCGCTGGCGAGCGTTTCCACCGTCAGTCCGAGCATGGCGCGCGCGCCGCGCAATTGTGCTGAAGTAATCATGAGTTAAGTCTATCGTATCGGCTCGAAAAGCGGAACCGATTTCGGATAAAAATCGCCTGTGGATTTAAAAGGCGGCCGCACTTTTCTCGCGGTCTTCCATCGTGTTGTCCGAGCTGGAATTCGCCACCAATCCCAGCGGGGCAGGGGCGGGGTAGCCGAGCAGATCATGATAGATCTTTTCGGTCGCATCGGCCATGCCGGCCAGCGTATAGCCATCCTTGCGGCGGCGGGCTTCGGCGGTAAAGTTCGCCAGCAGCGTCGGATCGGCAAAACGTGCCATCGCGACCGCCAACGCTTCCGGGTTATCGCTGTTCGGCACGATGTAGCCGTTCTTGCCGTGCTCCAGCACCGTGCGTGCGCCACCGACGTCCGCCAAGAGGAGCGGCTTGCCGGCAGCCGCGGCCTCCAGCATCACATAGGACATCGCCTCGTAGCGGCTCGGCATGACGACGACATCGAAGGCATCGATGGCCGTCACGCCCGGCATGCTGCCATCGATGCGGGCGCGATCTTCAAGCCCGGCCGCCTTGATCATCTCTCTTGTAGTGTTGGCCAGCTCACCAATCCCGATCATCAGCAGATAGGCTTGCGGTAACTGGGCCGCTATCCTCGCAAAAGCCGCGACCAGGCGTTCCGGCGCTTTCTGTCGGGTCATCCGGCCGACGAAACCGAAGAGCAGGGCATCCTGAGCAATGCCATATCGCCTGCGGATGGCAGCGCGCTGGCTGACGGGAGGCGCGCTGACGCCGTTGACCACGACGCGCAGGCGTTTCTCCGGGATGCCGATCGACAGGGCGTGGTTATATTCATCCTGCGAAACGCAGACCAGGCGATCCGTCAGCCATGTTCCGAGAAGGCGCTCGATACCGCCATAGATCAGACGGCCTTTCGCGCCGAGCGTCGGGTCCATAGTGCGGAAGGCATGCGGCGTGTAAAGAACCGGCACATGCCGTCCCGGCAGCCGCAAGCGCGTGAGCGCGCCTGCCTTGGAGCTGTGGCCATGGATCAGATCGAACGGACCGTGAATGGCGGCGATCTTGCGGAGATGCCACCATGCCGTCAGGTCCCAGGGGCCGGGCGCGCGCCGCATGGCGAGCGGGATCACCTTGTCCAGGCCGATGTTTTCCAGTTCGGCGACGAAGGCGGGCTCGGCACGTACCGGCGAATAGATGGCCGTTACGGAATGGCCGCGATGCTGCATAGCCCGGCACAGATCGAGAAAATGTCGCCCGGAGCCGCCGCCGCTCGGCTCGAGAACCTGCAGCAACGACAGGCGCTTGACGTTGGTGCGAATGTTCACGGCGCAGCTTCCCTTCTGTTCAAGTCGCGCTGATACTTTTGCTCCAGGGCGCCGCAGCCCCAGACGACGCCGATCAGCATGTAGAAATGGCGCCAATGGTCCGTGTCGATGACATTGCCGATGCCGACATGGCCGAGAATGACGATCCAGGCGATCATCACGTAAGGCTGCCAGGGGCGCTCCCTCAGCAGGTTGCGGAAGCCGATATAGATGGTCCAGCAGATCATGCTGATCCACGTTACGAAGCCGATCCAACCGTAGGTGGTCAGTGTCTTCAGCCAGGTGTTGTGCTCGTCCTCGCGAAAGATCTGACCGAAGACCAGCGGCCCAATGCCGAGCGGCCGTTCCATCGACATCTGGAAGCCGATGCTATGGCGCTCGAAGCGGCCGAGATGCCCGCCGTCATAGCTCTGCACCAGCTGCAAGCGGGTGGAAAACAGGTCGCTGACCTGGGGGAACTGCAGCGCGACGACGAGCAGGACGACCATCAGGAGGATCGCCGCCAGCGACATCACAAGGATGCGCAGCCGAAACGTATTGCTGCGATGCTTCAACAGCATGCAGAAGATCAGCATCACCGAGGCGAAGGCGAAGAGAGCCCAGGCCGCGCGCGAGAAGGACAGGAAAATGCCGAAGGCGAGCACGAACAGGCAGATGCCCTTGATCGGCGCCTTCTTCAGGTCGCCGATCAGCAGGCCGTGCATGAGATAGAGGCTTGGCGCCACGAGATAGGGGCCGAAGACGTTAGGATCCTGGAACGCGCCCATGGCGCGGTCGTAGCGGGTGAAGATGTCGAAGCCCGGAACGGCGTGGAAATAGCCGAGAATGCCAAGGCTTGCGGTAATCAGCGCCGCGACAACCCATGTATTGAAAATCAGCTTCAGCCGCTTTTCGTTATCCTCGGTAATGGCAGCATAGAAGACGGCGCTTAGCGCCAGAAAGGTCGAGACGGCAATATAAATCGGGCCGTCGAGGTGGTTGCCGGCAGCAAGATCGTGCATCTGCGTGATCGAGAGCATCCCGCCGACATTGAATGTCAGGAACAGGGCCAGAAGCGGCGCCACACTGCGCGATATTCTCAGCCCGAGGATGAACCAGGTACCGATCAAAAAGGCGAGCCACAGCTCGTAAGGCGCCGGCTCGGCGATGACGAAGCCCGACAGGAACACGCCGATGGCGACGCTGGCCGTACCGACCAGCCGCATAGCGGCAAGCTGCGGCTGCGCGACGCGGGGCGATGGCAGGTCGATCGCGCTCAATAGGCATTTTCCGTATTGAGCAGACGAAACGGCGTCAGGAACAGGATCTTCAGATCGAAGAGCAGCGACCAGTTCTCGATGTAGTAAAGATCATAGGCTGTGCGGAATTTGATCTTGTCATCGGTGTCGATCTCGCCGCGCCAGCCGTTGATCTGCGCCCAGCCGGTCACGCCCGGTTTCACGCGATGGCGCGCGAAATAGCCTTCGACGACATCGGCATAGGTGCGGTTGTGGCTGGCGGCAAGCACGGCATGCGGCCGCGGGCCGACGAGCGAGAGGCTGCCGAGCAGTACGTTGAAAAGCTGCGGCAGCTCATCGATCGATGTCTTGCGGATGAAGCGGCCGACGGGGGTCACGCGCGGGTCGTTCTTGGTCACGGCATTGCGCGCGGATGGATCGCTCATATGGGTGTACATCGAGCGGAACTTGAAGACGTTGATGATCTCGTTGTTGAAACCGTGGCGCTTCTGCATGAAGAAGACCGGCCCTCTCGAGGTTGCCTTCACGGCAATTGCCGCGCCGAGCATGATCGGCCAGAGCAAAGCAAGTGCGACCAGGCTGAAGAAGATGTCGAAGATGCGTTTGGCAACGCCATCCCAGTCGCGGATCGGCTTGTTGAAGATGTCGAGCATCGGCACGGCGCCGACATGCGAATAGGCGCGGGGGCGGAAGCGCAGCTTGTTGGCATGGGCCGCCAGGCGAATATCAACAGGCAGCACCCAAAGCATTTTCAGCAATTGCAGAATGCGATCCTCGGCGCTGATCGGCAACGCGATGATCAGCATGTCTATGCGCACGAGCCGGGCGAATTCGACCAGTTCCGACACCGTGCCCAGCTTCGGGTAACCGGCGACCATGACTGGCGAGCGCTTTTCACCGCGATCGTCGAAAATGCCGCAGATGCGGATATCGTTGTCGGGTTGATGCTCGAGCGCGCGGATCAGTTCCTTTGCCGGTTCGCCGCCACCGACGATGACGGCGCGCCGCTCCATGACGCCGTTGCGGGCCCAATGGCGGATGCCATAGGCAAACAGCAGGCGAGCCACGAGAAGGAACCCTGCGCCTGCCGCGAGCCAAAGGCTGAGAAGCGAGAGGGAGTAGATATTGTTGAGGTCGAAGGGGAGGAGGGCGATGACCATGACCGCGAAGGCGGCAGCCCAAGACCCGAGAATCCGGTGCAGGAAATGATGCGGCGAGCGCAGGACCGGTATCTGATAGGCATCCGCAATCTGCAGGAAGACGATGGCAAGACCGCAGAGGGCGACCGTCACCACAGCCTTCGACAGGAAGGGATGATTGTCCGACGTCCCGAAGAGAAGGATCGCTAGCCCGAAGGCGAGCAGCGACAGAAATTCGAACAGCCGATATTGTCCGACGATGATAGCCGGAGACTGGTTGGTTTCACGAAACTGCTCGGCGATTTGTCGCGCATAGGCATTCATGCTGTCTGGGCGATCGCCGTGAGTCTCGCCGGCACCGCGAGTGCGGATTTCCGAAACCTGCTTGCGAAGATTGTCCAAGTTGAATTGCTCGGACTTTTCGGTAGTGTTCATGGCAGCTTATCCGGTCGTTACCGGACAAGGCCTATCAGATATCAGCTAAGAAACACTTACAACACTTAGCTGTATTCTAACCGTCGCTGTTCAGGCCAAGTATATTTTGATACAGGTGCAGAGTATCCCGCGCCATGGCAGAAGCCGAAAAATTCGATCGTATCGTCCCGATATCGGGCATATTGCGAGCACCCCATTGCGGTTCTGTGATCGCTTCGGCCATGATGCGCGAGAGGTCATCGGCATCTTCCGGCTTTGCGAGTGCGGGGCTGTTTTCGCCAAGTGCTTCCGCAACGCCGCCGACGCGCGAGGCGATGACGGTCTTTCCGGCTGCGAGCGCTTCCAGAACGATATAGGGCATGGCCTCGGCGCGCGAGGGGACAACGATATTCTGTGATACCGCGAACGCTTCCTGCACGCGCATCGCCGGCAGCATGCCGATACGGTGACCGAGGCCCCGTTCGACCATCATCCGGTGATATTTGTCTCTGTCCGGCCCGTCGCCGATCATCAGTGCCGAGAGCGGTCTGCCGATCCGCCGCTCCGTTTTCGCAAAGGCGTCCACAAACAGATCGGGACCTTTGAGGTCCCGCAACATGCCGATATAGACGAAATGCACGGAGTCCGATCGTGTCGGTATGGTGCGAAAATCTCTTTCGCTGATGCCATTATAGATCATCACCGAACGGGTGCGCGGCTTGCCGATCTTTCTTTCATAGGTGCGGCGTTCGAAATCGCAGATGAAGATCAGGCCGTCGGTCAAAAATTCCAGCATCCGTTCCAGGCTATGCACCAGCATGCCCTGGAACGAACCGCGCGAGAAATGCAGGCTTCCGCCATGCGCTGTGTAAAGGCGGGCTACGCGATACCTGTTGACCCGCAGGATCGAGCCGAGAACGCGCGCAAGCAGGCCGCCTTTGGCGCCATGCCCATGCAGCACGTCCGGCCGCAAACTCTTGATTTCCTTGTAGCTGCTCCAAAGCGTAGCAGCATCCGACAGGGTAATTTGCCGCCGGATCGGCAGACGGACGACGCCAAGAGCCAGGAACGGCATGATATCGTCGAACAGACGATCCTCATGCTCGCCACCCGTCAGACTGTCGCAAAGGATGCCGACTTCGTGGCCTGCCTTGCTCTGTTCCTCCGCCAAATCCCGGACATGGCGGAAGACGCCGCCGACGGGCGATCTGAAGCAATGAAGGATTCGAAGCGGTCTGGTCATGAGCTGTCGCGGTTAGAATAACCGCTCTCTGACATAAATGGTGTCGCCTGCCAGCACCGGATCGGAGATGCCGACCCGTCCCGTCATGACATGACCGTTGATCTTGCGGGTGACATCCGCGTTGGATTGGTTGGCCCGGCTGGTGAAGCCGCCTGCAACCGCGATGGCATTCTGGATGGTCATGCCCGGCACGTAGGAATATTGGCCGGGCTGGCCGACTTCGCCCATAATATAGACCGAGCGATAGCGGTCGATGTCGATGGTGACGTCTGGATCGCGAATATATCCTTGGCGAAGCTTCTGTGCGATCTGGCCGGAGAGCTGCTGCAAGGTCCGGCCGCGGGCAGCGACCTGACCGATCAGCGGGAAGGCAATATAGCCGGCTTGATCGACCGTATAGGTATTGGTCAGGCCGGCTTGATCGAACACCGTGACGCGCAACCGGTCGCCGCTATCAAGCGTATAGGGCTGGATCGTGGCCTCGTTGAAGGCTTTGGGGGCCGGTTGATAGGTGTTGCAGCCGGTGAGCGCGGCGCTCACGGCAGCCATGCCGAGTGCAAGGACAATTTTTGACTTTGCGAAGGGCATTTCGCGCTCATTAGAAAGGGAAGACACTGCCGTCGTTATCGGTCCGTTAGGGTTAACGGTCGGTAAAGAGTAAAACAAATTCCAGGAAAAAATTAGCGATGCCAAAAATAATATCGGCGAAATACTATTAACGCTTGGGTTACTATAGTCGTTTACGATTAATTTTGGCTTTCTATTTTTCTATTACGGAGTTTTGCATATGTCCGGTGTCAACAACACCCAGCAGGATGTGGACATCGATCTCGCTCAGCTCTTTCGCGCGGTGTGGCGGAGGCGGGTGCGCGTCGTTGCCATCACGCTCGCCGGCGCCTGCGCGGCATTTGCGATTGCCAAGGTCATGTCGCCGGAATATCGCAGCGAAGCCCGCGTCCTCATCGAGCAGCGTGCGCCGGCCTTTGCGACGACGACATCCGGTAATGATGCCGGTGCCGGCCCTCTGCTGGACGAGCTGAATATTGCCAGCCAGGTGCAGATCCTGCAATCGGCGGATCTGGTCAAGCAGGTCATCACCAATCTCAAGCTCTACGATCGTCCCGAATTTGCTGCTGGCAACAACGGCTCCGCGCTCTCTGATATTCTGATCAAGCTGCATCTGAAGCGGGCGGCGGCCGACAAGGCCCCGGAAGAGCGGATGCTGGACGCCTTCAACAGCCGCCTGCAGGTCTATCAGATCAACAGCTCGCGCGTGATCGGCATCAGCTTTACGTCCCGCAATCCGGATCTCGCCGCCAGCGTGCCGAATGCGATGGCGCAGGTCTATCTATCCATGCAAAGCGGCGCCAAGCTCGATTCCAACAGCGAGGCGACGCGCTGGCTCGAGCCGGAGATTGCCAAGCTGCGCGATAAGGTCAGCGAGGCCGAAAAGAAGGTTGCGGACTATCGTTCCGCCAATGGTCTTCTCCAGACCAGTCAGAACAACAATTTCGCCACGCAGCAGCTCGCGGATATTTCAACGCAGCTGGCGCAGGTCCGCGGCGACAAGGCCAATGCCGAGGCACGGGCGCAGGCGGTGCGCAGCGCGCTGTCCAGCGGCCGCTCCACCGACACGCTTGCCGACGTCGCAGGCTCGCAAACCATTCAGCGGCTGAAGGCGACCCAGTCGAGCCTCGAGTCACAGATCTCGGATCTGTCCACGACACTGATGGATGGGCATCCACGGCTGAAGAGCCTGCGGGCGCAGCTCGCCGATATCCGCCAGCAGATCGACCGCGAGACCCAGAGGATTCTGGCAAGCATCGAGAACGAGGCGAAGGTGGCGCAGCTGCGCGAACAGCAGCTCCTGGCGCAATCGAATACGCTGAAGGCCGACAGCGCCCGGGCAGGGGAGGACGAAGTCGGCCTCAACGCTCTGGAGCGCGAAGCCACGGCCGAGCGGCAATTGCTCGAAACCTATCTCGCCCGTTATCGCGAGGCCGCCTCTCGAGTGGATAAGAATTCCAGCCCTGCCGACGCGCGCATCGTTTCCACGGCGGTCGAGCCGGTCGATCCGTCTTTCCCGAAGGTTGGCCCGATCGTCGTCGTTGCTACCCTTGCCACTTTCATCCTCACGGCTATCGTTATCATGCTCGCGGAGCTGTTCAGCGGCCGCGCATTGCGGCCCGTCGGACCTGCCCGCAAGGAAGACGCCGCCGTGCGGGAAACGGCGGAGCGTGCTCCAATCATCAGCGAGCCGGCCCCGGTTCGGGCAGTTGCCAGAGCCAGCAATGCCGAGGCGCCAGCAAGCATGCTTTCGGTTCCGGTAGAGGAAATCCCGGTTCGGGTTGCGGACACTGCAATTGCTCCCGACACCGCTATCGCTTCGGACACCGTGATCGCTCCAGACCATGAACCCAGGCAGGCTGTTCACGCAGCGGAGGAAGAGGAGGATTTCTCCATCCAATCCGTCGCCGATTATCTGATCGACAGCGGCTCGCGGCTGGCGATCGCCATATCCCCGACCGGTGACAGTGGCTCGACAGCGACCGTCATGCTGGCGCGGACCATCGCCGATGCGGGAAGCCGTATCGTGCTGGTCGATATGACGGGCACCGGATGTCCCTCGAGGCTCATGGTCGAGCATGACGAACTTCCAGGCGTAACCGACCTGCTATGTGGCGAAGCGGCATTTGGCGATACGATCCATCCGGATCGCCTGTCGGATGCTCATCTCGTGCCGCAGGGAATGAGCGACCTTGCCCGCGCGATGCGCGGCGCCGACCGCCTGTCGTTGATCCTCGACGCATTGGGTTCGGCCTATGACATCGTTCTTGTGGAGTGTGGCGCCGCCGAAGTCTCCGGCGTCGCACGGCTGACGCGCAGCAAGGAGACGGAAATCATCCTCTCCATGCCTGAACCTGATGAAAGCCACTTCATTGCGGCAATGACGGAATTCCAGAAGGCCGGCTATGAGCACATCATCCTGATGTCCGGCTGGCGCGAGGAGCATGATCCGAATACGCGTCGGGACGCCGCCTGATCAATCCGCGTCACCGCCTCCGTCATCCGAGTTGGCGCGGCGGCCTTGTTGTGCCCGTAGCCGTTGGACGAAGGAATAGAGCTTTCGATTGGACTTGATCGCGACCTTGGTGTGCGTGATGCCCCGCTGCGCCATGGCTGCCAGATGACCCATGCGAGAGACCGGTAGGAAGAAATCATACTGCACCGTTTCCATCGGGCACCAGGAACGCTTGTAGATCTGGTCGCCGATGCCGAAATCGAAGAGAGCGACGCCTTCGCGGTGCAGCCGCTCGATCATCAGCCAGAACAGCAATTCGCCGGGGCTTGCATCAGCAACCAGAGCTTCGTCGATAGAAGCAAACTGGCAGATCACGTGATCTCCCTTGCGTGATAAGGCGGCGATGGCCGGAATATGGCCCTCATGCTCGCCCTTCAGCCGCAGCACATGCATCTGCAGCGTTGCATCGAGACCTCCGTTTCCGCGCCGATGCAACATCGCGTGCAGCGCGGCCTTGGTCCCGGCATCCTTGAAGGCGTCCGGCAAGCCGGCCTCCTTGAAGCGGGTAGCCTTTTGCCGGAAGAACAGATCGAGAAGAGCGTCCTGCTGGTCAGAGCCGGCAATCACATATTCGTAGCCGCCCTTGGCGTCGAGAATCCTGCTTTGATGCTTGAATTTCTTGCGCCGACGCTTGGCATTCACCTGCTTCAGGCTTGCCTCGAAACTGCCGAGGAAAGGCATCTGAAAGGCATGGTTCTGGTTTTCGATCGACGTCAGCGAGACGAGCGGGCTTTTGCGGCCGCGCCATTCGAGCGGGACGTTGCGCAGGATGACCACGTCCGCCTTGCCGCGCAGAGCCGCAGAGATTGCGTTCGCCTGAAGGGGTGTCAGCTCTCCGTTCGCCAGGAACCTGGCAGAAAACAGGCCGGTATTGATATTGTTGTGATGGCCTCCGATGAATTCGACTCGCCTTATTCCGCGGCTGTTGATGATCTCGAGCGGCAGGATGAAGGCGATTTCGTCCCCGATGGAGCCGCGTATGATGGCGACAGGACGTTCGAAGTTTTCCATCCAGGCCGCGCACCAGTCGTAACTCTGGTGCAGCGAGTTGAGATCGTCCTGTTCCAGCGCGCGCCATTCGGCTTCGAGCGGTGCCATCCTGTCGAAGATGTCGACCCGAAGTTGATCGATGGCCGCAGGCTCCGTCTCGATGGACGCAGTCCGTTCATCCGCTGCTTCGGCGGCGGCCATGCCGGCGATATCTCGCGTCTGGGTCTGCATCCGATCTTCTCCGCTCCGGCGGTATTCGGACGCAGTCTGGCGGGCAACGGCTTATTTTTGACTTAAGATGGGACATTCGCGCCGGACAAGGAGCGGATCAGGGTTAGTCTTGTGTAAATCGCACCGGGGCGAGCGTCATTGCGGGCGCGGCCCGGCCATCCATTTGATGATACCCATCGCCGGCAGCACCCAGATGACGCCGCTGACAAGGAAATAGAGGAAATGCACCCAGCCGGGTTGATCTGCAAGCGTTCGCACTGCAACGATCATGGCGACGATCGCATAGATTGCAACCAACAGCACGAGCAGGATCATGCCTATGAATTTGCGCAGGCGAAGGGGCACGGGGTTTTCTCCTCATTATAACAGCATGCCGCGACGGCATGCCGCAAACTCCCGGGACTTGTTTTGCACGCCCCTATCGGGCAAATCAACAGCCTGATCGAAGGGAGAAGCCATGGCTGCCACTAATTTCACGACCGAACAGGCTATTTTGAAGGAAGTGGCTCGTCAGGACCGCAATCGTCGCGCCATCCGCATCTGGCTCGCCTGCGTGCTTTTGGTTCTTTTCGCCCTCGTGCTGGTGGGAGGTGCGACGCGTCTCACCAATTCCGGCCTGTCGATCACGCAATGGCAGCCGATCCACGGCGTCATCCCGCCGCTGAACGCACAGGAATGGCAGGACGAATTCGATCTCTACAAGCGCATCCCGCAATTCCAGATCCTGAACAAGGATATGACGGTCGAGGAGTTCAAGGGCATCTTCTGGTGGGAATGGGCGCACCGCCTGCTTGCCCGCACCATCGGCGTCATCTTCGGCCTGCCGTTGCTGTTCTTCGTCCTGACCGGTCGCGTCGAGCGCAAGCTCTGGCTGCCGCTGGCCGGCATTTTCCTGCTGGGCGGCTTTCAGGGCGCGATCGGCTGGTGGATGGTCTCCTCGGGGCTGGAAGCGCGTACCGATGTCAGCCAGTACCGCCTTGCCACCCATCTCGTGACCGCCTGTCTGATCTTTGCCGCCTGCATGTGGTTCATGCGCGCCCTTTCGCCGCATTCGAACGAACCGCCGCCGACGCGCCATTCGGCGAAACTTGCGGGTTTGATCGTCTTCATGGCGTTATTCCAGATCTATCTCGGCGCTCTCGTCGCAGGTCTCGATGCGGGCCTCAGCTACAATACCTGGCCGTTGATGGATGGTGCCGTCGTGCCGAGCGATCTGTTCATACAGTCGCCGGCCTGGATCAATTTCTTCGAGAATCCGAAGACGGTCCAGTTCGTTCACCGTCTCGGCGCCTATGCGCTGTTCATCGTCGTTACAATCAACATGATCGTCTCGCTGCGCGCGGCGGCGCAAACGACCCATGCGCGGCGATCCGTCGTTCTCTTCGTGCTCGTGCTGATTCAGGCGATCCTTGGCATTTCGACATTGCTGCTGCATGTGCCGCTCGATCTGGCCCTGGCGCATCAGGCCGGCGCTCTGATCGTCTTCGGCTTCGCAATTGCCAATTGGCGCGGCTTCTATGGCGAACTGCCGCGCCAGACCTCGATCGTCGTGAGAAATTGAGGCGCTCTGCGCCTCAAGCTCTTTCTAGCGCGAGGAAGCGACGCTTGCCGCCGACGACACGCGTGTGACCACTTTCAGGCGCTTGATTTCACCACGTCTGAAGGCAGCCAGGAAGCGGTTGTAATCCTTGAAGACTACGCAGCCATTCGATTCGCCGCGGCCGCCTCTGAGCATGTAGGTGTGAGCCAGCAAGCCGTCGCGACCATAGACGCGGGCGCCGTTTGCGGGGGTCAGGCGCAGTGCCTGCACGCCATGGAACAGGCTTTCCCGATAGGTCAGGTTATAAGTTTCAGGCGGCGTCGGGCCGGTGTTTTTGCGGTCGACATAGCGGGGATTGTCGCGCATGTGGCCAAGGCCGGAATGGGCCTCGAGGCGTTCGCCGCTCGGCAGATAGACCGTCTTCGCCTCGATATCGTAGATCGCGGTGCCTGCGCCAGGGCTGATTGCGGCAAACGGGTTGATGAACGGCTTCGTCTTGCGAACGGAGCTGTCATCCGGATCGGCATAGGCCATCATGCGCGATGGCGGCTGTGCGGTTGTTTCATTGCCCGTCGCCTTGGCGATAGCGCTTGTGGCGTTGGCGCGCTGCATGGGCGTTTCGCGGGCAGGGCGGGCCATCGGGATAACGTTCAGCACGGCCTCGGCCACCGCAATGTCGGCGTCCCTGGCGGGCAACGGCTTTGCTTCCGCAATGGCTGGCAGGCTGACTTCAGGCGCTGCAGAAGCGACTGCAGTCGGCTGCTCGGTTGTCTTGAGGGGACCTGCGGCCGGCATCAGGGCGGCTGTGTATTTTGCCTGACTCAGCGATTGCACTGCGGTTGCGAAATTGATCGCGATCACCTTGCGCAGACGGTCGATCGTCTGCGGTGGTGCCGCGGCCACTTCGAGACGGCCGCTCTTGATGCTTGCTGCCGCATCCTGAGCCTGCTTCATATCGGATGTCTGTTGTGCGAGTGCATATGCCAGTTGCACACGAACCGCATCCGCACCGTTAGCTTTCGTTTGAACCTCTGCACTTACAACGTTGCCGAAGCGGCTTTGCCCATGCAGTGAAGTCGTCTGGCTGGCATACCGGGCGGTATGCGCCATAGGGCTTTGTGGAACGATGAAGGCTGATGCTCGCGGCGTCAGGAAGCTGTCGGCCGATGTCGCTGCGCCTGGAAGCGACAGCACCATCGATTGCGTCGTCATCAGCGTCGCCGCGACCCAGGCGAAAGCCGCGACTGCGACGCCGGTGGCCAGAGTGCCGGGACGGATGCTGAAGGGTTTTTTTGATCGCGAGGCGTAGCCGGAGCGCGAATTGAAGTTACCGAACGTTTCGGTCACGAACGCCATGATACTCGTTATCCAAACTACACAGACACCAAGCCGGCTCAAGAACGCACACGCGCCCTAACGCGAAAGTCGCGTTCGGTCGCCAACTTGCCGGCTGTCTGGAAGCATGCCGAATTATGGTAACCAATTCCTTTACGATGGCTCATTCTTGGATATTCATTGAAAAAAGGGATAGTTTTGAACGCCCCACTCACCCGGGCCAGTGAAGCCGTTAGAGAGTAAATCCGGCCGACAATTGGTCGCGGAGCCTCACAGGCGTTCACTTTTCCGTGTAGCTTCGGCTAATTTAGCGTAGCGGCAAAAATAAGGCCGAGGACGATGGCGAGTTCGAAATCATGCAAAACGCCTTGCAGGCATGAAAAAAGCCCGGCCCGATCAATCCTCTATGGATGAATAGGCCGGGCTGATCGAGCTTCAATCTGCGTCGGGCTGAGTTAAGCGCTCAGCATCAGATCCATGTTCTGTACGGCTGCACCGGATGCGCCCTTGCCGAGATTGTCGAGCAGCGCCACCAGATTGACCTGCGCTCCGCCCTGCGTGCCGAAGACGAAGAGCTTCATTGTATCCTTGCCGGCGAGCTCGACGGCGTTGACACGGGGCAGGGCGCGGCTCTCATCGAGCGAGACGACCTGAACGATATCCTGGCCGGCATAATGGTCGACGAGCGCAGCATGAATGCTCTCCAGCGTCGCGCCTTCTGCGAGATCGCCGAGATGCAGCGGCACCTGCACGATCATGCCCTGGGGGAAGCGTCCGACGGAGGGCGAGAAGATCGGCGCACGCTCCAGCAGGCCGTGCGTCGTCATCTCGGGCACATGCTTATGGGTCAGCGGCAGGCCGTAGAGGAAATGCGGTGCGGTGATGGCATCCGGATGCTCCGGGTTTTCCATCTGCGCAATCATTTGCTTGCCGCCGCCCGTATAGCCGGACACGGCATTGACCGTCACGGGATAGCCTGTCGGGATGATGCCGGCGGCGCGCAGCGGCCGGATGACGCCGATTGCGCCCGTCGGATAGCAGCCGGGATTGGCGACGAAACGTGCCGCCCTGATCTTGTTGCCCTGGTTGCTGTCCATTTCGGCAAAGCCATAGGCCCAGTCGGGATGGATGCGGAAGGCTGTCGAGGTGTCGATAACGCGGACATTATTGTTGCCCGCTACCATCTTCACCGCTTCCTTCGACGCATCGTCGGGCAAGCAGAGGATCGCGATGTCAGCACTGTTCAGCATGTCCTCGCGCATGGCGGCATTGCGGCGTTCCGCTTCGGGAATGGACAGCAGCTCGACATCGCGGCGGTCGGCCATGCGCGTGCGGATCTGCAAGCCCGTGGTTCCGTGTTCGCCATCGATGAAGATTTTCGGTGCCATCTTATTCCTGCTCTTTCAATAGGTTGAGAGTACTTCCGGACTCAGTTTGCCATGTCGTTGATTCAATTTCATAACAGCCGCTTCGGAAACGACAGGGCAGCCTTGGAAAGCCATCATGCCTGTCCCGAAATCATGTCTCAGCGACCGCTCGCACGTCGTTCGGCGTGGAGACCGAGCATATACATCGCCACGGTCGCGCCCGCAATGGCGGTGATGTCGGCATGGTCGTAGGCGGGGGAGACTTCGACGACATCAGCGCCCCTGATGTCAAGCTGATGCAACCTTTGCAACACCGACAGGATTTTCGCGCTGGAAGGACCTCCTGCGACCGGCGTTCCCGTGCCCGGAGCATAGGCCGGATCGAGGCAATCTATATCGAAGGTCAGATAGGTCGGTGCGCCCTTGGTATGGGAGACAATCAGGGAGGCAATGTCGCCGGCACTCATGTCCTCGACCTGATGGCCATACAGAATCTGGATGCCGAAATCCTCAGGCGCGTGGGTGCGGATGCCGATCTGGATCGAGCGGTCCGGGTCGATCAGCCCGTCGCGCACGGCGCGGGCAACGAAGGAGCCGTGGTCGATACGCTTGCCATCATCGAACCAGGTGTCCTGATGCGCATCGAACTGCACCAGCGCCAGTGGCCCATGCTTGGCGACTTGCGCCTTCAACAGCGGCCAGGTGATGAAGTGATCGCCGCCGAGCGTCAGCATGAAGGCGCCGCTGTCGAGGATCGTCGTCGCCTGTCTTTCGATTGCAGCGGGCGTATCCTGATGATTGCCGTAGTCGAGCAGACAGTCGCCGTAGTCGATCACGGCCATCTCGGCGAAGAGATCGCGGTCGAAGGGATATTGCGGATCATTGTCGAAGATCGCCGAAGCGCGGCGGATCGCCTGCGGTCCGAAGCGCGTTCCCGGCCGGTTTGACGTGGCTGCATCGAAGGGTATGCCCCAGACCACGGCGTCGACGCCCTCAAGCGATTTTGTGAAGCGGCGGCGCATGAAGGAGAGCGCGCCGGCAAAGGTCGGGTCGCTGGCAGCCGAGGTCAGGCTGGCGGCAGTGAAGGCGTGATCAATCGATGTGCTCGGCAAGCGCGTCCCCTTTGTCCCGCTGGAAGTCGTAGGCCCGTTCTACCCGCGCTACGCGAACCTTGTATTGCTCGTACCAGCGCTCGCGGCCGAGCTTCTGCGCCGCCAGATGCGACATGACATTCTTCCAGGCAAGGATGCTCTCTTCGTCCCGCCAGAAGGAATTGGTGATGCCGAAGCCATCGGCGCCTCTCGCGCTCTCAAGCCCAAGACAGCCGTCCTGCGCCAGCGCCATTTCCTCCATGCGCTCACCCATGGCGCCATAGCCATTGTCGCCGGCTGTCCGGATCGAGGCGAAGGAGACGATGTAGTAGGGCGGCTCGGGAGTGGCCGCAAAGCGGGATGCTTTGTTGGTGCTCATGACGTGCCTCACGGGATGGAACGGAATTCCGTTCTGTGAATCGCGGATAGGTCGTGTTCGATGCTTATTTGCCCGATCTGGCGGTGCATTGATATGCCTTTTTCACGCAGGCGATCTGCGGCGTCGAGCAATTGGCCTGTCCATCGGTCACGACACAATAGGAGCAGCTGTCGTTGAACTCGCGACAGTCCGGAGTTGCCTGGAGAAAATCCTTCATGCTCTGCATCTCTGCGGCCTTGTCGGCTGGCGGAGCTGGCTGGGCATCGTCACACAGAGCGGGTGCTGCGCTGGCGATCAAAAGCAGAAGCGAAAAGATGAATCCACGCATTGAACTCTCCCGGTGCTTGTACCGGAACTTTGTCACAAAATGGGCCGCTTGCCTTGGCGGATTTGCATCTTTTTGCTGCTGCAAAAGAAAAAGGCCGGGAAAACCCGGCCTTTCCAAAAATCCGATCTCGGATAAGCGATTAACGCTTGGAGAACTGGAAGGAACGACGTGCCTTCGCACGGCCGTACTTCTTGCGTTCGACGACGCGGCTGTCGCGGGTCAGGAAGCCACCCTTCTTCAGCACCGAGCGCAGGCCCGGTTCGAAGTAGGTGATTGCCTTGGACAGGCCATGACGAACGGCACCGGCCTGGCCGGAGAGGCCGCCGCCGGCAACGGTTGCGATGATGTCGAACTGGCCGTCACGGGCAGCAGCGACGATCGGCTGACGCAGGATCATCTGCAGAACCGGACGGGCGAAGTAAGCCGTGTAGTCCTTGCCGTTGACGATGATCTTGCCGGAGCCGGCCTTGACCCAAACGCGGGCGACGGCGTCCTTACGCTTGCCGGTCGCGTAGGAGCGGCCGAGCGAGTCAACCTTGCGGACGTGAACCGGAGCAGCAGCTGCTTCCGACGTCGTGCCGAGGTCCTTCAGGGAGGAAAGGTCAGCCATTATCAGGCGCTCCTTACGTTCTTCTTGTTCAGCTTGGCGACGTCGAGGACGACCGGCTGCTGGGCTTCGTGGGGATGGTTGGAGCCGGCGTAGACGCGCAGGTTCTTCATCTGGCGACGGCCGAGCGGGCCGCGGGGAACCATGCGCTCGACGGCCTTCTCAACGACGCGCTCCGGGAAGCGACCTTCGATGATCTGGCGAGCCGTACGCTCCTTGATGCCGCCGGCATAACCGGTGTGCCAGTAGTAAACCTTGTCTTCGTACTTTTTGCCGGTGAAGACGACCTTGTCGGCATTGATGACGATGACGTTGTCGCCGTCGTCGACGTGGGGCGTGAAGGTAGCCTTATGCTTGCCGCGCAGACGCATTGCGATGATAGAAGCGAGACGGCCAACGACAAGCCCTTCGGCGTCGATGAGAACCCACTTCTTCTCCACCTCTGCAGGCTTCTGGGAGAAGGTTGCCATGTTGCATACTCTCTTTTTGGACCCTTGGCCCGAAGGCGTCTGGGCGTTTCTTGTTGCTTGGTTTGGCGCACATGAATGCGTGCCAAAAAGAAAGCAGCCCGAAAAGGCTGCGATCTGCGGCGGCTTATAGAGCGATTGAGAGCCTGCGTCAATATCGCCTCATTGGCGGCCTGTAAAAATTATAAAGAAAAATCAATATGTTGCTTATGTGGTAAAATAAAACCACATATTTTATGGTCAACCCAGGCGCAAAACCAGCACTCCGGCGGCGATGATGGCGCCGGCAATATAGCGCCAGATGCTCGATCGCTCCTTCAAGACGACGACCGATATCACCAAAGCGAAGAGGATCGAGGTCTCGCGCAAGGCGGCGACCATGGCGACCGGCGCTTTGGTCATCGCCCACAATGCCAGCCCATAAGAAGCGATCGATCCGCCGCCGCCGATCAGTCCGCGCCACCAGTTATAGCGGACATGGGCGGCGACGGCATTGATGCCGCGTTGCGATATCGCCCAGGCGAAAAGGAGAACGGGGGGCAGGAGTGCCATCCATAGGGTATAGGAAACTGAATTGCCCGATGCCCGCGCGCCGATGCCGTCGACATAGGTATAGGTCGCGATGACGACGGCATTGGCAAGCGCGAGAACGATCGCCTGGCGGCTGCCCTTTCGCGCCTCGAAGGCAAGCGTCAGTATGCCGGCACAAATGGTCATGGTGCCGATCAACGCGCCGCCCGAAAGCGTCTCCTTCAGGATGAAGCTGCTTGTGGAGACGATGATGAGTGGCGCGACACCGCGCATCAGCGGATAGACGAGCCCGATATCCCCGGCTCGATATGCGGCCGCCACCAGCTGGAAATAGGCAAATTGAAGGATGGCGGATGCACCGATGAACGGCCAGGCCGCAGAGGCCGGCAGAGGCAGGAATGGCAGAAGAGGCAATGCCGCGACTGCGCCGCCGGCTGAAACCAGCGCCGCATCGAGCGACTTATCGGTTCCGGCCTTGATGATCGCATTCCATGTCGCATGCAGCAGGGCGCCGAAAAGGACGAGCGCGATAACGTCGAGAGACACGGAAAACCTCGGGAATTGACAGGCCTAACGGCAATGCTTGGTATTTTGTGGGAGTGTAGCCCCCATATGATCCGCAATACATCGAAAAGCAACGAAATATCGGTCATTATGGAGGATTGCCCGCCTGCTCCGATCATCACGGACGTCGAGAGCGACGTTTTCGTTATGTTCCAAATTGTCCTTTCCAGCATTATAAATAACTAATTTATTGGAGTATGAAGCGCGAACAAATATCGCATGTCCTGTGAACGCGGGAGTAGCATTAGACACTTCTTACTTAAAAACGACAGAGGGCCGTGTCGCTTGCAATGCTGCCTGTGATTTGGTGTGCGAAAATCGCGGCGAAAACGCCGCGCGCAGCCCCTCTTCCTCTCATGAATAGAGTGGATAATTCTACAAGAGATGAAAAATATTACAGCTAACGCGCGCCACCGCTGATAAAAATCATACTAAGAGTTAAGTATAGAATCCCAGAGCCAAAAATTCGCAGGGTATATCGTTGCGCGAACGCGAAAATTATTCTGTGGGAAAATAATGAAATAGCATATGTTCCGCGTTCGCATTCGGTTCTCGTTTGAATTGACTGTCCATGCGAAGTTTCTAATTTATATGTGAATAAATAGCGAACAAAGATTGCATTTCATGAGAACGCAACCCCACGGCATCGGGGAAATTTATGAAAGCGCTTTGGGGGATGGCCTGGACACGGGCGCATGAAGACGCCAGCACGACTGCATTGCCGAAGATGCATCGTGCCTGGGACAATCAATGGTCGTACCGAACTCGTGAGTCGTCCGCCACGTCTAGCCGTAGCGCATTGCGATCAGCGTGGGAAAATCAAATCATCGTCATCGAGGTCGGTTGACGGCCGGCATATATACACCGGACAGGAAGCGCGATCCTTCGTGGGGAGATAATCCTGATAGGCGTAATAGCCCAGATCGCATGCGCCGCTATCCGCGACATAGCGATCATAGAGCGTCATGTTCGGTGTTCTCTTGGCGGGGTAGCGCATGATGACCGCGCGCTCCCGGTTGATGACCGCCCTGGCTTCTGCGCAGGTCATGGACATGGAATTATATCGCGAAATCGCGAATGCCGGCGTCGCTGCCGAGGTGACGAGCAGGCCCAGCAGGATGAATTTTTTCATCTGAGTAATCCTCCCTGAAGTTGTTATAATACAATATATATACGCGGAGACCGCCATTGCGGTTTCCATATTTGTGACAAAACGCAAGTGTGATCGAGGTGGGAGGCTTCGTGATGAACCACGATAGTTATGACGATTCCTATATAGCCGATATCCTCTTGTCCGTAAGGACCATCGCGCTCGTCGGCGCTTCGCCCAATCCCGCGCGCCCGAGCAACGGTGTGATGGCTTATCTCCTGAACAGGGGCTATCGCGTCATCCCCATCAATCCCGGACAGGCCGGCAAGGAAATTCTGGGACAATGGGTCTATGCGCGGCTGGCCGACATTCCCGAGCCTGTGGATATGGTCGACGTTTTTCGGGCGCCCGAATATCTTCGATCGGTCGTGGAGGAGACGATCATGATCGAGCCGCGGCCACCGGTCATTTGGGGTCAGCTTGGCGTGCGTGACGACGCCGCCGCGGCAAGAGCGGAAGCCGCAGGGGTGAGGGTCGTCATGGACCGCTGCCCGGCGATCGAGTATCCGCGCCTGGTGGCATGACCGGAGATCACACGCGACGGCGGTCTCCGGCCGTTTATCGCGCGATCTCACTGAAAGATGGCAAGTTTTTTCCGCGAGCCAAGAAGCACGGCAAAGTTCGCGGTTAACTTTCATATGCCAGGCGTTATGCTTTTCCCGTTACGAACAAAATCCGGCGGGAGGAAAAATATGCCAGCCAGCAACCCAGGTTTTGACACGCTTGCGATCCACGCGGGCGCGCAGCCGGACCCGACGACAGGCGCGCGCGCGACGCCGATCTACCAGACGACATCCTTCGTCTTTCAGGATGCCGATCATGCCGCTGCACTGTTTGGATTGCAGCAGTTCGGCAATATCTACACCCGTATCATGAACCCGACACAGGCCGTGCTTGAAGAGCGGGTGGCCGCCCTCGAAGGCGGAACCGCGGCCCTCGCGGTCGCCTCCGGTCATGCGGCCCAGTTGCTCGTCTTCCATGCCATCATGCAGCCGGGCGACAATTTCGTCGCGGCCAAACGGCTTTATGGTGGCTCGGTCAATCAGTTCGGTCAATCATTCAAGAGTTTCGACTGGCGCGTCCGCTGGGCCGATCCTGCGGATCTTGCGACCTTCGAAGCGCAGATCGATGGCCGCACCCGCGCCATCTTCATCGAAAGCCTTGCCAATCCCGGCGGCACCTTCGTCGATATCGCGGCAATCGCAGCCATCGCGCACAAGCATGGCCTGCCGTTGATCGTCGACAATACGCTGGCGAGCCCCTATCTCATCCGGCCGCTGGAGCATGGCGCCGATATCGTCGTGCATTCCTTGACGAAGTTCCTCGGCGGCCATGGCAATTCCATGGGCGGCATCATCGTCGACGGCGGCACTTTCGACTGGTCCGCTTCGGGCAATTACCCCATGCTGTCTTCACCGCGTCCGGAATATAACGGCATCGTGCTGCACGCGACCTTCGGCAATTTCGCTTTCGCCATCGCCTGCCGGGTGCTGGGCTTGCGCGATCTCGGCCCGGCCATCTCGCCGTTCAATGCCTTCCTGATCCTGACCGGCATCGAAACGCTGCCGCTGCGCATGCAGCGTCATTCGGACAATGCGCTCGCCGTTGCGCGTTGGCTGAAGGCGCAGGAGAAGGTGGCGTGGGTCAACTATTCCGGCCTGGAGGACGATCCGAACCACGCCCTGCAGCAGCGTTACTCGCCGAAAGGTGCGGGCTCGGTCTTCACCTTCGGACTGAAGGGGGGGTATGAAGCCGGCAAGGGGCTGGTCGAAGGCCTTGAGCTCTTCTCGCATCTTGCCAATATCGGCGATACGCGCTCGCTCGTCATCCATCCCGCCTCGACGACTCACAAGCAGCTGACTGACGAGCAGAAGGTCGCCGCCGGTGCCGGCCCGGATGTGGTGCGCCTGTCCATCGGCATCGAGGACGTCAAGGATATCATCGCCGACCTGGAGCAGGCACTGGCAAAAGTCTGAGGACTGCCCCGGCGGGAGGCCGAAAAAGCTTGTCGGTCTCTTTGACCGAAGTGCATTTCATGCTTGTCTCGGTCCGCGATCGCCAATGGCGGTCGCGGACTTTTTTGGTCCTGGTGAAGCGTGACGGACGGGAGACTTAAGTGGCAACCTATCTGCAACTGAATGTCGAGGGTGTGGAGCCTGAGGCGGGCGCGCCCGCAGCGGATCGTCTCATTTCGGGAGCCCCGGCCTTCCGAACCTGGAGCCTCGATGAGGCTGAGGGCGGCCTTTATGCCGGCATCTGGGAGGCGACGCCGGGGAAGTGGAAGATCGCCTATGACGAGTGGGAGTATTTCAACATTCTCTCCGGCTATTCCATTGTGACAGCCGATGACGGCGAGACGTTTCATCTGCGTGCAGGCGACCGCATGATCTTGAAGCCGGGCTTCAAGGGGACTTGGGAAGTTATTGAAACGACTCGCAAGGACTATGTAATCCGCCTTTGAGTATGATCTTGATTCAAAACGTGAAGATCGCCCTGCTTCATGAAAGGATGCGAGCCTTTCCCTGCGGCTCCGCAATGGCCGCCATGCTTGCTGCAGGTTGTGTCACCGCCGCTTCATTAAACTGTCATCAAACTGAAACAATGCGGCATTAGAGCCATCACTGTCGCCAGGAGATCGAGGTGGGGTTCCTAACCGATGGGATACTTCGTGCTTAGCTCCTGCTCGCCATCCTTTCATCACTCTGGGAAGTGAGTTCAATCATGTTGAATCAAAAATTTCGTTCGCTCTGCCTGACTGCAGGCTTCATCGCGGCTATGTCCGTTTCGGCCTCTGCTGCCGATATCACGGGCGCCGGCTCGAGCTTCATCGCACCGGTTCTGTCCAAGTGGGCTGAAGGCTACAAGGCTGCGACGAACAATGTCGTCAACTATCAGTCGGTCGGTTCGGGCGCTGGCATCAAGCAGCTCCTCGACAAGACCATCGTATTCGGCGCTTCGGACAAGCCGATGAGCGACGCTGACCTCGAAAAGAACGGCATTGCCCAGTTCCCGATGATCTCCGGCGGCATCGTCGTTTCCTATAACGTTGAAGGCGTAAAGCCGGGCGAACTCGTTCTCGACGGCAAGACGCTGGCCGACATCTTCCTCGGCAAGATCACCAAGTGGGACGATGCAGCCATCAAGGCTCTCAACCCGGAAGTAAAGCTGCCCTCCACGACGATCTCCGTCGTTTATCGCGCCGACAGCTCGGGCACGACCTTCAACTTCACCGACTACCTGGCGAAGGTTTCGCCGGAGTGGAAGGAAAAGGTTGGTTCGAACACGGCAGTTGAATGGCCGGTCGGCTTCGGCGCCAAGGGTTCCGAAGGCGTTTCCACCACCGTCAACCAGACCGCTGGTTCGATCTCCTACGTTGAATACTCCTACGTCGTCGCCAATCACATCGGTTTCGCGAAGATGAAGAACGCTGCCGGCAAGGTTATCGAGCCGAGCCTCGACACGTTCAAGGCTGCTGCTTCCAACGCAGATTGGGCCAAGGCCAAGAACTTCAACCTGATCATCACCAATCAGCCGGGCGAAAAGAGCTGGCCGATTGCCGCTTCGACCTGGGTTCTGCTCTATAAGAAGCCGGCCGATGCTGCCAAGAACGAAGAAGCGCTGAAGTTCTTCAAGTGGTCCTATGAGCATGGTCAGAAGGACGCGACCGCCCTGTCGTATCTTGCGATCCCGGACAATGTTGCCGAGATCGTCGAGAAGTCCTGGAAGACGGAATTCGGCACGAAGTAATTTGCTGCGTGAGAAGTTGCGGCGGACAGGGTATAACTCTGTCCGCCGGCTTACGTGACGGGACAAGGGGAAATCGATGGCTGACGCGACTCAGACGGCTGGCTTCCAGGCACTGGATACCACCGCCGCCACCAGAAAATTCCGGACACAGGATCGGATTTTCTATTTTATGACGCTTGGCTCGGCTGCTCTTGTCGTGCTTCTGCTGCTGGCAATCCTTGCAGTTCTCGTTATCGATGCCTTGCCAACCTTCCAGGCCTTCGGACTTTCGTTCCTCTGGGGTACGAAATGGAGCGCTCCTGCCGATATCTATGGCGCTGTGCCCGCCGTGGTCGGTACGCTGGTAAGTGCACTCATCGCCATGCTGATTGCCGTTCCCCTGAGCATCGGCATCGCCATCTTCCTCACGGAACTTTGCCCCGGCAGCCTGCGCCGTCCGATCAGCACGGCCATCGAGCTTCTGGCCGGCGTTCCCTCCATCATCTACGGCATCGTCGGTCTGTTCATTCTCGTGCCGCTGATGCAGAACTATATTCTGCCCTTTCTCATGATGACTGTCGGCCAGGTGCCTGTGATCGGCCTGCTGTTCCAGCCGCCGGCGCCGGGCGTCGGCCTGTTGACGGCAAGCCTCGTGCTCGCCGTCATGATCCTCCCGTTCATCACCGCGATCGCCCGCGACGTGTTCAGCACTGTGCCGCCGATGCTGCGTGAATCCGCTTACGGCATGGGCATGACGACATGGGAAGTGGCTCGCCACATCCTGATCCCCTACACACGTCGCGGCCTCGTCGGCGGCATCATGCTCGGCCTCGGCCGCGCGCTTGGCGAAACAATGGCCGTTACCTTCGTCGTCGGCTCGGTGAGCCGTCTGCAATCGTCGATCATCTCGCCGTCCACCACCATTTCCGCCCAGATCGCGAATAACTTCGGCGATGCCGACGGTCTGCAATTGTCGAGCTTGATTGCGCTCGGTCTGCTCCTGTTTGTCCTTTCCTTCTGCGTGCTTGCGCTCGCAAGGTGGATGATCGGCCGCGGCGACTCGCATTGAGGATAAAGCCCATGGAAAATGCAATTCGTCAGAACCTCGTGTCGAGACGCTATGGTAAGAACCGGGTGATGATGGCCTTGTGCTTCCTCGCGGCCGTCCTTGGCATATTCTTTCTCAGCGTGATCCTTGTGAGCCTGCTTTATCGCGGTGTATCGGCGCTCAGCCTCGACGTGTTCACCATGTCGATCCCGGCTCAGGGCTCCCGCGGTGGCCTGATCAACGCAATCTACGGTACTGTGCTGGTCACGGGCTGCGCCATCCTGATCGCCGCGCCGATCGGCATTCTCGCCGGCACCTATCTGGTGGAATATGCCAACGGCACCAAGCTTGCCGAGTTTGCCAAGTTCATCAATGACATCCTGCTGTCGGCGCCCTCGATCATTGTCGGCGTGTTCGTCTATGGCGCTGTCGTCGTGCCCATGCACGGCAACTCCGCGATCGCCGGCATCCTCGCGCTGGCGCTGATCGCCCTCCCGGTCGTCAACCGCACGACGCAGGACATGCTGCTGTTGGTGCCGAATGCGCTGCGCGAGGCGACCGCCGCGCTCGGCGCGCCGCGCTGGAAGTCCATGACGCTGGTGATTTATCGCTCCGCCTGGACCGGCATCCTCACCGGCATCCTGTTGGCTGTCGCCCGCATCAGCGGCGAAACCGCGCCACTTCTCTTCACCGCCGGTTATAGTAAATTCATGAATGCGGGCCTGACCGGTCCGATCGCCACGCTGCCGGTTGCGATCAACACGCTCGCCGCCGATGCCGGCGAGGATCTGAAACAACTTGCCTGGGCCGGCGCGCTGATCATCACCGTTGCCATCCTTGCGCTAAACGTCCTTGCCCGTGTCTTGAGTGGGCGCCGCCAGTGACGCAGCCGCCGAACGATAGGAATGAGACCATGAACATGAGCGACAGCAATTTCCAGAGCGTCAACGCACAGCCGGGGAAGGACGCCGCGTCCCAGTCGGATCTCGGCCTGGCGAAACTGGAGGTGAAGAACCTCGATTTCACCTATCAGAACGGCCATCGCGTTCTGAAGAGCGTGAATATGAACATCCGCAAAAATGCGGTCACCGCCTTCATCGGCCCCTCGGGCTGCGGTAAGTCCACGCTGCTGCGCACTTTTAATCGCATGTATGATCTCTACCCGGGCCAGACGGTTGCGGGCGAGATCCTGCTGGACGGTCGCAATATCCTCACCAAGGACGTCGATCTGAACGATCTGCGCGCCAAGGTCGGCATGGTGTTCCAGAAGCCGACGCCGTTCCCGATGTCGATCTATGAAAACGTCGCTTTCGGCATTCGGCTCTATGAAAAGATTTCCAAGGCGGAAATGGACGTTCGCGTCGAAGCGGCGCTGACGGAAACGGCGCTGTGGAGCGAAGTGAAGGAAAAGCTGCACCAGAGCGGACTTGGCCTTTCCGGCGGCCAGCAGCAGCGCCTCTGCATCGCTCGCGCCATCGCCATTCGCCCCGAAGTCCTGCTTCTCGACGAACCGACCTCGGCTCTTGACCCGATCTCCACCGCCAAGGTCGAAGAACTGGTGTCGCAGCTGAAGGGTGATTTCACGATCGTCATCGTCACGCACAACATGCAACAGGCGAGCCGTATCTCCGACAGCACCGCCTTCATGTATCTTGGCGAGTTGATCGAATACGGCCAGACCGAGCAGATATTCCAGGCGCCGAAGGTCAAGCGCACGGAAGACTACATCACCGGTCGTTACGGCTGATACGGCCGGAGATTGCCGCACGATTTGCGAAGGCGCGCTGTTCAGGCGCGCCTTTTGTGTTTGAGAGCGGCCGCTTTGTTGGGCGATTGTATGATTTGGTCAAGCCAAAACTATCGAATGGGATGTGCCGGATAGGCCGGTCACATCCTGGCGATCGTGCCCATGCGCCGCAAGGCGTGGATCTGGTCGTCGAGCGTCGGCACCAGCTCGCCTTCATCCGCCGCAGTCGTCGCGTCGGGCTCTCCCGCGGTCTCCATTTCATTGAAGACGATGGTGCAGTTGCGACCTGCGCGCTTGGCGGCGTAAAGTGCGCGGTCTGCAAAGGAAACCAGCCGGTCCCAGCTGACCGTGTCGCGCGGCATGATCGCAACGCCGATGCTGACCGTCGCCGGCACCAGCGAGCGGCCGGCAAGCAGCGGCACGCGGCAGAAATCGGCGCGGATGGTTTCCGCCAGCGCTTCGGCCTGCGACTGCTCGTCTATCGGAACGAAGGCGACGAATTCCTCTCCGCCCATTCTGCCGAATGCGCCAGTGCGAGGCACGAACTGACGGGCGATACGGGCAAACTCGACCAGAACCGCGTCGCCTGCCTGGTGGCCATGGCGGTCATTGATCTTCTTGAAATGGTCGAGATCGAACAGCAATGCGGCGAGCTTCCGTGGCTGTTGCTGTCCTTCGCCGACAAGAATCTCGTAGCTTTCCTGGAGACCGCGCCGGTTCAGAACGCCGGTCAAAGTATCGGTGATGGAAATCGCCCGCCAGCGGCGCTCGGCGCGTTCCATGAGAAGCTTGCCGTTGAGAATGATGGCGACGATGATGAGCAGAGCATAGCCGAGTGCCATGTAGCCGCGATAGATCATGGCCTGTCCCAATGGCGGGGCCATCAACACCATCCAGAGAGCCGAGCCGAAGCAGAAGCAGGCGAGTGTCACGAAGACGATGCCGAGCTGTCCGCGTGCCGGCTCGCGCCGGCCGTCAGCCGGCTGGACGGCGAAGGCGAGCAAGGTCGCGCCGACGGCTCCTGCGAGATCGTAGACGATGATGCGATTGATGAAATTATCCGTGACCCATGGCAGGCTGACGCCGATCAGCCAGAGCACGGGCGGCAGAAATGCCGACCATTCCAGCTTGCGTTTGTCCATTATGCGGAAGCCGACGATCCAGGCGCTTTCGCCAAGCAGCCCCACGGCATTGCCGATCTGGATCGACCAGATATCGGGGATGACGCCGCGAGCTGCCACCAGGGCGAAGCCCGCGGCGCTGACGGTGAAACCCAGAGCCCAGATCAAATAGGCGGGGGATTTGCGATCGTGCCGCCAGGCAAGAAGGAGGACGGTCGCCAAGGTGATGGCTTCCGAACACCATATGGTGAGGCCTGTGGTCATATTCAGCACGATCGGATGTCTCCGCTGTTTTCGGCCGTCGGCGCAAACAGCACGACGATTTCCGCGATCGGCTCATCCTTGCCCAATAAGATGGCAAGTTCCTTAAATCAGTTGGTAAATTTTGCCTGTGCTGGAGATCTCCGCCAGACCGGCACAGACCTTCATGCTTCCTTCACCTTGCGATTGCGAATTGTAGTGGGTAGCGGATGGTGCGTCGCTACGGCGTCTTGGCATTCGAGGAGCCGTGGTTAGAAATGCTTTGTCAACGCCTCGTGGGGCATTAGTGCTTTTTGACGTTATGCTTTCGGGCGTCTTGAAGTGCAGGGCAGGGACACTCTATGTAGGAGTAAAGGATTTTTACTCCGATTCCCGGCGTTTCCGTCGCCGGGGCAAGTTTGATAAAGGACGCACATGAGAAATCCAGTCGATACAGCTATGGCTCTGGTGCCGATGGTTGTCGAGCAGACCAACCGCGGGGAACGGTCTTACGACATCTATTCCCGCCTGCTGAAGGAACGCATCATTTTCCTGACCGGACCGGTCGAAGACCATATGGCGACGCTGGTGTGCGCCCAGCTTCTCTTCCTCGAGGCCGAAAACCCGAAGAAGGAAATCGCGCTCTATATCAATTCGCCGGGCGGTGTCGTGACCGCCGGCATGGCGATCTACGATACGATGCAGTTCATCAAGCCGGCCGTTTCGACGCTCTGCATTGGTCAGGCTGCGTCGATGGGCTCGCTGCTTCTGGCCGCCGGCGACAAGGACATGCGTTTCGCAACGCCGAATTCCCGCATCATGGTTCACCAGCCTTCGGGCGGTTTCCAGGGCCAGGCTTCGGATATCGAGCGCCACGCCCGCGACATCATCAAGATGAAGCGTCGCCTCAATGAAGTTTACGTCAAGCATTGCGGCCGGACCTATGAAGAGGTCGAGCAGACGCTCGATCGTGACCATTTCATGTCCTCGGAGGAGGCCAAGGAATGGGGTCTGATCGACAAGGTGCTGACGTCGCGTACCGAAATAGAGGGTGAAAGCGCCTCGTGATTAATCCACGAGGCGGTGACTTCTACGCCACAGTTCTATCCCATTTGTGATCGAATAGGGGTTTAATGTGGAGCGGAACACGGTAATAGTAGGCATTAATGCTATGTAGCGTTTTTATGACATAGCATTCGGCATTCGAAGGGGGATCGTTGCCACGCAGTTCCGGTTGGTTGCCTGGCCTGCGTTCAGTACCCTGAAGGGCGCCGCGATCTGCAAACGAGGGGCAGGTCCGGCGGGCGCATAGAGTGGACCGCGATTTCAAATTGGAAATTTGCGGCGTGCTGGAAGGAAAGTGATATGAGCAAAGTCAGCGGCAGCAACGGCGGCGACTCAAAGAACACGCTTTATTGTTCGTTCTGCGGTAAGAGCCAGCATGAAGTCCGGAAGTTGATTGCCGGACCGACCGTATTCATCTGCGACGAGTGCGTCGAGCTATGCATGGACATCATCCGCGAGGAAAACAAATCCTCGATGGTGAAGTCGCGTGACGGTGTTCCGACCCCGCAGGACATTATCAAGGTTCTTGACGAATACGTCATCGGCCAGCGGCAGGCAAAGAAGATTCTCTCTGTTGCCGTTCACAACCATTACAAGCGTCTCGCTCACGCATCGAAGAACGGTGACGTCGAGCTGGCGAAGTCGAACATCATGCTCGTCGGCCCGACCGGCTGCGGCAAGACCTATCTTGCTCAGACGCTCGCCCGCATCATCGACGTTCCCTTCACCATGGCCGATGCGACGACGCTGACCGAAGCGGGCTACGTCGGCGAAGACGTCGAAAACATCATCCTGAAGCTGCTGCAGGCTGCCGACTACAACGTCGAGCGCGCGCAGCGCGGCATCGTCTACATCGACGAAGTCGACAAGATTTCCCGCAAGTCGGACAATCCGTCGATCACGCGCGATGTCTCGGGCGAGGGTGTGCAGCAGGCGCTTCTGAAGATCATGGAAGGCACCGTGGCTTCGGTTCCCCCGCAGGGCGGCCGCAAGCATCCGCAGCAGGAATTCCTGCAGGTGGACACGACCAACATCCTCTTCATCTGCGGCGGCGCCTTTGCGGGCCTCGACAAGATCATCTCCGCCCGTGGCGAGAAGACCTCGATCGGCTTCGGCGCCACTGTCAAGGCTCCGGATGACCGTCGCGTCGGCGAAGTGCTGCGCGAGCTGGAGCCGGAAGATCTGGTGAAGTTCGGTCTCATCCCCGAATTCATCGGCCGTCTGCCCGTTCTGGCGACGCTGGAGGACCTTGACGAGGATGCGCTGATCCAGATCCTGTCCGAGCCGAAGAACGCGCTGGTGAAGCAGTATCAGCGCCTGTTCGAAATGGAAGACGTCGAGCTGACCTTCCACGAGGATGCCCTGCGCGAAATCGCCCGCAAGGCGATCGTCCGCAAGACGGGTGCTCGTGGTCTGCGCTCCATCATGGAAAAGATCCTCCTCGACACCATGTTCGAACTACCCGCGCTGGAAGGCGTGCGCGAAGTGGTCATTTCCGAGGAAGTGGTTCGTGGCTCTGCCCGCCCGCTCTACATCTATGCCGACCGGCAGGAGGAAAAGGCCAACGCAACGGCCTGATCCACCATCCGTGATCACGAATCGGGGGCTCGTCATCGACGGGCCCCTTTCTGTTTGAAAAATCGTACAGTTTGCTGATAAAGTCTTGGATAAGCTTATTGGAATGCCGTCGGAACCGGTTGTGAAGAGTCCCTGCTGCAGCCATGATGGCATGATTCTGGAGCACTAGGCGGACAGGGCGCAGGCCCGGCGTTTTTTCTTCGGATTTTAGCGTCGCCGGTGGTGTTCGAGTTGCCGGGCCTTGGTGTTTTGTTGTTGCGTTCCTCCTCGCGAATACGCGGGATCGTCGCCTTGTGGCGGGCGTTTCCTGTGACTTGAAATAGGCAGTGTGAAGCTCCACTTGTTTACCAAGTGAGAGAGCCGGCTAAATCCCCCAAGCCGGCAGAGAGCCCGGGAACGGGACGACGGAAAGGAAATGACATGAGTAAGAAAACGTCTGCGACACACGACAGCATTGCCTATCCGGTACTGCCGTTGCGCGACATCGTGGTCTTCCCCCACATGATCGTGCCTCTGTTCGTCGGACGGGAGAAATCCATTCGCGCGCTGGAAGAGGTCATGGGTTCGGACAAGCAGATCATGCTGGTCACCCAGATCAATGCCAGCGATGATGATCCCGCGCCGGACGCCATCCACAAGGTCGGTACCGTTGCAAATGTCCTGCAGCTGCTGAAACTGCCCGACGGCACCGTCAAGGTGCTGGTGGAAGGCCGTGCGCGCGCAGAGATCGACGAATATACCGGCCGTGAAGACTTCTACGAAGCCCTCGGCCATGTCCTGCATGAGCCGGAAGAAGACCAGGTCGAGCTGGAGGCACTCAGCCGCTCGGTCGTCTCCGAATTCGAGAGCTATGTGAAGCTCAACAAGAAGATTTCGCCGGAAGTGGTTGGGGCTGCCAGCCAGATCGACGATTATTCGAAGCTGGCTGATACCGTCGCATCGCATCTGTCGATCAAGATCACCGAAAAGCAGGAAATGCTGGAAACCACCAGCGTCAAGGCTCGCCTGGAGAAGGCGCTCGGCTTCATGGAAGGCGAGATTTCGGTTCTGCAGGTCGAGAAGCGCATCCGCTCGCGCGTCAAGCGCCAGATGGAGAAGACGCAGCGCGAATACTATCTGAACGAGCAGATGAAGGCGATCCAAAAGGAGCTTGGCGACGGCGAAGAAGGCCGCGACGAGATGGCCGAGCTGGAAGAGCGTATCTCCAAGACCAAGCTGTCGAAGGAAGCCAAGGAAAAGGCCGATGCCGAGCTGAAGAAGCTTCGGCAGATGAGCCCGATGTCGGCCGAGGCGACCGTGGTGCGCAACTATCTCGACTGGCTGCTGGGCATCCCCTGGCACAAGAAGTCGAAGGTCAAGGCTGATCTGAACAATGCCGAGAAGATCCTCGAAGCGGATCATTTCGGTCTTGAAAAGGTCAAGGAGCGCATCGTCGAATATCTGGCCGTGCAGGCTCGCGCGACCAAGATCAAAGGCCCGATCCTGTGCCTCGTCGGCCCTCCGGGCGTCGGCAAGACCTCGCTCGCCCAGTCGATCGCCAAGGCGACCGGCCGTGAATATGTCCGTATGGCTCTCGGCGGCGTTCGCGACGAAGCCGAAATCCGCGGTCACCGCCGCACCTATATCGGCTCGATGCCCGGCAAGGTCATCCAGTCGATGAAGAAGGCCAAGAAGTCCAACCCGCTCTTCCTGCTCGACGAGATCGACAAGCTCGGCCAGGACTATCGCGGCGATCCGTCTTCGGCCCTCTTGGAAGTGCTGGACCCGGCGCAGAACTCGACCTTCATGGATCACTACCTGGAAGTCGAATACGATCTGTCTGATGTGATGTTCATCACGACGGCGAATACGCTGAATATTCCCGCGCCCCTGATGGACCGCATGGAAGTGATCCGTATCGCCGGCTATACTGAAGATGAAAAGCGCGAGATCGCCAAGCGGCATCTGCTGCCGAAGGCCATCAAGGAACATGCGTTGCAGCCGCAGGAATTCTCGGTCAGCGACGATGCCCTGATGGCGATCAGCCAGCAGTACACCCGCGAAGCCGGTGTTCGTAACTTCGAGCGCGAATTGATGAAGCTCGCCCGCAAGGCGGTCACCGAGATCATCAAGGGCAAGACCAAGTCGGTTGCCGTTACGGCCGAGAATATCTCCGACTATCTCGGCGTGCCGCGCTTCCGCCATGGCGAAGCCGAGCGCGACGATCAGGTCGGTGTTGTCACCGGTCTCGCTTGGACCGAAGTCGGCGGCGAGCTGCTGACGATCGAAGGCGTGATGATGCCGGGCAAGGGCCGCATGACGGTCACCGGCAACCTGAAGGAAGTCATGAAGGAATCGATTTCGGCGGCGGCCTCCTATGTCCGCTCGCGCGCTGTTGATTTCGGCATCAAGCCGCCGCTCTTTGACAAGAGCGACATCCATGTGCATGTGCCGGAAGGTGCTACGCCCAAGGATGGTCCGTCGGCCGGTGTCGCCATGGCAACCGCGATCGTTTCGATCATGACCGGCATCCCGGTTTCCAAGGATGTCGCCATGACGGGTGAAATCACGCTGCGCGGCCGTGTGCTGCCGATCGGCGGCCTGAAGGAAAAGCTGCTGGCGGCAATGCGCGGCGGCATCAAGAAGGTGCTGATCCCGGAAGAGAACGCCAAGGACCTGGCGGAGATTCCGGATAACGTGAAGAATAGCATGGAGATCATTCCGGTGTCGCGCATGGGTGAGGTGATCAAGCACGCGCTTGTTCGCCGTCCTGAGCCGATCGAGTGGGATGGCACCGTGGAAACGCCTGTGATCGCAACGGTCGAAGGCGTTGACGAAGTGGGTTCTTCCATCGCTCATTGAGCCCCTTCGCCTCAATTCTGTCGAATTGACATAAATGGACGAAAAGACCGGCATTTTTGCCGGTCTTTTTTTGTGAAAAGCGTATGGCAACGCTTGCTTTTCCTTGATTTGCAGGGCTTTTGGGGTTGCGGCGGGTAAGAGCATTGCTATTTTGCACCCCGCTTACTGATAAGTCGTTTCATACCAGAGAAAGGGGTGGAAACATGAACAAGAATGAGCTCGTGTCCGCAGTGGCTGAGAAGGCCGGTATCACGAAGGCTGACGCTGCTTCCGCTGTCGACGCTGTTTTCGATACTGTCCAGGCCGAACTGAAGAAGGGCGGCGACATTCGCCTTGCTGGTTTCGGCAGCTTCACCGTTTCCCACCGTGCAGCCACCAAGGGCCGTAACCCGTCCACCGGTGCCGAGGTCGATATTCCTGCCCGTAACGTACCGAAGTTCACGCCCGGCAAGGGCCTGAAGGACTCGGTCAACAGCTAATTCGTTTTCACCCGCTATGAGGCGTTTGCCTTGCGGGTGAATGACAATCGGGGCCCGCTTTTGCGGGCCCTTTTTTATAATCTCATGCTGCAATTATGCGCTGAAAATTCAATGCCGGGCAGGGCGAGCAGTTGCGAAGCCGTCAAGCGGATAGGGCCAGTCCGCATAGATGACCAACGATAGGATGGCCTCATTTCTTCAAGACGATGTGAGTGGCTTTCTTCGTCGCCTCATGGGCGGCGACCTGAAAGCCGAGCGAGGGCAGGTCGATGCCGGCGAACATTGCTTCGCCCCTCCCGAGCACGACGGGCGAAATGGCATAGTGTATCTCGTCGACCAAGCCCGCCTGAAGATATTGGCGCACTGTGCTGACACCGCCGCCGATCTTGATATCCTTGCCTCCGGCCGCCGCCTTGGCCTGCGTAAGCGCCTCTTCGATCCCGCCCGTGACAAAATAAAAGGTCGTACCGCCCTCCATGACGATTGGCTCGCGGGGGTGATGGGTCAGAATGAAGGTCGGTGCATGATAGGGCGGATTGTCGCCCCACCAGCCTTTCCAGTTTTCATCGGGCCATTCGCCGCGAATGGGGCCGAACATGTTGCGGCCGAGGATGAAGGCACCAAAACCGGTATTTGCCGACGCCGCGTATTTCGCGTCGGCACCCTCCGTTTCACCCTCTTTGCCGAACATCGCCTGGAATGCCTGGGTGGGGAAAAACCACTCAAACAATTCCGGACCACGCTTGCCTAAGGGATCATTCAGGCTTTGCTCCAGTCCGGCTCCGAAGCCATCGACAGAGAGCGAGAATCCTGCAACGCGAACTTTCGGCATGCCTTCCTCCATCTAATTGCAATTTGCAACTGGTTGTGTCGTAACATGGCCGATCCTACATTGCAATTGGTTCACTAAAGGAAGCGAATATGGATATCGAGCGGCGGTCGGGGTGCCCGATCAACCTGACAATGGAAGTGTTGGGGGACCGCTGGAGCCTGATCGTCATTCGAGACATCATGTTCGGCAATCGCCGGCATTTTCGCGAGTTGCTCAATCGGTCCGAGGAGGGGATTGCCTCCAACATACTTGCCGCGCGACTAAAGCGTCTCGTCTCGCTCGGCTTGATCACCAAGCTGGACGATCCCAGCCATAGTCAGAAGGCGATTTACAGTCTGACGGAACCGGCGATTCAGCTTGTGCCGATGATTGCTACGATCGGCGCCTGGGGCAGGCGGCATCTGCCTGTCAGCGAAGATTTGAGCATCCGCGCTGAACTTCTTGAGAACGGCGGCCCGACCCTATGGGACGACTTCATGAACGATCTTAGAAACATTCACATTGCGGACCCGATCGGCGGAGCAAATGGTAGTGTCACATCGTCCGTCTTGATGGGCCTTACAAACGCCTTTCTCGAGGTCCGCGCAAAAATGGAACGCAAAGAGTGAAATAGTTTTGCGTTGATGACAGCCGGAATGTTTCGGTTCGGCGACTGTGCGCAGGAACTGCAATGTCTGCCGATGGCGAAAAATAGCGGCAAACACCGCTGTCCCGGTTGGAGGCGTCCGTTATCGAATCCATTTCTCTGCCTGGCGGCGTCAGAGCAACGTCCGGCCACCATTGACGGCAAGTTTTTGGCCCGTGATGAAATCCGCCTTGCTCGAGGCGAGAAAGACGACGGCGTCGGCAATGTCTTCGGGTTTGCCGAAATGGGCAAGCGGCGTATGCGCGAGGTAGCCGTCCTTTGCCTGCTGTGAAGCGCCGGCATGGCGCTCGACCGGTATCCAGCCGGGGGCAACGAGATTGACCGTGATCCCTTCCGGTGCGAGTTCCCTTGCCCAGGAACGTGTCATTGCGAGCATGGCGCCCTTGGCTGAGGCGTAGTTGCCGAAATTGGGATTGCCGAGCTCCGCAACCTCGGAGCCGATATTGATGACGCGGCCAGACTTGCGCGCCCGCCAATCTGGCAGCACCGCTTGCAGCAGTTCCAACGGCGCTTTGACGAAGAATTCCATCTGATCGAGATAGGTCCGCCAGGATTGCTCCATGAGCGGCATTTCCGGCTGGGGTCCAGTCGCGTTGTTGACGATGAGATCGACCGGTCCGAGCGATGCCTTGATCTTTTCCAGACCGTCCACAAGCTGGTCCTTGTCGATCACGCTGAACTGGGCGGCGTAGGCCTGTCCGCCGTGCTGCCGGATGGTCTCGACGACCCTTTCGGCACCCTCGGTATCCCGGGCATAGTTGACCGCGACAGCCCAGCCGGCCTCCGCAAGCTGTAAGGCGATCACGGCGCCAAGGCCCCGCGAGGCGCCCGTTACCAGTGCTACTTTCATGGTATTCCTCCTCCAGGCTCGGTTCGAGCCTCTTTACTCACTTTTCTCCATCCAAAGCGTTGTGATAGCCGGAAGCGCAGGTTCCGGCTATCCATGCCAAAATCGCCTTACCAGCGATGATGAACATGCGGCGCGATCAGGCGCTCGTAGATCTCGCGTGTCGCCGCCATGACATCGGCCGAGAGTGGTGCCAGATCGGCTGCGGCTGCATTGGCCCTGGCCTGCTCGGCATTGCGGGCGCCGGGGATGACGACCGTGACGGCTTCGTTCATCAGGATCCAGCGGAGAGCAAAGGCTGCCATGCTGGCGCCTGATGGAACCAGCTTGCGGACCTCTTCCACGGCCTGGAGACCGACTTCGAACGGCACGCCGGCAAAGGTCTCGCCGACATCGAAGGCCTCGCCATGGCGGTTGAAGTTGCGGTGATCGTCGCTGGCGAACTGCGTATCGCGGGTGATCTTGCCTGACAGTAGGCCGGAGGCGAGGGGAACGCGGGCGATGACGGCCACGTTCTTGCGCTTGGCTTCCTTGAAGAACAGATGGTCGGGGCGCTGGCGGAAGATGTTGTAGATGATCTGGATGCTGAGCACGCCTGGATATTCGATCGCCTTCAGCGCTTCCTCAACCTTCTCGACGCTGACGCCGTATCCCCTGATCTTGCCAGCCTTCTTTAGTTCGTCGAGCCCGGCAAAAACCTCTGGCCGATAGAGGACTTCGGTCGGCGGGCAATGAAGCTGCACGAGATCGAGGCTTTCGACGCCGAGGTTTTTCAGGCTGCGATCGATGAAGCCTTCGAGATTGGCCTTGTTATAGCCGTCGGCGACATGCGGGTTCAACCGACGGCCGGCCTTGGTCGCCACCATCGGCCGCTCGCCGCCGCGCGCCTTCAGCACGTCAGCGATGATTTTCTCCGAGCGGCCGTCGCCATAGACGTCGGCAGTGTCGATGAAGGTCATGCCGGCATCGAGGGCGGCATTCAGCGCTGCGCGGCCGTCGGCCTCGCTGACATCTCCCCATGCGCCGCCGATCTGCCAGGCTCCGAAGCCGACATCGGTCACGATAAAGGGCGTCCGTCCGAAAGCATGATGTCTCATACGATGTCTCCTCTCTTTTGCTCGCAAGATGATAGGGCAGTAGCAGCCGTCCGACAGGGCCACAAGCGCACATCGGCGATCAAGGATCGCAATCGCGTGACTGTGAAACATTGGCAGGCGCGCGCCGGCTTACGAAACCGTTGGATGAAGCCGCCGGCGCGGTATTCACAGCGCCTTCGTTTCCTTAAAAGGGGAGATCGGATTTCTGACTGTTATCGGAGCCCATGCCCTCTTTCAGCTTCATTCATGCCGCCGATCTGCATCTTGGCAGCCCGTTCCAGGGCCTTGCCTTGAAGGATGCCGCCGTCGCTGCCGTCTTCGTCGAAGCCAGCCGCAAGGCCTTCTCGACGCTTGTGGGGCTGGCGATCGAGAAGCGGGTCGATTTCTTCGTCATTGCCGGCGATGTCTATGACGGCGACTGGAAGGACAACAAGATCGGTCTGTTCTTCAATCGCGAAATGGCGCGGCTGGAGCGGGCGGGCATTCCGGTCTACCTGCTGCGCGGCAATCACGATGCGGCAAGCGTTATCACCAAGACCATCACATTGCCGCCAAATGTTCATGAGTTTCCGACCGGAAAGCCGGGCAGCGTCAGGCTGGAGGCGCTGAAGGTGGCGCTGCACGGCCAGGGCTTTGCCGAACGGTCCGCCAACGACAATCTGGCAATTAGCTATCCTGCACCCGTCTCCGGTTGGTTCAATATCGGTATCCTCCATACTTCGCTGACCGGCCGCGAGCCGCATGCGCCCTATGCACCGTGCTCCGTCGAGGACCTGCGCTCGCGCGGCTATGACTACTGGGCGCTCGGTCATGTGCATGATTTCGAAGTGGTGGCGCAGGACCCGCTGGTCATCTTTCCGGGCAATCTGCAGGGCCGCAGTATCCGCGAGCGGGGTGCCAAGGGCGCGGTGCTGGTGAGCGTCGAAGACGGACGTATCGAACATCAGCGCATCATCGTCGATGAGGCGCGTTTCGCCCAGGCCGATATCGCTATTGGCCCGGAGGACGATCAATCGGCGATCCTCCGTCGCGTCGAGCAGGCGGTGCAGCCCTTGGCCGACGAGATGGATGGGCGCATGACAGCGCTTCGCGTCCGGCTTTCGGGGGTGACGCCGCTGCATGGCGCGATCGCCGCCAACCGCCAGCAATGGCGTGACGAGGTGGAAGCCGCCTGTCACCGCGTGCATGAGGATATCTGGCTGGAAAAGCTGGAGCTGCGGTTGGAGCCGCCACCGGAGAAATCGGCGGACGTGGACGGCGCGCTCGATCTGCGCCAGCTTCTCACCGAGCATGCCGGCGATACCGATATCGCGGCGGAAGCAGGTCGGTTGACAGACGAGATCGCCGTGCGCCTGCCGGGTGGTCTTGGCGCAACGGAGCAGCCGCTGGACGATAGCATGGAAGCTCTCATCGAAGAGGCGCGGCAATTGCTGCTCGCACGCGGGCAGGGGGCTGCCTGATGCGCTTTACCCGGCTCGATATTCTCCGCTATGGCGCGCTGACCGACCGCGCGCTCGATTTTCGCCCCGGCGCGCGGCTGCATGTGATCTATGGTCCGAACGAGGCAGGCAAATCCTCGGCCTTGAGCGCGATCTCCGATCTTCTGTTCGGCTTCCCCACAGCCGCCGAGCAAAGCTTCCTGCACGAGCCTGGAACCCTGCGGATCGGCGCTGATATCAGTGCGCGCGATGGCGCCAAGCTGAGCTTCCGTCGCCGCCGCGGCCGCAAGGGAACGCTGCTGGCCCCCGATGACAAGGAATCGCCGCTCGCCGAGGACGCACTTTCGCCCTTCCTCGGCAATTTGAGCCGCGATGTCTTCGAGCGCGCCTTCGGCCTCGACTCGCAAAGGCTGCGGCAGGGCGCGACCGCCATGCTGCGTAGCGGCGGCGAGATCGGCAGCCTGCTGTTTTCGGCCGCTTCCGGCCTCACCGGCCTGTCCCGTCTGCGCCAATCGCTGGAGGCCGAGGCCGATGGCATCTATGCGGCCCGACGCTCGAAGGACCGCAGCTTTTATCAGGCTCTCGACCGCTACGAAGATGCGCGCAAGGCCGAGCGGGACAACGAGCTGAAATCCGGCGACTGGAAAAAGCTTCTTGCCGAGGCGGCAGAGCTGGAGACGGAACTGGAGCGGCTGCAGGCGGAGCGCCGTGGCACGCGCGAGGCGCTCGATCGGCTGAAGCGGCTGAAGACCCTGCAGCCCTTGCTATCAGAAATCGATGCGGAAACCCTCGCACTTAATAATCTTTCCGATCTTGCCGCCATCCCGGACAGCTTTGCTGACAAGCTTGAACAGAGACTGCGCGACAAACAAGCAAGCGAAGAGGAGCTGCGACGGGCGCAGCAAGCGGTTCTTCGTGCAGAGGAAGACCTTTCGCGCATTCACATCGATGAAGCGCTGCTGCAGATGTCGGGCGATGTCACGCAGCTTTTTGCCGATACCGGCAACTACCGTGCCCAGCGCCACGATCTGCCTCGCGTCGATCAGGAGCTCGCCGGTTACGACACGACGCTGTCGCAGCTGGCTCGTCGTCTCGGTCTTGCCGAAGCCGAACTGGAGCGGCAGCAGCCAAGCGATATCGATCGTGCGCGCCTGTCCGAGTTGGTGGATGAGGGCAAGCAGCTTGTGCGGGAGATGCAGTCTCTCGCCGTGCAAGCCGAAAGCGAGCGCAGGCAGCTTGCGGCTCTTGAAAGGGACAGCCTGGCCGGCCGGCTGATCGATCCGCGGTCCTATATCGATCAGCTGGAGGCGCTGGGCACCGACCTCTCGGCCCTCAGCCGCCTCGACGGTCTGGAAACACAGATACGCCGCATCGAATCTGATCTAGCTGAGGCTGCGGGACGGCTGCAGCCACCGATCGGTGACATCGATATATTATTCTCGGTGCCGCTGCCGGAAGCGACTGAAATTACAGGGCATCGCGATGCCATCGACGCGGCCCGATCGAAGGTGCGCGAGGCAGCCAGCAAGCTGCAGACCTATGACGAGCAATTGGCAGAGATAGAACGCACGCTCGCGGAAGCCGAGCGCACCGGGTCGGTCATCACCCGAGAGCAGATCATCGCCGCGCGCGAAAGCCGTGATGCGCAATGGACCTCGATCCAGCAAAAGTGGACGGAGGGCGCGGCTCCGGAAGCGAAGGTTCTTGCCGCACTGACCGTTGGCGTCGCCGAGGCGGATCGTCTGGCAGATGCCGCCTTGAGCGATGCGGATCGTGTCGCGCGCCATGCCGATTATCGCTTGCGTCAAGCGCGCTTGTTGCAGGAGCGCGAAGAGGCTTCCGGTCGGCTCAAGGACTTCGAGAAAGCGCTGAAGGGCGCGCAGACAACCTTTGCTGCCCTTTTCGAACCCTGCGGTATCGATGCCCTCGATCCTTCGACCATGCTGGAATGGCGACGTGGAGTGGAGCTGCTGCGGCGCGAGCGCAAGGCATTGCGGGATCTGGTGGACGCACGCGATGAGAATGCGCTGGCGGAAGGCCGCGTCTTGCCTGCCTTGCAGGATATCGTTGAGGCGAGCGGCTACAAGAGCGGCCGCCTTCCGCCGGCCGCGATTGCGGAAGGTTTACGCAAGCATCTGCGCCTTCTTTCGGAACGCTGGAGCGAAAGCCGCACGCGGGAAGGTGAGATCGGTGCGGCGCGCGATCGGCTGGCCCGGTTTGACGACCAGCAGCACACCTTCGAACGACAACATGCCGAGTGGCGCAGTGCCTTCGCCAAAGCCGTTGAACTGCTTGGGCTACCGTCCGACACGACCCTGGACATGGCGACTGCCGCCCTGAAGGCATGGCAGGAGCTGCCCGATGTTCTGGCAGAGCGCGAAAACCGTCTGCGTCGCGTCAATGGCATGCGCCGCGACATGGCGGATTTCGAGCGGCAGCTGGCGACGCTTGGTGCCAATAGCGGCTATGAGCTGGATCATCTGCCGCCGGATGCTGCCGCCGAGGCGCTGCATACGCGCGTCAACGCCATGCGCGGCGAATTGAAGAAGCGCGATGGTCTCGAAGAAGAACGGCAGCGTGGGGAAGGGCTGGTGACACGCCAGGAGGCAGCGCTTGCCGCTATTGCTGGCGATCTCGACCAATTAACTGCTGATCTCGGCGGTGTCGAAGATCTGCCGGCACTGCTCTTGCGGCTGCGCGAGCGTATGCGTCTCGCCACGCGCCTCGTCGAAAGCCGCGATCGTTTCCGCCAGCAGGCTGATGGCAAGGCTGAGGACGATCTCCGTACGGAACTTGCCGGCTTCGAGCGCGTTGCCGCCGACCTCGAAGTCGAGCGATTGACTGAGGAAGATCAGCGGCAGTTTGCCTTGCATGGCGAGCTTTCCGCACGGCTCGCGGAGAATCGCCGCCAACGGCAGGCCCTGGAAACCGGCGTCAGCGCAGAATACGCGGTTTTCGAAAAACTCTCGGCCGAGCAGGAGGCAAAGGACCTCGCGCGACAATGGGTCGTCCTCAAGATCGCAGTGCGCATGCTGGCTGGTTCGATGGAAGCCTATCGCGAGAAGCAGGCCGATCCCGTCATCCGGCGTGCCGGCGAACTGTTTTCGCAGCTGACGGGCGGCCGGTTCTCCCGCCTTGTCGAAGCGCATGATGAAAGCGATGCGCTACAGCTGCTGGCGGAACGCGCTGCCGGCGAACGCGTGCCGCTGGATGGTCTTAGCGAGGGCACGGGCGACCAGCTCTATCTCGCACTGCGGCTGGCATTTCTCGAAGATTATTCCGCCCGTAACGAGCCGGCGCCGTTGATCGTCGATGACATTTTCCAGACTTTCGATGATGAGCGCGTTCGGGCCGGTCTGCAAGTGCTGGCCGCGACGGCCGATCGTTTCCAGACGATCCTGTTTACCCATGAGAGGAGTGTGGTCGACATCGCCAAAAGCGAGATCGGCAAGGATTTGGATCTGATTCAGCTCTGACGCGGCCTGCCGGAAAATCGCGCTACGACATCGACGGGATACGCAATTGCGTCGGCACCACGATCCTCGGGTCAGACTTGTCACGGCTATAGGCCGGGTTTAGCGCGCGGTCGATGAAGCCCTGCGTGTCATGCAGCCGGCGCAGGTTCTGCTTTTCCTGTTCGAAGCGCTTCTTCCGCTCGCCGGATTTGTCCGAGCCGCGCGACAGCGATTCATGATGATAGAGACAGGCAAAGGGCGTCCAGACGATACGATAGCCGGCCTTGTGCGCCCGCAGGCAATAATCCACGTCATTATAGGCGACCGCGAAATTCTCCTCGTCGAAGAGGCCGATCTTCCGCAGGCAGTCCCCCGAGATCAGCATCACCGCTCCGGTCACGCAGGTCATTGTGTTGCGCACATGCAGCCGGTTCATCGGTCCGCCGAACTCCTTCGGCTTGTTCAAGTACCAGTGACCAGCAAGTCCTCCGAAGCCGATCACGACACCGGCATGCTGCATCTTGTCGTTGGCGAAGAGCAGTTTGGCGCCGACGATGCCGGTCCTGTCATAGGCGAGGCAGGAGACCATCTCCTTCAACCAGCCCGCCTCGATGACTTCGACGTCGTTATTCAGGATGAGATAATGCTCTCCCGTCGCTGCGCTCAGGCCGCGATTGACCGAGCGCGAGAAATTGAAGGCCTCCGGTGTGACGAAGGCGGAAAAGCGCGGTTCGGACTGTTGATAGCGCTCGTAGAGATCGAGGACCCGTTGATCCGTAGAGCCGTTGTCGATGACCAGGACTTCGAAATTCGGATAATCCGTCTTTTGGAAGAGATCGCCGAGGATACGGGAGATCAGATCGAGATTATCCTTGCTCGGGATGACGATCGAAATTTTCGGCCATTCATGAGGCGCTTCGAAGACGACCCGGTGCAGGGTCTTTGTGAGAGCGTCTTCCACGGCGATCGCGCGCTGCTGTCGCTCGAATCTCTCTGCCAGTGCCTTCCTGGCATTGGTCGTGGCGGCATCCATGA
This sequence comes from Rhizobium sp. ZPR4, assembly GCF_040215725.1. Taxonomy (NCBI): domain Bacteria; kingdom Pseudomonadati; phylum Pseudomonadota; class Alphaproteobacteria; order Hyphomicrobiales; family Rhizobiaceae; genus Rhizobium; species Rhizobium sp. ZPR4. The sequence goes on from NZ_CP157967.1 coordinate 954,825, forward strand.
ATTTGCGTGAATAGGTCTTGCCGTTACGGCGCCACCAATAGGCAGGGTAGGGCAGATGAAGGATGCTGTTTTCGGGAACGCCCTCCAGATAGCGCAGCAGCAGATCGTAATCCTGCGAGCCGTCATATCCTGTGCGGAGATAGCCGATATCCCGAAGCCGGCTGTGGCGATAGATGGAGAAGTGGTTGATGTAATTGACGCCCGTCAGCAGCACGGGATCATAGGCTGGCTTCAGCATGGCGCCGGTCGGCTTCAAGGTGTCGTCGACCACCAGCTCGTCGGTGTAAAGGAAGTTCGCATCCGGATTTTGCTCCAGCGTATGCCGGATGAGCTTGAAGGCATGCGGTGCGATGACGTCGTCGTGGTCGAGAAGGGCGATCCATTGTCCTTGCGCATGCGACAGGCCGGCATTCGTGGCCACTGCAATCCCGCCGTTGCGTTCGTTCAGCACGAAGCGGACATTGTCTTTCGATTGCCGGCTCTGATACCACTGCCGCGTTTCCGGCGACGTCGAGCCGTCATCGCTCAGGATGAGCTCGGTGCCTGTTTCGCCCTGATCCTCGAAGGATTTGATGAGGTCGTCCAGATAGCGGGTCGGCGCGTTGTAGACTGGGACGACGACGCTTAGCCAAGTTCCCGTTGTTGCGGATACCGGTACCGTCTCCATGGCGAGGGCAAGCCCATAGCTGGCGTCGGCATATTGCACGGTCAGACTTGCGGCGCGCCGCCTGAAGCGCAGCCTGGGCAATTTCATCCAATGTTGGGGCAGTTTGCCGAGATCGACACGCTTGGTTCGTCCATCCAGTTCAAGAAGGGTCGAAATATATCCTTCGGCCGATTTCTCGGACGCAAAGGCCCTGGCGGCGAACTGGAACATGGTCGGGAAGCTGGCTGGGTCGGCACGCAGGGCGCAGATGGAGCCGACCGAACCGATGTCGGCGGTGATGACGAAGCGATGCCCTTCCGGAAGGGAGACTGCATCCTTCTCTCGGAAGCCATAGCCGCGATTGATATAGAATTTTGGATCTATGGGTTCGTCCGTCGCGATGACATGGATGACGACCAGTTTCTTTCGCAGGGGCGAAAATCTGATCTCGAAAGCCGGATCATCACCCAGGGATTTCCATAGGCTGAGATCGGCGTCAGCAGATATTTCCCGTTCGAGATCGGCGTTCGGTATGATTTTGAGTGTCATCGAAATATTGATTTCATCCACATGCGAGGAGAGGCATTGCCCGCGAAATTTTTGACCTAGCCCGCGCCGCTGAGAGGTTCAAAACGTATGCCGGGAAATGTCGGACTGGCATACAGCCGCATTTTCTCGATCGAATGTCGCGTGGCATCGCGGGCAGAGAGCCGCCGCACGCGGTCGCCGATGAGCAGGTCGATAGCGGCCAGCCACTCGTCGGCGGTATTGCCGATGTGAAGTTCCTCGGCAACGACGCATCGTTCGAAAGTCGGGCATCGGGAAAATATGGCTGCTGCCTGCAGGCGGCTGATGTCGATCCGCTTGGTATCCGAGCGGCTCGCATTCGTCCTTCCCGACAAAAGAGGAGCCAGAGCGATATCGGCTTGGTGATGTGTTGTCTTTGCGAGATAGGCCGGCCAGGGGAGCGGCGGGATGATCGTCATTCTCGCGGGGTCGATCCCTTGCAGAGCCCAGCGTTTAGCAAGAGCGTCGGCAGCAAAAACCTCGAAATGCAGGTTGCCGTGTTTTTCCATCGCGGCTCTGACGATCGGCATGAGGAACTCGTGTTCGCGGCGATGCACGCCGGTGGCATGGTAGACCATCCTCAGCGGCGCGGCTCCGTCATCCCTGCCATTGACCACGATTTCTGTCGCATTCGCGGGAAGCGGGGGCAGGATATCGATCCGATGACTGCTCATCGCGAGCGCGTTTGCCAGGGGTTCGGTCGAGGTCCAGACATGAGTGAGGAGCCTATTGACCCTCGGCATTGGGCGGACAGCCAATTTGATCAGCCTGAACTTATAGAGCCAACCTGCCTCGTTGCCGGTCACGACGGCGGGAATGTCGTCGTCGACGAAATAGGCGACCCCGGCGAGTATGTCCCGCCTTTCTTCCAGCCAGCGCAATTGCGGCTGCTTGATGTAGCGGCAGATAATGACGAAGAGCCCGTCGCTATCGATAGCGTCGAGTGGGTCGTCGAGGCCTTTCATAATCACCGGAATATGGCCAAGTGTCTTGGCCCGCTCATCAAGATAGTAACTGAAGCTCGGATTGGGATGGCGCGACAAGATGAGCAGGCGCTTCGCAACACGCTCGCCACCGTCCGTCGGAGAGCCCGATGGCCGCGGTCTTGGAAGCATCTGGTAGATGATGTCGCGCAAAACTTGCATGGGGCTTCCGCGCAAAATCACGCCAGGCGACTTCGGAGATTTGCAAGGATGCCGAAAACAGCACCCCAGGCCAGGAGCGTCACGCCCAAGATTCCGGCGATCCAGAGCGCCCGCTGGGGATACTCGGCCTCGTCGGGCAGGCTGGGCGCCAGAAACGTATCGAGGTACAGCAGCTGCTGCTTGCTGACGAACTTGACCTGCTCCAGCGTCTTCATGCTGGTGGCAAATTGCTGCTCGGCAAGGCTCTGCTCCAGTTCGCGCTGTGACATATCCACGGAAACATCCGCGAGATTCTGTTCGGATTTGTTCTGGCCCGCGACTTGGTTGTTGAGCTGATCGATCTGCTTCTGCCTGCTATCGATCTCGCGTTTCAACACGCGCATCTGCGGTGCATCGGGGGAGACCGTTCCAAGCAGCGCATCATATTTCTGCTGAAGCTCTATCCTCTCCTTTTGCACGGATGAGATCAAGTTGGTGATAACGGCTGACGATCCCTCGACACTGAGGACGCCTGTCTGGTTGCGCGCAATCAAAAGCTGATCCCGCGCCTTCTGCAGTTGATCCTTTGCATTGTCGAGATTCGCCTGGGCGGTTGCGATGACGTCGCGCCAGATGCGAGTGTTGACGTCGTTGACAACGACTTCGGACGCGGCGACAACCTCGCGCAATACCTTCTGGGCATCGGCCGCGGTGAAAGCGCGTGCCTTGACCGTCACGATCCCGCTGTTCGCATCGATTTTGATGGAAACCATGTCTTCCCAGTAATTGAGCAGCTTTTCCGAGCTCGCATCCTTTTTCAGGCGCGCAATCCGATCGATCGACTCATTGCCGTAGATCTTTTGAAAGTCGACCCTTTCCTCGAGCGCGGTAACCATATCCTTGCTCTTGATGAAGTTGGTGACGATCAGGGTGTTCTGGACGATCTGCGCCGGCGGCAGGCCGGTCACCTTCGTAAGCTGATTGCTCCCGAGTGCGGGCGTGGACGTGCGGACCGTAAAGCGCGTTTCCGATTGATACTGATCGGACGCAACGCAGGTAAAATAGTAGATCGAAGCTATATTGGGGACGACAAGCAGCAGAAAGGTCGATGCCAGGATGGCCTTGCTGATGATCTGCTGCATCGGACGCGGCCGCAGGCCGACAGCCTTGAACAGCTGGCTGCGCCTCGATGTCGAGAAGCGCAGCTTTCGCGCGGTCACCGACAGATTCGTGGCCACGTTCCGGCTATGCTCCGTCGCGCTGAGCTGAAGCGTTTTTGGCGCGTTTTCGGTATCATGAGCCATATTGGGCCTTGCCGTCGATCCCTGGTCGTCTATCGATTCAATCTATAATAGGCTTCGATAGCCTGCTCTACCTTATCGAAGACGATAAGTCTGCCATCGACAAGTACAATACCCCTGTCGCAATGTGTATTAATCATGCTCATGCTATGGGACACCATGATAATATCGGAATTCTTGCGCCTGTTCTCGAATGCGATGCGGCAGCGTTCCTGGAAGCGCGCATCGCCGACGGCAAGAACCTCGTCCACCAGATAGCATTCGAACTCGATGGCCATTGAGAGCCCGAATGCCAATCGCGCGCTCATGCCCGAGGAGTAGGTGCGCACCGGCGCGTCGAGGTAGTCTCCCAACTCGGCGAACTCTTCGACGAAGCGGGAGACGCGCCTGACATCCTCACCATAAGCGCGCGCAACGAAATGAACATTGGCTCGCCCCGTCATGAGGGGATTGAAGCCGCTGCCGAGGCCTAGCGGCCAGGATACCCGGACATTCTTGCTGATCTTGCCTGAATTCGGCAGCATCGTGCCTGCAATCATGCGGATCGTCGTCGATTTTCCGGCACCGTTCACGCCGAGCAGGCCATAGGAATAACCGGATTCGAACTCACAATGCACTCGGTCGAGAATGACCTTCTTGCCGCTTTGCGTCTTGAAGAATTTCGAGACGTTCTTGAAGCTGATCATGGTGTTTCCCCGCTCATATCCGGTGATCCTCGACGGATGCCCAGATAAGAGAGAGCGTTGCCCAGGTGACAACAAGTGCAAGCAATATAATCAGTGGCGTACTGACGCGACGCGGAAAGATCGATTCGTCCGGCAGTACCGGCTTGACGAAAACGGCGAGATAGAGCGTCTTGCGCAGAGCTTCGGCGAGCACGGCATCGTAGTTCTTCTGTGCACTTTCGTAGAGCTTTTCCGCGATCATACGATCGGTCTCCAGCCTGGAATAGTCCAGCAGAGCCTTTGCAAGGCTCGCATTCTCAGGGCCTGTCAACTCCGATCTCATCTTCTCGATCTGTGCATCGAGGCTGTCCTTGGCGAGATTAAGCTGCTGATAGGTCGGAGAATTCTGGGCGTTGGACTGCCGCATGACGAAGAGACGCGTTTCGAATTCCAGCTTTTGCGCAAGCAGCCCTGTCAGAAGCGTGCCGTTGTTCTGCGCCTGTGTCTGCGGGCTCAGAAGGCCGGATGCGTTTTGGAACTGGTTGAGGGCGATCAGTGTGTCGCCATAGGTCTTGCCGCTTTTCTGGACGTCGGCCTTCATGCTCTGCACGATGTCGTTGCGCGCCCGTTCGGAAAGCTCGTTGATGAGCTTTTCGCTTTCCTCGATGATCGCATCTGCAAGCTTGACGGAATCATCGGGCGAGAAGGTTCTGACCTTCAGCGTGATGATGCCGGAAGTCACGTCTATGTAAGCGCTGACGTGATCGTTCCAGTATTTCAGAAACTCTTCGTCGGACCGCGACGAGCTGAATCGCGACAGGAAATCCGTATCCTGCCGGATGAACATCGATCGATAATCGATTTTCTTGCCGATCCGGTTCAGAATTTCCGTTGAGTGGATGAAGCTGGTGACGACATAGGCGTCTTGCGAAGCCGAGCGCATGTTGAGAGCGCTGGTGGCTCCACCGGAATCACCACCATCGCTGGTGTCGCCTGTTCCCGACACGGCACGGACGGCGAAGCGCGCTTCCGCCACATATTGATTGGAAGCGATGAAGGCGTAATAGATCGAGCTTGCCAGGAACGGCAGGATGACGAGCAGGACAAAGCCGATGAGTCTCAGCGGCGGCTTGCCGCCCGATTGTGTTTCAGGCTCGTTGTCATCATGCACTGGTATGTATTCAACATCCTCGAGATCGGTGCGCGCATGTTGCGCCGGCAGCCTGCGCCGAAACAGCGAAGGCAGGATATGACGGCTCGTTTTTACCCGCGGAGAGTCCTGAACTATCGCGTCTTCAATGACTGGCTTCGGCATGTCAGTTTGCAATCGTTTCCGGCAATTCGGGCGCGGCTGGTTTCATCGCCTGACGCACATAGTGATCGAAAATCAAATCCTCTTCGAGCATAAGCTCGGCAATATGCAATGAACGCAACCTTGCCGCAACGTCTTCAAGGGTGCTGTGTCTGGGTGGCAATGGAAAATCGTCAACCGCAACCCCGATGAGCTCGCTGAGCGCTTGCTGAAAATAAAGACTGTCCGTATCGAAACCGACAATGGCAAAGCGCGCGAGAAGGTCGATCGCAGTTGCGACATCGCCGCGTGTCACCGTCTGTTCCGGTATGGTCGTGGCCAATTGTCGGGTGACCGGAGATACCAGAACGTTTCTGACACTCTGAGGCGCTTTCTTCAGGGCCGCCTTGAGAGAGGCCTCGTTTTCGAGGCTCACCTCGGCAAAATGCTCCGCAGCAGGCGCCAGGATGATCTTGTCGCGATCGCCGAAGAAGGAAATCTGAGTTTTCGCCATTCGTTTCAGAAGGAATATCCGCAGAGCAAGTTCGTAATAGGGATCGGTAAGCAGAACGATGGCTTTGAATCCCTTGTCGAGGAACTCTTCATAATTGCGCATCAACAGCCGACCACTAATATAGATCGACTCGATGGCGTTCAGATGAAAGGCTTGGAGGGTCGTTTCGTGACCGAAGCGCTCGACGGATGAAAGCTCATATTGAAAGTTGCGACCGCAATAGTAGTCGAATTTGACCATTGGCAGCAGTTGTGTCTCAAGCCGTACGACTTTCAACGGTATTGTGTTCGATACTTGCGGCCGCCGATAGATCAATAGTCCGGACTTGGCGTCATGGATCATCAGCGACGTGCGTTCCACGAGATCCGGTATGATTGTCGTATCGAGCCTGAACCCCACATGACCATCTTCGTGCCGTCCCGAGTCGATGACCGCCTGTTTGAGCTGGTTGCATGGCAGTATCATCAGATCGCCGTCGGCGTCAGAGATTCTGATCTGGGGTCTGTCGGAAAAGCCATCGGGGATCAGATAGCCCTCGATAACATTGCCATGGTCATATTCGAGATTAAAAAGCACGGAGTTTCTCCGGCGCTTTTACCAGATCGGCACAAGGCCGAAATTGGTTCTGGAGTGAGGTCATTGCGCCCTGCGTAGTATTACATCTATCAAGATGCCTATCGATATCGCAAATGTCGGGCCTTGGCATTCGAACCTCGTCAGGCGTCGCTCGGCGCTTTTCGCGCCAGCAGCGAGAAACTGGGGCCGCCTGGATGGCTCAGATTTTCGTCCCTGATGACAACATCATTGAAGCCGAATGTACGCAGCAGCATCAGTATGTCATCCCTGTGCATCCAAAAGTGTCGGTCCTTCATGCCGCCGCAGAAAGACGCATTGGCATTGGCATGGTGATAGCTACGCTCGTAGTAGCGCACTGCAACGCTATCTATCAGTTTCGTCTCCACTTTGCCGCTGAAGGGCAGCCACCGCACGTCACCCTCGGGCATCGCGTCCTCAAGGACGAAGTGCGTCCAAATGAAAACCGCATTCGATCGCTTTGCCAGCAGACGAAGAAACTCGCCGGGGTCGGCCATATGGTAAAGAACCCCCGATGCAAGCGCAAAGTCGTAGATCTCTTCACCTTCCGTCAGCCACGTCTGAATGTCGCCGAGCATGAAAGAGGCAGTGTCGATATTCAGGATCTGCTTGGTAACCAGACATCTTAAAAAACAGAGACGGTTTGCTTCGATCGCATCAATCCGCGCCGGGCGATGGCAATTCAGCATATGGGTATGCATTCCCTCAAGCGGGCCGACTTCGAGAACGATCCTGCCTTCTATCGATCCGAATGTGCGCAATGCCCAATCGATGCGGTCGTCCGCATAAAGAGGCAGGTTGCCGGCATTGAGGCCGAATTCCGGCGGAAACGCACAGTTCCATCCTTGAAGCGCATTGATGGCGTTTTGGTGAGCTGGTCTGCCTTGCTCGTACTGATCGAATATCTCCAGGGGACTTTTCGATGCTTTTTTCTGAGAGCGCTTTGAAAAACCAAGCATTAATACATAACCTTCATTTCAATCGGCATCCCGCCGATCCGGAGAAATTATAGGATCGTTTTCACGTTGACGCATAACGGCCCCCAAGCCGCTTTTCGCCTCGCAGCAAGTTGGCGGAATTTATGAGCGCCGGTGGACAATCGAGGATTGCCGAGACTGATTCGTGGCGGAGCCATTGATACTATCTTGCTGGAGGCAGAAATTCGGCAAGTACCGATTGTGATGGTCTGTCATCTCTGCGTGGGTTGCGGGTCAGGACTTAACTCTTTTACAGGCAATAGCAATCCCGTGAAAAGCGGCACAAGTACGATTCTGCGGAACTTCATGTCGCTGGTCGGGCGATTTTTTACTATTGTCGTTACTTAACGGTTCCTTTTTATTTTTCAGAAAATTTTAATTTTAAATCCCCAAATAATACTCGTCCAAATTGCTTTGTGCGCCTTTGCCCCTTATAAACCCGATCTGATCGGGCGCTTCTTGAATCCCGGGTGTGTTCAGATGATCGCACCCGATATTTTTGATTGTATTCCCGGCGTTTGGGCTTGTTGACGCGCACCCGTTATGCTTTTCAAGGCGTCGATAGATTTGATGCATTCTATGTCGATGTATGCCATCAGGTAATCACGGCAGCTAATTAGTTTGAGGTTTTCAATTGTTTCGTATTGGCGCCGTACTTTGTTGCGTGGTTCTGGCGGGATGTAATTCCGTTTCGAGCGAAGGTCCGCTGGCTGGCGCTATTGTGAAGGATGCCGGCCAATCGAGTGTCGAATTGGGTCGCAGAAATGCTGCGGTTTTCGACATTGTCGATATCGACAGCCGCAGCGCGCGCTTGGTTTCCGACTATGTTTCATCGACACTTAATCGCCGTTTTGGCATGGGCGGTGGCATCGGTCCGGTCGTTATCGGTGTCGGCGACGCATTGAAGGTCACGATTTTCGAGGCTGGCGCCGATGGCCTGTTTTCCACGGCGCAATCGAAGCAGGTATCGCTCGATATCGTCGTGCAGCCGGACGGTACGGCGGCGATCCCTTATGCCGGCTCAGTTCGATTTGTGGGCAAGACGCTTGACCAGGCTCGTAAGGCAATCCTGGCGGCTCTGGCAACCAAGGCCGTCGAGCCCGATGTTATCGTGACAAGCATGGGCACGCCGTCGCGAACCGTCACCGTTTCGGGTGCGGTTGGCCGTCCTTCCATGGTTCCGCTCGATCTGACCAAGGAAAAAATCACCGAGGTTATCGCCAAGGCGGGTGGGCCTGCGACGCAGCCCTACGAAACCTATGTTACGCTGGTTCGGGGCAGCAGAACCGGAACGGTTCTGCTGAAGTCGATCATCGAGCATCCTTCGGAGGATATCTATGTCCAGCCGGGCGACCAGATTTTCCTTGTCCGCGATCCGAGAACCTTCACCTTGCTCGGTTCTGTTCGCGGAGACGGCCGTATCGAGTTCGGGGCGAACGATCTGAATCTGCTCGAGGCCGTCGCGCTGGGTCATGGCGCGATCGATGATGCGAGCAACGCCAAAGGCTTCTTCCTGTTCCGCTACGAAGAGCCTGAAATCGCCAAGATCCTGCTCGGTCCGGCTCGTTTCCAGGACCTGCTGCGCAAGGGAATGGTGCCGGATGCCAAGGGACGCTATCCGATCGTCTATCGGTTCGATATGTCCAATCCCGACAGCCTGATCGTAGGACAGACTTTCCCGGTCAAGAGCCGTGATGTCATCTACGTGTCGCGCCATCCTTCCGTCGACATCAGGAAGTTCTTGAATCTTATCGGTACGCCGCTAGGTATCGCGTCCCAGGGAGCAGCAACAGCGGTGAATCTGGGGCAGTAATCCTGGAAAAATGGAGGGGCAGCGGCTGTGTCTCGTCTACCTGCGCCCCTATTCGTTGGTGGATGCCGACATCTGTATGATTGTGACGGAACGTGCCTTGTCGGCAACGGAAATTCATCGCGAACTGACTTGTAGAAAACACGACAATCGTCGCAAGCAATAGCTGCGATCTTCGGCTTGGATTGAAGGGTGTGAGAGATCGCATATTGCATCGGTTGTTGCGCTGCCGCATATTGGTTGCACACGCAGATTTTTTGTCGATAACAACCACAGATAATAATGTGAGCAGTTGATATTGAATTTGGCCAGTTTGGTGCACTTATTCGAGTATTGCTGAGAGATCATGACAGTTGAAATTATCGGACGCGCAAGCGTTGCCCCTGGGGCGAGTTCGATTGAAGAACTGCAGCTTGTCCTCAAAGAGGGGCGTTGTACCGTAAGCCGCATACCAGAGGGGCGCTGGGATCTCGCGCGCTTTTGGCATCCGGCTGTTGGTATTCAGGGAAAGACTTACAGTTTTGCAGCTGGTGTCTTCGATAATGTCTACGCATTCGATGCCGCGGTTTTCGGTCTTTCTCAGCGCGAAGCGATGCAGATGGATCCGCAGCAGCGTATCCTTCTGAATATAGTCTGGCGGGCTTTGGAAGATGCAAACCTGCCGATCGATGGATTCGAGGGGCAGCGCGTCGGCGTCTATGTCGGGGCATCCTCCCTTGAATACGGCAATCTGACGCTGGAAGACCCCGCGTCGGGTAGCCCGTATTTCATGACGGGCAACACGCTTTCCATCGTTTCCAACCGCATTTCGCACATATTCGGCTTGCGCGGACCGAGCATGACGATCGACACGGCCTGTTCGTCGTCGCTGGTTGCGCTCGACCTGGCGGTGAAGGCGCTGGAGAACGGCGAGATCGATACGGCGATCGTAGGCGGCATCAATATCTTGCTCAACCCCATGTCCTTCGTGGGTTTCGCTCAGGCGCGCATGCTGTCGCCGGAAGGACTTTGCCGCGCCTATGACGATAACGGCCGCGGTTACGTCCGCGCAGAAGGTGGTGCAGCGATTGTATTGCGCCGGACGGATGTTGCTCTGCGCGAGAAGGACCGCAGCTATGCCAGGATACATGCCGTAGGCGTCAATTCTTCAGGGCGCACCAACGGCATTTCCATGCCGTCCCGTGAGGCGCAGGCTGCCTTGCTTCAGTCGATCTATGAAGGCCGCAATATCGATGTCAATCGTATCGCCTTTATCGAGGGCCATGGAACGGGAACGAAGGTCGGCGACCCCGCTGAAATATGGGCGATCGGCGAAGTCATAGGACGCAATCGGCGGGCTCCGGTGCCGATTGGCTCCATCAAGACCAATATCGGCCATACCGAACCTGCATCCGGTCTTTTCGGGCTGCTGAAGGCCGTCATCGCGCTGGAGAATAATTTCCTCCCGGCTTCGTTGCATTTCGACCATCCGAACGAGTCCATCGATTTCGAGGGTTTGAACGTTCGGGTCAACACGTCAACGATCGAGCTTCTTCCGGCCAAGCAGGCGCGCTTTGCCGGGATCAACTCCTTCGGCTTCGGCGGCACGAACGCGCACGTTGTCATCAGTGACCCCGATCCGATTGCGCCGCCGGAGCCGCCAATCCGGGGCGAGGGGGTCGTTTTTGCCGTCAGCGCTCACACGGCATCGGCTCTTTCGGCACTGCTCGAAGGATACAGGACGCGTCTTGAAACTGCGGAGCCCAAGGAGGCTCGGCAGATCGTTGCTTCCGCTGCCGCCAATCGCGAGCCCATGCGCCACCGCTTTGCTGCCCGCGCGAAGGACAGCGCGGCCGTGCTTGCCGCGATCGATGCGCATCTCGCAGGCAAAAGTTCGGTCGGCGAGGCGGGCGAAGCTCCGGCGCAAGCCGCCAAGATCGCCTTCGTCTTTTCCGGCAACGGCTCGCAATGGGCAGGAATGGGTGTCGGCGCCTATCAGGAAAACCGCCATTTCCGCCAATGCTTCCAGTCCTTCAGCGCGCTTTTTGAGTACTATCTCGGTGAGAAGCTGACCGATGTTCTGGTCGCTTCTGATCTTGCCGCACGCTTGGCCGATACCAAGATCGCGCAGCCGCTGTTGTTCGCAATCCAGGCTTCCCTCTCGGATTGCCTATGGTCCATGGGGGTCAAGCCGGACGCGGTCTTCGGCCATTCGGTCGGCGAAATCGCAGCCGCCTATGCCGCCAAGGCGCTGACGGCGGCCGAGGCGGTTGCAATCGTCGCCAAGCGCTCGCTGCATCAGGACCTTCTTGCCGGCGAGGGCAAGATGGCCGCCGTTGTGCTTGGCGAGGATGCCGCACTGGCCTTTGCGAAATCCAGGGGCCTCGACAATATATGTATCGCGGCGATCAACGCGCCGAATTCGGTAACGATCTCCGGTCCCGCCGATGAGATAGAGGCCTACAGGGACGCTGCGCGCAAATCCCAGATCGTGGCGCATGTCCTCGACATCAATTATCCATTTCATCATCCCATCATCGATCGTGCCAAGGAGGCGTTTTTCGCGGACCTGCCCGATCTCGCGCCGGATAGCGGCACGGGGATCTTCATTTCGACGGTGACCGGCGAACTTCGCGACGGGCGCCTGCTGGACACCCAATATTGGTGGCGCAACGTGCGCGATCCGGTGCTCTTCAAGGCTGGCTGTCAGGTCGCCATGGCGATGGGATGCAACCTTTTCATCGAGATTTCGCCGCGCCCGATTCTGTCGAACTATGTCGCGGAGATCGCCAAACAGGCATCGGTTCAGGTTATTGCGATACCGACCTTGTTGCGGGAGGCGCCCGTCGCTGACCATGATCCGGTTTCGCAATCATTTGCGCGCGCAGTCGCCAACGGAGCGCCTGCGTTGCGTGCACGCGGCAGTGCCACCCGCAACGCCTTCGTCCAACTTCCGCCTCTGCCTTTCGAGCCGGTGGAGCTTCGCACCCATCCAACGACGGACGAGATCGATATCTTCGGTCGGGATCACAAGAGCCCATATACGCTGCTCGGTTGGCGTGCCGATCTCAATGGTTCGAATTGGAAGAATCATCTCGATGCCCGTCTTTTCCCGGACCTTGCCGAACATGTGGTTGACGGCAAGGCAATCATGCCCGGCAGCGGCTTCGTCGAAATCGCGGTAACGGCGGCGCAACGCTATTACGGGACGGATGAGGTTGAAATCGGCAATCTCGAAATCATCCGGCCGCTCGAATTGGCCCAGGAGCGAATGGTCGAGCTGTCGACCATCCTGTCGCCTGAGACCGGAGATATCGAGATCCGGTCGCGCGAGCGCCTAAGCCATGACGAGTGGACGGTTCACGTGGTTGGACGTTGCCGCAAACCGCTGGCAGGCGAGGGGGACCGCAAAGCCTTCGAGCGATCGGGCAAAGAGCGCAAATCGACGCTGACCTCCGATGTGACTTACGAAACGGCGGAACGTTTCGGATTGCATTATGGCCCGCGTTTCCAACTTCTGTCGAAAGCCGTGGCGTTCGGTCATCATATGATCGAAGTGGATCTGAAGCCGGCCGCCCCGCCGTCTCACCCATTCGGCAGCTATAATCTCAACCCCATGTCGGTCGATGCGGCGTTTCACGGCTTGGTCGCATTGTTCGATCAGTTCTCCGGCGATGAAACCGGCGCTCCCTACATTCCCGTTCACTTCGGCACCGTGAGAGCTTTCGGCAAGGGAAGATCGATCGTCAAAGCCATTATCGAGATCGAGCGGTTCAGCGCGAATTCGATCAAGGCCCGTTTCACCCTGTTCGATAAAGATGACAGGCCGGTCGTCGCTCTTGACGATTGCCGTTTTCGCCGTACGCAGCTGCGCCGCAGGGCGACGCTCGATTCCATCGCCTTTCATTATGAGAGCATGCCTTCGGCTATTTTCGCCGGCGGAGATGGACCCGGCGCCGGCGCATGGCGAGTTCCATTGCACGGCGGCTCCGAAGAGAACCTTGCGCTCAACAATGCAAGCCTTCTTCTCGATGCCGCAATCTATCGGGCCTGCCATGATATCGCGCTGAAGGTTGCGGATCGCAACGGTACTGTCGCCTTTTCCGGCCTTCCCGGCGATCCAGAGTTCAGGTCTTTCATCGTCAATTGCCTTTACATTCTGGAGGATGCCGGCATTGCGGAGACGGGGGACGGCAAATGGCATGTTCCCCTGGAGCCGACGCTGCCGCCGGTGGCGGAGCTGCTGCAGGAAATCTATCGCGAGGACGCCGGGCGCGTGGCCGAGAGTGTCCTCATTGGCGATGCCTATCGCGAGACGATCGAGCACTTGGCGATGATACGACCGCATGTGCTGGAGCGTGAGCCTGCGGCCCAAGGTGCAAATATGCCGGGTGGGGCGACGCTGGAGCATGTGCTTGTTCATTCTCCGTTGAGCGAGAGGCGGCTTTCGATGCTGGCAGAGGCATTGGCTTCCTCCATCGAGGCTAATGCCGGGGCAATCGGGCACGTTCTTGAGTTCGGCTCGGTCTCGGTGGCTTTCAGTCGAAAGCTGGCAACGATCGCTGCGGCCGCGGGTGCACGTCTCGTGATCGCCGAGCCGCGCGAGCAAGCCCGTCGAGCATTGGAGATCGCCTTCGAGCGTGATGCGCATGTTATCGTGGCCGATCCGGCCAGGCTGACGGATCGTCATGTTGGCGACATTGTGGTCGCCTCCGGCGATCAGAGCCAGCATCTGATGCGCCATAATGACGAGATCAAGCGGATGGTCCGGACCGTCGCCGCCGGCGGCGCACAGCTGCTGCTCGCCGAGCGCGCGCCGAGCGTCTTCAACGATTTCGTCTTCGGTTTGTCCGAAGGTTGGTTTGCCGATAGCCAGTCGTGGGAGTTTCCGGTTGGACGGCTCGGTACGCCTCAGCAGATCGCCGATCTCCTCGGCACTCTGGGCTTTGCCAAGCCTCTGATCCGTGAACAGACCGTCCCCGAAGGCACGCTGATTACGGTGTCGGCTGTATCCGAGCGGCAGCCGGAAGAGGCCATTGTCGTGGAAGCCGCCGATCCGATCCTGATCTTGTCGGAGCAGGGCAGGAAGGGTCTCGGCACTCTGGGCAAGAATATAACGGTCATCGATCTCGGCGCATCGTCTCCGGATATCGTCGACGCCCTCGGTGCCATTGATCCGGCTACTCGCCGCATCGTTTATTTTGCGGATATGAAGCGCGGCGATGCAGCGGAGCTCTCGTTGTCACGTCTCTCGGCGTTCACGCAATTGGCGAGCCTGTTGTCGCAGAATAGCGATAGAGCGCGGCCTCGACTGGTCATTGTGGCGCCCGGCGGCTCTCCGCTGTCGGCTGGCTCTGTCGATGATGCCAATGCCGGCCTGTGGGCTTTCGGACGCGTCCTTCAGAACGAGTACGACGCCTTCGACGTGCATCTGCTGGATGCCGATACGGCTGACAGTCGAACGCTCTCGGTGGTCGATACCCTGATGATGGCGGAAACGGACAATAGGGAATGGTTCCTGGATCGCGCGACCGGAAAGGTCCAAGAAATCCGAGCCGTGGCCGGTCCCTTCGATGCCATTGAAGCGAGCCGCCGCGATTTCGCAGCAGCAACGATCCGCCAGCATGTGGGCGGGCGCCTGGATAGCGTGGCCTGGGAGGAGACGGGTCTTCCCGCGGCCGGCGAAGGAGAGGTTGTCGTCTCCGTCGAAGCCACCGGCCTCAATTTCCGGGATGTCATGTGGGCGATGGGCCTTCTGCCCGAAGAAGCATTGGAAGACGGCTTTGCCGGCACCACGATCGGCATGGAATTCGCCGGGCGAATTCTTGCTGTCGGCGATGCGGTCGATAATCTCAAGCCGGGCGACAAGGTGATGGGGATCGGGCCTGCTGCATTCTCGACTCATGTGCGCGTCCATCGCGATGGCGTGACAAAGCTGCCGGAGCGGATGGAAACCGTTGCTGCCGCCACCGTGCCGGTTGCCTTTCTGACCGCCTATTATGCGATGGTCGAGCTTGGACGCATTCAGCCAGGTGAAACCATCCTGATCCATGGAGCTGCCGGCGGCGTCGGTCTGGCAGCACTCCAGATTGCCAAGCATAGGGGCGCCAAGGTGATCGCTACGGCCGGCACGGCCGAGAAACGTGGTTTCCTGGAAATGCTCGGCGCCGATCATGTGCTGGATTCCCGTTCGCTGGATTTCGTGTCCGGCGTGCGGCGGCTTACGGGCGGTGAAGGTGTTGATCTTGTTCTCAACTCGCTCTTTTCGGAAGCGATGGAGCGGAGCATCGAGCTGGTCAAGCCTTTCGGCCGCTTCCTAGAGCTTGGCAAGCGTGACTATTACGCTGACCGGAAGATCGGCCTGCGTCCGTTCCGGCGTAATGTCAGCTATTTCGGTATCGATGCCGATCAGCTCCTGGTCAATGTACCCGACCTGACACGGCGCATCTTCAGGGAGATCGGCCAGCTTTTCGCCGAGGAAAAGCTGACGCCGCTGCCATATCGCGCTTTCGGTTATGACGAGATCGGCAATGCCTTCCGGCTGATGCAGAATGCCGGCCATATCGGCAAAATCGTGGTGCGGCCGCCTGTTGCGGGCGTCGACAGCGTCCTGCGGGCGCCTGCGAAATCCCTGCGCTTCGATGCCAGGGGCATTTTCCTGGTTGCGGGCGGCATTGGCGGCTTTGGGCTGTCCGCCGCCGATTGGCTTGTTTCGAAGGGTGCGCGCCGCATAGCGCTGTGTTCACGCCGCGGCATTGCCGACGCGGAAACGAAAAAGGCGGTGGCAGATTGGGCCAAGCGGGGTGTCGTCACGACGCTGCATGCCTGCGATATCACGGATGCTGCCGCGGTCGAGACGCTACTTGCCTCGCTTCGCGCCGAAGGGGCTCTGAAGGGTGTCATTCATGCCGCCATGGTTCTGGACGATGCGCTCCTTGCCAACCTGACGCCGGAGCGCAATCGTCCCGTTCTCGAGGTCAAGATCCGTGGTGCCGAAAACTTGGATCGCCTGACACGGGACGACAAGCTGGAGCTGTTCCTGCTTTTCTCTTCGGCAACGACCATGCTCGGCAATCCCGGACAGGCCAATTACGTGATGGCAAACGGCTATCTCGAAGGTCTGGCGCGTGCGCGTCGGGCCGCCGGTAGGCCCGCGCTCGCTGTCGGTTTCGGCGCCATCGCCGACAAGGGATTCCTTGCCCGCAATATCGAGGTCAATGATCTCCTCTCCAAGCGCATCGGTAAGGCGGCGCTGAAGGCACGCGACGCGCTGGAACAGGTCGAGCGCTACATGCTGGCGGATAGAGGTGCGGTCGATGCGGCGGCGATCATGATCGCCGAGATCGATTGGAATGCCGTTCGTCTGTTGCCGATCTCCGGCCGGTCGCTGTTTGAACCGCTGATGCGGCATGCGGGCAGCCACCAGGCTCTGAACGAGGGCGATAGCATCGATCTCAAGGAACTGATCAAGGGGAAATCGGAAGAGGAGGCTCAGGCCGCCCTGCATGCGCTCGTCGCTGCGGAGATTGCCGCCATCCTGCGCGTAACGGAAGACACGGTGACGCCCGACAAGGTTTTGAAGGATATCGGCCTCGACAGCCTGATGGCCATGGAGCTCGGCATGAGCTTCCAGCAGAAGACCGGCTTCGATATTCCTCTGAGCGGCGTAGGCGAGGGCACGACCGTGGGCGATGTCGTCAGCCGCCTGCGTGATCGTGTCATGAATCGCAATGGTGATGATGCTAATGGTGACGCGGCAGGTGATAACGGGGTGGTCGAGCGTCTGGCGCGCAGCCATGCCTCAGAACAGGAAAAAAGGGCCGTCCAGTGACCACGTATGATGCTGAAGATGGCAATCCGGCGGAGCAGAAGAAAAGCAAGCTGCTCGAGCAGATGCGCCGTGTCGGCGAATCCTCCGGCCGTAATCGGACCGAACGGCTGAACCGGCAACCACAGGCACAGCCACGCCAGGCGACACGCTTCGACGATCTGCCCGAATACAAGCGCGTCGCAACCCAGCGCATGGCGGGTGAATTGCTCGGCGTTGCCAATCCCTTCTACCGGTCGCACGATGCCGCCGCTGGAGCGACGACGCGCATCGGCGGGCGCGAGTTTGTCAATTTTGCTTCCTATGACTACTTGGCGACCAATACCGACCCGCATGTCGCCGCACGTGCCAAAGAGGCGATCGATCATTTCGGAATTTCGGCGTCGGCCAGCCGCCTGGTCGCAGGCGAGCGGCCTGACCATGTTGAGCTCGAACGACGGCTCGCCGCAGTCTATGGCGTCGATGCCGCGGTTTGCTTCGTCAGCGGCTACCTCACCAATGTCACGGCGATCGGCTGCCTGATGGGGCCGCAGGATCTCGTGATCCACGACGAATTCATTCACAACAGTGCGCTTGCCGGCATCAAGCTTTCCGGCGCGACACGCCGGCTGTTTCAGCATAACGATGTCGAGAATCTCGAAAATATCCTGAAGACGCTCTCATCGGATTTTCGGCGCGTCCTCGTCATCGTCGAAGGCATCTATTCGATGGATGGCGATATCGCCGATCTGCCCGCCCTGCTGGAGTTGAAGGCGCGCTACGGTTTTTGGCTGATGGTCGACGAAGCGCATGCGCTTGGCATTCTCGGCAAGACGGGTCGCGGCACATTCGAGCATTTCGATCTCGATCCGCGTGATGTCGATATCTGGATGGGCACGCTGTCGAAGACGACTTCCAGCTGTGGCGGCTATATTGCTGGCAGCAGCGCGCTTGCCGATATTCTGAAAGCGGAAGCCGGCGGTTTCGTCTATAGCGTCGGTCTTTCGCCGGTTCTCGCCGCCGCAGCTATCGCTGGGCTCGATATCCTCGAGTCCGAGCCGGAGCGAACCCAGCGCCTCAGCCATAATGGCCATCTTTTTCTGAAAGAAGCAAAGGCGGCGGGCCTCGATACCGGCCTCAGCATGGGTCATTCGGTCGTGCCCGTGATCGTCGGCGATTCGCTTCGTGCGGCGCAGCTTTCGAACGACCTGCTCGCCGAAGACATCAATGTGCTGCCCATCATCCATCCGGCAGTGCCGGAGGGCATGGCGCGCCTTCGCTTCTTCATCACCTGCAATCATACCGAGGAGCAGATCCGGCGGACGGTCGCGCTGACGGCGGAAAAACTCAAGAGTTTGAAGGACCGCAATTTCGGCCTTGCCTCGCTGGACATGGACAAGATGATGCAGCTGCTGCCCATGGCCCAGGCTCCAGGCGGCTCGTAAGTTCGGGGCGATCGTCTCATGCACGTTATCGTCACGGGAGGTTCAAGCGGAATTGGTCTGGCGGGAGCGAAGCTTTATGCAGCCAGAGGCGCTCGGATTTCGCTTCTCGCTCGCGATCCGGGGCGCCTCGAAGAGGCGCGCGCCGAAATCGCAGCGCTTCCAGGTGTTGACGCCACCTTTATCCGGACGACTTCCGTTGATGTGGCCTCAGCCGAACAGACCATTGAGGCGGTAAAGCTTTGCGAAGCGTCCTTCGGCCCTTGCGATATCCTCATAGCTTCTGCGGGTATCGTCGAGCCTTGCGCCTTCGATGCAATGCCGACATCGGTTTTCGATGAGCAGATCGCCATCAATGTCCTCGGGACGGTCAACGCGGTTCGCGCGGTCTATAAGGGCATGAAGAGCCGGCGCAGCGGCCGGATCATGATGATCTCCTCGGGAGCAGCCTTGATCGGCATCTTCGGCTATACCGCCTATTGCGCATCCAAATCGGCGCTGACTGGTTTTGCCGAAGCTTTGAGCGCCGAGGCTGCCGCTTCAGGCATACAGATTTCCATCTGCTTCCCACCCGATACGATGACGCCGCAATACCGCCGGGAAATCTCTCTCAGACCTCGCGAAGCGGTAATGTTGATGGGGGCCGTCAAACCGTGGAGTGCCGAGGCGGTCGCGGCAAAAATCGTCCACGGACTGGATCGCGGCAAACAAAGAATCCACTTCGGATTTTCGCTGACGGCGCTCGCATTTTTCGGACCACTGATAAAACCGCCGCTGCTATGGTGGTTTTCGCGCAAGACGCGAAAAATATTTGGTGACGAGGTGCGTCGCGGCCTTGCCGATTCCACCGAGCAGGGCTTTGATCGTGATAAGTAATACGAAGCAACTACCAGTGTTGCGCTGTCGGTGAAACAAGTGCAAGAGAAGGTAAGTCAGGGAATTGGCGGCCGGCTCCTCGCGAATATGAGAAATGCCGCAGAGGCGGCTGGCATTTGGATGGCGCAATCTTGAAGCTTCATGATTTTCCAATTCTTTTGACGCTTGCCTGCTTCGCGTTTTCCTGCGTCATCGTCTTGCTGACCGATCCTTTCGCCATGCCGGCGGCCGTCACCGCCGAGAATCGCCCGAAAAGGAGCTGGCAGCGGGTGGCCTGCGATTGGGCGGCACGGATTCCGGTCATCATATTGATCTATGTCGCTTTCTTCGCCATTTCCTGGCGCCCGCTCTACAGCACGCAGGCTGTCATCAGCTTCTTCGTCATCTTCACGGGCATATCGAGGGCGAAGTTCGAGTTCATCCGTGAGCCTCTGGTCTTTTCGGACATCGCGCTCGTCGTGGACGTCTTCAAATACAGGGAGATCTTCTACGCGACCTCGCTGAACATCGTCTTCTGGATCATTGCCTTCGCTTATGTTTTCGGTCTCAGCGGCCTCTACATGTATCTTGAGCCATCGGTTTTGCCGGCGTCGAACCGATTGCTATGGGTCCTGTTGATGTTGGTTGTCGCCTTCGCGCCATGGCTCGCTTTGTTCAGTAGGGTTGTGAGCGAACCGGTCTGCCGGTTCACACAGAAGTTTCTCGGCAAGGTTGACGTGAAGATCGATACGGTGCGATTCGGCACCTTTGCCTCAGTCGTCTTTCATTTTGTTATCTGGGTCGGTGTCCGGCGCGAGGCGATCGTCGCGGAATTGTCCGGGCGCTTCATGTCGGCGCTTCAGGAGCTTTGGGAGCACGGCGAAGACGAGCCGCTCATCGTCGTCTGGCAATCCGAATCCTTTATCGATCTCAGACATTTCGGCGTCGACAATGTCAAGCTTCCCAATCTCGACCGTCTGCGCGAGCAGGCCGCGCAATGGGGCCGCATGACCAGCGTCTTCGAGGGTGGTTATACGCTGCGAACCGAATTTGCGGTGCTGAGCGGGCTGCTGCCTGAAAATGTACATATCGATGCCAGCTACCCCTATCTGCGCGCCAGCCATTACAAGGATGTGGTCTGGCCGGCACGGCTGAAGAAGGCGGGCTGGAAGACGCAGTTCATCCATCCCTACGACAAGACGTTCTTCCTGCGTCACAAGGCATTGCCGCAACTCGGCTTCGACCGGATGATGATGCTGGACGAGTTCGATCACAATCCTGAGCGCGATGGCCCCTATGTCAGCGACCTCTCGCTGACGAAGAGCGTGATTCGGACGATCGACGACGATGGCACGAGCAAGAACTTCCTCTTTGTCGCATCCATGGCGAATCATGGCCCCTGGGAGCCGGGCCGCTGCGGCGACCTCGTCAATCCGGTGGATATCTATGGCGAGCTCCTGATGCGCGCCGATCACGCGCTCGGCAATCTCGCCCATCACCTCGATAGGCTGGACCGTCCGGTTTGGCTGCTTTTCTATGGTGATCATGCGCCCTTGCTGAAGGCCTTTGCCGATCCGTTCCCAGATCCGCGCACCGATTACATCATCGTTCCGCTTGGCCGAGCGCGCGCCCATTCGCAAAAGCCGCAGCCGTCGCAGGAAGAGGCGCCCTGGAACCTGATCGGCACATTGCTGCATTATGCCGGCCTTGCCACCGAGGTTCCGGAGTGATGCCCAGCGGGGAAGGGACCGCGCGCCCGCGCGTCTTCCTGTTCCTGCAGGGGCCATCCTCGCCACTGTTCGTCGAGATCGCCAGGATCCTGGAGAGGGCCGGCAGCCGTTGCATCCGCATCAACCTGAATGCCGGGGACTGGATTTCCTGGCGCTGGCACGGCGCCTCTAACTATCGTGGCGATTTTGCCGGATGGCGCGCCTATGTCAGGCAGCGAATCGAGGCTGAGAACGTCACCGACCTGATTCTGCACGGCGAGGAGCGCCCCTATCATCAGGTTGCCATCGAAGAGGCGCGGCGTACCGGCGTTATCGTCAACGTCGTCGAGATGGGATATTTGCGGCCGGACTGGGTGACGCTCGAGCGAGACGGGCTTTCCTCCAATTCGCATTTTCCGGCCGATCCTGCCCATATATTGAAGGTGGCGTCCAAGCTGCCGGAGCCGGATTGGACGCGTCGCTACAGCCAAACGTTCCGGTCAGAAGCGCTTTATGATCTCGCCTATTATCTCCCAACCGTCTTCCTGTGGCTTCTTTATCCAGGCTACCGGCGGCATGGGCTCTACCATCCCTTGATGGAGTATGCCGGCTGGCTGAGGAAACTTCCTTCCAGCGGCAGGAGGGCACGAGAGGCGGAGGGTTTGATCGAGGATCTGATTGCCGGCGGCAAACGATTCTTCGTCTATCCGCTACAGCTTCAGACCGATTTTCAGCTTCGAGCGCATTCGCCTTTCCATCAACAGCAGGATGTCATCCGGCTGCTTCTCCGTTCCTTCGCGGAGAATGCCGCGCCGGATACACATCTTGTCCTCAAGCTCCATCCGCTCGACAACGGGCTCGTGGATTGGCGGGCCTGTGTTGATCGCATTGGCGCTTCATGCGGATTATCACCTCGCATCCATCTGATCGACGGCGGCAGTCTCGACCGGTTGATTGCCGCCAGCCAGGGCATGGTGACGGTCAACTCGACTGCGGCACTTTCCGCGCTGCAAGCGGGGAAGCCGGTCAAGGCGCTGGGAGCGGCGATCTACGATATCGATGGACTGAGCGATCAGGGCAGCTTGCATCGATTCTGGCTGGAGCCGTCGCCGCCGTCGCCGGAGCTGCGCGACGCATTCTTTCGCCTGCTGGCGGCGGCCGTACAGGTGCGCGGCAACTTTTGTTCCGGGGAGGGCGCGCGTGCCGCCGCCGCACAGATCGCCGACAGACTATTGTCACGGACAGTCAATCTGCCTGACGCCTACATCGACCCGCCACCGAGGCGGCGGCCGATAAAGCTTCATGTGCCGTAAGGATGATGCAATGTAACGGAAGAAGAATTGGTACCGCCGCGAGGTCTTCAGGCTAAAATTGACAATGCGGCCACTTACATATGCACTGATGCGGAACTCAGCGCGGCGATTCGATGCTGGGAATGAATGTGGATAACGGTTTGCGGGGAGCAAACGCCATGGATGACAGCAAGATGGAACGATTCATGTTGAAGGAGCTGCTGATGATTATCGCAGCCCTCGTGCTTGTTTCCGTGGTGCTTCTGGCCGTCATTATTCTCGGCAACTACTGAGACGCAGGCATTGGACGCGCAAAACCGCGCATCGTGAGCGCAAAGAACCGCCGGCGGCCAATCAAACTGACAATTGAATTTGTGAAGAGAAGAATGGTGGGCGATGAGAGACTCGAACTCCCGACATCCTCGGTGTAAACGAGGCGCTCTACCAACTGAGCTAATCGCCCTTCAGCGAAGCGGGTCATTTCCCCGTCGCGTTCGGTGGCCGTGATCTATGCGTAACGACGACAAACCGCAAGAGTGTTTGTGAAGATTTTTTGATTTTTTTGAATTTTACACCGCTCCGGTCGTGCTCATCCACATGAGCGGATGTGAGGCTTGCCGGATCGCCCCTGTGCATATCAGGCGCGGATGAAATGCGTGGAGCGGGAACCTGCCATGCCAAATCGCCGGAACGGAAAGTTGCAGGCGAGCTTGTCCAAAACAATTCGCACTCTGTCATCGATTTGTATTCAAACCTGCTTGACACCCAAACACGAACCCCGTAGTTAGCCGCTCATCGAACGGCGAGGGCCGCTTTGATGGGTGCGGAAGCATCTGGAATGCTTGAAATGAAATGCGGGTGTAGCTCAGTCGGTTAGAGTGCCGGCCTGTCACGCCGGAGGTCGCGGGTTCGAGCCCCGTCACTCGCGCCATTTCAAGGCAAATTTCGGATCTGCACCGGCTGAAAGGCCAAACAATGCGCGGGTGTAGCTCAGTCGGTTAGAGTGCCGGCCTGTCACGCCGGAGGTCGCGGGTTCGAGCCCCGTCACTCGCGCCATTCTCTCCAAGCCATTACAATCAAACATCAATTTATTGCGATTGCGAAAGAGCCTTTTCGCATCAGCGCCGATTTGTCGCGTTGCCGTCGCAACACATTGATATCTACCGCTCGATAGTACCCTAACGGACAGATTCAAAAGGCTTGCGCGCGCGCTCCGGCTGCGCTAACCACGGCTTTGTTGCAACGCTCTTTCGCTTGCTGGGCATTTGCTCAGATGCGCCGCCCCGGCGCTGATCGCAAGCAGGGATGGACATGATGACTGGACTGCTCAGTTCCTATATTCCGATAGCGATTTTCATTGGTATTGCCTTGGTAATCGGCCTGGCGCTGTTGATCACGCCGTTTGCCGTCGCCTTCAAGGCGCCTGACTCGGAAAAGCTGTCGGCTTACGAATGCGGCTTCAATGCATTCGATGACGCCCGCATGAAGTTCGATATCCGCTTCTACCTGGTATCGATTCTCTTCATCATCTTTGACCTGGAAGTCGCCTTCCTCTTCCCGTGGGCCGTTTCGTTCGGTGCGATCGGCTGGTTCGGGTTCTGGTCGATGATGGTGTTCCTCGCGGTGCTGACCATCGGCTTTATCTATGAATGGAAGAAGGGAGCCCTGGAATGGGAGTAGCCCCAAGCAACACGACGCTCGTAGCGCCGCAGCCGAAGGGGATCATTGATCCCGCAACCGGCAGACCGGTCGGCAGCAACGATCCGTTCTTCGGCGAAATCAACAACGAGCTCGCCGACAAGGGCTTTCTGGTCACCTCTACCGATGAGCTGATCAACTGGGCCCGCACAGGCTCCCTGATGTGGATGACCTTTGGTCTCGCCTGCTGCGCCGTCGAGATGATGCAGGTTTCCATGCCGCGTTACGACGTTGAGCGCTTCGGCTTTGCGCCACGCGCCTCGCCGCGCCAGTCCGACGTCATGATCGTCGCCGGCACGCTCACCAACAAGATGGCGCCCGCTCTGCGCAAGGTCTACGACCAGATGCCCGAGCCGCGCTACGTCATCTCGATGGGTTCCTGCGCCAACGGCGGCGGCTACTATCACTATTCCTATTCCGTCGTTCGCGGATGCGACCGTGTCGTTCCGATCGACATTTATATTCCGGGCTGTCCTCCCACGGCAGAAGCGCTGCTTTACGGCGTGCTCCTGCTGCAGAAGAAGATCCGGCGCACCGGCACGATCGAACGGTAAGGCAGGGGACAAGGTATTATGAGTGAAGCCCTGAACGAGCTTGCCGCCTACCTCACAGAAGTTCGCAGCGCCCTGATCTCATCGAGCGAGATCAAGTACGGCGAGCTTAATGTGACGACGACGACCGAAAACGTTATCGCCCTTTTGACCTTCCTGCGCGACGACGCCAAGTGCGGCTTTGTCAACATGACGGATATCTGCGGCGTCGACTGGCCGCAGCGTGCCGAGCGTTTCGATGTTGTCTATCATCTGCTGTCGCCGAAGAAGAACCTGCGCATCCGCGTCAAGGTTCCGGTCGGTGAAGATCAGCCTGTTCCTTCCGCCTGTGCCGTCTATCCCGGTGCTGACTGGTTCGAGCGCGAAACCTGGGACATGTACGGTGTTCTTTTCACCGGCCATCCGGATTTGCGCCGCCTGCTGACGGATTATGGTTTCGAAGGTCACCCGCTGCGCAAGGACTTCCCGACGACCGGTTTCGTCGAGGTCCGCTACGACGATGCCGCCAAGCGCGTTGTCTACGAGCCGGTGGAACTGAAGCAGGAATTCCGCAACTTCGACTTCCTGTCGCCGTGGGAGGGCACGGACTACGTGCTCCCGGGCGACGAGAAGGCGAAGGCCTGATTGTTGGCGTGTGGCGGGCTTCGCCTGCCATTCTCTGAAATTCTGAAAACGCGAGCATCGCCGCCATGACAGAACATAACGTTCGCAACTTCAACATCAATTTCGGCCCGCAGCACCCGGCTGCGCACGGCGTTTTGCGTCTTGTCCTCGAATTGGACGGCGAAATTGTGGAACGCGTCGATCCGCATATCGGCCTGCTGCATCGCGGCACTGAAAAGCTGATCGAGACGAAGACCTATCTTCAGGCCGTTCCTTATTTCGACCGCCTCGACTATGTGGCGCCGATGAACCAGGAGCATGCCTATGCACTGGCCGTCGAAAAGCTGCTCGGCATCGACATTCCGATTCGCGGCCAGCTGATCCGCGTGCTCTATTCGGAAATCGGCCGCATCCTGTCGCATCTCCTGAACGTCACCACGCAGGCCATGGACGTCGGCGCGCTGACGCCCCCGCTCTGGGGCTTCGAAGAGCGCGAAAAGCTGATGGTGTTCTACGAGCGCGCTTCCGGCTCGCGCATGCACGCAGCTTACGTCCGTCCGGGCGGCGTTCACCAGGATCTTCCGGAAAAGCTCGTTCAGGATATCGGCGACTGGTGCGATCCCTTCCTCAAGGCACTCGACGATATCGACGACCTTCTGACCGGTAACCGCATCTTCAAGCAGCGTAACGTCGATATCGGCGTGGTCTCGCTGGAAGACTGTTGGGCCTGGGGCTTCTCCGGCGTCATGGTCCGTGGCTCCGGTGCTGCCTGGGACTTGCGCAAGGCGCAGCCCTACGAATGCTATTCCGATCTCGAATTCGACATTCCGATCGGCAAGAATGGCGATTGCTACGACCGTTACCTCATCCGCATGATCGAAATGCGCGAGTCCGTCCGCATCATGAAGCAGTGCGTCAATCGTCTGCTCGGCGATGCCAAGACCGGACCGGTTTCGTCGCTCGACGGCAAGGTCGTTCCGCCGAAGCGCGGCGAGATGAAGCGCTCGATGGAAGCGCTGATCCACCACTTCAAGCTTTACACCGAAGGCTATCACGTGCCGGCCGGCGAGGTTTATGCGGCTGTCGAAGCGCCGAAGGGCGAATTCGGCGTCTATCTGGTCTCGGACGGCTCCAACAAGCCGTATCGTTGCAAGATCCGTGCGCCGGGCTATGCGCATCTGCAGGCCATGGACTTCATGTGCCGCGGCCATCAGCTGGCCGACGTCGCCGCGGTGCTGGGCTCGCTCGATATCGTGTTCGGTGAGGTCGATCGTTGATGCGGACCTGGCAGGTTGTCATTCCGGCGCTTCTGGTCGCCTGCGGTGCCTCGGCGCAGCAGTCCGTCAAGACGCAGGGCCTGCCGAGCATGAATTTGCAGGGTTCGAATGCGATGAGCACGAATTCTGCGCAAGGCGGAAATGAGGCTGCGGCGGGCGGAGATTCGACCATGGGCGACCTCCTTTCCCGCGGTTACGAAATCAAGGCCGCTGTGCCGAATGGCGGCAAGTTTGTTGTGTTTATGCAGAAAGACCAGTCGGCCTATGCCTGCGAATTCTCGTCCTTGACGAATACGCGGTGTGGGTCCTTAAACTGAGATAAGGCGTGAAAGATGTCCGTTCGTCGACTAGCCGAAGATCAATTCCAGCCTGCCGCCTTCGCCTTCAGCAAGGAGAATGCGGTCTGGGCTGAAAAGACGATCCAGAAATATCCTGATGGTCGTCAGCAATCCGCGATCATCCCGCTGATGATGCGCGCGCAGGAGCAGGAAGGCTGGGTCACCAAGGCGGCTATCGAATCGATCGCCGACATGCTCGACATGGCCTATATCCGCGCCCTCGAAGTCGCGACCTTCTATACGCAGTTCCAGCTGCATCCGGTTGGCACGCGCGCCCACGTCCAGGTTTGCGGCACGACGCCCTGTATGCTGCGCGGCGCCGAGGGGCTGATCAAGATCTGCAAAAGCCGGATCAACGACCATGCTTTCGAACGCAACGCTGACGGCACGCTCTCCTGGGAAGAGGTCGAATGTCAGGGCGCCTGCGTCAACGCACCGATGGTGGTGATCGGCAAGGATACCTATGAGGATCTGACGCCGACACGTCTCGAAGAGATCATCGATGCCTTCGCCGCAGGCAAGGGCCATGAAATTCCGACCGGTCCGCAGATCGATCGCGTTTTCTCCGCGCCGGAAGGCGGCTTGACATCTCTCCTGTCGGACGAGGCGAAGGCAAAGAGCGTCGCAGGCAAGACGGCCAAGGCCACAGCTGAGGCCGTGTCGATCCCGCCGTCCGAGGCCGCTCGCGCCAAGAGCACGGATGCTGAAACCAATCAGAGCCTGAAGACGCCGGCAACCGAGCCGGCTGCTGCTGCCAAGAACGCCAAGGCCGCCGAAACGCAGCCGCTTTCGGGAACTGCAGCCGCAGAGCCTGTCGCAGGAAAGCCGTCGCTTGATGATAAGGATCGTCCTGCCGGTATCGAAAGACCCGCGCAGCCGGATAATCTGCAGCTCATTTCAGGCGTCGGCCCGAAGATCGAAGGGACCTTGCACGAACTCGGCATCTTCACCTTCGCGCAGATTGCCAGCTGGCATGAGGCCGAGCGCCATTGGGTCGACGGCTATCTGAATTTCAAGGGCCGCATCGAACGCGATGAGTGGGTCAAGCAGGCTGAGGCACTCGCTAAGGGTGGCGAAGCGGAATATATCAAGGTCTTCGGCAAGAAGCCGCGGTAAGAGGTGAAGCATGTTACAAGATCAAGATCGCATCTTTACCAATATCTACGGCCTCAAGGACAAATCCCTGAAAGGCGCGATGTCGCGCGGTCATTGGGACGGCACGAAGCAAATTCTCGAAAAGGGCCGTGACTGGATCATCAACGAGATGAAGGCTTCCGGCCTTCGCGGTCGCGGCGGCGCAGGCTTCCCGACCGGTCTCAAGTGGTCCTTCATGCCGAAGGAAAGCGACGGTCGTCCGCACTACCTCGTTGTCAA
The DNA here is from genome assembly GCF_040215725.1 of Rhizobium sp. ZPR4. Classification (NCBI taxonomy): domain Bacteria; kingdom Pseudomonadati; phylum Pseudomonadota; class Alphaproteobacteria; order Hyphomicrobiales; family Rhizobiaceae; genus Rhizobium; species Rhizobium sp. ZPR4. The sequence continues at coordinate 983,239 of NZ_CP157967.1, forward strand.
TGCCGACGAATCCGAGCCCGGTACCTGCAAGGACCGCGATATCATGCGCCACGATCCGCATACGCTGATCGAAGGCTGCGTCATCGCCGGTTTCGCCATGGGTGCGAATGCAGCTTATATCTACGTTCGCGGCGAGTACATGCGCGAACGCGAAGCCCTGCAGGCGGCGATCGACGAGTGCTATGATGCGGGATTGCTGGGCAAAAACAACAAGCTCGGCTGGGATTTTGATGTTTACGTTCATCATGGTGCCGGCGCTTACATCTGCGGCGAAGAAACCGCGCTGCTCGAAAGCCTCGAAGGCAAGAAGGGCCAGCCGCGCCTGAAGCCGCCGTTCCCGGCCAATATGGGTCTCTACGGCTGCCCGACGACTGTCAACAACGTCGAATCCATCGCCGTGGCTCCGACGATCCTGCGTCGCGGCGCGGGCTGGTTCTCATCCATCGGCCGTCCGAACAATGTCGGCACGAAGCTGTTCATGCTGTCGGGCCACGTCAACCGTCCCTGCACGGTCGAAGAGGCCATGGGCATTACCTTCCGCGAGCTGGTCGAAAAGCATGGCGGCGGCATTCGTGGCGGCTGGGACAATCTGCTGGCCGTCATTCCCGGCGGTGCATCGTGCCCGGTCGTTCCGGCTGCCGACATCATCGATTGCCCGATGGATTTCGACGGCCTGCGCGAAGTCAAGTCGTCCTTCGGCACGGCAGCGGCAATCGTCATGGACAAGTCGACCGACATCATCAAGGCGATCGCCCGCATCTCGGCCTTCTTCAAGCATGAGAGCTGCGGCCAGTGTACGCCGTGCCGCGAAGGCACGGGCTGGATGTGGCGCGTTCTTGAGCGTATGGCTCGTGGTAACGCGCAGAAGCGCGAGATCGACATGCTGTTCCAGGTGACGAAGCAGATCGAAGGTCATACCATCTGTGCGCTCGGTGACGCTGCCGCATGGCCGGTCCAGGGCCTGATCCGCAATTTCCGTCCCGAGATCGAGAAGCGCATCGACCAGTATACCGCCAACGCGACGAGCCACGGCGCGGTACTGGAAGCAGCCGAGTAAGGATCGAAGATGGCGAAGACCAACGATATCAGGCAGGACAGCGGAGCGACCGATAGTGCATCGGCTGATTTCGGCCGTGTTGCTGCCGGTATGTTTGGGAACGCGCCGATCATGCCGATCCACCCGTTGATGGCCCATCCGGCCGCAGCCATTGCTGCGGTCACTGCGATCGGCTTCGGCTTTACCTCGCAGTTGGCGGGTGCATTCCTCGGCGCTTTCCAGGGCGCCGTTGAAGCAACCACCAAACTGGCCGAAGCCCTGGACGACGAAAAGCATCAGGCGGAAACCGCTGCGAAGCCGACTGCTGCGAATGGCGGGGCAGGGGACGCAAAGCCTGTAAAGGCAGCGCCTGTTGTCAAGACAGCTGCGCCGAAGCCAGTCGCACTGAAGTCGGCTGCTGCCAACCAGAAGCCGGCTGCCGTAAAGAAGGCCGAGCCGAAACCTGTAGTTGCCGCGCCCAAGGCCGCGACGACAACTGCAAAGAAGACGGCGAAGGTTGAAGTTGCTGCGCCGGTTGCCGCAGAGAAGGTTGAAGTCGCCGCACCAGTTGCAGCCAAGCCGGCCCCTGCGCGCGGCCGCAAGGTAGCTGAGAAGGCTGACGACCTGAAGCGGATTTCCGGCGTCGGTCCAAAGCTGGAGCAGGTGCTGAACGGACGCGGCATCAAGCGATTTGCCGATATCGCCGCGTGGAGCGATGCGGATGTCGAGCGGATCGATGCGGAGCTCGGCTTCGACGGTCGCATCCGGCGCGACGACTGGGTCGGCCAGGCGAAGGCGCTGCTGCCGAAGGGCCGGAGTTGAGATTTTTCCTCGACCGCATCGGCGGTCGAGGAGGGTGAATGACGGCGATGGAGACGTTGCGGGCGCGACCCGCATGGCTCGATCGCAAAGCTGGTCTTGTGGGGACAAGGCTTGGCAAAGCTTATTGTGAGCGAACCGGTGCCATGCGGTTTCATGCCGCGCCGGTGGCAGTCCGGTTTGCGATCATGAAATTGTCTGCGGCCAGGTTGGGCTGAAGACGTGACATAGGACTGAGTGGACGATGGTAAAACTGAAGATTGACGGTAAAGAGATCGAAGTTCCGGATCACTTCACGCTTATCCAGGCGTGCGAGGAAGCCGGCGCCGAAGTCCCGCGCTTCTGCTTCCATGAACGACTGTCGGTGGCCGGCAATTGCCGCATGTGCCTTGTAGAGGTGAAAGGTGGCCCGCCGAAGCCGCAGGCATCCTGCGCCATGGGCGTTCGCGATATCCGCGGCGGCCCGAACGGCGAGCTTCCGGAAGTCTTCACCAACACGCCGATGGTCAAGAAGGCCCGCGAAGGCGTGATGGAATTCCTGCTGATCAACCACCCATTGGATTGCCCGATCTGCGACCAGGGCGGCGAATGCGACCTGCAGGACCAGGCCATGGCCTTCGGTATCGACAGCTCGCGCTATCAGGAAGACAAGCGCGCCGTCGAAGACAAGTATATTGGCCCGCTCGTCAAGACCGTGATGAACCGCTGCATTCACTGCACGCGCTGCGTCCGCTTCACGACTGAGGTTGCTGGTATCTCCGAACTCGGCCTCATCGGCCGCGGCGAAGACGCCGAAATCACCACCTATCTCGAGCAGGCAATGACCTCCGAGCTGCAAGGCAACGTCGTTGACCTTTGCCCGGTCGGCGCGTTGACCTCGAAGCCCTTCGCCTTCACGGCTCGTCCTTGGGAACTGAACAAGACCGAATCGATCGACGTCATGGACGCTCTCGGCTCGGCAATCCGCGTCGATACGCGCGGCCGCGAAGTCATGCGCGTGCTGCCCCGCGTCAACGAGCAGATCAACGAAGAGTGGATCTCCGACAAGACCCGCTTCATCTGGGATGGTCTGAAGACCCAGCGTCTCGACAAGCCCTATGTCCGCAAGGATGGCCGCCTGCAGCCGGCAAGCTGGAGCGATGCTTTCGCGGCCATCAAGTCGGCGGTTTCCGCCACCAGCGGTGACAAGATCGGCGCCATCGCCGGCGATCTCGCCTCGGTCGAGGAAATGTACGCCCTCGGCGAACTGCTGAAATCGCTGGGATCGGAAAATCTCGACTGTCGCCAGGACGGGACGGCGCTTGATCCGTCGCTCGGCCGCGCAAGCTACATCTTCAACCCGAGCATACAGGGTATCGAAGCCGCTGACGCGCTGCTGATCGTCGGCGCCAATCCGCGCTTCGAGGCTGCCGTGATGAACTCGCGCATCCGCAAACGCTGGCGCCGCGGCAAGTTCCCGATCGGTGTGATCGGCGAGGCTGCGGACCTTCGCTACTCCTACGACTATCTCGGCGCTGGCCCGGATACGCTGGCCGATCTCGTCAGCGGCTCGCACAGCTTTGCCGACGTGCTGAAGAATGCTCAGAAGCCGATGATCATCATCGGCCAGGGCGCGCTGACCCGCGAAGACGGTGCTGAAGTGCTGGCAAATGCCGCCAAGCTCGCTGCGGTCGTCGGCGTCGTCAAGGACGGCTGGAACGGCTTTGCCGTGCTGCACACGGCGGCCTCGCGCGTCGGCGGCCTCGATCTCGGCTTCGTGCCGGGCGCAAAGGGCGTCAACGCGGCTTCCATGCTGTCGTCGATGGACGTTCTCTTCCTGCTCGGCGCCGATGAGCTCGATTTCAACCGCAAGGGTGCGAAGTTCACGGTCTATATCGGCTCGCATGGCGACAACGGCGCGCAGAGCGCCGACGTCATCCTTCCGGCGGCTGCCTACACCGAAAAGTCGGGCACCTGGGTCAACACCGAAGGTCGTGTTCAGATGGGCAACCGCGCCGGTTTCGCACCGGGCGACGCCCGCGAGGACTGGGCGATCATCCGTGCCCTTTCCGACGTACTCGGCAAGAAGCTTCCCTTTGATTCGCTGAGAGAATTGCGCGCGAAGCTCCACGCAGCCTTCCCGCATTTCGCCGGCATCGACGAGATTGCCGAAGCCGATAGCGCCCAAATTGCCGCACTTGCGAAAAAAGCCGGCGCGATGGGCAAATCGCCATTTGCTTCGTCGATCAAAGACTTCTATTTGACGAACCCGATAACGCGCGCATCGGCTGTCATGGCCGAGTGCTCGGCATTGGCCCGCAACAATTTCCGCGTTGCGGCAGAGTAAGGGCACAGGACTATGGATTCATTCGTTTCGACCTATCTCTGGCCGGCGCTGATCATGATTGGCCAGTCGCTGCTGCTCCTGGTCTGCCTGCTGGTTTTCATCGCGTACATTCTGCTTGCCGACCGTAAGATCTGGGCTGCCGTGCAGCTGCGCCGGGGCCCGAACGTCGTCGGTCCCTTCGGCCTGTTCCAGTCCTTCGCCGACTTGCTGAAGTTCATGTTCAAGGAGCCGATCATCCCGGCCGGCGCCAACAAGACCGTGTTCCTGCTGGCGCCGCTGGTTTCGGTGGTGCTGGCGCTCTCTACCTGGGCCGTTGTGCCGGTGGCGCAGAACTGGGTCGTTGCCGACATTAACGTCGGCATCCTCTACATTCTGGCGATCTCGTCGCTGGAAGTTTACGGCATCATCATGGGCGGCTGGGCTTCGAACTCGAAGTATCCGTTTCTCGGCGCGCTCCGTTCGGCAGCGCAGATGGTGTCCTACGAAGTCTCGATCGGCCTCGTCATCGTCACCGTGCTGCTCTGCGTCGGTTCGCTGAACCTGACGGATATCGTGCTGTCGCAGCAGACCGGTCTCGGCACCAAGCTCGGCCTGCCGGCCTCGTTCCTCGACTGGCACTGGCTGTCGCTCTTCCCGATGTTCATCGTATTCTTCATTTCGGCGCTCGCTGAAACCAACCGTCCGCCCTTCGACCTTCCAGAAGCGGAATCGGAACTGGTTGCCGGCTTCATGGTCGAATACGGTTCTTCGCCGTACATGATGTTCATGCTCGGCGAATATGCCGCCGTCGTCCTGATGTGCTCGCTGACGACGATCCTCTTCCTTGGCGGCTGGCTGCCTCCGGTCGATATCTGGATCCTGAACTGGGTTCCGGGCATCATCTGGTTCCTGCTGAAGTCGTGCTTTGTGTTCTTCATGTTCGCGATGGTGAAGGCATTCGTGCCGCGCTACCGCTACGACCAGCTCATGCGCCTTGGCTGGAAGGTTTTCCTGCCACTGTCGCTCGCCATGGTCGTTATCGTTGCATTCGTGCTGAAGCTGACGGGATGGGCATGATGATGTCGATCCTCGCTTCAAGCAGATTTGGAGGTTGAAGATGGCCGGAATTTCCAACGCCGTCAGCTCGCTGTTCCTCAAGGAATTTGTTGGCGCATTCTTTTTGTCGATGCGTTACTTCTTCAAGCAGAAGGCAACGATCAACTACCCCTTCGAAAAGGGGCCGGTCAGCCCGCGCTTCCGCGGCGAACATGCGCTGCGCCGCTATCCCAACGGCGAAGAGCGTTGCATCGCCTGCAAGCTTTGCGAAGCCATCTGTCCTGCCCAGGCCATCACCATCGAGGCCGGGCCGCGCCGCAACGACGGCACCCGCCGCACGGTGCGTTACGACATCGACATGGTGAAGTGCATCTATTGCGGCTTCTGCCAAGAGGCATGCCCGGTCGACGCCATCGTCGAAGGGCCGAACTTCGAATTCGCCACCGAGACCCGCGAAGAGCTCTACTTCGACAAGGCGCGGCTTTTGGAGAATGGCGACCGCTGGGAACGCGAAATCGCGCGCAACATCGCGATCGACTCGCCGTACCGCTGAGCGGAGTTTTGAATATGCCGTGACGGGCGGCCGATTGTCGCCGTCGCGGTTCAATCTAGACCGGGGCTTTGCCGGACCTATCGTCCGGTCGAGCTCCATCGGGCAGGGAAACTCCCGGCTGCCCGGGGGAAGACGAAAAAGGCACCAACATGGGTCTGCAGGCTCTTTTTTTCTATATCTTCGCCTTTGTCGCTGTGGCGTCGGCGTTCATGGTTATCTCGGCGCGGAATCCGGTCCATTCGGTCCTGTTCCTCATCCTGGTTTTCTTCAACGCGGCCGGCCTCTTCCTGCTGATGGGGGCTGAATTCCTGGCGATGATCCTGCTGGTCGTTTATGTCGGCGCCGTGGCGGTTCTCTTCCTCTTCGTCGTCATGATGCTCGATATCGATTTCTCCGAGCTCAGGGCCGGCATTCTGGAATACGCACCGATCGGCGCTTTGATCGGCGTCATCCTCGCGGCCGAGCTCATCGTCGTCATCGGCGGCAGTGTGATTTCGCCGACCATTGCCAAGTCCGTCGCCATGCCGATCCCGGCTCTGACGCAGCGGACGAACACCGCCGCCCTCGGCGACGTGCTCTACACCAACTACGTTTATTTCTTCGAGATCGCTGGCTTGGTTCTGCTGGTCGCGATGATCGGCGCAATCGTGCTGACGCTGAAGCATCGCACGCACATCAAGCGCCAGAACATTTCCCAACAGGTCGCCCGCACGCCCGCGACCGCCGTCGAGGTGGTCAAGGTCAAGCCGGGGCAGGGCGTCTGAGGCGAGGCACGAGGATCAAAGGAACAAGAACATGGTCATCGGACTTTCCCATTACCTCACGGTCAGCGCCATCCTCTTCGTGCTCGGCGTCTTTGGTATCTTTCTGAACCGCAAGAACGTCATCATCATCCTGATGTCCGTGGAGCTCATATTGCTTGCGGTCAACATCAACATGGTCGCCTTCTCGTCGTTCCTCAACGACATCGTCGGCCAGGTTTTCGCTCTATTCATTTTGACCGTCGCTGCGGCTGAAGCTGCGATCGGTCTTGCAATTCTCGTCGTCTTCTACCGTAACCGCGGCTCCATCGCGGTTGAAGACGTCAACGTGATGAAGGGCTGATAAAGCTATGTTTTTATATAAGGCTATCGTCTTTCTTCCCCTGATTGGCGCGATCATCGCCGGCCTTTTCGGCCGCGCGATCGGCGCCAAGGCTTCGGAATATGTAACCACCGGCCTGATGATCATCGCGGCCGTCCTCTCGTGGATCGTCTTCTTCACGGTGGCGCTCGGCCATACGGATGGCCCGATCAAGGTTGAAGTCCTGCGCTGGATCCAGTCCGGCGGCATCGACGTCTCCTGGTCGCTGCGCGTAGACACGCTGACCTCGGTCATGCTGATCGTCGTGAATTCGGTCTCGACCCTGGTTCACGTCTATTCGATCGGATACATGCACCACGATCCGCATCGTCCGCGCTTCTTCGCCTATCTTTCGCTCTTCACCTTCGCCATGCTGATGCTGGTGACCTCCGACAACCTCGCCCAGATGTTCTTCGGCTGGGAAGGCGTCGGTCTTGCGTCGTATCTGCTGATCGGCTTCTGGTTCAAGAAGCCGTCCGCTTCGGCCGCTGCGATGAAGGCCTTCATCGTCAACCGCGTCGGCGACTTCGGCTTCGTGCTCGGCATCGCAGGCGTCTTCGTCCTCTTCGGCTCGATCAATTTCGACGTCATCTTCGGCAATGCTCAGAGCTTTGCTTCCGGGCAGGGCGGTCAGCCGACGGATATCGTGCTCAACCTCTTCGGCATGCATCTCGATCGCGGCCATGCGCTGACGGCCGTCTGCCTGCTGCTCTTCATGGGCGCGATGGGCAAGTCGGCGCAGTTCCTGCTGCACACCTGGCTGCCGGACGCCATGGAAGGCCCGACGCCGGTTTCCGCACTCATCCATGCCGCAACCATGGTCACCGCCGGCGTCTTCCTCGTCGCCCGCATGTCGCCGATCTTCGAACTGTCGCAGGATGCGCTGACCGTCGTCACCATCGTCGGCGCGATCACGGCCTTCTTCGCCGCGACCGTCGGCCTCGTACAGAACGACATCAAGCGCGTCATCGCCTACTCGACCTGTTCGCAGCTCGGCTACATGTTCGTCGCCCTCGGCGTCGGCGCTTATGGCGCTGCGATCTTCCATCTCTTCACCCACGCCTTCTTCAAGGCTCTGCTCTTCCTCTGCGCCGGCTCGGTCATCCACGCCGTCGATGGTGAGCAGGACATGCGTCATATGGGTGGCCTGCGTCCGCATATCCAGAAGACCTTCTGGATGATGATCATCGGCACGCTGGCGATTACCGGCGTCGGTATCCCTCTGACCCATATCGGTTTTGCCGGCTTCATCTCGAAGGATGCGATCATCCTGGCGGCTTTCGCCTCGCACAATGCGGCCGCTGGCTTCGCCTTCACGTTGCTCGTCATCGCTGCGATGTTCACCAGCTTCTACTCCTGGCGCCTGATCTTCATGACCTTCTTCGGCAAGCCGCGCGCTTCGCACGAAGTCATGCATCACGTGCATGAATCGCCGAACGTCATGCTGATCCCGCTTTACCTGCTGGCGATCGGTGCTGTCGGTGCCGGCATGTATTTCAACGCCGATTTCGTCGGTCACGCCTACGAGGAATTCTGGAAGCATGCCCTGTTCACGCTCCCGGACAACAAGATCCTCGAAGAGATGGAACATGCGCCTTTGTGGGTTGAGCTCAGCCCGTTCATCGCCATGCTTCTCGGCCTCGTCACCGCCTGGTATTTCTACATCAAGTCGCCGGAAACGCCGCGCCGCCTCGCTCAGCAGCAGCGCGTGCTCTACGAGTTCCTGTTGAACAAATGGTACTTCGACGAACTTTATGACTTCCTCTTCGTCCGTTCCGCCAAGGCGCTTGGCCGCTTCCTCTGGAAGAAGGGCGATATCGGGGTCATCGACACCATCGGCCCGAACGGCATTGCCGCCCGTGTCGTCGATGTCACCAACCGCGTCGTGCGCCTGCAGACCGGCTACCTCTATCACTATGCCTTCGCGATGCTGCTCGGCATTGCAGCCCTCGTTACCTGGATGATGCTCGGGAGTTCCCTCTGATGACCGATTGGCCCATTCTTTCAACGGTCACATTCCTGCCGCTGGTCGGAGTCGTTCTCCTGCTGTTTACACAGGACAACGGTGCCAATGGCCGCCGGAACGTCCTGAACATTTCGCTGGCAACGACCATCGTCACGTTCATCGTGTCGCTGTTCGTCTGGATCTGGTTCGACAATGCCAATCCGGGTTTCCAGATGGTCGAAAAGCATGAGTGGCTGACGGGCGGCATCAGCTACCACATGGGCGTCGACGGCATTTCCATGCTGTTCGTCATCCTGTCGACCTTCCTGATGCCCTTCTGCGTGCTCGCAAGCTGGCTCTCGGTCGAAAAGCGCCTGAAGGACTACATGATCGCCTTCCTCGTCCTCGAGACGATGATGATCGGTGTGTTCGTGTCGCTGGATATCGTGCTGTTCTACGTCTTCTTCGAAGCCGGCCTCATCCCGATGTTCCTGATCATCGGCGTCTGGGGCGGCAAGGATCGCGTCTACGCCAGCTACAAGTTCTTCCTCTACACACTGCTCGGCTCGGTGCTGATGCTGCTCGCCATCATGGCCATGTACTGGCAGGCCGGCACGACCGATATCCCGACGCTACTCGCCTACAAGTTCCCGCCGCAGCTGCAGACTTGGCTATGGCTTGCCTTCTTCGCCTCCTTCGCGGTGAAGATGCCGATGTGGCCGGTCCACACCTGGCTTCCCGATGCACACGTTCAGGCGCCGACGGCAGGCTCCGTCATCCTGGCGGGCATCCTCCTGAAGCTCGGTGGCTACGGTCTCATCCGCTTCTCGCTCGGCATGTTCCCGAATGCTTCGGAATATTTCGCGCCGCTCGTCTTTGCCCTTTCGGTCATCGCCATCATCTACACCTCGCTGGTCGCGATGATGCAGGACGATATCAAGAAGCTGATCGCCTACTCGTCGGTCGCCCACATGGGCTATGTGACGATGGGTATCTTTGCGGCCAACCAGCAGGGCGTGCAGGGTGCGATCTTCCAGATGCTCTCGCACGGTATCGTCTCTGGCGCGCTCTTCCTTTGCGTCGGCGTGATCTACGACCGTACCCACACCCGCGAAATCGCGGCTTATGGCGGCCTGGTCAACAACATGCCGAAATATGCCGTCGCCATGATGGTCTTCACCATGGCGAACGTCGGTCTGCCCGGCACCTCTGGCTTCATCGGCGAATTCCTGACCCTGATCGGCGTCTTCCGCGCCAACACCTGGGTTGCGCTCTTCGCCGCGACCGGCGTGATCCTGTCGGCGGCTTACGCTCTCTGGCTCTACCGCCGCGTCATTTTCGGCGCGCTGGAGAAGGAAAATCTGAAGAAGCTTCTCGATCTGTCGCCGCGTGAACAGCTGATCCTCTATCCGCTGATCGCGCTGACGATCCTCTTCGGTGTCTATCCGGCTCCGATCTTCGATGCCACGGCGGCTTCGGTGGATCTGCTGGTGAACAATTATACCGCTGCCCTGCACGCTGCGCAGAATGTTGCGCTGTCGATGAATTGATGACGGGACCTATTCGACATGACTGCTGACACAATTCTTGCAAGCCTGCATCTTTCCATTCCGGAGCTCATCCTCGCGGTCGGTGCACTTGCGTTGCTCATGATCGGCGTCTTCTCGGGCGAGCGTTCGGGACCCACGGTCACCGGTCTTGCCATCGCGCTCCTCGCGGTGGCCGGTCTCTGGATCATCTTCGTGCCGGGCGAGGGCCTTGCCTATGGCGGCGCCTATCTCGCCGACGGCTTCTCCCGCTTCATGAAGATCGTCGCGCTGATCGGCTCGATCGTCGCCATGTTCCTCAGCATGGGGCAGGCGCGCGAGCAGCAGCTCGATCGCTTCGAGTTCCCGGTCCTGCTCGTGCTCGCGACCCTCGGCATCCTGCTGATGATCTCGGCGCATGACCTGATCTCGCTCTACCTGTCGCTGGAACTGCAGTCGCTGGCGCTCTACGTCGTGGCCGCGATCAACCGCGACAGCCTGAAGTCGACTGAAGCCGGCCTGAAGTACTTCGTACTCGGTGCGCTGTCCTCCGGCATGCTGCTCTACGGCATGTCGCTGGTTTACGGCTTCACTGGCCACACGACCTTCGATGCGATCGCCACCGCGCTGAGCGCCGAGACCCGTTCGCTCGGCCTCGTCTTCGGCCTGGTCTTCGTGCTTGCAGGCCTTGCCTTCAAGATCTCTGCCGTTCCATTCCACATGTGGACGCCGGACGTTTACGAAGGCGCGCCGACGCCCGTCACCGCCTTCTTCGCGGCAGCGCCGAAGGTAGCGGCCATGGCGATCCTGACCCGCATCGTGGTCACGGCCTTCCATCCGGTCCTGGCCGATTGGCAGCAGATCATCGTCTTCATCTCGATCGCCTCGATGGTGCTCGGCTCCTTCGCAGCTATCGGCCAGCGCAACTTCAAGCGACTGATGGCCTATTCGTCGATCGGTCACATGGGCTATGCGCTCGTCGGCCTTGCCGCCGGCACCAAGACCGGCGTCTCCGGTGTTATGCTCTACATGGTCATCTACATGGTCATGACGCTCGGCTCCTTCGCTATCATCATGGCGATGCGCCGCAAGGATGGCCGTCAGGTCGAAAGCATCGAGGATCTCGCCGGCCTTTCCACGACCAACCCCTTCATGGCGGTCGTGCTGACGGCGCTGATGTTCTCGCTCGCCGGCATCCCGCCGCTCGCCGGCTTCTTCGGAAAGTACTTCGTCTTCGTCGCCGCCATCCAGGCGCATCTCTATGCGCTTGCCATCATCGGCGTTCTGGCTTCGGTCGTCGGCGCTTACTACTATCTGCGCGTCATCAAGGTGATGTGGTTCGATGAAGCCAAGGACGAATTCGCACGGACCGCCGGTTCGCTGCGCCTCGTCTTCGGTCTCTCCGGCCTGTTCGTCATTGCCTACGTCTTCTTCGGCGGCGTAATCGGCGGTGCTGCCGATCTTGCTGCTGCGACGTTGTTTTGATGGCGTCTGATATGAATAGCCGGAAGTCGCTCGCCGACTTCCGGCACGATGCTCTTCGGGAAACCTCGTCCACAAACAGCGTCTGCCTTGAACGCGCGCGCGCCGGTGACCCAGGAAACCTTTGGGTGACTGCCGAGCGCCAGACCGGTGGACGCGGCCGCCGCGGCCGGCCCTGGGTATCTGAAGCCGGTAATCTCTACGCCTCTCTCCTTCTGATCGATCCCGCTCCCATGGACCGCCTCGGGTCTCTGCCGCTTGCTGTCGCAGTCGCCGTGCATCAGGCTGTGCGCAGCGTGTTGCCGCTCGCAGCTGAACCGGCCGAGATCAAGTGGCCGAACGATATCCTGATCGGCCGCAAGAAGACCTGCGGCATCCTGATCGAAGGCGAGGCTCTGCCGGACGGCCGTTATGCGCTCGTCATCGGCATCGGCATCAATATTGCCGTCATGCCCGATAATCCGATGTATCCCGTCACCTGCCTGAGACAGCAGGGCTCGATGGTGTCGCCGGACGAGCTGTTTGCCCATCTCTATGCTGCTATGTCCGAGGCACTGGATGTCTGGAACCGCGGCAAGGGCATTCGGGAGATCACCGCGCGCTGGCGCGAATTTGCATGCGGCATCGGAGAAAAGATCACGGTAAATCTGCCGGATCGCTCAATTTTGGGTCATTTCTCCGGAATCGATGATAATGGCTTGTTGATGCTCGAGACTGAGGACGGCAGGATCATGCCGATTGCCGCAGGCGACGTTTTCTTTAGGTAATGGGTAGGGACCACATGGCGAAACAAGACGAACTGGTGTTTCTGCCCCTCGGCGGCGTCGGCGAAATCGGCATGAATCTCGCGCTCTACGGCTATGGTCCGGCGGAGCAGCGCCAGTGGATCATGGTCGATTGCGGCGTTACTTTCCCGGGCCCGGATCTGCCTGGAGTCGATCTCGTATTGCCGGATATCCGTTTCCTCGCCAAGGAACGCAAGAACCTCAAGGGCATCATCATCACCCATGCCCACGAGGACCATTACGGCGCGCTGAACGATCTCTGGCCGGGGCTCAATGTTCCGATCTACGCCTCCGCCTTCACTGCCGGCCTTCTCGAAGCCAAGCGCGATTACGAGAAGTCGATGGGCGAGATCCCGGTGACGCTGTTCAAGGCCGGCGACCGCATCAATGTCGGCCCGTTCGAGATCGAAGGCGTTGCCGTCAACCATTCGATCCCCGAGCCGATGTCGCTGATGATCCGCACGCCGCTCGGCAATGTCGTTCACACGGGTGACTGGAAGATCGATCACGAGCCGTCGCTCGGTCCGCTGACCGACGAGACCCGGTTCCGTCAGCTTGGCGAAGAGGGCGTGCTGGCGCTGATGTGCGATTCCACCAATGCGCTGCGCGATGGTGTTTCGCCCTCGGAGAAGGACGTTTCCGAAAGCCTGCGCAAGATCATCGAGGATGCCGAGGGCAGGGTGGCGATCACCACCTTCTCGTCGAATGTCGGCCGTATCCGCACCGTCGCCGAGGCCGCCGAGGCCGCCGGTCGCGAAGTGCTGCTGCTCGGCAGTTCGCTGAAGCGCGTGGTCGATGTCGCCCGCGATATCGGTCTCATGGAAGGCATCAAGCCTTTCATCGCCGAAGACGAATATGGCTATATCCCGCGCGACAAGGTCGTGGTGATCCTGACCGGCAGCCAGGGCGAGCCGCGCGCTGCCCTCGCCAAGCTCGCCCGGGATGAGATGCGCAATGTCGCATTGGCATCAGGCGATATCGTCGTCTTTTCCTCGCGCGCCATTCCCGGCAATGAGAAGGCTATCCAGGACATCAAGAACGGCCTGATCGAGCAGGGTGTGCATGTGGTGACGGACGCCGAAGCGCTCGTCCACGTCTCCGGGCATCCCCGGCGCAACGAGCTGCAGAAGATGTATGAATGGACGCGCCCGAAAGTCGTCGTACCCGTGCATGGCGAGGCGACGCATCTGACTGCGCATAAGGAACTGGCCGAACAGAGCGGCATTGCCACCGTGCCGCGTGTGCGCAATGGCGATGTTCTGCGCCTGGCACCGGGTCCGGTCGAGGTGATCGGCGAAGCGCCGCATGGCCGCATTTTCAAGGACGGTATCCTGATCGGCGATTTCGACGAGATGGGCATCGGCGAGCGCAAGAAGCTCTCCTATGTCGGCCATGTCGCCGTCAACGTCGTGCTCGATGCCCGTTACGACATCGTCGGCGATCCTGATCTCGTGCCCATCGGCCTGCCGGCATATGATGACGAAGGCGAGGAGATGGAAGACACTCTCTTCGACGCCATTGTCAGCGCCATCGAGAGTATTCCCCGCGCTCGCCGCAAGGATCTCAACATGCTGCAGGAGGCCGTTCGCCGTGCAGTGCGTGCCGCTGCCAACCAGGGCTGGGGCAAGAAGCCGCTCGTGACGGTATTCGTGACACGCACTGGCGGCTGAGGTCGCCTCGGGGAGGAGAGAGCCATGTTGGGACGCATCAATCACATCGCGATCGCCGTTCCCGATATCGCGGCAGCTTCCAGAGCCTATCGCGAAACGCTCGGCGCAACTGTATCTGCGCCGCAGTCATTGCCGGAGCACGGCGTCACCGTGGTTTTCGTCGAGCTGCCGAACAGCAAGGTCGAGCTGCTCGAGCCCCTCGGCGAAATCTCGCCTATCGCTGCCTTCCTCGCCAAGAACCCGGATGGGGGTATGCACCATATCTGCTACGAGGTTGCGGATATCCTTGCGGCGCGCGACCAGCTGGTCGCAAAAGGAGCGCGCGTGCTAGGCAATGGCGAGCCGAAAATCGGCGCGCATGGCAAGCCTGTGCTCTTCCTGCACCCCAAGGATTTCTTCGGCACGCTCATCGAACTTGAGCAAGTGTGACACTAAAGCGCTGATCGGTGCTTTGAAAGACGACTGCTTTGCCCCTATAAGCAGCTTGGAAGAGGAAGAGGCGACAAACTCGTCTCGAAGGGAGTATAATGGCACAGCAGATTGCCGCCGGTTTCGCCGTCTATTTCGTCATCTGGTGGATCACGCTTTTCGCCGTCCTGCCTTTCGGCCTGCGAACCCAGGCCGAGGATGAACATGTGATCCTCGGCACAGTCGAAAGCGCGCCGACGAAATTTCGTGCATGGCGGGTTGTGCTGGTCACGACACTTGTATCGGCGTTCATCTATGGCGCCTGGTATGTCGCCTCGCGCTACTTCGGCCTGAGTATAGATTCCATCCCGCGGATCGTTCCAAGCTACAAGTGATCTACGAAAATTGTAGATGAAAGGCGCCTGGAATACGGGCGCCTCGCGATCGCCATCAATTCGTCACACGCCTGTCATGAGGGTGGCGCAAAGAATTTGCAGGTCATGTATATTATTTCAGCTGAAGAGCGAACCAAAGGTTCCGGGCAAGTCATGGCACATTGAGGCGCTGAGAAAGCAAAAAAAAACAAGGCTATAAGCCTTGTTTTAAAGTATCGCGTGATCCTTATCCGTTACCGGGGCAGCGAACGAGCGCGCCTAAGATCTGATCCTCCCAAGACTTGACCGCGAAACGGCAAGAATTTAGCCTTCTTGCCTCTTTTGTGAGCTAAAATTAGCTCAAACATTGAGCTTTGTCATCCTTTTTTTTGCTTTTTTGCTACAGCCGCGCAGAATTTTTCTGTTGACGAATTTCCGTCGTAAATCCTTATAAACGTGCGCTTTTTCGAAACATCGAAAATAGGCTCTATCCCCTGTATTCTCGGGCTTTTGTCAAATTCTTCTGTTGAAGAATGCGGGTTTCCTTCCTGCGCCGAAGCAGTTATGAACTGCCTCCAGTACATAATTTGCTAACGATTCCACCCTCAGCGGAACGTCAAACAATCTGGAACAAGCGTCATGCGTCTGTCTCGTTACTTCATGCCCATCCTGAAGGAAAATCCCAAGGAGGCTGAAATTGTTTCCCATAGGCTCATGCTGCGCACCGGCATGATCCGTCAGCAGTCGCAAGGCATCTATTCCTGGCTGCCATTGGGCAAACGCGTGCTGGACAAGGTCAACAAGATCATCCGCGAGGAACAGAACCGTTCCGGCGCCATCGAGCTGTCGATGCCGACACTGCAGTCGGCCGAGCTTTGGCAGGAAAGCGGCCGCTATGACGCCTACGGCAAGGAGATGCTGCGCATCAAGGATCGGCAGGATCGGCCCATGCTGTATGGTCCGACCAATGAGGAGATGGTCACCGACATCTTCCGGTCATACATCAAGTCCTACAAGGACTTGCCGCTGAACCTCTATCACATCCAGCTGAAGTTCCGTGACGAAATCCGTCCGCGTTTCGGCACGATGCGCTCGCGCGAATTCATGATGAAGGATGCCTATTCCTTCGATCTAACGCAGGAAGGCGCCGTACAATCTTATAACAAGATGTTCGCCGCTTACTTGCGCACCTTCAATCGCCTCGGCCTGAGAGCAATCCCGATGCGGGCCGACACTGGCCCGATCGGCGGCAATCTCAGCCACGAATTCATCATTCTTGCCGATACCGGCGAGTCGGAGGTCTTCTGCCACAAGGATTTCGTCAATTTCGACATTCCTGGTGAAGACACGAATTTCGATGATGTCGCCGGCTTGAAGAGCATCTTCGACAAGTGGACCTCGGTCTACGCCGCGACCTCGGAAATGCACGACGAAGCCGCCTTCAACGCCATTCCGGAAGGCGATCGCCTGTCGGCGCGCGGCATCGAGGTCGGTCATATCTTCTATTTCGGCACGAAATATTCCGAGCCTATGGGTGCCAAGGTGCAGGGTCCGGACGGCAAGGAACATGCTGTCCACATGGGATCTTACGGTATTGGTCCGACACGCCTTGTTCCCGCCATCATCGAAGCATCGCATGATGAGAACGGAATCATCTGGCCGGCTTCGGTCGCGCCGTTTGATGTCGTGGTGATCAACATGAAGGCCGGCGACCAAGCCTGTGACGAGGCTTGCGAAACGGTCTATGCCGCATTGTCGAAGGCCGGCAAGGACGTGCTGTACGACGATCGCGACGAGCGCGCCGGAACGAAATTCGCAACGGCCGATCTGATCGGTGTGCCTGTGCAGATCATCGTCGGCCCGCGTTCGATTGCGAGCGGCGAAGTGGAAGTGAAGGACCGCAAGACCGGCGCTCGCGAGACGATGACGGTCGAGGCAGCGATCAATCGGCTGGCAGGCTGATTGACGATACTAAAGGATGGAAGGCGAATGGCGGTGAGCGCGGCAGTGGAACAGCAGGAAAATTCGTTCAAGGCCGGCCCATCGTCTCGCCCGTTTTCCGGTTTCGAGCGGCTTGTGGCCTGGCGCTACCTTCGCTCCCGGCGCAAGGAAGCCTCGATTTCGGTCATTGCCGGCTTCTCTCTGGTCGGCATCATGCTCGGCGTTGCGGCGCTGATCATCGTCATGGCCGTGATGAACGGTTTCCGTGCCGAGCTCTTCAAGCAGATTCTCGGTTTCAATGGTCATGTCGTTGTTCAGCCGATCGATTCGCCGTTGAACGATTATGCCGATCTGGCGAAGAAATTTTCCGCAGTTCCTGGCGTTACGATGGCCTTGCCGCTCGTCGAGGGCGAAACGCTTGCCTCCGGCCGCGGCGGCTCCGGCACCGGCGCACTGGTGCGCGGCATCCGCTCGGAGGATTTGACCAAGCTCAAATCGGTCTCCGATCACATCGTTTCCGGAGACATGGTTGGTTTCGCTTCGGGACAGGGTGTCCTGGTTGGCAGCCGGCTGGCGCGGCAATTGGGTCTGACGGTTGGCGATCAGATCACGCTCACGGCGCCGGATGGCGACGTCACGCCCTTTGGTGTCAATCCGCGCGTCAAAGCCTATACGATCTCCGGCATCTTCGAAGTCGGCATGTCGGAATATGATTCCTCCGTCGTCTTCATGCCGCTCGAGGAGGCACAGGTCTTCTTCAATGCCGAGGGCATCGTCGAGAAGATCGAGCTCTTCATCACCAATCCCGATGACGTCGACGATCTCAGACCGAAGATCGAGGAGGCGGCCGGGCGGCAGATTTTCCTGACGGACTGGCGGCAGGTCAATGCCACCTTCTTCTCGGCCCTGCAGGTCGAGCGCAATACGATGTTCATGATCCTGACGCTGATTGTCCTCGTCGCTGCGTTGAACATCATTTCGGGCCTCATCATGCTGGTGAAGGATAAGGGCAGCGATATCGCCATCCTGCGCACCATGGGTGCGACCTCGGGCGCGATCATGCGCATCTTCTTCATGACGGGGGCGGCGATCGGCGTCGTCGGCACGCTTGCGGGCGTCGTACTCGGTGTCCTGGTCTGCTTGAACATCGAGTCCATCCGCCAGTTCTTCTCCTGGATTTCGGGCACAGTGATCTTCAATCCGGAAGTCTATTTCCTCAGCAAATTGCCGGCCCAGATGAATCTCGGTGAGACCATCTCCGTCATTGTGATGGCGCTCACTCTGTCCTTCTTTGCCACCATCTTTCCGGCCTGGCGTGCCTCGCGGCTCGATCCGGTGCAGGCGCTGCGCTACGAATAAGGATACCGCATTTGATGAAACGCAACGTCGTTCTCCAGCTCTCTGGCGTGGAGCGTCATTACGGGCAGGGAGAGACGCGCCTGTCGATCCTGAAGGGTGCTGATTTCACCTTGCGCAGCGGCGAGATGGTGGCGCTGGTCGCTCCATCAGGCACGGGAAAATCGACACTCCTGCATGTCGCCGGCCTGCTTGAGCATCCGGATGGCGGCGAGGTGCTCGTCAACGGCCAGGCCTGCGAAGCCTTGTCGGATGACAAGCGCACGGCTGTCCGCCGCAGCGAGATCGGCTTCGTCTACCAGTTTCACCACCTGCTGCCGGAGTTCTCGGCTCTCGAGAACATCATGATGCCGCAGCTCATTTCCGGTCTTTCGCGCAAGGATGCCAGCGCGCGTGCCGCCCAGCTTCTCGATTACATGCGTATCGGTCACCGCGCCGATCATCGCCCGGCCGAGCTCTCTGGTGGCGAGCAGCAGCGCGTGGCGATCGCTCGCGCCGTCGCCAATGCGCCGCTGGTGCTGCTGGCGGACGAACCAACCGGCAACCTCGATCCGGACACGGCTCATTACGTCTTCGATGCACTGGAAGCGCTGGTGCGCCAATCGGGCCTTGCGGCCCTGATTGCCACGCACAATCATGAGCTTGCCGCCCGCATGGATCGTCGCGTCACGCTGAGCGATGGCAAGGTGGTTGAAGTCTGATCGCTCGTTAAAGCACGTCGCGCAAAAATGCGTAGCGGTTTTACGACAACCACATGTGCAAAATCAAAGACCTAAAGCACAGGAAGCGAATCTGAAATATCGCGACGTGCTTTAGGGAACGATCAGGCCGCCGCGATAATCCAGCTCATAGGCCTTGCGCCCGTTCACCATGATGGCCTCATGGCCGATGAAATGGCTGCAGGTTCCCGTGCTTTGGTCGATATAGCGGCCGAACGCGTGTTCGAACTCGAAGCCTCCGAGAAAGCGTTTTTCATCCAGATAAAGGCGCAGCAGCGCCGCCTTGATGACCATGCCGGCACGCCTCCCGTCGATGAGATCGGGCTCGACGATATGGCCGAAATAATTCATGGCCCAGACCGGCTCGTCATCCTGCCAGACAAGCTCCTGTCCGGCGAAATCCGTGCCGCCAAAATAGCTGTCGAGATAACGCCAGCGGCCGCTCGTAAAGCCGATGTCATGCGAACCGCTGCGGCAGGATGGCAATCTCTCCCCGTCGCCGACATAGGTCTCGGCTTTGGCGACGACAATAAAATCGTTCAGCTCGGCAAGATCCGGCATGACCCTCTCCAATGTTGGTGAGCGCAAACGATGCCACTGATCGAATATTTTGTAAAGAACAAAAAGAGAACAAAGTCACTTATTGGCTGTTGCCACAAGCCTTCTGCCCGATGTCGTCCTGCCAGTCCTGAATTGTGACGGTCTTGGCATCGGCCTTCAGTGTCTTGCCATCCTTCGTCACCTTGCCGGTCAGCACATTGTAATCGCAGCTATGGCTGTTGTCCGGTTCGAGCGTATCACGGGAGTCGTAGGTGTAGCCGGCAACCACGAAGCTGTTGTTGCGATAGGCGAGCGTCAACGTCTGGTGCCAGCGATCGCGCCCGATGGCATCATTTTGCGAGGTGATCGCGATTGAGCCGTTCGGCAGCGCGGCGATCGATGGCTCCTGGCCGTAAATGCCATCCGGCGCGGCTCTGCCCCATATCTTATCCGGCGCGTTTACGGCGAGTTGCAGCAAAGAATGTTCACGGTCGCGCAGATAGATGTAGATCCCGATGGAAGTGTCAGCCTCATCGCCTGGAGCGGGTGCCACCAGAAGGGCAAGGTCCGCATTGCCGTCCTTGTTCCAGTCGCCGATCACGGCATCGACGATGCGGTTTGGTGCGATGACGTCCTCGGCACGGACGGCGGTTGTAAGCGACAGAAGAATGAGAACGCAGCCAAGTGATTTCATCGTGATCTCCCTATTCGCCTTTGCATAGCCTCGGGTTGCCCCGGCGTCTATCGGAGAGCTGAAAAACCGCCTGATGAAATTTATTGATGCTTCTATTGACTCTCGAACAAAAATAGAACAAAAAAGAAACATAACGAGTAAGGAGCGCGTAAATGACCGACATTATTCGAGACGTTGCAGCATTCACTTCCATCGTCATGTTCGTTGCCAGCTTTTCCCTGATCATGATGGCGATGTAAGTTTTATCCCCCATATGCACATGCTGCTCCCGTATTTGATGGGAGCAACTTATGGACTTTCTGATCCGCAATGCCGAAAATGCCGCCGATTCATCTGAGCATGCGGAAGGGTTTGATATGGCGGATATGGGTGGCGCAGTTGTTCCGGTCGGCGAGATGCCGGAATTCGTACACCTTAGGGTTCATTCCGCCTATTCTCTGCTAGAGGGCGCATTGCCGCTCAAGAAGATCTTGGCCAAGGCTGCCGGCGACAGCCAGCCTGCCATCGCGATTACCGATACCAACAATCTTTTCGTCGCTCTGGAGTTCTCGCAAAAGGCGATGGACGAAGGGCTGCAGCCGATCATCGGCTGCCAGGTATCGATCGATATGGAAGATGGCGGCGAGGGCGAAAAGCGCGGGCCGCAACAGGCTTTGGCAAAGCTGCCGTCCATCGTCCTTCTTGCTGCGACGGAAGAGGGCTATGAACGCCTCGTCGATCTCGTCAGCCGTGCCTATCTCGGCGGCGAAGGCAATCATGCCGTTCACGTCGCTGCATCTTGGCTGGAAGAGATCGGCACGGAAGGCCTGATCGCGCTCACCGGTTCGTTGACCGGCCCGGTCGATATGGCCCTGAAGGAAGGGCATGCCGCACAGGCGCTCTCCCGGCTGCTGGCACTGAAACGACAGTTCGGCAACAGGCTTTATGTCGAATTGCAGCGTCATGGCACTTATGATCGTCGCCACGAACAGAAGATGATCGCGATGGCTTACGAGCATGAGATTCCGCTCGTTGCGACCAACGAAGCTTTTTTCCCCACGCGCGATGATTATGATGCGCACGACGCACTGATGGCGGTGGCCCACAACGCCATCGTCTCGGACGATACGCGCTTCCGCCTGACCCCGGATCACTATCTGAAAAGCCGCGCCGATATGGCCAAGCTCTTCGCCAATTTGCCAGAGGCGCTGGAAAACACCGTCGAGATCGCCCGTCGTTGCTCCTTCATCCTGAAGACGCGCAAGCCGATCCTGCCGCGCTTCACCGGGGCTACCGATGATGCGGAGGAGGCCGAACGTGCCGAATCGGCGGAGTTGCGGGCCCAGGCCGTCGAAGGGCTCGACCAGCGTCTCTCCTCGCTCGGCATGGCGCCGGGTTATGAGGAAAAGGACTATCGCGAGCGGCTGGAATTCGAACTCAGCGTCATCGAGCGTATGAAGTTCCCCGGCTACTTCCTGATCGTTGCCGACTTCATCAAGTGGGCCAAGCGCCACGACATCCCTGTCGGCCCCGGCCGCGGTTCCGGCGCGGGCTCGCTGGTCGCCTATGCGCTGACCATCACCGACGTCGATCCGCTGCGCTTCTCGCTGCTGTTCGAGCGCTTCCTTAATCCGGAACGCGTCTCGATGCCGGACTTCGATATCGACTTCTGCCAGGACCGGCGCGAAGAGGTGATCCGCTATGTGCAGGCCAAATATGGCCGCGAGCAGGTGGCGCAGATCATCACCTTCGGATCGCTGCAGGCGCGCGCCGCCTTGCGCGACGTCGGCCGCGTGCTGGAAATGCCCTATGGCCAGGTCGACAAGATCTGCAAGCTGGTGCCGAACAATCCCGCCAATCCCACGCCGCTTAGCAAGGCGATCGAGGAGGAGCCGCGCCTGCAGGAGGAGGCGGACAAGGAGCCGGTCGTCGCCCGCCTTCTCGACATCGCCCAGAAGATCGAAGGCCTTTATCGCCACGCCTCGACACACGCCGCCGGTATCGTCATCGGCGACCGTCCGCTGTCGAAGCTCGTGCCGATGTACCGCGATCCGCGCTCGGACATGCCGGTCACTCAGTTCAACATGAAATGGGTGGAGCAGGCCGGTCTCGTCAAGTTCGACTTCCTTGGTCTGAAGACGTTGACGGTTCTGAAGACGGCCGTCGATTTCGTCGCCAAGCGCGGCGTCTCGATTGATTTGGCCAGCATCCCGCTCGATGACAAAAAGAGCTACGACATGCTCTCGCGCGGTGAGACGGTCGGCGTGTTCCAGGTGGAAAGTGCGGGCATGCGCAAGGCGCTGATCGGCATGCGCCCGGACTGCATCGAGGACATCATCGCGCTAGTGGCGCTCTATCGTCCTGGCCCGATGGAGAATATTCCGGTCTATAACGCCCGCAAGCACGGCGAGGAAGAGATCGAATCGATCCATCCGAAGATCGATTACCTGCTGAAAGAAACCCAGGGCGTTATCGTCTACCAGGAGCAGGTGATGCAGGTCGCCCAGGTGCTCTCGGGCTATTCGCTCGGTGAGGCCGATCTTCTGCGCCGCGCCATGGGTAAGAAGATCAAGGCCGAGATGGACCAGCAGCGCGAGCGCTTCGTCGATGGTGCCATCAAAAACGAGGTTTCGAAGGGGCAGGCTGACGTCATCTTCGATCTGCTGGCGAAATTCGCCAATTACGGTTTCAACAAATCGCACGCGGCTGCCTACGCCATCGTCTCCTACCAGACCGCCTATATGAAGGCCCACTATCCGGTGGAGTTCCTGGCAGCGTCGATGACGCTCGATATGTCCAACACCGAAAAGGTCAACGACTTCCGTCAGGATGCCAAGCGCCTGGGCATCGAGGTCATTGCGCCTTCGGTGCAGACTTCGTTCCGCCATTTTGAAACCGGCGACAACCGCATCTATTACGCGCTGGCGGCCATCAAGGGCGTTGGTGAATCCGCCGTCGATCATATCGTCGAAGTGCGCGGCGACCAGCCCTTTGCCGGCATCGAGGATTTCTGCCTGCGCATCGATCCCAAGCAGATCAATCGCCGCGTTCTGGAAAGCCTGATCTGCGCCGGCGCTTTCGATTGCTTCGAAATCGACCGCGCCCAGCTGATCGCCGGCCTCGACCGCATCATGGGCTATGCCCAGGTGGCGCAGGAAAACAAGCGCAGCGGCCAGCACGACATGTTCGGAAGCGCTGCCTCAGGCCCGGAAAAGATCGTGTTCCCATCCTACACGCCCTGGCTTGCCTCGGAACGGCTGCTGCGCGAATTCCAGGTGCTCGGCTTTTATCTGACGGCGCATCCGCTCGACACCTACAAGAGCGTTCTCGACAAGATGCGCGTGCAGCCCTTCGCGGATTTCTCCGCTGCGGTGAAGCAGGGCGCGAGCAACGGCCGCCTTGCCGGCACTGTCATCTCGAAGCAGGAGCGCAAGACGCGCACCGGCAACAAGATGGGCATCTTCGTTTTCTCCGATGCTTCCGGTCAGTTCGAAGCCGTGCTCTTCTCGGAAACATTGAACCAGTATCGCGACGTTCTCGAAGTCGGCAAATCCTTCGTCATCACGGCCCAAGCGGATGAGCGCCCGGAAGGCATCAGCCTGCGCCTGCAGACGGCGCAATCGCTGGAGGAAAAGTCGCTGCAGATGCAGAAGGCGCTGCGCGTCTATGTCCGCGATTCCGGGCCGCTGAAGGCGGTTGCCGCGCATCTGAATGCCAAGGGCGACGGCCTCGTCTCCTTCATCGTCATCAAGGAGGAAGGGATGCGCGAGGTCGAGGTGGCCTTGCCGGAGAAATATCGCATCACGCCGGAAATCGCTGCCGCATTGCGTACGGCGCCGGGTGTCATCGACGTCGAATTGGTTTAGCCCTTCTTACCCAACGCGCCGTTATTGGTGATGGTGATGAAATCGGTTTCGTTGCCGGTTTCAGGACCAACGCCGGTGTCGGAAATCGTCAGCGACGAGCCGGCCGTCAGGATATCCTCGATGCGGTGGCGGACATCGTCGGGAATGGTGATGCGGCTGAGCGCCTGCCCGGCGGCATCGAGCGATTGTGATTGCTCCTCGCTGGTGATGCCATAGCGCTTCTTCGTCTGCTTGCTCAGATCTTCTTCGAGCGTCATGCCGAACCAGTCGGCCTTGCCGCTGATACGGTCGATCGCGTTGGCGGTGAAGAAATGCACGCCGAGCGCTTCCTGCGGTTCTGCGATGATGGCCGGACCTTCGAAGAGCGGCTTGAAGTTCTGGCGGACCATGATGGCACCGTTCGGCGGCTCGCCCTTGCCGGCGGCAGCATAGGCGGCCTTCATCAGCGCAGGGCTGACGAGGCCGCCTGTAGTCTTGATATCATGCGCCTTCTTGAAGTCTTCGATCGCCTGCACCGTCGCCGGCCCGAGCATGCCGTCAGGCGTTCCGGTGATGAAGCCCATGCCATTCAGGATGCCCTGAAGGTCGCGCACGTTTTCGCGCAAGCCGCGCCGGGTGATGAGAATGCTGAGCGGAGCGGGATCGGCAGGGCGCGCAACGATCTCCTGAACCTTCGGTATCTGGATCGAGGTAACATCGTTTGTCGCAACCTGCAGGGGTTGCCCTTGCTGCAGAAAGCTCGCGGTCATCGGCCGCAGTTCAATGCCGGAAAACAATGCCGGCGGCGGAGCAGCCAGCGGCTGGAACAGCATCGCGTTTTCGAAGGGCTGCGGCACCAGCGGCTGATTGGCGATGACCACATGTACGCCGCGCTCGGTCATCTGGTAGAGCATCTTGGCGAAGGCTTTTGGCATACGCACGCAGCCATGGGATGCCGGATAATTCGGAACCGAGTTCGATTCGTGCAGTGCGATGCCTGACCATGTTAGCCTTTGCATGAAGGGCATGGGCGCAGCCGAATAGAGATTGGACTCGTGATAAACCTTCTTTTCCAGAATGGAGAAGATGCCGCTCGGCGTCGTATGGCCGCGTTTGCCGGTCGAAACCTTCGAGGTCGCGATCACCTGGTCGCCGTCATAGACCGCAAGCGACTGCCTGTCTTTCGACACTACGATCTGCAGGGTGCGGGCATCCGGCGCAGCAAAGACGGGATGAGAAAGGGCGGTGGCCGACAATAGCGCGAGCCCAAGCAACAAAAATGGCTTCATAGACACAACCAAAACGCAATACTCGTTGCGGCCAAGGTTAGACTTCGAAGTTTAAGGAAGACTTGCTGAAAGGTGGTGCTTTGCTGGGCGCACGAAAGCGCGAGCCTGCTTCACTGCAGCCAAATGCGGCATCGCCGAAGCGGAGTGGTCAAACTCTGCTTCGGCGATGCCTGAAATCTTGGACTTTCGAAGGATCAGTGGACGCTGGAGGCCACCCAATTGTGCCAGTCCTGCTCGCTGCCGTGGAAGGCGTTGAGGTCGATCCTGCCCTCGACGCCGTGCGATACGCCAGAGCCGGAATATTGCCAGAACAGCCATTTGCGGCCGGGATAGACCTTGGACGGATGTTGAGCCACAGCGCGCAGCCAGAAGGGATAGTTGAGCAGCTCGCCACTCAGATTGTCGCGATAGAAATCCGGCGCGGTGTAGACGATCGGACGCTGACCGTAATGCTTTTCCAGCTTGTCCATGAACACCTGCATCTTGGCGAGAACCTGCTCACGCGAGGGGCGCCGTTTGCAGCTCGACTCGCCGTTCCATTCCACGTCGATAACAGGCGGAAGAGCGCCGGCCTCCTTCGGGACGTTGCGGATGAACCAGTCGGCCTGCTCTCCGGCAGTCCGGCACCAATAGAAGAAATGATAGGCGCCATGCTTCAGGCCGGCCTGCTGAGCGGCCCGCCAGTTCTTCTTGAACATGGGATCGAGATGATCGCCGCCATCCGTCGCCTTGATATAGACGAAGTTCGCACCCTGGGTGCGCAGCGTATCCCAGTCGATCTCGCCCTGCCAGCGCGAGACGTCGACGCCATGGACCGCGAGCTTGCGGGGCGAGGTGGACGTACCGAAGTTGATCGGCTTCGCATCGCGGAAACGATGGCTGTAGATCTGCATCGGCTGCTGTCGCAGAGCGCGGGGCATCGGGTTCGATGGCGAGAGCATGGCGAGCGGCCGTTGCAGCGGCACGGGCGTATCGTCGTTACTCTGGTCGGAAGGCATGATCCCCTCCGGCCGCAGATTCGTCGGCATGGCGACTGCGAGCGCCTGTTGCCGCTCGACGCGCGAAACCGTCTCGCCGATTTCGACGGACGGCGTCGGTCTGCTGGTCTTTGCGATGGAGCCCGTCAATTCCTTGGAGGGCGGGGCGGCTTGCGCGGCTTCGCGCTCACCTCGGGCGGCGCAGCCTGAAATCGTCAGGCAGGCAAGAAAAATGGTCGATACAGCCGATAGACGCATAGGAACCCGTACGCAAAACACAATCGACGGCGGATCCGCGCCGTTCGGAAGTTACAGAATCCAAGTCCTAATGGAAATTTACCAAAAAAGTTTGAATCCGAGCTTTCTCGCGCTAAAGAATCGCGCGCGTAGCGCAATTATTTGCGGCACAGTCAAAAATCACCATTTGGTGACTTGTGCTAAAGAATTGTTATTTATGGCGTTTGTCGCCAAACGTGTAGCCGGTCTCGACAGTCTTGTTGCCGAATTTTTCTCGGAGCTTGTCCATGGCTGCTTCCGCAGCGGCCCGTCGCGTGGCCTGCACATCGATAAGATCGGGCGGGTCCGCACGCCCGGCGTCGCCGAGATCGGTAACACCGATGCCGATGAGGCGGAACTTCGTGCCGTCAGTCTCATGCTCGAGCATGCGCAATCCTGTACGGAAAATCCGGTCCGCAAGCTGTGTCGGATCCTCCAGGCGGCGATTGCGCGTTCGGGTCTTGAAATCTGATGTTTTCAGCTTCAGCACCACGGTCTGGCCGGCGATGTCGCTGCGTTTCAGGCGGCGCGAAACTTTCTCCGAGAGGTCGCGCAGGATCGGCACGAGATCGTCATGGCGGGAGATATCGTCGAAGAAGGTGGTTTCGGAAGACACGCTCTTTGCCGCTTCGTTGGGATGCACGGTTCGGTCGTCGATACCGCGCGAGAGGCGGAAAAGCCGCTGCCCGATGACGCCGTAGCGACGCATGAGATCGCCTTCCTCCATGGCCTGCAATTGGCCGATGGTACGGATGCCGTCGCTTTCAAGCGCTGCGGCAAAGGCCTTGCCGACCCCCCATATGGTCGTGACCGGCCGGGGCTCCAGGAAGGAGAGAGCCTCTTCGCGGCCGATGACGGAGAAGCCGCGCGGCTTCTGCAGGTCGGAGGCCACCTTGGCAAGGAACTTGCAATAGGAAAGCCCGACCGAGATTGTGATGCCGATTTCCCGCTCCACCCGTTTGGCAAATTTCGCCAGGATGCGGGCCGGCGGATCGTGATGGAGCCGCTGTGTGCCGTCGAGCTCGAGAAAGGCTTCGTCGATCGAAAGTGGCTGAACCAGCGGCGTCAGCTCCTGCATCATGCCCCGAACCTCGCGGCCGACGCGGACGTATTTTTCCATGTTTGGACGAATGACGATGGCTTGCGGGCAAGCTTCCAGCGCCTTGAACATCGGCATGGCGGAACGCACCCCGTGGATGCGGGCGATATAGCAGGCGGTGGAGACGACGCCGCGCTTGCCGCCGCCGACGATGACAGGCTTGTCGGCGAGCTCCGGATTGTCACGCTTCTCGATCGACGCATAGAAGGCATCGCAATCAATATGCGCCAGCGTCAGCGCGTAAAGCTCCCGATGGTAGACGAGGCGAGGGCTGCCGCAGTTCCGACAGCGCGTGCGCGTGGCCGATTGCTCGCTCAAGCAATCGCGACAGAAGCCGGAAATCTTGTCGGGCGCATGGGTCATCGAGCGAGAACAAAAATTGAACATCGCTACTTTATGTTTTAAACTTGCGAGTCTCAAGCCCGGAAACTGTTGGGGAGGCGGGAGTGCAGAATTTAAGCGTACAGCCGTTGACGCCGGATCGCTGGGACGATTTCCAGACGTTATTCGGACCAAGCGGCGCCTGCTATGGCTGCTGGTGCACCTATTTCCGCGTCCCGACATCGCAGCGCAAGACGATGGATGCGATGGCAAAGAAGCAGTTGATCGAGGAACGCATCGCGGTAGGGCCGCCGCCCGGGCTTCTAGGCTATATCGACGGGCAGCCGATTGCCTGGGTGCAGGTCGGTCCGCGTAGCGAGCTGCCGCAATGGAACTCGCCGAAAACAGTGTCACGCCCGCTCGATCCCGCCGATGCGGAGGACAGCTCGGTCTGGGCAGTGAGCTGTTTCTTCATGAATTCGAAGGATCGCGGCAAGGGACACAGTCATCGCATGTTGTCGGAGGCCGTGAATTTCGCCCGCGCGTCCGGCGCGCGCCTGCTGGAAGGCTGTCCGATCGAGCGTACGAAGCAATCGAAGTCCGTCGGCCTCTATGTCGGCTCGCAGCGCATATTCGAGGCAGCCGGATTTTCGGAAGTTGCGAAGCGCAAGGACGGCAGGCCTCTGATGCGCCTCGTCCTTTGAGGGTATGGCCAGTGGTGTCAGCGCGCGATATGGGCCTGAATCAGCGGCGCTGCCTGGCTCCATTCGTTGGCTTCCGGAATACCCGCGGCTGCGACCGGCGCCATGCGGTGAACGATGGAATCCGGTTTCAGATTGATGAGGAGGCATTCCGGAACATGCTCGCTGACCGAATGCAGATTGTGAGCCATGTCGTCGACGAAGGCTACGGGCGTTGCGCGCTGCCGATGCAGCGAGCGCACGATCGGCCCCTTCGGCTGCAGCGACGCGAGCAGCGGATAGGCAAGTTCGAGCCTGTCGAGAAGCCGTCGTCGCTGTTCCCAGAATTGCGGCGGCATGGCTGTCAGGAAAACGATGTCGGCATCTTTCGAGAATTCGCCGAGCGTATCGACGACGCGATCAAGCGGCGTTTGCCACTGTTCCTGCGCCTCGAAGAATGCCTCGATCAGCCGGTGCACATCCTTTTCTTCCAGCGCGGAGCCATTGGCCTTGGAGACGATGTTGCCCGTCAGCCGGAAGGAGCGCGGCAGGAATTCATGGCCTTCGGCGTCGATGAAGGTCAGGAAGGGCGCAAAGAAGTGCAAGACGACGTCGTCGACATCACAAACAATCAGCGGCCGCTCCTGCAGCCGGATATGCGATACGTCGAATTCGAGCGGGGCATCCATGATCAGTATTCTCCAGAGGCGAGGCCGGGCGGCGAAAAATGCGCCGACGCGGCGGCGACGGCCTCCGGCGGAATGCCGCTCGCCTCGCAAAAGGCCAGCAATGTCGGTTCGTGGTTCATGAGGAAGTCGAGCATGCCGGCAAGAAAGGCGGGCTCGTTGATGGCGTTGCGCACCTGTGCCGGCTCTACACCGGTCAGCGCCAAGAAGCGGCCGAACATATCCGGTTCATTGGCCAGCCAGCCGAGTACGGCAATCGCAGTCTCTTGCGGGTCGGCCGCGCTCTTCTTCGGGTTCTTGAAGTTACTTTGCATTTTGAAGGGTGAGTTACCTATTTTTCAACCAAATGCCGGTAGTTTGCGATTCAAGTATTTCTGGAATCGGTTCCTCGCGACCCTATATTTCGAGAGAATGGATGCAATACCGGATGCAGGGACAGCTTTCCATGCCTAAGCAGGTAATGATTGTAGAAGACAATGAGCTGAATATGAAGCTCTTTCGCGATCTGATCGAGGCTTCCGGCTATACGACGATCCAGACCCGCAACGGCATGGAAGCGCTCGATCTTGCGCGCAAGCATCGCCCCGACCTGATCCTCATGGATATCCAGCTGCCGGAAGTTTCTGGCCTGGAGGTTACCAAATGGCTGAAGGAGGACGACGATCTGCACGTCATCCCGGTGATCGCGGTCACGGCCTTCGCCATGAAGGGTGACGAGGAGCGCATTCGTCAGGGCGGTTGCGAGGCCTATGTCTCGAAGCCGATTTCGGTGCCGAAATTCATTGAGACCATTAAGACCTATCTGGGCGACGCCTGATGATGGGGAAGAACTGATGACCGCACGCATTCTGGTAGTCGACGATATTCCGGCCAATGTGAAGCTTCTGGAAGCACGGCTGCTTGCCGAATATTTCGAAGTGCTGACCGCTGAAGACGGTTTGAAGGCGCTCGCCATTTGCGCGAGCACGCAAGTCGATCTCATCCTTCTCGATATTATGATGCCCGGCATGGATGGTTTTGAGGTGTGCGAACGCCTGAAATCTGATCCTCGCACCACGCATATTCCTGTCGTCATGGTCACGGCGCTCGATCAGCCCGCCGACCGTGTGCGCGGTCTGAAGGCCGGTGCCGACGATTTCCTGACCAAGCCGGTCAATGACCTGCAGCTGATTTCACGCGTCAAGAGCCTGCTTCGCCTGAAGACCTTGAGCGACGAGCTGCATATGCGCAACGAGACCGCGCGCAATTTCGGTATCGACGATCTGATGCGGGCCGGCGACGGCCGCGCCGAGGAAGCTGGCCAAGTGCTGCTGGTCGATGGCCGCGCCAATTCGCAGGAGCGTATCATCCGCACGCTCAAGCCGATTGCTCAGGTCGTCGCGATGTCCGATCCGCAGGCAGCCTTGTTTGAGGCAGCTGAACGGCCGTTCGAACTCGTCATCGTCAACTCGAATTTCGACGACTACGACCCGCTGCGGCTCTGCTCGCAGCTTCGTTCGCTGGAGCGTACGCGTTTTCTACCCGTGCTGCTGGTGACGGAGCAGGGAGCAGACGACATGATCGTCCGCGCGCTGGATCTCGGCGTCAACGATTATATCGTCCGGCCGATCGATCCGAACGAACTCGTCGCTCGCTGCCTCACGCAGATACGCCGCAAACGCTATAATGATCGCCTGCGCGCCAGCGTGCAGCAGACGATTGAACTTGCTGTCACCGATGCGCTCACTGGTTTGCACAACAGGCGCTACCTCGACAATCATCTCAAGGTGCTTTTCGACCGCTCCTTGGCGCGAGGCCGGCCGCTCTCGATTCTGATTACGGACATAGATCGCTTCAAGACCGTCAACGATACCCATGGCCACGATGCCGGCGATGAAGTTCTCAAGGAATTTGCCGCAAGGATCCGGTCCACGGTGCGCGGTGCCGATCTCGCATGCCGCTATGGAGGCGAGGAGTTCGTTGTGGTCATGCCGGATACGCCTGCCGATACGGCTGCCGCAGTCGCAGAACGGCTACGCGCTGCGGTAGAAAATATGCCAGTGAAATTGCGCGAAAACGGTGTTGCGCTTAACATCACGGCATCCTTCGGGATTTCGTGCCGTTTGGAGACAATCGAGACGCCGGAGCAATTGATGAAGCAGGCGGACCTTGCGCTTTACGAGGCCAAAAGAGCAGGACGCAACAGGGTTGTCGCTTCAGCGGCCTAGGGATGAATGGTCGAGAAGTGCGGTTACCCATGAATATTGAGGGTATTTTTCGGGTTTTGAACAACAATTCAAATTTTTTTGTTCTTTAACCTGCAGGCATAGCCACATAGCTCTATTTTAAAGAAACGCCGCATACTTATACTTTTGAATTTGGTATATGCCTTCGCTTTTTTGGTGCCTTTGAAATATTCTTGTTGTGTTGGTATATAGTTTTGTTTTGTTGGCGGCTTGTCGATGAGATGTCCGTTGGAAGGTGATGGATTAACTAAGTGTAATTTGTATATTCAAATACCCTTGAATATCTGTATTCGATCTTTTCTACCAAAGGAGGCGTTATCTCTTTATTCTTGATGGTTTCTTGAATTTATTTCACTAAGACTATCGGACATTCCTTTCCACCAAAGTCATGAATTTTAACCATCCGAGCAGACAAGTATTTTTTATCATTAAGAATTTGTTGATTTTCTTTCGATTTCGCGCGAATTTAGTCTCGTACATGGACAACCCGCAAGGGTTTCGAGATACCCCATGATGCTCAGGTCCGCCGCATCTCCTGGGTCGTGGGGTCGGTCGGCTGGCAGGCAGAAAGTAACGGTTCCTCGTGCCGTTTTGCAGGCTAGCCGGCCCCCAATTTAAAACGCCGCTCTTCGTTCATCGAAGGCGGCGTTTTTCTTTTTTGTCGACACGGCGGGCCGTTGCTCCTCGACCCAGGTATTTCCAAACTGATGTCGCAAAATCGGACGCAGATCGAGACGATACCGACAAAACAAAAAAGGCGCTAACCCATGGGTCGCGCCTTTTTGTAACCTGAAGTTTAGGAAACTTACTTGATCTTCGTTTCCTTGAACTCGACGTGCTTCTTAGCGATCGGGTCGTACTTCGTCTTCGTCATCTTGTCCGTCATCGTACGGCTGTTCTTCGTCGTGACGTAGAAGAAACCGGTGTCGGCCGTCGACAGCAGCTTGATCTTGATGGTGGTAGCCTTAGCCATGGTCGTTCTGCCTTTAATAAAAATGAACGCCGTGGACGGCCAGTGCGGAGGTCCACGGCGAATTCTGGCGCGAAAATACAAATCGCGCCCGAAAAGTCAACCTCTGTTGCCCATGAAAAGCAGCCGTATCCCCGAAAGGAAGACATAAAGGCCGAAGAAAAAGGCAACGGCCCAGGCAAAGCCGCTCGGATTGACCAAATCCATGGCTGTGCCGATCGTCGGCGGCCCGAGAACCATGCCCACGGCATAACAGAAGACGAAGGCTGCGTTCGCGGCCACCAGATCGACGCCGGTCAGCCGCGTGCCCAGATGGCTGAGCCCGACCGTATACATGCCGGAAACGCAGCCGCCCCAGAAGAGCAGGATGATCGCGAGAATGATCCAGTTCGATGACAGCGATGGCAGCAGCAGCGCTCCGACAAGCCCGATAGTGGCCATGATCGACAGCAGCGGCCGCTTGTCCCGCATGCGGTCTGCAAGCAGGCCGAGCGGAATCTGGAAGACGAAATTGCCGACACCCATGACGGTCAGCAGTAGCGCGGCCTGTGATTCGTTGAAGCCGAGACGTGTCGCATAGCTGGTGAAGAGCGATCCGCCGCCGACGGTCACCGCACCGAACACGAAGACCGCGGCTGTCGCTGTCGGCACGAGGAAGATGTAGCGCACGAAATGCAGTTCCGGCTTCTCGTCGACGATCGGGCTCTCGTTGCGGGCGATGAAGATCGGAATGGCGGCCGCCAGGATGATACAGGCGCCTATGATGAAAGGCATCAGGCCTTCGCTGCCGACGACGGAAAAGAGTAGGGGGCCGGCCGCAAATCCCAGCGAGAAGACGGTGGAATAGAGGCCGAGCACGAAGCCACGCTTGGAAGGCGGCGAAGCGGCGTTGATCCAGAATTCCGACAGGATGAACAGCGTCGTCGTCGCCCCATGAAAGACGATGCGTAGCGGAAACCACAGCAACAGATTGTCCGCATAGTAGAAGCCGAGCGAGCTCAGTGCCGAAAGGAAGACGGCCCAGATCATCGTCTGTACGACGCCAAAGCGGTGCGCGAGCTTGGTCGTGATGACTGCGGCCAGCATCGAGGCGATGCCCATCATTGCAGTATTGAGCCCGATCAGGCTCGAAGGAATGCCGCGCTTTTCGAGAATGATGCTCAGGAGCGGCAGGCCAAGTCCGATGGCGATGCCGACAGCGGAGACGGAGGCGATGGCTGCGACGAGCGAGGGCCAGTGAATTTCTTCGACATGGCCAGCCTTGTCGTTCGTCGGTTCAAGCATAAACAAATCCCTGGGGCATGAGGCGGGCGAATCGATCCGAATGCGGAACACAGGAAGGCACGGCTCGGCCAAATTCAGGTGACGGGTCGGCTTTCATGTGATCGATCACACCCTCCGGAATAGTCCCTATGACGCGCGGCATGTTCAGACAAGAAATGCTGCCCATGTCAAGCGGTTGCCGGTGAAGCAATTCGCCTGAAACACGAATAAGCAGCAAAACCTCTGCAGTTTTCGATATAGAAGCGCAATGCTCGGAAACAATCTCTGCCGTCGATAGAGATCGGCGACATGAAGCGGACAGCATGGTCACGGCTGGCCGTTTCCTTGATCCCATTCCTCCGGGCTGTCGTCGTGACCGCCGAAGCCATGCATGCGGAGCGCCCATTGCAGGCCGATGACACCGCCTTTGATCGGCTGGATGATGGCAAGCGCTGCGATGACGGTAATGGGCGCCCATATGGCGAGATGTGCCCAGATCGGCAATTTGAAGGTCATGTCCGTCAGCATGTAACCGCCGACGATGAGATGGCCGAGAACGAGGATCACCAGATAGGGCGGCAGGTCGTCGGCGCGTTGATGGGAGATATCTTCGCCGCAGACCGCACAACGGTCGACAGGCTTCAGGAAGGCGCGGAAGAGCTTGCCGGTACCACAGCGCGGACAGCGGTTCAGCATGCCGCGGGAAATCGATCGTCCGAGCGGACGTTCGCTCTCGTCTGACCCACCGAAGTGGGTAGGGGAGTCGGATGGGCTGCCCGTCATGAATACGCTTCCTCCGTGCCGGCAGCCGTCCTTTATCTGCGGCCGCGCGGCGGTCTCGTGCCCGGCGCCTTGCGGGCCTGGTTCTTGTTGCGGCGGGTCGCCTTGTGGAAGGAACGAACCGCCGTCGGCATTGGTTTACCGTCGCTCAGCATCTCGAAGCGCAGCGCTCCGGCAAGCGGCACAGCTTCTGCCAGTCTCACCGTCACATCGTCGCCGAGACGGTAGCCAAGCCCCGTTCTTTCGCCTGTCAGCGCCTGATGGGCCTCGTCGTAGATGAAGTAATCGGTGCCGAGCGTAGATATAGGGATGAAACCGTCCGCGCCATAGTCCGGCAGGGTGACAAAAAGTCCCGACTTGGTGACACCGCCGACCCGCGCCTCGAATTCCGCGCCGACACGGCCGGCAAGATGGTGGGCAATAAGCCGGTCCACCGTCTCACGCTCCGCAGCCATGGCGCGGCGCTCGAAGGTCGAGATTTCCGCAGCGATATCGTCGAGCGACGCTTCTTCGTCCGGGGTGATCCCGCCTTCGCCGAGGCCGAGAGAGCCGACGAGCGCGCGATGCACGATCAGGTCGGCATAGCGGCGGATCGGCGAAGTGAAATGCGCGTATTTCATAAGGTTCAGGCCGAAATGCCCGATATTGTCGGGGCTGTAGATCGCCTGGCTCTGCGAACGCAGCACCATCTCGTTGACCATGGTCTGATGCGCGGTGCCCTCGGCTTTCGCAAGAATGCCGTTGAAGCTGTTGGCCCGCACATTGCCGCCCTTGGCAAGCGATATGCCGAGGGTTGCCAGGAATTCGCGCAGCACCTCCTGCTTGGCGAGCGTCGGGCCGTCATGGATACGATAGATCAGCACCTGCTTGCGCTTTTCCAGCGTCTCGGCGGCGGCGACGTTTGCCTGGATCATCATCTCTTCGATGAGCTTGTGCGCGTCGAGGCGCGGCGGCACGAAGACGCGATCGACCATGCCGTCCGGCTTCAGCAGGATCTTGCGCTCGGGCATGTCGAGCTCGAGCGGCTGGCGACGTTCGCGGCCCTTCTTCAGAATGTCGTAGGCGTGCCAGAGCGGCTTGAGGATCGGCTCCAGCATTGGTCCGGTCTTGTCGTCGGGCTGGCCGTCTATCGCCGCCTGTGCCTGCTGGTAGGAAAGCTTGGCCGCACTCTTCATCATGATGCGATGGAACGTATGCCCGGCCTTGCGGCCTTCCTTGGAAAAGATCATCCGCACGGCGAGGGCGGGGCGGTCGACACCCTCCTTCAGCGAGCAGAGATCGTTGGAGATACGCTCGGGCAGCATCGGCACGACGCGATCGGGGAAATAGACCGAATTGCCGCGCTTCAGCGCCTCGCGGTCGAGGGGAGAGTTCGGGCGCACATACCAGGAGACGTCAGCAATCGCGACGGTGACGATCACGCCATCCGGATTGTCGGGTGAGGGGTCCATCTCGGCATAGACGGCGTCGTCATGATCCTTGGCGTCGGCCGGGTCGATGGTGATCAGCGGCAGGCTGCGCCAATCCTCGCGGTGCGACATGGTCGCGGGCTTGGCCGCATCGGCTTCTGCGATCACGGGAGCGGGGAAAACATGCGGAATGCCGTGCGCATGGATGGCGATCATCGAGATCGCCTTTTCGGAGGCGACGGAGCCGACGACCGACAGGACCTTGGCCCGCTGCAGGCCGAAACGGCCGAGACGAGCCACTTCGACCTCGACCAGATCGCCATCCTTGGCGCCGCCGGTATAATCCGGGTCGATGACCATTTCCTCGCCGCGCCGCTCGATCGGCATCAGACGTCCGCCGCCGCCTGGCGTTTCGCGGAAGACGCCCATCGAGGCGCCCTGCCGCTTGTCGATGACCTTGATGATGCGGGCCGTATAGGCCGGGCCGCCGCGATCCACCGCCGGGAAGATCTTCGCAAGAATGCGGTCGCCCATGCCGGCGACAGGCGCCTTGCCTTTGCCATTGCGGCCGGCCGGCGAAGAGGATTGCTTGATCGTCACGGCGGGCGCAACGCCGTTTTCGTCGGCCCATTCGGCGGGGCGACCGATCAACATGCCATCCTTGTCGCGCGTGGTGATATCGAGAACGGCAATCGGCGGCAGCGCGCCGGGACGGATGAGCGACTTGCGGCTCTTCTGCACCATGCCTTCTTCTTCGAGCTCGCGCAGCAGTCCCTTCAGTGCAACGCGGCTTTCGCCCTTGAGACCGAAAGCCTTGGCCAGCTCACGTTTTGAGGCCTGCTGCGGATGATCGGCGATGAAGCGCAGGAGGACCTCGCGCGGCGGCAGCTCGCCATGGATGATTGCCATCATCGGCTCAGCGTCGCCGCCTGCCTTACCGGCGCGGCCGGGCTTACCGGAACGCCGTTCCGACGATGGGTTCCTGCCGCGCGGTTCTCTGCTCACTCTGCACTCTTCTTTTTCGCTGCCGTCTTCGCCGCAGGCTTCTTTGCAGCAGCCTTCGGCTTGGCGGTCGTTTTCGTCGCTTTTGCGCCTGCGGCCGCGGTCTTTGCCTTGGCGGGCGCCTTCTTGGTGGTGCCGCCGCTCTTGCCGGCCTTGGCGGCGATCAGAGCCAGGGCTTCCTCGACGGTGATCGCCTGCGGGTCCGTGCCCTTCGGCAGCGTCGCATTGACCTTGCCCCAGTTGACATAGGGGCCGTATTTGCCGTCGCGAACGGTGATCGCGCCGCCACCATCCGGATGCGCGCCGAGATCCTTCAGTGCAGCGGGCGTTCCGCCGCGTGCTCCACCGCCTGCCTTGCTCTGCTTTTCGGCAATCAGCGTCACGGCGCGGTTCAAGCCCACCGTGAAGACATCTTCGACGCTTTCGAGGTTGGCGTAGCCGCCGTCATGCAGAAGGAAAGGCCCATAGCGGCCGATGCCGGAAGAGATCATCTTGCCGGTCTCCGGATGCTTGCCGATATCACGCGGCAGCGAAATCAGCGCCATCGCCTTCTCGTAATCGATATCTTCTGGCTTCCAGCCGCGCGGCAGCGACGCGCGCTTCGCATCCTTGCCGTCGCCGCGTTGGATATAAGGCCCGAAGCGGCCCGAACGCAGCGTCAGCTCTTCGCCGGTAACGGGATCGGCGCCGAGTGCTTTCGGCTCGTTCAATCCATTGGATTCGGCCTCCGCACCGCCTTCAGACGACAGCTGGCGGGTATAGTTGCATTCCGGATAGTTCGAGCAGCCGACGAAAGCGCCGTATTTGCCGAGCTTCAGCGACAGGTTGCCGGTGCCGCAGACCTGGCAGATGCGCGGATCGCCACCGTCTTCGCGCTTCGGGAAGACGAGCGGCGCCAATGCGTCGTTCAGAGCGTCGAGAACGTTGGTGACGCGCAGTTCCTTGGTGTCTTCGATCTGGGCGAAGAAATCGCGCCAGAAATCGCGCAGCACGTCCTTCCAATTCAGCTCGCCGGCGGAAATGCGGTCGAGCTTCTCTTCCAGATCCGCGGTGAAATCGTATTCGACGTATTTGGTGAAGAAGCTTTCGAGGAAGGCTGTCACCAGCCGGCCCTTG
Organism: Rhizobium sp. ZPR4; assembly: GCF_040215725.1. Lineage (NCBI taxonomy): Bacteria > Pseudomonadati > Pseudomonadota > Alphaproteobacteria > Hyphomicrobiales > Rhizobiaceae > Rhizobium > Rhizobium sp. ZPR4. The sequence goes on from NZ_CP157967.1 coordinate 1,021,487, forward strand.
GCCTGCGGCATAAGCTTACGCTTGTCGATGGTCACGTAGTCGCGGTCGCGCAGCGTCGCCAGCGTTGCGGCATAGGTGGAGGGGCGACCGATGCCGAGCTCTTCCATCTTCTTGATCAGTGATGCTTCCGAATAACGCGGCGGCGGCTCGGTGAAATGCTGGGTCGAATTGATCTTCTGCTTGGCGAGATTTTCCCGCGCGTTGATCTCCGGCAGGCGGCCACCTTCTTCGCTGTCGTCGCTCTGCTCGCCGTCTTCCTTCTGGTCGGTATAGGCGGCGATGAAGCCATCGAAACGGATGACGGAGCCGACGGCGCGCAAGCCAGCCTTCTTACCGGCATTGTCGGCCAGGACCTCGACGGTCGTGCGCTCGATTTCGGCCGATGCCATCTGGCTGGCGATGCCGCGCTTCCAGATCAGGTCGTAGAGCTTGAGCTGGTCGTCATCGAGGAACTTGCGGATGCGATCCGGCACGCGGTCGAAGTCGGTCGGGCGGATCGCTTCGTGCGCTTCCTGAGCATTCTTTGCCTTGGTGGAGTAGAAACGTGCCTTTTCCGGCAGGTAACGGTCGCCGAACTGGTTGGCGATGGCGCGGCGCGACGCATCGATCGCTTCCGGTGCCATCTGCACGCCGTCGGTACGCATATAGGTGATGAGACCGACGGTCTCGCCGCCGATGTCGACGCCTTCATAGAGCTTCTGCGCCACCTGCATGGTGCGCGAGGCCGAGAAGCCGAGCTTCGAGGAAGCGGCCTGCTGCAACGTCGAGGTGGTGAAGGGCGGGCTTGGATTGCGCTTGACCGGCTTTGCCTCGACCGTGTCGACGACGTAGGAAGCGCCTTCGAGCAGAGCCTTCAGCTTGCCGGCTTCTTCGCCGTTGCCGATCGCACGCGGCTGCAGGCGCTTGCCGTCGGCAGAGACCAGGCGGGCTTCGAATTCATCGCCGCGCGGGGTCTTCAGGATCGCCGAGAGGTTCCAGTATTCTTCCGAGATGAAACGTTCGATTTCGGACTCGCGGTCGCAGACGAGGCGAAGGGCCACGGACTGTACGCGACCGGCCGAGCGGGCGCCGGGCAGCTTGCGCCAGAGCACCGGCGATAGGTTGAAGCCGACGAGATAGTCGAGGGCGCGACGGGCGAGATAGGCATCCACCAGCGGCACGTCGATGTCGCGCGGCTCGGCCATGGCGTCGAGCACGGCCTTCTTGGTGATGGCGTTGAAGACGACGCGTTTCACCGGCTTGCCGTTGATGACACGCTTCTTGTTCAAAAGATCGAGCACATGCCAGGAAATGGCTTCACCCTCGCGATCCGGGTCGGTCGCGAGAATCAGGCCGTCGGAGGATTTCATCGCATCGGCGATGTCCTTGATGCGCTTTTGCGAGGCACCATCGACTTCCCACAGCATTTCAAAATCCTGGTCCGGCAGCACCGAACCATCTTTGGCGGGCAGGTCACGCACATGGCCGAAGGATGCAAGAACCTTATATCCGGGTCCCAGATATTTATTGATTGTCTTGGCCTTGGCAGGCGATTCCACCACTACAACGTTCATCATCAAGTCTCTGAATACGAGGTCGCGCCGGTATAAGACGCGGGAGATACCGGGTTTTTCCGTCTTCCCGGCCTTCCGACATGGACAGGGAAATCGTCGCGGTCAAGAGGCTACTGCATAATTCCTTAAATCGGAATCGATTGAAGGATAAAATTATGCAGCACCTTTAACGTGTTACAGCGACCTTTGCGCGTCATATGTGACGCGCGGCGCTGTAATGCGATTTTTGCGCTTGGCGCGACGATGGGATGCTTAGAATTGGTACGCGTGTCACAGTTTTCAATCCAGCATGGAGATCGACACCAGTCCGCCGGGATGCCGATGCAGCCGGCCGGCCATGTCGAGTTCGAGAAGAACAGAATGAACGGCCGATATCGGCAGGCCGGTGTGGCGCACGATATCGTCGATCTCGACCGGCGTCGGGCCGAGAGCCTCGACGATGTGGTCGCGCTCGGCATCATCGGGCGGCGTGGAGAGCGGTCTGCTTCTCTCAATGGGCGGTGCGGCGGGGCGCGGGCGAAAGAGATCCGGCTCGGCGAGCGGTCGCAGCGCTTCGACGACATCGTCCGGCGCGGTCACGATCATCGCGCCGTCTTTCAGCAGTCCGTTCGTCCCTTCGCAGCGCGGATCGAGCGGTGAGCCGGGAACGGCAAAGACGAGCCTGCCGAATTCACCGGCGAGACGCGCAGTTATGAGCGAGCCGGAGCGGGTTGCCGCCTCGACGACCACGACGCCGAGAGAAATGCCGGCGATGAGGCGATTGCGGCGGGGAAAGTCGCGCGCTCTTGGCTCCCAGCCGAATGGCATCTCGCTGACGGCAAGCCCGTTGCCGTCCCAGATGTCGTTGAGCAGCCCGATATTCTACGGCGGGTAGGGCTGGTCGAGGCCACCCGCCATGGCGGCGATCGTACCGGTTGAGAGGGTGGCGCGATGGGCCGCCGTATCGATGCCGCGCGCAAGGCCGGAAACCACCGCATAACCGGCCTCGCCGCAGATGCGCGCGATCATCGCGGTGAATTTGGTGCCGCTGATCGAGGCGTTGCGCGAGCCGACCATGCCGATCGCCGGCCGCGTCGCTGTGGGCATGTTGCCCTTGACCGCAAGCAGCGGCGGCGCGCCGTCGATCTCGCGAAGGGCAGGGGGATAGTCCGGCTCGCCGATGCCGACGAAGCGCGCACCGAAGCGATGGGCAGCTTCCAGTTCCCGCAGGGCGTCCCGCTCGTCGGCAATGCGGATGGCGCGTGTCGAGCCGCCGCGCTGGGAAAGCTCCGGCAGCGCGGCCAGAGCTGCTTCGGCTGAACCATAGTGATTGATGAGGTCGCGAAAGGTGGACGGACCGACATTGTCGGAACGGATCAGCCTGAGCCAGGCGATCCTTTGTTTTTCGGTCAGCGCAACTCCGGTCCGTCTTGCGCTGCCCGTGTCCATTATCCCTTTGCTCCGATCTTGCCTTCCGTTCCCGCGGTCAGCCTGATGATATTGGCCCTGTGCTTGTACCAGGAGATGACGGTCATCAGCGCCATGACGGCGGCGATCTTGTCGACGCCCAATATCCACAATACAACCGGGATGACAAGGGTTGCAACCAGTGCGGAAAGCGAGGAGTAGCGGGTGGTAAAGGCGATCGCCAGCCAGACGATGGCGAAAATCAGCGCCATCAGCGGCGCGAGCCCGAGCAGGATGCCGAGATAGGTTGCCACTCCCTTGCCGCCCTTGAAGCCGATCCAGACCGGGAAGATGTGGCCGATGAAGGCAGCGAAACCGGCGAGCACGCCGGCATCCTCGCCGAAGAAATGCGCGGTGATAAGAACAGCGGCCGTACCCTTGAAGGCATCGAGCAGCAGCGTCGCGGCCGCAAGCCCCTTGTTGCCGGTGCGCAGCACATTGGTCGCGCCGATATTGCCCGAGCCGATGTTGCGCACATCGCCGAGCCCGGCCATGCGTGTCAGCAACAGTCCGAAGGGGATCGAGCCGAGCAGGTAGCCGATGACGACGGCGGCCAGGGCGGTCTGCGGGGTAAGCTGCCAAGTCCAGAAATCAGCCATCACGTCTTATTCTCCGTAAACCCTTAGGTCCGCCCTAGAGACTGTGAACCAGCGTGCCGGCGACATAGGTTGCCACCGCCCGGCCGCTCATTCTTGCATCTTCGAAGGGCGTATTCTTCGAGCGCGACAGAAGCATGTCTTTGGCGACAAGCCAAGGCTCGTCAAGATCGACAAGCGCGATATCGGCCTTGGCACCGGGCTTCAGTGTGCCAGCGGGCAGCCCGAAGATCTGCGCCGGCCGCGTCGACAGCGCATCGACGAGCCGCATCAGGCTGACCTGGCCGCTGTGATAGAGCCGGAGTGCGGCCGGAAGCAGCGTTTCCAGGCCGACGGCACCGTCCTCCGCCTCTCCGAACGGCAGGCGCTTCGTATCGACGTCCTGCGGATCATGCGAGGAGACGATGATGTCGATCGTACCGTCTACCAGCGCCTCGATCATGCCCGTGCGATCATCCTCGGAGCGCAGCGGCGGGTAGAGCTTGAAGAAGGTCCGGTATTCGCCGATGTCGTTCTCGTTGAGCGCGAGATTGTTGATCGAGATGCCGCAGGTGACCTTGGCGCCGCGCGAACGGGCGAGGCGGATCGCCTCGGCCGATTCCGGCACCGAAATCATCGCGGCATGATAATGACTGCGCGTCAGCGTCGCGATGCGAAGGTCGCGCTCCAGCGGAATCAGTTCGGCCTCTTTCGGAATGCCCGAAAGGCCAAGCCAGCTAGCGAGCAGTCCCTCATGCATGACGCCGTTAGCGCCGAGATATTTGTCGCGCGTCTCGCAGGAAATAACAGCGCCGAATTCGCGCGCATAGGTCATGATGCGGCGCAGAACCTGGCTATCGTGGACGCTGGAATGCGCGTCTGTGAACACGACGGCTCCGGCTTCCCGCAACAGGCCGATTTCCGTCATCTCCTCGCCGGCAAGCCCCTTGGTGAGAGCCGCTGCCGGATAGACGTTGACGACGGCCGTGTCGCGGGCCGTCTTCCGAACGAATTCGACGAGGGCGATATCATCGATGACCGGGTCGGTGTCCGGCATCATGATGAAGGACGTGACGCCGCCAGCGGCTGCCGCGCGGCTTGCGGAGGCAATCGTTTCGCGATGTTCGCCACCGGGCTCGCCGACATGGACACGCGCATCGACCAGGCCGGGAATGGCGACGAGGCCATTGCAATCGCGAACGGTCGCGCCCTTGGGAATGCCGTGGTTCTTCGCATCCTTGCCCGAGGCAACGATCACGCCGTCTTCGACGACGATCGTGCCGATCTCATCGAGATCGCGCGAGGGATCGATGATGCGGACGTTCTGGAGGATGATCGAGTTGCTCATGCGCCCACTCCCTCGCTGCGAGGCCCTTGGTTTTGCGAAACGAGCAGGGTCTCCATCACGGCCATGCGCACGGCGACGCCCATCTCAACCTGTTCGGCGATGACGCTTTGCGGGCCGTCCGCCACTTCGGAGGCGATTTCCACCCCACGGTTCATCGGACCCGGATGCATGACGAGCGCATCCTCCTTGGCCGCCTTTAGCGTTTCGGCGTCGAGCCCGTAGAAATGATAGTATTCGCGCACCGAAGGCACGAAGGCACCGGACATGCGCTCGCGCTGCAGCCGCAGCATCATCACGACATCGGCATCCTTCAGCCCTTCCTTCATCGAATGGAAGACCTCGACGCCCATGTCGGCGATGCCCGCCGGCAGCAGCGTGGCGGGTGCGACGACCCGGACGCGGGCGCCCATGGCGTTGAGAAGCAGGATGTTCGAGCGGGCAACGCGCGAATGCAGCACGTCGCCGCAGATGGCGACGATGATGCGCGAGAGCTTGCCCTTGGCGCGGCGGATGGTCAGCGCGTCGAGCAGGGCCTGGGTCGGATGCTCGTGCTGGCCGTCGCCGGCGTTGACGACGGAGCAAGACACTTTCTGGGCCAGCAGTGCAGCGGCGCCCGCGCTCGAATGGCGGATGACGAGCACGTCGGGCCGCATGGCATTCAGCGTCATCGCCGTATCGATCAGCGTCTCGCCCTTTTTGACCGAGGAGTTGCCGACCGACATGTTCATCACGTCGGCGCCGAGCCGTTTGCCGGCGAGTTCAAACGAGGATTGCGTGCGCGTCGATGCTTCGAAGAAGAGATTGATCTGCGTCAGCCCGCGAAGCGTCGACGTCTTTTTTTCGCGCTGGCGGCTGATCTTGACCGCCTCGTCGGCCTTGTCGAGAAGATAGGTGATATCCTGCTCGGTGAGGCCCTTGATGCCAATGAGGTGGCGGTGGGGAAAGAAGACCATGAACCTGCCTCCGGATTTCGTCAGGCGGTCTATAAAGAGGGAGCGCCGATGGGGCAAGCGGGGGTATGTGCCGAGGCCCTTTGTTCCCCATGCAATTTCGCCCGAATCCCGCTACAGGAGCCATGCCGGTGGGAGACATAACTTCCAATTTCCCTTTGCAACCTACTTGCTCTACAAGCGATTCATGACCCAACCGACCCGGACTGACGACCCCTTTGCCGACCTGAACCAGCCGAGCCTCTGGACCGGCATCAATGCCTATCGTTCCGATCCGCTGATCGTCGATCTCACCTCCGGCCTGCCGCGTTCGATACGGGAAGAGCTGGAGCAGCACGGTCGTTTCGTCACCTCGCACGAGGCACAGGAACTGGCGCGCATGGCGAACCAGGGCACGCCGCAGCTGCGTACCCACGGCCCGCGCGGCGAGCGTCTGGATGTCGTCGAATTCCATCCGGCCTGGCATGCGCTGATGCGCCGCTCCATGGCGATGGGCCTGCATTCCTCGATCTGGGATGCGCAGGCCGATCCGGAAGCGAGAGGCCAATCACACAAAGTGCGTGCCGCCCGCTTCTATCTGACGGCGCAGCTTGAATGCGGCCATTTGTGCCCCTTGACGATGACCAGCGCCTCCGTGGCCGCCATGATGGCCTCGCCGGCCGTACAGAAGGACTGGGCGCCGAAGATTCTCTCGCGCAAATATGATTCGTCCAACAAGCCCGCCATGCAGAAGAGCGCCGTCACCATCGGCATGGGCATGACGGAGAAGCAGGGTGGCACGGATGTGCGCGCCAACAGGACGAGCGCCGACAAGGTCAGCGAAGGCATCTACCGGCTCTCGGGCCACAAGTGGTTCATGTCGGCGCCGATGAGCGATGCCTTCATCATGCTCGCCCAGACCAAGGATGGCATGGGCTGCTTCCTGGTGCCGCGTCTTTTGGAAGATGGTTCGGCCAACGGCCTGCACTTCCAGCGACTGAAGGACAAGCTCGGCAACCGCTCGAACGCCTCCTCCGAAGTCGAGTTCACCGATACGTTCGGCTTCCTGCTCGGTGCACCCGATGCCGGCATCCGCACGATCCTCGACATGGTGACGCTCACGCGGCTCGATTGCGCGCTGGCCTCCGCCGGCATCATGCGCGCTTCGCTCGCCGAAGCCGTACATCACGCGCGCGGCCGCAGTGTCTTCGGTAAGATGCTGGTCAACCAGCCGATCATGACGCGCGTGCTTGCCGACATGGCGCTCGATGTCGCCGCTGCCACCGCGCTTGCATTCCGTCTGGCCGAAGCCTTCGACAAGGCGAGCGGCAGCAGTGAGGATGCGGCCTATGCCCGCGTCATGACGCCGGTCGCCAAATACTGGTGCTGCAAGATCGCACCGGCGCTGATCTATGAAGCCATGGAGTGCATCGGCGGCAGCGGCTACATCGAGGAGCGTCCGATCGCCCGTCATTACCGCGAGGCCCCCGTCAACGCGATCTGGGAGGGCTCCGGCAACGTCATGGCGCTTGACGTGCTGCGCGTCTTGAACCGGGGCAGGGACCTGTTCGAGACCGTCTTTGCCGGTCTTGCCCGCGATCTTGGCCCGGCCGGCAAGAAGACCATCGATGTCCTGCGCGCGGCCATGGCGCTTTGCGAACAGGATGAGGGCGCCGCCCGCCTGCTGGTCGAGCAGCTGGCGCTCGCAGCTGGCGCCGCCGAACTCTATCGCCTCGGAGCCGGCAAGATCGCCGATGCTTTCATCGAAACCCGTCTGGCCGGCGGCTGGCGCGCGACCTACGGCATGCTCGATTCGCGTTTCGACGCCAGCTACATCGTCGATCTGCTGTATCCGCCAGCGACGTAAGCGGTAATCGCCAAGCGGTTTCGTTGCTGCATCTTCGATTGATGCAGTACCAATATTTATTATATATTGGTACTGATAGGGGAGTGCTTCATGGCTCGCAACACATCCGTTTCGCTTGGCGATCATTTCAGCGCCTTCATTGAGGCGCAAATCCAGACGGGCCGATATGGCTCCGCCAGTGATGTCGTTCGCGCAGGATTGCGCCTGCTCGAAGAGCACGAGGCGAAGGTCAAGGCTCTTCAGGATGCCTTGATTGCCGGCGAAGAATCGGGAGACGTTTCTCCCTTCGACAACGCCGCATTCCTGAGGCGAATGCGCACCACCTATGGCGAATAAGCCTCGCAGAATCGGTCTATCCCCGCTTGCTGAGGCCGATCTTGAAGACATCTGGCGGTATACAGTCGAGAGCTGGTCTCTTAGGCAAGCCGAAATCTATCATGCCGAAATCTTTGAGGCTCTCGAAGGATTGGCATCCGGTCTGAAAATTGGCCGTCCCGCCGATATCCGCCACGGATATTTCAAGTACGCCGTCGGTTCCCATATGGTCTACTATCTCTTGCGCGATGCCGAGATCGCCATCATTCGCATATTGCATCGGCGGATGGATGTAGGCCGGCACCTTTGAAAAGGTATTTGGAGTTTTGCTCGATTTGGCCCCACATGGTTTTTACGCTCGCCTTCAGAGACACTTATGATCAATCTTCGTATGGTGCGACCCCAAGACATCAAACAGCTCTACGCCATCTCGCTCCTGACCGGCGATGCCGGCAAGGATGCGACGCCGCTTCATCGCGACGGCCGGTTGATCGGGCATATCTATTCCGCACCCTACGCGACGCTTCATCCAGAGCTGGTTTTCGTCGCGGAGGATGATGAAGGCGTGTTCGGCTACATCTCCGGTGTCTTCGATACGATTGCCTTCGACGAGCGGCTGGAGCGTGAGTGGTGGCCGCATTTGCGTCGGCATTACCCCGATCCACAAGGCGATCCCGCGCTTTGGGATGCCGATCAGAAACGAATATCGGCTATCCATCATCCGAATCGAGCGCCGGCGCCGCTTGTCGAAAAATTCCCCGCTCATATTCATATGAATCTCTTGCCTCGAGCTCAGGGCAAGGGCATCGGCTCGGCATTGCTCGATCGGTGGATAGCGAACGCCCGCGCCAATGGCGTCAAGGGCATCCACTTGGGCGCCAATGCAAGCAATCATGACGGCATCCGCTTCTGGTCGTCACGTGGTTTCGCCCCTGTGGAACTTCCGCCGGCTCTGGTGTCCGAAACGACAGTGTGGTTTGGTCAGTTTCTCTAATCTGTGGATTCGCGCGTTTTGGCGGACAGAGGCCTGATGGCTTTGTTGTTCGAGGCGATCTGGCTTGCTATTCACCGATCGGTGACAGATTGGAGTCGAGTCGATGGTCGGTGCAAACGCTGCCGTTAAAATCCCCATGGAAATGCCTGTTGCGGAAAAGCGTGTGCGCAATCGTGCCGCAACCCAACAGGCGATCCTGGACGCCGCCAAGAGGCTTTTGGCGGAGGAAGGATTCCAGAATTTCGGTATCAATGCGGTCGCCCGCGGCGCCGGCTGCGACAAGCAGCTGATCTACCGCTATTACGGCGGCCTCGATGGCCTCGTGGAAGCCATCGGCACCGATCTCGGCAGCTGGGTAACGGATCGCATCCCCGACGATACCGGCGGCATGTTCCTTTTGACCTATGGCGACCTGATGGAGCGGCTTTCGATGCTGTTTCTCGATGCCCTGCGCGCCGATCCGCTGATGCGCCGCATCGTCGCCTGGGAAGTCTCCGAAAGCAGTGAGCAAGTGCGCCGCCTGTCGGAAGCCCGCTCGAAGGCACTCGCCGGCTGGATCGAACGCATGCGCGGCTCGCTCGCGCCGCCCAAAGGTGTCGATACCCAAGCCGTCAATGCCATGATCTTTGCTGCCATTCAGCACATCGTCCTGGCCGCTGCCGTCAGCGACCAATGCGCGGGTCTCGCCCTGAAAAACGGGAAGGACTGGGAGAAGGCGGCAACGGCCTTGAAGCGGATCGTGCGCGGCGTCTATGGCTGATACCGGCCCCTGGCGAAGGATATCCACAAGCCCGCTCCGCTGTTAACCTTAACAAATGGTTTACATTGCGCCGCAGCGGTTAACTCGTCACTGTGAAAAGACGATTAGTTAACCATCAAGCGTGCAGCCATGGGGTTCAGACCCGCAAAATTAGTGTTTCTCGTCGCAGCGATGCTGTTCTTCGCGGCGCTCGCACTAGATATCACGCTGCCGGCAATGGTGTTGAGCGCCATGGCTCTGTCGAACTGGCTCGTTCAGTCGGCTGGCACGACGCAGTATCCGCGTCGGAGAGGGACCGCATGAAGTGGTTGTTGATTTGCTGGGCAGGACCGGTCTCGTTTCTCGGGGCATGGTATTATCTGTCGTACTACGACATGAGCTTCGGCGTCTTCATGCTGACGCGGCAGGCACATGAGCTGGTGTTTGACATATACGGCAAGATCCTCGGCATCCCGCCGGAAACGATCCCGCCGCTGGTGGCGCGCGCCATCGCTTTCGACAGCCTGCTGGTCTTCGCGATTTTCGGCTTCCGCCGGCGTGCTGCGATCATGGAATGGTGGCGCCGCCGTCAGGCGTCGAGATCGGGCAAGGTTGCTCTGCCAAGCGCCGATAGCCTGTCCAAGGCTCCCTGAAGAATGAAGCTGGCCGCTGCCGAGTCGATGCGCTCGGCGCGCTTGGCCCGCGAGACGTCCATTTCCAGAAGCGCCCGCTCGGCCGCGACGGTCGAAAGCCGCTCGTCCCAGAAGACGAAGGGCAGGGCGGTCTTTTCCGACATGCTGCGCACGAAAGCGCGGGTTGCCTGCACACGCGGCCCGGCCGAGCCATCCATGTTCATCGGGAGCCCTATGACGAAGGCCGCGACCTTTTCCTTCTCGGCAAAGGCGAGCAAGGTTTCGGCATCCTGAGTGAATTTCACGCGCTTGAGGACCGGGCGCGGCGTGGCAAAGCGTCGCCCGAGATCGGACATCGCCAGCCCGATCGTCTTTGTGCCGAGATCGAGACCGGCGATCGGCTGACCGGGCAGGAGCATCACGGCTAGGTCTTCGATGGTCAGCGTCGTCATCGGGGTCTCGCTCTCGTCAAAACAAATTGAAGCCAAAACCGCTTTTCTTTGCTGCGGTTTGGGATATTTCCTAGAGCATTTCCAGCAAAAGCGCACAGCGGTTTTGCGTCGGGAAATGCGGAAGAACAAATGGATAGAGCGTTTCCCCTGGAAATGCTCTGGACAGCAGCCTTCCATTTCAAATCAAGTCATAAGGAGAAATCCAATGAAGATCACCTGGCTCGGCCATTCCGCCTTTCGTATCGAAACGGCGAAGGCAAAAATACTGATCGATCCTTTCTTCACCTACAATCCTTCCTTTGCCGCTGCCGGTCTCAACATCAAGGATGCTGCCGCCGGCGTGACCCATATCCTGCTGACCCATGGCCATGCCGACCATGTCGGCGACGCGGTCCAGATCGCCAAGGACACCGGCGCGGTGGTTCTCGCCAACGCCGATCTGGCAGCCTGGCTCGGGACTAAAGGTGTCGAGAAGCTGGAAATGGGCAACACCGGCGGCACCGTCGGTCTCGGCGGCTTCTCGGCCACCTTCACCAATGCGCTGCATTCCTCCGCCCAGATCACCGAGGACGGCGTTTCCCATGCGCTTGGCAATCCGAACGGCCTGATGCTGCATTTCGACGACGAGCCGACGCTGTTCCACATGGGCGATACGGATATTTTCTCGGACATGGCTCTCATCAACGAGCTGCATCAGCCCGATATCGGCATCGTGCCGATCGGCGACCGTTTCACCATGGGCGGTGCCGTGGCGGCACTTGCCTGCCAGCGCTTCTTCAACTTCAAGACCGCCATTCCCTGCCACTACGGCACTTTCCCGATCATCGACCAGACCCCGGAAAAGTTCATCGCCGGCATGGAGGGTTCCAAGACCGCGGTTGCTGCGCCGAAGGTGGGCGAGAGCGTTTCTGCCTGACGATACCCGTTGCGTATAGCGGGCATGGCCTTTATAGCGTGAAGCAAATCCACTTTTAGTGGATAATCTTGCTATCCGGAGAATGCCATGTCCGTCGATCTCGCCACCGTCAAACGCGTCGCCCATCTTGCCCGTATCGCCGTCAATGAAGACGAAGCGCAGCGGATGATGGGCGAGCTGAACGGCATTCTGGGCTTCGTCGAGCAACTCTCCGAAGTGAATGTCGATGGCGTCGAAGCCATGACCTCGGTCACGCCGATGGCGATGAAGAAGCGCACCGACGAGGTCACGGACGGCAACAAGGCCGCCGACATCGTCGCCAATGCGCCGAATACCGATCAGAATTTCTTCCTGGTGCCTAAAGTCGTCGAATAACGGTTCCTTCGAGCCTTTCCGACCCGTTGCCCAATTCCAGATCTGAAGCGAACCAAAATGAGCGAACTGACCAGCCTGACCATTGCCGAAGCCCGCGACAAGCTGCGCGCCAAGCAGATTACCGCCACCGAACTGACCGAGGCCTATATCTCGGCGATCGATGCCGCCAACGGTCAAATCAATGCCTATATCGCCGTCACGCCCGACAAGGCGCGCGAGATGGCCAAGGCTTCTGATGCACGCCTTGCTGCCGGCAAGGCCGGTGCGCTCGACGGCATTCCGCTCGGGATCAAGGATCTGTTCGGCACCGAAGGCATCCACACCCAGGCCTGCAGCCACATTCTCGACGGTTTCAAGCCGCGCTATGAATCGACCGTCACGCAGAACCTCTGGAATGACGGCGCTGTCATGCTGGGCAAGCTCAACATGGACGAGTTCGCCATGGGCTCCTCCAACGAGAGCTCCTACTACGGCCCGGTCATCAACCCCTGGCGTGCCGAGGGTTCCAACCAGCAGCTCGTTCCGGGCGGCTCGTCCGGCGGTTCGGCCGCAGCCGTTGCCGCGCATCTCTGCGCCGGCGCGACAGCCACCGATACCGGCGGCTCCATCCGCCAGCCGGCCGCCTTCACCGGCACCGTCGGCATCAAGCCGACCTATGGCCGCTGCTCGCGCTGGGGTATCGTCGCCTTCGCCTCGTCGCTCGATCAGGCCGGGCCGATCGCCCGCGACGTGCGCGATGCCGCCATCCTCCTGAAGTCGATGGCAAGCGTCGATGCCAAGGACACGACCTCGGTTGACCTGCCGGTGCCGGATTACGAAGCCTCGCTCGGCCAGTCGCTGAAGGGCATGAAGATCGGCATTCCGAACGAATATCGCGTCGATGGCATGCCGGAAGAGATCGAGACGCTCTGGCAGCAGGGCATCGCCTGGCTGAAGGATGCCGGCGCCGAGATCGTCAATATCTCGCTCCCGCACACGAAATATGCGCTGCCGGCCTATTACATCGTCGCCCCCGCCGAAGCCTCCTCGAACCTCGCCCGCTATGACGGCGTCCGCTACGGCCTGCGCGTCGACGGCAAGGATATCGTCGACATGTACGAGAAGACGCGCGCTGCCGGCTTCGGCCAGGAAGTGAAGCGCCGCATCATGATCGGCACTTACGTTCTCTCGGCCGGTTACTACGATGCCTACTACCTGCGCGCCCAGAAGGTTCGCACGCTGATCAAGCGCGATTTCGAACTGGCCTTCAACGCCGGCGTCGACGCGATCCTGACGCCTGCCACGCCGTCCTCGGCCTTCGGCATTGCCGACGAGGACCTCGCTTCCGATCCGGTAAAGATGTACCTGAACGACATCTTCACGGTGACGGTCAACATGGCCGGCCTGCCCGGCATCGCCGTCCCCGCCGGCCTCGACCCGAAGGGCCTGCCGCTCGGCCTGCAGCTCATCGGCAAGCCGTTCGAAGAGGAAACCCTCTTCAAGACCGCCCACGTCATCGAACAGGCCGCCGGCAAGTTCACACCGGCGAAGTGGTGGTAAACACCGTCTCTTTCTGATCGCGCCGAGCAAGCAATCGGCGCGGTTATTCCTGAGTAAATCGCACATCAATAAGTCGTGTTATAATTGCAACAACACGTCAGCATACGTGTGTCGATACATTTCCCCACCTTGAAGCGATTCTAAACTGGAGCTATACGCGCCTTCCCGGTCGTCGTGCCGATGCGAGCGTTGATGGTTGGAGTTCCAAAGCTCCTCCCGTGCAGGCGGTTTGCCGTTCTGTATACGAATGCCGTGTCGGGAGACGGGAAGGCTTTTGGAGTATAGCTCAGTTAGGTAGAGCGCCGGACGTTCGTCCGGAGGTCGTGGGTTCGAATCCCGCTGCACCGGCCAAATGGATAGCTCAGCTAGGTAGAGCATCAGATTCCTAATCTGATTGTCGAAGGTTCGAATCCTTTTCCAACCGCCGGTCGAAAGGCCGGCACCAGCCCGCGAAGCTGTTTACCAATGACGGTCCGGGGACCGGAATGCGCAAGTTCGGATATCCGTGCGATCTCAAGGGATTGCCTGGATGGAAAGACGAGCGCCGGGATTATGGGCTCGATTGGCGTTGAAGATTTCGCCGTGCCCCGACCAGCGAGGAGGAAGCCCTCCAAAGCCGTCGGGATACTGCGCAACCCGCTGTTCGCAAATCCGCCCGTCGTCGCCGCCACCGGTCTCCGGATCTCGATGATCGGCACATGAAACGAAACACGAAAGGAACATCGGTCTATGACGTAGCGCATGCCGAAGGAGTAAGAACAATGATGATATTTCTCGATAAGATCTTGGGGCGCAAGCGCGTCCTCGCAAAGGAAAACGAACGCTTGGTCGCCCTGCACAAGGGGATGATCCTCGGCATTTTCGGACCGGGTCAGCAGGTATTGCCGAACCGACGCAATAGCTTGGATGTTTTCCGCTACGATCTGGCCAACCCGGTTTTCATATCGGTCTACGAGAAGGCGTTGTTCGAAAAGCTCCCGGAAGTTGCCGAACATCATCTGACCGTGTTTCGTACCGATGTCGGCGAGGTCGCCGTCATCGAGCGAGATGGCGCAATCTATGCCACGCTTGGTCCGAGCCAGAAGCTGGTCGTGTGGACGGAATCCGGCCCGTGGAAGGAAACGCGCGTCGATACCGCAGACGAGCTTTCCGTCGACCGGGTCCTTGCACGTCGTCTTGGGCTGGCACGGAAGCACGATTTCGTGGCGAGCTACGCCGTGCTCGAAGGGCAGGTGGGTCTGCTGTTCGTCGATGGTATCTACCTGCGGACGCTCGATCCGGGCATGCATACCTTCTGGAATGTCGGCAAGGCTCTGCAGGTCAAGATCGTCGACCTCAAGCGTCAGTCGCTTGATGTTGCCGGACAGGAGCTCTTGACCAAGGATCGCGTGACGATCCGCGTCAACATCTCCGCGGATTATCGCGTGGTCGATCCGGTCAAGGCCGTGGGCTCCGTCAAGGATTTCGCGGATGCGCTCTATCGTGCTTTGCAACTGGCTTTCCGCCGCACGCTTGGCACGATGACGCTGGACCAGATCCTGGAGCGCCGCGTTTCCATCAATGCCGAAGCCGCCGAAAAGGTGCGCGAGGATATGATGGCGATCGGCGTGGAGATCTCGGATATCGAACTGAAGGATGTGATCCTCCCGGGCGATATGCGTGAGATCCTGAACCAGGTAGTCGCCGCCGAAAAGCAGGCCGAAGCCAACGTCATCCGCCGCCGTGAGGAAACGAACGCCACTCGTTCGTTGCTCAACACGGCGAAGGTGATGGCGGAGCACCCGGTCATGCTGCGTCTGAAGGAGCTCGAAGCTCTGGAATCGATCGCCGGCAAGGTGGATAACCTGACGATCCACAACGGCACGAGCGGGTTGATGAACGATCTCGTCAAGCTTCGCGACATCTAATGTCACTGACAGGAAGGGCCGTCCGGAAATCCGGGCGGCCCTTTTTTACGTGCCAATATTCCGCCCTGCCGCCATCACATTTTGGACCGAAATACGATCATAAATTGCAGCGGACCGCTTGGTCTCGTCCTCTGCAACCGAATCGGAAGGTCTCTTCATGCTCAAGCAAGTCACGGCGATCCTGCTCCTCAGCGTGTCATCTCCAGCGATTGCGCTGGCGGCCGACAATGGGGCCATTCGATCCATTACCTTGTCCTCGGGCGGTCTGGCCCAGGTGTCTCGATCGGCCGATATCAGTAGCGACGGCGTGATCCGGATCGAGGTTCCTCTTGATCAGGTCGATGACATTCTGAAGAGCCTGGTGGTCAACGGATCTGCAGGCTCTGTGGCCGGCATGTCGCTGGCGGGGCCGCGGCCGTTGCAGGAAACCTTCAAGGGCCTGCCATTCAGTCTGGAAGCGCTCTCGTCCGTACCGTCGCTTCTGACGTCGCTGCAGGGTGGCAAGGTGGCGGTCACCAGCGGCGGCAAGACCGTTGAGGGAAATATTCTTGGTATCGAGACGAGGAAGGTCGACGAGAAGACAACGGTGCCCTTGCTCACCGTTATCGACAAGGATGGCGCGGTGGAGACGCTGGCGCTCGGCGAGGATGCGTCCGTCCGGCTTGACGATCCCGACATGCGGGCAAAGCTCGCCAGGGCGGCGGCGGCCATTGCCCGTGGCAAGAATGATCGCACCCGTGCCATCGATATCAAGGTGAACGGCGTGAAGAACAGCGGCGATATCGGCCTGACTTATGTCGTCCCGTCTCCGATCTGGAAAACCGCCTACAAGGTCGTCATCGAGGGAAATGACAAGGCGCGTCTGCAGGCATGGACGGTGCTGGAAAATGCCAGCGGCGAGGACTGGAAGGGCATCAAGCTGACGCTGACCTCGGCCGAGCCGGTGACGCTGAAGCAGGGTCTGCACCAGCTCTACTGGCGCGAGCGGCAGGAGGTGCCGGTCAACACGGCATCGAACAATGTCCCCGATCCCGATAGCGGCGATCTGTCCAACCGGCAGCGCCTGCCGGCAAATGTCGAGGAACGGGCGGCACCGGCGCCTGCGAAAGCCATGATGGGCGGCGTCAGCCGAAAGGCGGCAGGCACGGCTGACGAGCTGGAAAGGCCCGCGGCGCCCATGCAAGTGGCTGCGGCCGATCCCGCCACGGCCGCCGAAAGCGATATCTCTGCCACTTTTGAGCTCCCCGGCGCCTACGATCTCGCAAATGGCGACACGCTATCCGTGCCGATCATGGATGCGGATGTGGAAGCCGGCATGGTGGATATGTATCGGGCGGGCAGTGCTTATCGTAATCCCATCGCCGCCGTGATGCTCAAGAACACCACAGGGGTCAGCATGCCCGCTGGAATTCTCACGCTGTATGATAGCAAGACCGGCTATATCGGCGATTCCCAGCTCTCGGCACTGCCAAAGGACGACACGCGCCTCGCCAGTTTCGCCACCGATCGCAAGGTGTCGATCAGCGAGCAACAGACCCCGACGGAGGAGATTGCCTCTTTGAAGGTTTCCGATGGCGTGATGAATGCCGTCGTTAGATATCGCCAGACGACGACATACACCGTGTCAGGCGCGCTCGATGGCGAGCGGACTGTCATCGTCGAGCATCCGATCAGGGATGGCTGGTCGTTCTCGTCGGCTGAAAGCTTCGGCAAGACGGCAACGCATCAGCGGCTCAAGGTCGTTGTGCCTGCCGGCACCGAGAAGACGCTGACAGCGATCGACGAGCAGCTTCAGAGCAACAGCTACGCGCTGGTCGATACTGACCCGGACATGCTGCTTGGATGGTCGGCCTCGACCCAAGACAAGGCGTTGACGGACAAGCTTGCAAACCTGGCGGACGCGCGCAAAAGACAGGCCGCCGTCCAGAACGATCTGGAGAGCCTCGACGGCGAAATAGAGAAAACTACCGGCGAACAGGAACGGATAAGACAGAATCTCGGTGCAGTACCTGATAATAGCGATCTGAAGAAACGCTATTTGAAGGCTCTGTCAGACAGCGAGGATCAAATCACTGCGATGAACGAAAGGCGCGCTACGGTGCAGGCAGAAAGCGATCGTCGTGGCGATGAGGTGGCGGAGATCATCAGGACATTCTGATTGCCCGGCAATTTCTCATGCCAACGGCACGAAAAGCAGAGGGCCGTCCGGTCGGGCGGCCCTCTACTTTTTCTATCTATTATCCAGCTGCGCCCTCACCAGCTGCAATCCCTTTTCGCTAATGCGATAGGGTTGGCCGTCGATGGATTTGATGGCCTTGAGGCGCTTCAGCCGCCGGAAGAGGTCGATGCCGAAATCGGGATAGACCCAGCCGTCACGCGTGAAGCAGCAGGCGGTTTCGGCCTTCTTGTTTTTGCTGCGTTCGATTTCGATGCGGCCGCCCCTGGGCGAGCAGGTGCAGGATGCGCTGTTCTGCGCGGGAAATGTCCATTATTGTCAGAATCCGTATAGCGCCAAAAGGCGCAGAAAAACGATCCGAAGCTTCCCTTCAGGGAAGTCGGGGCTTCGTTTTTTTCAGGCCCGGCACGCAAGAAGGCTTGCGAGCGAGGCCTTTACCGGCACTGACAAAAGTTAGACATCAAAACTCCGTTGATACTCCTCTCTAAAGCAGGTTGTGCTCGGCAGTCAAGTTCAACTGTTTCTGGGGTTTCTTAGCAGGTAAGCCGGCAAATCTCGCCGCTGGCAAAAGCCTGCGGGCGGTGCTTTACTATTTGCAAATGGCGGGGGCCTGATGATCCACATTCGCAATGCCCATGAAGGTGAAACAGCGGTCCTGGCGAGTATCGGCTTGCGCTCCTGGCAGAAAGCCATGGGCGCGATCGGCGGCAGCGGCGAACTGCTGGAGGGCGCAAGCGAGGCTTTTGAAAATTTCACCCGCAATCTCTGGCTGACGATATCAGTCATCGAGCTGAACGGCGAAGCTGTGGGATGGGCGGCGCGCGAGGCGCTCGATGAGTCGATCTCCGATTTCTGGATCGATCCGGATTTCGTAAGGCGCGGCCTCGGTTCGGCGCTTCTGGCGCGGATCGAAGCGGATGTGCGAGAGCAGGGGCTGGAGAAGGTTTCGCTGCAGAGCCACGCGGGCAATACAGATGCCATCGCCTTCTTCAAGGCGCGCGGCTATGAGATCCATTGGCTGTCGATCGTCTATTCGCCGAAGCTCGACAGCGACGTGCCGACTGTCGGGCTTTCGAAATCGCTGGTTGATGATAGCGACGGCGTCTATGGCCCGGGCATATAGCGTGCTGTCGATGCCGAAAGCCTTGCGCCGCCTCGCCAATTGCTCTACCTCACAAAGTTCAGAAGAACAGCATTTCAAGAGCTTCCAATGACCCTTGTCGACGTCCGCACGCCAGATCCGAAACGCTTCATTCCCGGTGCCACCGGCGATTGGGAAATCGTTATCGGCATGGAAGTCCATGCCCAGGTGTTGAGCAACTCCAAGCTCTTCTCCGGTGCCTCGACCGAGTTCGGCAAGCCGCAGAATTCCAACGTGTCGCTCGTCGATGCCGCCATGCCCGGCATGTTGCCCGTCATCAATGAGGAATGCGTCAAGCAGGCCGTGCGCACCGGTCTTGGCCTCAAGGCGCAGATCAACAATCGTTCGATCTTCGACCGCAAGAACTATTTCTATCCCGACCTGCCGCAGGGCTATCAGATTTCGCAGTTCAAGGACCCGATCGTCGGCGAAGGCAAGATCGTCATCTCCCTCGGCCCTGATCGTCAGGGCCAGTTCGAGGATATCGAGATCGGCATCGAGCGCCTGCATCTGGAACAGGACGCCGGCAAGTCGCTGCATGACCAGCACGCCACCATGTCCTATGTCGACCTGAACCGCTCCGGCGTCGCGCTGATGGAAATCGTCTCCAAGCCGGACATCCGCTCGTCCGATGAGGCGAAGGCCTACATGACGAAGCTGCGCTCGATCGTGCGCTATCTCGGCACCTGCGACGGCAACATGGATGAAGGCTCCATGCGCGCCGACGTCAACGTGTCCGTTCGTCGCCCGGGCGGCGAATTCGGCACGCGCTGCGAAATCAAGAACGTCAACTCCATTCGTTTCATCGGTCAGGCGATTGAGTACGAAGCACGTCGCCAGATCGGCATTCTGGAAGACGGCGGTACGATCGACCAGGAAACCCGCTTGTTCGATCCGAACAAGGGCGAGACGCGTTCGCTGCGCACCAAGGAAGATGCGCATGACTATCGCTATTTCCCCGATCCGGATCTGCTGCCGCTCGAATTCGACGACGCCTTTGTCAAGGCGCTTGCCGAGCATCTGCCGGAATTGCCCGACGACAAGAAGGAGCGTTTCGTCCGTGAACTCGGCCTCTCGATCTACGACGCGTCCGTGCTCGTCTCGGAAAAGGCGATCGCCGATTATTTTGAAGCCGTTGCCGCTGGTCGCGATGGCAAGATGGCGGCCAACTGGGTCATCAACGACCTCTTGGGCGCTCTGAACAAAACCGGCAAAGACATTGAAGAGACTCCGGTTTCGCCTGCTCAGCTCGGCGCGATCATCGATCTCATCAAGGCCGAAACCATCTCTGGCAAGATCGCCAAGGATCTGTTCGAAATCGTGCTCAACGAGGGCGGCGATCCCGCCGAGATCGTCGAGTCACGCGGCATGAAGCAGGTCACAGATACCGGCGCGATCGAAAAGGCTGTCGACGAGATCATCGCCGCCAACCCGGATCAGGTCGCCAAGGCCAAGGCCAAGCCGACCCTTGCCGGCTGGTTCGTCGGCCAGGTGATGAAGTCGACCGGCGGCAAGGCCAACCCGCAGGCCGTCCAGGCGCTGGTCAAGGCCAAGCTCGGCATCGAAGAGGAATAGCCGGTGTTCTTCGTGCGCACCGCCGGCGAGCAGGATCTGGAAAAGGTCCGTGCTCTGCTGGGCGAGACCTGGCATGCGACCTACGACCGGATCTTCGGTCCGGAAAAGGTCAACGAGCTGCATGCCTCCTGGCACTCGCCGGCCTCGCTGAAGGCGCGGCTGGCGAACAAGAACTCCGAATTCCTTGTGGCCGATGACGGCCGGACGATCGGCGGCATGGGCTATGCCGCCATGTCCAAGGAGATGACGAAAACCGTCATGCTCTACATGCTCTATGTCAGCCCCCGCCATCAGCGGCAGGGCATCGGCCGCGATATCTTCGCCGAGCTGGAGACCTGCTTCCCGGACGCTGAAATCATGCGTCTCGAAGTCGACCCGCAGAACGAACCGGCGATTGCCTTCTATAAGGCCCACGGTTTCGTCGAGGTCGGCCGCTCGGACAATAGCGGGCAGGGGCAGTCGGGCTTGCCGACGCTGATATTCGAGAAGCCGCTCGCGGGCCATTAAGGGAACAGGCGAGATCATTCATGGAAGACGTCCGCCTGGTAATTCGCGAAGCGAAAGAATCCGACCTTCCTTCTCTGATCGGCCTATTCGCTGCCGACACCATGGGTGGCCACGGCGATACGACCGATCTTTCCGCCTATGACGATTATCTGCGCGCCTTTCGCACCATCTCTGCATCCTCGGACCAAACGCTCTATGCCGCCGAACTTGCTGGCGAGATTGTTGGAACCTTCCAGACGATCGTCGTCACCTCGCTGCACGGGCGGGGATCATCCGCGATGATCATCGAGTCGGTCCAGACGCGGGACGATATGCGCGGGCAGGGGATCGGGGCTGCGATGATCGATTTCTGCATCGACGAGGCAAAAAGCCGCGATATGCGCATGGTGCAGTTGACCTCGAACGCGGTGCGCAAGGATGCTCATCGGTTCTACGAGAGATTGGGTTTCAAGCCGACTCATCTGGGCTTCAAGATGGCATTGAAATGAGGCTGTTTGCCTGCTGGAATCACTGGACAAGCCGGTCCCGTGGCGGCATAAGCAAACTATCGAATTCTGGTATCGCTCGCCCCTCAGCGGGTATCGAGGAAAAGACATGTGGAATTTCATCGTACAGACATTTACCTGGTGGAACGGTCAGACCATGGGCACGCGCTTCGCGACCTGGCGTTTTGGCAAGCGTGTCGGCGAGGATGAATTCGGCAATGTCTATTACGAAGGCGGCATGTCCTCCTACGGCCTTCCGAAGCGCTGGGTGATCTACAAGGGCTATGCCGAAGCCTCGGCCATTCCTCCGGGCTGGCATGGCTGGATGCATCACCGCACCGACGTTCCGCCCTCCAAGGAAAACTACGCCGCCAAGGATTGGCAGAAGGAACATCGCGCCAATCCCACAGGTTCGCCGCAGGCTTATCGCCCGCCGGGCTCTCTGGCCGTTGCCGGCGAGCGTCCGCGCGTGACTGGCGACTACGACGCCTGGACGCCTGGCAACTGAGCCGAGAAGCCGGCTCGTCCTTTGGCCACAATTGGGCTTTAGGCGCGACATATGCCGGCTTTTGCTCGGCGCCTTGACCGAGACCAAGCGGAGAGTGGCGGATATGATGGTTTTCACGCGGAGCGCTTCTTTGCGTGCACTGGCCGTAGCCGGCGTTGCCCTCGTCACGGGCATCATGGCAGCTTCCACCGCCGAGGCTGCCCGCATTGCCAATCCGGTCGCCGTCTTCTCCGGCCTCGACAAGATCACCGGACGCATCACTACCTTCGACGTCTACATCAACGAGACCGTTCAGTTCGGCGCGCTGCAGGTGACGCCGCGTGCCTGCTATTCGCGAGACGATACCGAGCAGCAGAAGGTGGACGGTTTCGTCGAAGTCGACGAGATCACACTCGATCGCCGTATCCGCCGCATCTTCACCGGCTGGATGTTTGCCGATAGCCCTGGCCTCAACGCCGTCGAGCATCCGATTTATGACGTCTGGCTGAAAGAGTGCAAGCAGAAGTCGGACGTGCCGGCGCCGGATACCGCTGGCGCTGGCGCGAAGTAATCGCTACCAAGACATTCGCCGCAGTATTATGCAGCCCGCAGAAGCCTTGCTCCTGCGGGCATCGTTTTAACCCTGATCCGAATTGGTGGCGGCCGCGCCTATCGCTCGACGATCAGTGGCTTCCGACAGGTCGAGAATGACCCGCAAACCGTCCTTGGGCTTATGGCGCAGGAAGTCGCTGCGGTTCGTATGGGCTTTCAATGCGCCTGCGTCGTGGAGAGCCTGGAGCCGCGAGCGCGAGATTGCCAACTCCGACGCCAGCAACCGGTCAAGGCGCAGGTTCACCGTGAACTTGGCTGTTATTTCGATCTCCAGCGCAGTCCAATCGCTTGCCACACATATCGGCTCCTTCCGGATGGTCACATCGGGCGGCTCGTCGATGCGCTTGGCTTTGCGTTTCAGCCCGTCGAGATCGAATTCCTGCGCTCGCACCCAATCCGGATCGCTACGCTGCAGGGCCTCGAGAGTGGAGGGAGTGAGGTCGTGAACGGTCCGGCGTTCGAAAAGCGTCCGGTTCCACGTCTTGTCGCAATCGATGCATTTGTAGACGAGCCAGGCATCGAGCCGCTTGCCATTGGCGTTGAGTCTGATCTTGCCGCTCGATCTGAAGGGTTTCTGACATCCGCAGCCACTGCAGGCGATCCATGGCTGAGGGGGTGTTTTCGGCGAAATGGTCCAACGGACCTGAAGAATATTGCACATACCGTCTTGGTCTTCCGTCTGGAAGTCCACCAAGCTGGCGGTGAGACAAGCCCGTCAGGGCACGGTATGGCGATGTTGCGGGACGGCTGAAGAGCTGAGACAGCGGCTGCTGCATTAGGCGCGTTTTGACAATGCCAAACCGGTCTCAGGCCATCACCCGATGGACATGAATATGCATCGGACGACACTAGGTCGCCCCGATACATAGGGTGATTTGGATGAGACCGGTATTTACGACGGCAAAGTGGAACCTCTACGCACCAAAGCTCTTCGCGAGCAGGGATAGCAGAGTACAATCAGGATTTGAAGTCGCAAAGAACCTCAGGCCTGGATTGCCTCAGGTGTCGGTGTTCCCCTTGCGGCGAAACAGCCCCAGGATCTTGCGGCCGGCCGCGACAACACCCGCCAGCACGACGATGAGGCCTTTCTTCAATGCCAGAAGCGCGACGCCGAAACTCTTGAAGAAGCCGAGAACGACCGCCAGAAGCCCGAGCTTTGCCGCAACTTTCACGCCTGCGCCGGCAGCGATCATCCCCGCCATGCTGTAGGCCGCAATCTTGTCGCCATTGGCAAAGTCGGCATAGCGCTTGCCGCTGTCATACTGCACGGTGTTGATGACGTTGGGGATGGCAGCATTGATTTCCTGCAGCTGATCCAGCCCGGCAACGAAATCGAGTTCGGTGACTCCCTCTCGCCCCAGCACGCGCACGGAATAGTTCAGCGTGTGGCCGGCGTTCGGGTCCTTGCCGAAAATCAGATCACGCGCCCAGTGCAGGGCATGGGTCGCCTTATCGTAATGCGGTGGCTCTGCCCAGCCGACAAGCGTGATCGGATCGAAACCCTGCTGTTCGCGTTCGGGATTCGCTTCCTTGATTGCTTCCTGGATCTTCTTGAGCAGATCGTCGTAATCAGTCGATGCGGCATCCTCGTCGGAGACATAACCGCTGCCGTCATAGTCGATGACGGAACCCCAGGAATGTGGGTCGGTCGGCGGGTATTTCACCGGGAAGATCATGCCGAGCGGATTACCAACCGAACTTTCCGGGTTGCCCCAGAGCTCGACCAGCACCTTCTTCGAATCCTGCGGATTGAGATAGTAAAACTGGTTCGAAACATTCAGCGTGGCATTGGCGGCGGGAAGCTTGATCGCGCCCTGCTGGAAATCCAGCGTTTTCAGCACGGTGCCTTCATCGCCCGCCGGCGGCTCTGCTCCGAACATATCGTGGAAGGATTTGGCGTTGGCCTGCGTTGTGATCGTCAACGCAGCCAGAAAGACAATTGCAATATGATTCTTCACTATTCTACCCTCGGCTGTTGCGCCGAACTTAGGGCAGTACCGATTAGAATCAATTCATCTCGGGCAGATTTCCACCGCCGGAGAAGCTGAGATTGGGCGATTCCATCGCTTTTTCCAGCATCGTGGCATAGGCATCCTTCGGTACGTCGATAGCGCCGAACGTCTTCAGATGCTCGGTGGTGAACTGCGTGTCGAGCAGGGTGAAGCCGCGCTCGCGCAGGCGCTGGACGAGATAGACGAGACAGATCTTGGAAGCGTCCGTGCGTCGGGAAAACATGCTTTCGCCGAAGAAGGCCGACCCCAGCGAAACGCCATAGAGACCGCCGACCAGCCTATCGCCTTCCCAGGCCTCGACGGAATGGGCATGGCCGATGTGATGCAGGGTAGCGTAGAGCGAGCGGATCGTATCGTTGATCCAGGTGCTGGGGCGGTTGCTCGTCTGCTCGCCGCAAGCTGCGATCACCGCCTCGAAATCCGTGTCAAAACGGATGTCGAAGGGGTTTTGACGGATCTTCTTGGCGAGGCTTTTGGAGACGTGGAACGTATCGAGGGGAATGATCCCCCGCAATTCCGGCTCGACCCAGAAGATCTCCGGATCGTCTGCCGATTCGGCCATCGGGAAAAGCCCGATGGAGT
Organism: Rhizobium sp. ZPR4; assembly: GCF_040215725.1. Taxonomy (NCBI): domain Bacteria; kingdom Pseudomonadati; phylum Pseudomonadota; class Alphaproteobacteria; order Hyphomicrobiales; family Rhizobiaceae; genus Rhizobium; species Rhizobium sp. ZPR4. The sequence goes on from NZ_CP157967.1 coordinate 1,046,651, forward strand.
AGGCGCGCAGCAAGATCTCCGGGGTAATGCCGGGACGTTTGCCGCGCGCTCCGGGCATAGGCTAGGCCGATGTGTTCGCCAGGTAGTTTTCCAGCCAATGGATATCGTAATCGCCGTTGGCGATATCCTGATTGGAAACCAGATCCTGGAACAGCGGCAGGGTGGTCTTGATGCCGTCCACCACGAATTCGTCAAGCGCGCGGCGCAGGCGCATCATGCACTCGACGCGGGTGCGCCCGTGCACGATCAGCTTGCCGATGAGGCTGTCGTAGTAGGGGGGGATCCTGTAGCCCTGATAGGCACCGGAATCGATACGAACACCAAGGCCGCCGGGCGCATGGAAATGCGTGATCGTGCCGGGCGAGGGCACGAAGGTGCGGGCATCTTCGGCGTTGATGCGGCATTCGATGGCATGGCCGTGGAAGTGCACTTCGTCCTGCGTCACCGAGAGACCGCCGCCGGAAGCGACGCGGATCTGCTCATGCACGAGGTCGATGCCGGTGATGGCTTCCGTGACCGGATGCTCCACCTGCAGGCGGGTGTTCATTTCGATGAAATAGAACTCGCCGTTCTCGTAGAGGAACTCGATCGTGCCGGCGCCGCGATATTTGAGCTTCTTCATGGCGTCGGCGCAGATATTGCCGATCTTCATGCGCTGCTCGACGTTGAGAGCCGGAGAATTGGCTTCTTCCCAGACCTTCTGGTGGCGGCGCTGCAGCGAGCAGTCGCGTTCACCGAGATGGATCGCGTTGCCTTCGCCGTCACCGAAAACCTGGATTTCGATGTGGCGCGGCTTGCCGAGATATTTTTCCATGTAGACGGATTCGTTGCCGAAGGCGGCTGCGGCCTCCGTGCGGGCTGTCGACCAGGCCTCGATCAGGTCTTCTTCCGTGCGGGCGACCTTCATGCCGCGGCCGCCGCCGCCGGCGGTTGCCTTGATGAGCACCGGATAGCCGATCTCGCGCGCCGTCTTCAGCGCCTCCTCCTCGGTCTTCACTTCGCCGTCGGAACCCGGAACGACCGGAATGCCGAGCTGCTGCGCCGTGGTCTTGGCGGTGATCTTGTCACCCATGATGCGGATATGCTCCGCCGTCGGGCCGATGAAGGTGATACCGTGCGCATCGAGAATATCGGCGAACTTGGCATTTTCCGAAAGGAAGCCATAGCCGGGATGCACGGCGTCCGCGCCGGTGATTTCACAGGCGGCAACGATCTGGTGGATGTTGAGATAGCTGTCGCGCGACGGCGGCGGGCCGATGCAAACGCTTTCATCCGCCAGGCGCACGTGCATCGCGTCGCCATCCGCGGTCGAATGCACCGCAACGGTCGCAATGCCGAGCTCCTTGCAGGCGCGCAGCACGCGCAGAGCGATCTCTCCGCGGTTGGCTATGAGAATCTTCGAAATAATGGGCATGGGCCGACCTTACTCGATGACGACCAGGGCTTCGCCGTACTCGACCGGACGGCCGTCCTGAACGAGGATTTCGGTAACCGTACCGGACTTCGGCGCAGGAATCTGGTTCATCGTCTTCATTGCTTCGATGATGAGCAGCGTCTGACCTTCCTTGACGGCTGCACCGACCTGAATGAAGGCAGCAGAGCCTGGTGCCGGGGCCAGATAGGCGGTGCCGACCATCGGCGCGCTGACGACGTTGTCGGGATTGCGGGTCTTGCCTGCGGGAGCGGCGGCCGGCGCTGCTGCAACGGCAGCAGGAGCAGCGTAAGCGGCCGGTGCAGCAATCGGCGCCTGAACATATTGGGTCGTGCCGGCACGCGACACGCGGATGCGCAGATCTTCCTGTTCGACTTCGATCTCGGTCAGATCCGTGTCGTTGAGGATGTTGGCGAGATCGCGAATCAGCGCCTGGTCGATACCCGATTTCTTTTCAGCCATTGGATTTCTTGCCCTGTATTTTTGTTATTGGGTGATGGATTTCAGCGCATGAAGCGCCAGGATGTAGCTATGAGGTCCGAAACCGCAGATCATGCCCTTTGCAGCGGGCGCGATCATCGATTTGTGCCGGAATTCTTCGCGTGCGTGGATGTTGGAGATATGCACCTCCACGACCGGAATGGAGATGGCGCGGATCGCATCATGCAGCGCGATCGACGTATGACCATAGGCACCGGGATTGATCGCGACGCCGGCGGCCTTATCGCCAGCTTCGTGCATCCAGTCGACCAGCACGCCTTCGTGATTGCTCTGGCGGAAATCGACGATGAAGCCCAGGCTTTCACCTGCGGACTTGCAGTCGGCTTCGATATCCTTGAGCGTCTTGCCGCCATAGATGCCCGGCTCGCGCTTGCCGAGAGCATTCAAATTGGGTCCGTTAAGGACGAAAATAGTTTGCGCCATCAGAGGTTCCGTCAAAGTGCAGCGCAACCTATAGACTCCCACGGCTCTGTAGGAAAGCCCTGGTGCGAAGGTTGCGTGCCTCTAGGTGTGGAAACGCCGTGATTTTGGCATTTTTGCGCCATGCCATGCCGCAGCGCCGTTCCGAAGCTCTCAAAAAAGCGGATAGGCACTTTGCTTATCCGCTTTTGAGAGTGGATTTTTGCGCCGTTCAGCAGCTCGTTTTGCCGCAGCTGCGAACGTTGGCGATCTTCTCCTTGATGGCATCGAGCCCGATCGCGCCGGAAACCATCTCGTTGCCGATGACATAGGCGGGCGTGCCGTTGACGCCAAGATCGGTGGCAAGCTGGTAGGTCGCCTTGATCATGTCGGTGTTCGGAGCCTTCGCCATCTCGGCGCGGATGGCCGCTTCGCTGACGCCAAACGAGGTGGCGACCTCGATGGCGGTGTCTTCGGAAGCGCGGCCGTCGCTGCCCAGCAGCTTGTGATGGAATTCGGCATATTTTTCAGGCGCGAGCAGGCGGAACGCGCTGGAAACCCGGGAGGCGGCAACCGAATCCTGACCGAGGATCGGGAATTCCTTCAGGACGAAACGAACATTCTTGTCCTGCTGCAGAAGCTTGTCCATATCGCCGAGCGCATGCCGGCAATAGGTGCAATTATAGTCGAAGAACTCGACGACGGTGATATCGCCCTTCGGATTGCCGATGGCCACATCGTTCTTGGAGTTGAAGATCGCATCCTTGTTCTGCTCGATCACCTGGGCCGATTGCGCAATGCGGGCTTCGTCCTGCTTCTTTTCGAGCGCGGCCTGCGCATCCAGCAGCACCTCCGGATGCTCGACGAGGTATTCCTTGATGAAATCCCCGATTTCCTTCTTCTGCTGGTCGTCCAGCGCGGCGGCCGGCTGGATTGTGGCGAAGGACGCTGTCAGGGCAATCGCCGAAACCGTCAGCAGGCTTTTGAGAGAAAAGGTCATTGGGTCCTCGTTTGGATCTGATCGGAGACGTCATTCTCGGATGCGCCATAGCATCGTCGGGTTAACATCCGCAAATAAGCATCGACAATTTACGGTGCGTCCTTACTTCCAGAAACAGGAATTTTCACGACAAAGCCGCAATCGCAGGATTGTGAACGAGCCGATATTGCGGCAAATGTCGCTTGCCTATCCGATGCGAGAGAGAATTGACCTTGTTTTCCCTATCCAAGCGCAGTGATGTCGAACCTTTCCACGCCATGGACGTGCTGGCGGAAGCGACGCGGCGACGCCAGGCCGGACACTCGGTCATCTCGATGGCTGTCGGACAGCCGTCCCATCCCGCACCTCAAGCGGCTCTGGAGGCAGCACGGGCGGCTCTCGGTCATGGCCGCATCGGCTATACGGATGCGCTCGGCACTCTGGCTTTGCGGCAGGCACTCTCCGCCCATTACCAGGCACGCCACGGCCTGAGCATCGATCCGAAGCGCATTGCGATTACGACGGGCTCCTCGGCCGGCTTCAATCTTGCCTTCCTGACCTTGTTCGATGCCGGCGATAGCGTCGCCATCGCCCGGCCGGGCTACCCGGCCTATCGCAACATCCTGGCTGCACTCGGCCTCGATGTCGTCGAAGTGCCGGTTACCGAGGAAACGCAGTTTACGCTCACGCCCGAAAGCCTGGAGGCGGCACAGGCAGCAAGCGGCAAGCGCCTGAAGGGCGTGCTGCTCGCAAGCCCCGCCAATCCCACAGGCACGGTGACGGGCAGGGCGGCGCTGAAGGCGCTGGCCGACTATTGCGTCGACCGTTCCATCGCCTTCATCTCCGACGAGATCTATCATGGGCTGACTTTCGTCGGCGAGGAGACGAGCGCGCTGGAGCTGACCGACGAGGCAATCGTCATCAATTCCTTCTCGAAATATTACTGCATGACCGGCTGGCGCATCGGCTGGATGGTCTTGCCGGAACGGCTGGTCCGCCCCATCGAGCGCGTGGCCCAGAGTCTTTACATTTCCGCGCCGGAATTGTCGCAGATTGCCGCTGAGGCCGCGCTCGGCGCCGGCGCCGAACTCGATGTCTATCGTGAGAGCTACGGTCGCAACCGCGATTTCCTCATGCGTCGGCTGCCGGAAATCGGCTTCCGTATTGCCTCGCCGATGGATGGCGCTTTTTACGCCTATGTCGATGTCAGCCGCTTCACAAATGACAGCATGGTCTTTGCACAAAAGATGCTGGCGGAAATCAATGTCGCCGCCACGCCCGGCCTCGATTTCGATCCCGTGGAAGGACATCGCGCAATGCGCTTTTCCTATGCCGGCTCGAATACCGAGATCGAGGAAGCCACCGAACGCATGGCGGCCTGGCTGAAATAGAATCCGCAATCAACAGCTTGTGCCAGCTTGCGAAAGTGCTTTCGCAAGTCCCGAGGCCGTATGCGTAAAGTGCGTCGCGATCTCCGAGGCTCGCTTCTCTCGGCTTAGACCCTCGATCTGTTTCCCGTCGCTATTGCAAGACCGCGACATGCTTTTGCGCGGCGTGCTTCGGCATGACGGGCGAATACATCGGATGCCGGAAACGAAAAATCCGGCCGCGTCGCCACGGCCGGATTTTGTCAAATCATGTGCGGTCGGGCTTCTTAAAAGAAGCCGCGGCGCTGCCACCAGCCGGCCTTCTTCGGCTTGGTCGGCTCTCCGTCGCCTTCGCCACCTTCATTGGTGCGGGTCGACTTTACCACCGGAGCAGAGGAGGAAACGTTGGATTCGCGGTTGGCACGGGCCGGCTTGGCTGCGTCCTCAGCTGCCTCGGGTGCTGTCGCTTCGGCCGAATTGTCCAGAACTTCGGCGACCTCGGCAACTGCCTCGATTTCGACATCTGCTGTCGGCGCTTCGTCGACGACAGGCGTCTCGACCGGAGATGCTTCGACCGCCTTTGCCTTGCGGCGACCGCGGCCCTTGGCGGGCTTGACGTCTTCGGTGACGACGGCTGCTGTTTCCACCGCTGCCATGGCGGGCTGCGCCTCGACGGCTGATTCGGCTTCGGCAACGACGATCTCGGCGACCGTTACGGTTGCTTCGTCACTATCTTCCGCTTCGGCGTCATCAGCTTCGTCGGAACCAGCTTCCTCGCCTGCAGCAATCTGTTCGTTGCCTTCGTTTTCACGATTGCGGCGGCCACCGCGCTTGCCGCGACGACGGCGCTTGCGCTTCTGCTGCGCGTCATCGTCGCCGCCGGCGGATGCGGCATTTTCCGCGCCGGCATCAGCATCATCGTCGTCACCGTCTTCTCCGTCTGCATCCTCGGCAGCATTGGCCGTGGAGGCGTCATCGGAAGCCGAGGCAGCCTGGCCGTCATTGCCGCGGCCACGACGCCGACGACGGCGCTTGCGCTTGCGGTTACCATCATTGCCTTCGGAGCGAGCAGCAGGCTGTTGCTCGGCGCCTGCGGCCTTTTCTTCCAGCTCTTCGTCTTCATCCTCATCCGCCTCGATGACGATATCGTCGTCATCATCGTCGGGGATGGCTGCGAAGTTGAACAGGCTTTCGATCTTCACCGGATTGGCAACCGGCTCGCCGCGGTCGATCGCGAAGTGCTGCGTGCCAACCGCATTGTCGGCATCGATGACGATCGCGACGCCGAAGCGGCTTTCATAATCGATGATCGTCTGGCGCTTGTGGTTGAGCAGATAGAGCGCGATGTCCGGCGTCGTGCGCACGGTGATATCGTGCGTCGTGTTCTTGAGCAGGTATTCCTCAATGCCGCGCAGGACGTGCAGGGCAACGGAAGACTGCGAGCGCACGTGGCCGGTGCCGCCGCAATGCGAGCAGATCTGCGTCGTGCTTTCGAGAACCGAAGCGCGGATGCGCTGGCGCGACATTTCCAGAAGGCCGAAATGCGAGATGCGGCCAACCTGGATGCGGGCGCGGTCGTTCTTCAGGCATTCCTTCAGCTTCTTCTCGACGGCGCGGTTGTTGCGCTTTTCTTCCATGTCGATGAAGTCGATGACGATCAGGCCGGCGAGGTCGCGCAGGCGAAGCTGGCGCGCGATTTCCTCGGCGGCTTCCAGGTTCGTCTGGAGTGCGGTGTCCTCGATCGAATGTTCGCGGGTCGAGCGGCCGGAGTTGACGTCGATCGAGACCAGCGCTTCCGTCTGGTTCATGATCAGGTAGCCGCCCGAACGCAGCGTTACCTGCGGCTGCAGCATGCGGTCAAGCTGCGCTTCGATGCCGGAGCGCGAGAAGATCGGGTGAATGTCGCGATAGGGCTGAACCACCTTGGCGTGGCTCGGCATCAGCATCTTCATGAAGTCTTTCGCTTCACGATAGCCTTCTTCGCCGGCAACGATGATTTCGCCGATATCCTTGTTGTAGAGATCGCGGATCGAGCGCTTGATCAGGCTGCCTTCTTCATAGACCAGGCACGGCGCGGTCGATGCGAGCGTCAGCGTACGGACATTTTCCCACAGGCGCATCAGATATTCGAAATCGCGCTTTACCTCGACCTTGGTGCGGTTGGCACCGGCGGTGCGCAGGATGACGCCCATGCCCTGCGGCACTTCGAGCATCTTGGCGATTTCCTTCAGGCGCTTGCGGTCCTGCGGATTGGTAATCTTGCGGGAGATACCGCCGCCGCGCGCCGTGTTCGGCATCAGCACCGAATAGCGGCCTGCGAGCGAGAGATAGGTGGTGAGTGCGGCACCCTTGTTGCCGCGTTCTTCCTTGGCCACCTGCACCAGCAGGATCTGGCGGCGCTTGATGACTTCCTGAATGCGGTACTGCTTGCGCGGCTTGCGCTGGGTGCGATCCGGAACTTCTTCCATCGCGTCCTCGGCGCCGACGGATTCGATCACTTCCTCTTCATGGTCGTGATCGTCGTCATCATCGTCGTCATCGTGGCGGCGCTTGGAGGTCGCGACATCCTCGGAGATCGAATCGGTTTCGACCATCGCGGCCATTTCGCCCGACGGTCCTTCTTCTTCGTCGCTTGGCGCATCCACGGCAGCCGTTGCTTCGGGGGCGGGCGTCTCTTCGGCGGGAGCGTCTGCTACCGCCTTCTTGCGGCTGCGGCGCGGCTTTGCCTTCTTGGCCGGAGCTGCTTCTTCGGCGGGTGCGGCTGCCTCTGCGGCAGGAGCCTCTTCGCCGGTCGCAGCCGGCACCTCGGCTTCTTCGCCTTCCTTCGCCACGATGCCGATATCGGGCTGTTCCTGCTGCGAAAGATCAAGCGCCGTCTCGACATGCTCGACATCGTCTTCGCGGCGATGTTCTTCGGCCTCGGCCTTCAGCAGCGCCTGACGGTCGGCAAGCGGGATCTGGTAATAATCGGGATGGATTTCGGCAAAGGCCAGGAAGCCGTGCCGGTTGCCGCCGTAATCGACGAAAGCGGCCTGAAGCGAAGGTTCTACCCGCGTTACTTTTGCAAGATAGATGTTGCCGCGAATTTGCTTCTTGTGCTGTGACTCGAAGTCAAACTCTTCTATGCGGTTCCCGCGAACGACAACGACGCGCGTCTCTTCCTCGTGAGACGCATCGATAAGCATTTTGTCTGCCATGAAAGCTGTGCTCCTCGGCGCAGACAACCGGATGGGGGCCTGCCTGTCGCAGGGACAGGCCGGATATGATCCGCAATTGTTGCACCGGATAATGAAAGTCGCGATTGGTTCGGCGATGACAGCATCCAGACGGCAGCCGGGGCATCATATCCCTGGGGTCTGTTCACTTCCTGAAAAAGCTGCTGCGGTAGCATCCGTAACCAAGCGAGATCGACTATGCCTTAGGCCCACAAATGGGCCCGATGAATGTGCTCTCTAAAGAGCGTTTGGTGGCTCTCCACCGATGAATTTCCCGTTTGAAACCGGAAATTCAGATATCCACTGTTTCGAGCAGAAGTACTGCAGACGGCGGATGAATGCCGCTTATTGGCGCCTGGTACTCGGAGGCGGCTGCCTTTGCGACGACTCTATCCCGTCAACACTTCTACCCTAATATGCGTTGTATGGTTTATCTGTCACAATAGCAAGGGAAAAGCCAAGTATGCCATAATATTGATGGATTCGTCGGATGATGAGAACGCTGGAGGGTGTCTTGTCGATTCGTCTCCCGGCGCATCATCGATGCAGCCATCACAGGTCAAACCTGGTTCCCGTTATTGGGACTTCAAAAACAACGTCGAAACCAATATGGGGCGCGTTGGACACTTGGTAAAGGGATTGCGGCATGTGGCGGAGATTGGCGTGAGGGCTTTGCGATTTGTGGCGGCGGCCTTCGCCCTGGTGATTCTCGTTTCGGTTTCGGCATTTGCGCCCGTAGCGGCGGCGGATGATTCGGTGCTTGCCTATGGCGCCCGCATTGCCGGTGACGATGCCCGCACGCGTATCGTGATCGACATGGACCGAGCTCCTACCTTCACGGTTCACTACCTTGACAATCCCGTCCGTGTCGTCGTCGATCTCCCGGCGACAGCATTCGGCTTTCCGGCCGGTAATCTCAAGCCGACAGGCCTCTTCAAGGACATTCGCTACGGCACGATGGATGCGGACAGCGCCCGCATCGTGCTGACGGCAAAGAAACCGGTGAAGCTGGTCACGGCCAAGGTTCAGGCCGATGAAAACGGCAAGGGGCAGCGCCTTGTGCTCGATGCCGAGATGTTGCCGGCTGAACAATTTGCCGAACTGGTGAAGAAACAGAGCTGGACCAGCGACGATACCGCCAAGGACGTCGGTCCGGTCGAGCCGACCCAGAAAGCCGATCCGAATGTATTCCTTGTTGCCGTCGACGCCGGGCATGGCGGTATCGATGCCGGCGCGACCGGCACGGACGGTGTCACGCAGGAAAAGGACATCACGCTCGCATTTGCGAAGATGTTTGCCGACAAGCTGAATGCGCAGCCTGGCATCAAGGCCTTCCTGACGCGCGACAAGGATCAGTATCTGTCCCTGTCCGAACGTGTGACGATCGCCCGGCAGAATCGCGCCTCGCTCTTCATCTCGCTGCATGCCGATACGCTGAAGCAGAAGGATATTCGCGGCGCGACCGTCTATACTATCTCGGACAAGGCCTCTGACCGGCTCGCCAGTGAAGTGGCCGATCGTGAAAACAATTCCGATCAGATCGCCGGCGCCGAGGCCCAGACGCAGCCGGCCGCCGTCAATGACATTCTGATGGATTTGACACGCCGCGAGACCCAGGCCTTCTCCATTTCGCTGGCGCAGGATGTACTGTCCTCGTTCAATGGCCAGATCTCCATGATCAACAATCCGCATCGCCATGCCGGTTTTCAGGTTCTGACGGCGCCGGATGTGCCCTCGATCCTGCTCGAACTCGGCTTTCTCTCCAACAAGGAGGATGAGAAGCTGCTACTTGATGCCGACTGGCGACAGAAGGTCGCCGACCGGCTGACGGAAGCGGTGAAGCAGTATCGCGTATCGATTATCGCAAACGGCGGCTGATGACACCGGATGGGGCGATCTGCCGTGGCTTCCATGTAACAGCGATGCACTTTAGAATTGGATGAAATTGGAATACCGGCGGCGAGCCCTATTTTGCTCACATTCCCGCCGTTACAGCGAAGTATCATTTGCTCGCGTATGAAGCATGGCTTTGTCCCATTGCCGTCTTGCATTCACGCCGCGAGCGTGCAAAACGCCCGTGACTATGCGATGATCTCGCGCACGTGCCGCATGAAGAACAAGCACCGGTAGTATCAGATGATCAGACTGATTGGATATTTCTTTGGCCTCGGCTGCCTCCTGTTTCTGGGTGCAGCGGCTGCGGCTGCCATCTATCTGAGCGTGGTCTCGAAGGAACTGCCCGACTACGAGGTGCTTGCCAAATACGCGCCGCCGGTAACGACGCGCATTCACGCCGGCAACGGTGCGCTGATGAAGGAATATTCGCGCGAGAACCGGCTTTTCGTGCCGATCCAGGCGATTCCCGATCGCGTCAAGGCGGCTTTCCTTTCGGCTGAAGACAAGAATTTCTACAACCATCCCGGCGTCGATGTCGGCGGTCTGATCCGCGCCGTGGCCGTGAACCTGCAGAATATCGGTTCCGGCCGCCGCTTCGTCGGCGCGTCCACCATCACGCAGCAGGTCGCCAAGAACTTCCTGCTGTCCGCCGACCAGACGTTCGACCGCAAGATCAAGGAAGCGATTCTCTCCTTCCGCATCGAGCAGGCCTACAGCAAGGACAAGATCCTCGAACTCTACCTGAACGAGATCTATTTCGGCCTCAATTCCTACGGCATTGCCGGCGCCGCTCTCACCTATTTCGACAAGTCGGTCAACGAACTGACCATTGCCGAATCGGCCTATCTAGCATCGCTTCCGAAAGGCCCGTCGAACTACAATCCCTTCCGCCGGGCCGAGGCAGCGCTGACCCGCCGCAACTGGGTGATCGACCGCATGGTCGAGAATGGCTATGTCAGCCAGAGCGACGGCGAAGAGGCAAAGAAGCAGCCGCTCGGCGTCGTACCGCCGAAGAGCGGCCCTTCGCTCTTTGCCTCCGACTATTTTGCCGAAGAGGTTCGTCGCCAGCTGATCGACCAATATGGCGAAAAGACCCTCTATGAAGGTGGCCTTTCCGTTCGTACGTCGCTCGATCCGCAGATGCAGCTCGAAGCTCGCAAGGCGTTGCAGGATGGTCTGGTCGATTATGACGAGCGTCGCGGTTATCGCGGCCCGGTCAAGCAGATTGCCACCTCGCAGGATTGGGGCGCCGAGCTTGCCAAGGTTCCAAGCCTGAGCGATGTGCCGGAATGGCAGGTCGCTGTTGTCCTGTCCGTATCGGATCAAGGTGTCGATATCGGCTTGCAGCCGCGCGTCGATGCCGCCGGCAAGGTATCGACGGAGCGGACGCGCGGCACGATCGCTCCCGCCGACATGCGCTGGGCCTATCGCTCGGCCGGCGGTAAGTCCGTCAAATCGCCCAGTGGCGTCCTGAGCCCGGGCGACGTGATCTATGTGCAGAAGACCGGTAATGCCGATTCGAGCAGCTATCGCCTGCGCCAGCCGCCGAAGGTGCAGGGCGGCCTGGTCGCCATGGACCCGCATACGGGCCGTGTGCTCGCCATGGTCGGTGGCTTCTCCTACGCGCAGTCGGAATTTAATCGCGCCACGCAGGCCAAGCGCCAGCCGGGCTCGTCGTTCAAGCCTTTCGTCTACGCGGCTGCGATGGATAACGGCTATACGCCGGCCTCGGTCATTCTCGACGATCCGCTGCAGATCACGCTCAGCAATGGCGATGTGTGGAAGCCGACCAACTACGAAGGCGAGGGCGGTGGCGTCCATACGCTTCGTTTCGCGATCGAGCACTCGCGCAACCTGATGACGGTCCGTCTTGCTTCCGACATGGGCATGCCGCTGGTTGCCGAATATGCCGAGCGCTTCGGCATCTACGACCATATGAACCCTGTGCTCGCCATGTCGCTCGGTGCCGGCGAAACGACCGTGTTGCGCATGGTGTCTGCCTATTCGGTCATCGCCAATGGCGGCAAGCAGATCAAGCCGACGCTGATCGACCGCATTCAGGACCGTTACGGCAAGACCATCTTCAAACATGAGGAACGCGTCTGCGATAATTGCAACGTCAACGCCTGGCAGAACCAGGACGAGCCTGTCATCGCCGACAACCGTGAACAGGTGCTCGACCCGATGACGGCCTATCAGGTTACGTCGATGATGCAGGGCGTCATCATCCGCGGCACGGCCGCCGGCAAGATCAAGCTCAACACTGATGTCGCCGGCAAGACCGGCACCACGAACGATGAGAAGGACGCCTGGTTTGTCGGCTTCACGCCGAGCCTCGTCGCCGGTCTCTACATCGGCTACGACACGCCGGCCACGCTCGGCCGTGGCGGCACGGGCGGCGCGCTCGCGGCACCGATCTTCAACGAATTCATGCAGGCTGCCACCAAGGACGAGGCGCCGGAGAAATTCCAGGTTCCGGCCGGCATGACCATGGTCGCCGTTAACCGCGCCACTGGCATGGCCGCACAGCCCGGCGAGCCGAATGCCATCATGGAAGCCTTCAAGCCCGGCACCGGCCCGGCCACCAGCCTGCAGGTCATTGGCGGCGGCGATGCGGCCGCGCAGGTTGCGCCTGAGGAAATTCTGCGTACCTCGCCGCAGGCGAACCAGGCTGTCACGTCCGGATCGGGCGGCCTGTTCTGATCCTTTCCAATTTTCCGATCATCGTGCTGCGGGGCTTTACACCAGCGGCATGTATATCTATGTCACCAGCACTCCTAGAGCATTTCCGGGAAAAGTGCGCAGCGGTTTTCCGTCAGGAATGCGTCAAGAAACAAAAGATTGAGCGTTTTCGCGATTCGAAAATAAGCGGAAGAGCTCCAGAATTGAATGTCGCTCGTCCTGGGCGGCGAACTGAAGAAGCAGGATCATGAGAGCCGAAATCGAGAAAATAGTCGACGAAACCAAGCAGGCTATCACCCTGCTGAGGAGGCATCTTTGACTGGGATCAGGCGGTAAGACGACTGGACTGGTTGAATAACAAGTCAGAGGACCCGACCCTCTGGAACGATGCGTCCGAAGCGCAGAAGCTGATGCGCGAGCGCCAGCAGCTTGATGACGGTATCAACGGCGTGCGTGCGCTCGAGCAGCAGGTTGCCGACAATATCGAGCTGATTGAGCTTGGCGAGGAAGAGGGCGACGCCGATGTCGTCCGCGACGCCGAGGACGCCCTGAAAGCCCTGAAGGCAGAAGCCGCACGCCGGCAGGTGGAAGCCATGCTCTCGGGCGAGGCCGACTCGAACGATACCTACCTCGAAGTCCACTCCGGCGCCGGCGGTACCGAGAGCCAGGACTGGGCGAACATGCTGTTGCGCATGTACACCCGCTGGGCCGAACGCCAGCGTTTCAAGGTGGAGCTGCTCGAAGTTCATGACGGTGAAGAAGCGGGCATCAAGTCCGCGACGCTGCTCGTCAAGGGCCACAATGCCTACGGCTGGCTGAAGACCGAATCGGGCGTGCACCGCCTGGTGCGCATCTCGCCCTATGACAGCAACGCGCGCCGTCACACGTCTTTCTCGTCGATCTGGGTCTACCCCGTCGTCGACGACTCGATCCAGATCGAGATCAACGAAAGCGATTGCCGCATCGATACCTACCGATCGTCGGGCGCCGGCGGTCAGCACGTCAACACGACCGACTCGGCCGTACGCATCACGCATATCCCGACCGGGATCGTCGTGCAGTGCCAGCAGGAACGTTCGCAGCACAAGAACCGCGCCAAGGCCTGGGACATGCTGCGCGCCCGCATGTATGAGGCCGAATTGATGAAGCGGGAAGAGGCTGCCAATGCCGAAGCCGCCTCGAAGACGGACATCGGCTGGGGTCACCAGATCCGCTCCTACGTCTTGCAGCCCTACCAGCTCGTCAAGGATCTGCGCACCGGTGTTGCCAGCACGGCGCCCAGCGACGTTCTGGACGGTGATCTCAACGAGTTCATGGAAGCAGCCCTTGCGCATCGCATCAGCGGTGCTGCCGATGCCGTCATCGACGACGTCGAATAAGGTCGCATCCGTTCAAGCATGAAAAAAGCCCCGGAGACGGGGCTTTTTTCATGGTGCATCCTGCCTGACTGCCTCCGGCCTCTTGGGCCTGGCGCAGATGTCCCGCTCAATCCGAGAATTGTTCCGCAAGAATCCTGTCCGACCATGATCTGTCCGGATCGGATAGAATGCGAGCCGTCGTATCTTCGCTTTGCCGGATCTGGATGCCGAGAACCGATTTGACTTCGGTATTGTCGGCGGCCGCGTTGACCGGCCGCTTCTCTGCTTCGAGTACGGTGATGTCGACCGTCACCTTGTTCGGAAGAAGAGCGCCGCGCCAGCGGCGGGGACGGAAGGCGCTGACGGGTGTCATGGCGAGCAGCGGCGCTTCCAGCGGCAGTATGGGGCCATGGGCGGAGAGATTGTAGGCGGTGGAGCCCGCCGGTGTCGTCACCATCAGCCCGTCGCAGATCAGTTCCGGCAGGCGGACCCGCCCATCGATCTCCACCTTCAGCTTTGCCGTCTGATAGGACTGGCGAAACAGCGAGACTTCGTTGATGGCGAGCGCGACGCAGGAGCTGCCATCAGCATTGCGCGTGGTCATCTGCAGGGGATGAAACGCGTTTTCGACAGCCGCCTCGATGCGCTCGGCCAGGCCGTCCGTGCGGTAGTCGTTCATCAGAAAGCCGATGGACCCGCGGTTCATGCCATAGACGCGTTTGCCCGTATTCATCGTCTTGTGCAGCGTCTGCAGCATGAAACCGTCGCCGCCGAGAGCCACGACGATATCCGCATCTTCCTGCGATGTCTGGCCGTAGAGGAGAATAAGCTCCTGCTGCGCCGCTTGAGCCTCTGGCGCGGTGGAGGCGAGAAAACAAACGGATTGAAGATTGCGCGACATGCAATGTCCTTTGAATGGCGATTCTACGTAATGTTATTCCCTTGCCGCGACAAGACGTTTCGCTTGAACTGGTGAATCGCCGATCCCCAGCTTTGACGCGGATCGACCGATTTTCCCTTTACAGGATTTCAAAATCTGTTACTTGGCATGCCGATACGCCCTTGTAGCTCAGTTGGTAGAGCACCTGATTTGTAATCAGGGGGTCGCGGGTTCGAACCCTGCCGGGGGCACCAGAATTTTTTGCTGAAAATCATCGATCGTTTCATCTCTGGTATGGAAAACCGGCGGCAGAGACATAATATGTCGTTGCTAACGAGCTCCGAACGCTCGTAACAGTCATCAATATTATATCCGTGTGCCTGGAACCATATGCCGAGCAAGCCCAAGAAGCCTAAACTCGAACACTCCGAGCTTTCGGGTGAATTCACCGACGATGGCGTGACCGTCCTGGTCGATATCTTTCGCCCGGCCGGCACCAACGCCGACTGGAGGATGGAGGTCATCACTCCGGAAGAAGATCTGATCGAATGGGAGGAACCCTTCGCGACCGATCGCGAGGCATTCGATGAGTTCCTGGCGACGATCGCTCGCGATGGAATCAGGTCGTTCTTCGACGAAGCGGACCCTGCGATTCACTGATCCTGCCTGCGCGTTTCGAGCTGTCTTGCCGTGCAGAAGCTCGTGGTGGAGCGGGGGCCGGTCATCGGCTGAAATGCCGGAACTTTTACAACGCCGGAAATAGGCATAGACTTCGCTCGTCAATGGCGGGTGAGGATGCGTTCATGCGCGAGATATCGAGGCATGTCGTCTTGGGATTGCCGCTTGTCGTGATCGCGGTGATTGCAAGCGCGTCGGTTTCAGCTGGCGAAAATTGCTACTGCAAAAATACGGATGGAAAGCAGCATGCGGTCGGCGAGATCGCCTGCATGACCGTGGGCGACAAGAGTTATCTTGCGCAATGCGAGATGAATCTGAATGTCACCTCATGGGCAAAGCTGCAAGACGGATGTCCGGTTACCGAGAGGTTGCCCTTGCGGCAATCGGCCTGGCATCCGGCGCCGATGTTGCTTCGCTGAGCATTGCCAATCCAACCTACTGGCAGCGATAGGCGCGCTCGGATAGGGCGCCCATGCCTGAGCGGGTCATAAGCTCGTAAAGAAGGCGGCGGCTGAAGGGGTTGTGCAGGCGTATGGCATCGCATCCGAGAAAATGCGTGTCGGCCAGTTCGAATGCTCCGAGATGCGGAGCCTGCTCTATGGCCGCACGATAGAAGTCGTGAAACTCGCGACGGCAGACGTAGGTTTTGTACTTCGTCATGCAGAAGGTCGAAAAAGCATCGTCGTTATCGCGGATGAAATCCGCCATGCCGACAGTCACTTCCGGCCAGGCCGGATTGAACGTATCGTCGAAGACGATGATGCCATGATCCGCAACCGTGTCCCGGGCCAGATGGCTGTCGGAGACGAGATTGGGCAGGCTGTGCCCGCCGTCGACGCTGAAGAAACGCACCGCACCGATCTTGTCCGTAATCTCCTCCGCAGAGAACGTCCTGCTGTCACCGACAAGCAGCATCTCCTCGTCGACGGGCAGGCCGAGCCGATCTCCGTGTTCAAGAAACAGACGATATTGGTCCGACGTGCCATCCGACACGTTACCGATGTCGAAGAGATCGATGCCGAGAACATCTTCGTTGGGCGCGGCGATCTTCTTCAGGAGAAAATAGGATCGTCCGAAATAGATGCCGATTTCGGCCAGGCCGCCATGAAGGCCGTGTTGTCTCTGGCATTCGAGGAGTGAAAGAAAAACGAGGGCGTCCGGTGGATCGATATATCCCTCCACGCTGCGAAGGTCGTGGAAAATGAATTTTCGGATATTCGATGGTACCATGCGCGCCGCACCCGTCCGCTTATGTGACACTCTTTGCCGACCTCATGCCGGTTTAAAAAAACATAGTCACATTTCTGATACGTCAAGCCGCAGCGCGCTTGGGCATGGTTCAGCGGCTCTATTTGCGGACCAGCAGCAGCGGTTCGCCTTCTTCTTCCTCGGATTTCTGGAAGCTGCCGTCGGGCTTCATATCGAAGGAGAGTGAGGAGCCGTCATTGCCCAGCATGACAAGCCCGAAACCTTCCGTCGCCCAGAGGGAGAGCTTGAGGTCGCCGACTTCACTGGCGCAATCACTGGCCGGTGACATCTTGGCCGTGCCGTCCTGATCCTTGTCGGTGGTGAGCGTGATATCGCAGACGGGCTTGCCGTCCGGTGTCTGGATGCGCCACGCACCGGCAAGGCTTGCGGCAGTCGGCACGTGATCGACGTCGCCGAGCGCCGGCAGCAGCCAGGTCGGGTCGCCGCCTTCGCTTTCCCACGGCGAGCCTTCCTCCTGCTGGAAGCGCATGAGCGGCTTGCCCTCGGCATCGGCGATGGCAAGCGAACCGTCGTCGGTGAAATTCCAGATCTTGGCCTTAGCGAGAGCGGGCAGGGGCGTCGTGCAGGCATCCGCCCCGGTGATTTCGTAGCCGCCGGAAGCAGTGTTCGTTCCGAAGGTCAGGCGGCAGCCCTTGGCGCCGCTTTCGGGTGCGACCAGCCATTGACCGGCCTGCGCCTGGACCATTTCGTCATCGGCGGCGCGCGCCGGCAGGACCGCTGTCAAAGCAAAGGCGGCGGAAACCGCCGCTAGACCGAGAAGACGGATCAAAGCAAATTCTCCCAACGTGCTGCGGCCGCCACAGGCGTCACTATGATTTGAGATAGGACCGCGTCGCATATAGCGCGATCGCGGCTGCGTTCGAGACATTGAGCGATTTGATCGCGCCCGGCATGTCGAGCCGGGCAAGCGCACTCACCGTTTCGCGCGTCTTCTGGCGCAGGCCCTTGCCCTCGGAGCCGAGCACGAGGGCGATCTTGTCACCGCTGAAGGTGCCTTCCAGCGGTGCCGGGCCTTCCGAATCGAGCCCGATCGTCGTGAAGCCGAGCCGGTGTAGCTCGCTGAGCGCATCCGCGAGATTGGTGATCTGTATATAAGGTATGAGTTCGAGCGCGCCCGAGGCCGACTTTGCCATCACGCCCGATTCGGTCGGGCTGTGGCGCTGCGTCGTGATGACGGCGCCCGCATCGAAAGCGACGGCCGAGCGCATGATGGCGCCGACATTGTGCGGGTCGGTCACCTGATCGAGAACGAGCAATAGCGGGCTGTCCTTCAGCGCCTCGAGACGGCGCACGGGCAGGGGACGCGTCTCCAGCATCACACCCTGATGGATCGCTTCCGGGCCAAGCACCTTGTCGATATCCTGCGGCGAGACGATCTCGACCGGGATGCCGAGTTGATCGACCGGGCCGACTTCCAGGCGCACCAGCGCATTCTGCGTCGTGGACAGCTTGATGTTCTTGCGCTGAGGGTTGCTCAGCGCCGCGCGAACCGTATGCAGGCCATAGAGAAAGACCTGATCGGGCGCGAGCGCCGGCGGCTTCCAGTCGTCGGCGCCGGCCTTCTTGCGCTTCTGCGGCGCCGGCGTTGGGATTTCGCCACGCTCGCGCTTGGCGTCGCGATGCGCGCGCCGCAGGGTGGCGTAGTGGGCGTCCTTGGCGGACTTGTCGCCGGCGGTGTTGTCTTGGCCCTGGTGGCCGGGTGTTTTATCTTTGCTCATGCGGCTTTATAACCAGCGTGTCCGCGAGCGCATAGCCCTCTTTGACCTGTGGACTTTTTCCACGGGCTGAAATTTTTTTGTCATTTTTGGCAATTCCTTGTGTTGACAGAAGGAAGTGGTCCGGCCATATACGCGGCGCAGATCGAAGCGGCGACGCCACGGTCTAGCAACTTGGTCGCAAGATCCAGTCGGAATACTGGAGGGATGCCCGAGTGGTTAAAGGGGACGGACTGTAAATCCGTTGGCTCAGCCTACGTTGGTTCAAATCCAACTCCCTCCACCATTCCGGACAGGATCTTGGCCACCCGCGCGGGTATAGCTCAATGGTAGAGCAGCAGCCTTCCAAGCTGAATACGCGGGTTCGATTCCCGCTACCCGCTCCAGCTATTTCAGTCATTTAGTTATATCCCATGTCACTATGTGGCCAATTGCCTTTGGCAAGGGCCATCCAAGATGCTCTTCCCGAGGGCTACTCTCTCTTCCTCTTGAATTGTTCTTTGAGGGCTTTTAAATATCGTGAGACGGGTAAAGAGCCTCGGGCCGAGGTTTTCCGTCCACCCCCGAACTTCTCAAGCCGAGTTCGTGTCGGGCCTTCAATTCAAAGGAGGCCTATTGTGCCAAACAAAAATGTTCGCCATCAGACCTGTCAAAGGTGCACGATTGAATTGCACGCGGCGGAGGTCGGAAATCAATCGATCGTATTTTGTCCTTCATGCAAAGCGACCGGTCCCCTTGATGGCGCTGGCCTGATTGACGATCCACTACCAGATTGGGCGGTGACAAATTTGCTTACACAGTCCTTAGTTCATCGCGAACGCTAGTAAGTTTTGTCGTTATTTGACCTCGGCAATGATCTCCAGGTCGAGGTCAATGACGTTAATCCGCGGCTTGACGTTATCGCATAGCTGCACTTGCAGAATTCGGCAATCTACCCTCCAGGCGTCTCCGACTTATTGACCTCATTAGGTGGTGCGACTCCCATCTTTGCATATTTGACACGAAGGGTTGCTTAAATCCCCGCGAGCGATAGATATTGCTCAGGCAACCGAAACGGGAGAGCGCAAATGGGTATCTTCGACAAGATCAAGGGTGCAATCTGGGGAGAGGCAAAGGCTGCCGAGGCCGCGCCTGCACCGACGACCACCGCCGCAACCGCCAATCCGGAACCTGCGTCGACGCCGGCTCCTTCGTCGACCACGGCGGCAACCTCGCCCGCGACGAGCGCTCCATCCGCGCCAGTGGATGTCGCCTCGATCCTCGACGCCGCCGTCAAGAAGAGCGGTCAGAAGCTGGACTGGAAACATTCGATCGTCGACCTGATGAAGGCGCTCGGCATGGATGCGAGCCTTTCGGAGCGCAAGGAGTTGGCGCAGGAGCTTGGCTATACCGGCGATGCCGGTGACTCCGCCAAGATGAACATGTTCCTTCACAAAGCTCTTTTGCAGAAGCTTGCCGACAATGGCGGCAAGGTGCCGGCCGATCTTCTCGATTGATCGTTTTTCGTCCCGGCGGTCGGCCCATTGCGGACGCCGCCGGATCGCAATACCGATCGTGGCAGTGAGCGATCATTGTCGTTTAGCGATTGCGCGCTCCCGCCGATGGGCGAGGGCGCGTTTTGTTGTGTAGCGGCCAGATGTCTGGCCGGGCTTCACGCGCCGGACATCTGGAATTCCTTCCTTAGCGCTCCTATCTAAGCGCCTGAACCGGCAAATGCTTTTACATCTTACCGGATCGACCGGCGAACCTTGCGCGGCGAAGGAATGTTGAAGGCTTGAGATCATCCGCCGTCAACCAGGCTTCGCCCGGAATAGGGGCTGCAATTAAGTCTTGCGCAAATGCGACGAAAGCCTTAAACGGCGGCACTAAACCGGTTCGCCGGGGTCACTCATTACGTTCACAGGAAGCATTCAAATGGCAAAGAGTAAGTTTGAGCGCAATAAGCCGCACGTTAACATCGGTACGATCGGTCACGTTGACCACGGCAAGACGTCCTTGACGGCAGCGATCACGAAGTACTTCGGCGAGTTCAAGGCGTACGACCAGATCGACGCGGCTCCGGAAGAGAAGGCTCGTGGTATCACGATCTCGACGGCCCACGTTGAATACGAGACGCCGAACCGTCACTATGCGCACGTTGACTGCCCCGGCCACGCCGACTACGTCAAGAACATGATCACGGGTGCCGCGCAGATGGACGGCGCGATCCTGGTTTGCTCTGCCGCTGACGGCCCGATGCCGCAGACGCGCGAGCACATCCTGCTTGCTCGCCAGGTTGGCGTTCCGGCGATCGTGGTGTTCCTGAACAAGGTCGACCAGGTTGACGACGCAGAACTTCTCGAGCTCGTCGAGCTCGAAGTTCGCGAACTTCTGTCGTCTTACGACTTCCCGGGCGACGATATCCCGGTCGTCAAGGGTTCGGCGCTTGCTGCACTTGAAGATTCGGACAAGAAGATCGGCGAAGACGCGATCCGCGAGCTGATGGCTCAGGTTGACGCCTACATCCCGACGCCAGAGCGTCCGATCGACCAGCCGTTCCTGATGCCGATCGAAGACGTGTTCTCGATCTCTGGCCGTGGTACGGTTGTGACGGGCCGCGTCGAGCGTGGTATCGTCAAGGTTGGTGAAGAAGTCGAAATCGTCGGCATTCGTCCGACGTCGAAGACGACGGTTACCGGCGTTGAAATGTTCCGCAAGCTGCTCGATCAGGGCCAGGCCGGCGACAACATCGGCGCGCTGATCCGCGGTGTTAACCGTGACGGCGTTGAGCGTGGTCAGATCCTGTGCAAGCCGGGTTCCGTCAAGCCGCACAAGAAGTTCATGGCAGAAGCCTACATCCTGACGAAGGAAGAAGGCGGCCGTCATACGCCGTTCTTCACGAACTACCGTCCGCAGTTCTACTTCCGTACGACGGACGTGACGGGCATCGTGACGCTTCCGGAAGGCACGGAAATGGTTATGCCTGGCGACAACGTGACGGTTGCCGTCGAGCTGATCGTTCCGATCGCGATGGAAGAAAAGCTTCGCTTCGCAATCCGCGAAGGCGGCCGTACCGTCGGCGCAGGCATCGTCGCATCCATCGTCGAGTAATCTCAGGATTATTCCTTTATAAGAAGGCCCCGCTGGAAACAGCGGGGCCTTTTTGCATTCGGAGGTTCGCATGAGCTTGATCATTCTGACCGGCGCTTCCGGCTCGGGAAAGACTGCTATCGCGGAGGCGATCGCCAGGGACAGCGCGGAGACATTAGCCGTCTATCATTTCGACAGCATCGGCGTACCGTCGCTTGAGGCCATGGCCAGGGATCATGGTTCGCCCGAGGCATGGCAGCGCGACAAGACCATCGAATGGCTGGCACGGCTCGTGCCGCAGGCACAGAAGGGCAGGGCCGTTCTTTTCGAGGGGCAGATGCGGCCATCCTTCATCGTCGAGGCGGCTGTGGCTGCCAGCCTCGATGACTATCGTATCATCTTGATCGATTGCGATGATGCAACCAGGAGACATCGCCTGTCCGTCGAGCGGGGCCAGCCGGAGCTTGCCGATGCGAACATGATGAACTGGGCCGCCTATCTGCGCCACGAAGCCCAGGCAATCGGCTTTGAGATTCTCGATACGAGCCATCTTTCGCTCAAGCAGAGCGTAGATGGTGTTCTGAGGCACCTGATCGATTAGTCCGAGAATGTTATCACCAGGCGGTGATATTTTCCGTCGATCCGAATTCGGCCTTCGCACGGCGCACGACATCCTCAACGAAATCGCTCTTGCCGCTGGTATAGCGGTCCCAGTCACCGTTGGCCTCTTCGGCCAGGCGCCGTTTCAAGGTCGCATAATTCGCCGCAAGTTCGGGATGGGCGCGCAGATAATCGCGAAAGAGAAGGCGCTCCCGGTGGACCTGATTGTCGGGCAGGCAAAGATAAAGGCGCGTGCCGCAAGGCGTCTCATCCTTGGTGAAGGCCCAGCGGCCGGCGCCATGCAGATCGCCGTGAAAACGATATCCGCCTTCCTTCAGGCGCTCCGTCGCGGCGAGCCTGTCCTCTTCCGAGAAAAGGACCGCATCGATGTCGAGCTTGGGCTTGGCGCATAATCCGGTGATGGCAGTGCTGCCGATATGATGAAACGCAGCGGGCTGGCCAAGCAGCAGGCCAATTACCTTGCTTCTATGTTCGAAAAGAAGGGGCCATTGCGGATCATATTCGACGAGCGCGATCGGCCGCATCTCACTTATCTCCTTTCGCCGCGCGACATATGCTTTGCCGAGTCGATGCTATTATTTTGCCGGGAAAGTGTGAGGTCACCAAGCCGTGTCTTGCGAAACGGAGGCAAGGGCCTATGTATCGCTCGATTTTATCTGGAGGAGATTTCATGAAGAAACGTATTTTGTTCACTGGCGGCAGCGGCAAGGCTGGACGTCACACTGTTCCCTGGCTGGTCAATGCCGGCTATGAAGTCCACAATGTCGATCTCGTGCCGCTGAATAGCCCCGGCGTCACCAATCTGCAGGCCGATGTCACCGATGCGGGACAAGTCTATAATGTCCTCAGCATGCATCGCGATTTTCCTGATCTCGATCATGGCAACGGCGTGCAGCCGTTCGATGCCGTCGTGCATTTCGCCGCCATTCCGCGCATCCTGATCAAGCCCGACAACGAGACCTTCCGCATCAACACGATGAGCACCTACAATGTCATCGAGGCGGCGGCGAAGCTCGGTGTGAGGAAGATCATCGTCGCCTCCAGCGAGACGACCTATGGGATCTGCTTCGCCGAAGGCCATCGCGACTTCCATCAGTTCCCGCTGGAAGAGGATTACGACGTCAATCCGATGGATTCCTATGGTCTGTCCAAGGTCGTGAACGAGAAGACTGCCCGCGCCTTTGCCGAGCGCTTCGGCATCGACATCTATGCGCTGCGCATCGGCAATGTCATCGAGCCGCACGAGTACGAGCGCTTCCCCGAGTTTTTCGCCAACAGCGAGATCCGCAAGCGTATCGCCTGGAGCTATATCGATGCTCGCGATCTCGGCCAGATCGTCCATCTCTGCATCGAGAAGAATGGCCTCGGCTTCCAGGTGTTCAATGCCGCCAACGATACGGTATCGGCCAGCACACCGTCGCGCGAACTCGCTGCCAGGCACTTTCCGAACGTTCCGTTCACGCGCGAGATCGGTGAATACGAGGGCCTCTTGTCCAATCGCAAGATCCGCGAAGTCTTGGGCTTCAAGGAAGAGCACGACTGGCGCAAATATGTGAAGGTCTGAGGGGACGCGGTCCCTGCGATCGGCCGGGCGCTTTGCATTGGCGCCCGGCAAAGGCATCAATCCGGATAAGGGTGCCTCTCCATTTGTTACGCAACAAAACCAAAAATGCTTCCCCAAACACTCGACAAATAACGCCGTTTATTTAAGTAGGGTTGCGTTCGCGAAGCATCTCCTAGAGATTGCAGCGCATGGCCGGTATATCCGCGCCCGTGTTTCGAACCAGCACCCTCCGGCCGATGGGTCTCAAGGGTGAACAGCGCGCGATTTGCGTCGTAGCGAAAGATAATAGCCGGCTGACCTGTAAGCGCTCAGCCGTTTCGGAGGTGTCATGAAGGATAATGTTGCACGTATTTTTGTCGGGTTCGATTCCAAGGAGGTCGTGGCCTATCACGTCCTGACCCAGAGCATCATCGAGCGCTCGTCTATTCCGGTGGTGTTCTCGCCGATCGTGCTCAACAATCTTGAGGGGATCTTCACGCGCGAGCGCAACCCGCTGCAGTCGACCGAATTTTCCTTCTCGCGCTTCCTCGTGCCTTATCTCAGCGATTACCAGGGCTGGAGCATCTTCATGGATTGCGACATGCTCGCCCGCACCGATATTGCCGAGCTTTGGGCGCTGCGCGACGACCGCTATGCCGCCATGTGCGTCAAGCACGACTATCAGCCGAAGATCGAAACCAAGTTCCTCGGTCAGACGCAGACGAAGTATGAGAAGAAGAACTGGTCGAGCATGATCCTGTTCAACAATGCCAAATGCACGGCGTTGACGAAGGATTTCGTCAATACGGCGACCGGCCTCCAGCTTCATCAGTTCAAGTGGCTGGAGAATGACGATCAGATCGGCGAAGTGCCGGTCGTCTGGAACTATCTCGTCAACGAATACGACTATCGCGAAGATGCCAAGCTCGTGCACTTCACCGATGGCGGCCCGTATTTTGATGAATATCGCAACGACGATTACGCTGAAGAATGGTTTGCCATGCGCGACCGCATGCTGCACGTCCAGCAGAAGTGAGCGATTTGGATCATAAGACGACAGGAAACATCGATGTCGGCATACCGGCTGCGGGCTCCGCGGCCGGTTTGAACAGCGCCGACGAATGGCGGGCCATATTGATGGGGTTTTCCCATATCGTCCTGGTCGCCAATAGCGACGCGGTCGATATCGCAAGCCTGCAGGCGCAGTTTCCGCAGACGGCGCTCTTCGTCTTCTTCAATAAGGTCTACAAGGTTCTGGATCGCCCGTTCCATGGGCATTCGCTGCTGATCTCGCGTGGTCAGCCGCGCGGTGCCAACATCGTCTATCGCGGCGAAGTGGGCGAGGTCGTCAAATTCTTTCCGCAGGAATATTTCCTCGGCATCATGAACATTCGTCTCGGGCTGGAGGAAAAGCTCAATCCCGCCGCCGATTTTCAGGGAGCGCCGACCGGCCACCTCGACCTTGTGGGCTTTTGTTCGGATTTCTATACGGAGGGCAAGACGCCGACGAGCGGCTTTGCCATGGCGCTCTGGCTCAGCGATCTGAAATTGCCCGGCGCGATCGTGCTTGCAGGTTTCTCGGCCAGACGCAGTCAGAAGTGGAGGGTGGTTTCCGCTCACGATTGGAGCTTCGAGCAGACCTTCCTGCGCCTGTTTGCCCGGTTGGGAAAGATCACCATCCATGGTGGGGTCGCACTGAACCCGTATATCAGCCTTGCCCAGCGCTTCACGGAAGTTCCTCCGGCCGAGATTGCTCTGGCAGCGGCCGAGGTTTTGTCGGAGCGGCTCGGTAATACCGATGCCGAAATAGACAAGCTGATCTCCCTGACGAATGTGATTCGCTCCGCGGATAACTTCATGCGCCGCCTCAGGCCGAAATTTCTCAAGCGCAAGCCGAAAGGCTCTCCCGGGGAATAACGAAGGCGAGGGGCAGTCTTTCCGCAGCATACGCGGCAGCTTCGCCCCGGTGGCGGATCTTCCGCCCGGTTATGTCCTGCGCGAAGTTGCGGGTTCGATTGGGAAAAAGCAAAAAACGCTCTTGCCAATCGTTTCATCCCGCCTTAAAGGGAGCGCCATGTCTTCGAACTGCCCAGGCGGTCCACCGCTTGAAGCGAATATTCGAAGGAAGAAGGGGTATAGCTCAGTTGGTAGAGCGGCGGTCTCCAAAACCGCAGGTCGTAGGTTCGAGCCCTGCTGCCCCTGCCATTTTCCTTGATTTGACTGGCGCGTCGTTTCGCAGCTTCTTGGGTTGAGGGTTATGCCGGATTGTCGGCAAATTTTAGAAAACGCCGTATTGCCTCTTGTTAAATCGGGAATCGGTGTTTATGTAGGGTTTAACAGACACGCGGTGCGTGGGGCTGATATGTTCAGCTTTACGCGCCGTAATTGCGTGGGCAGTCAATGGCATCCAAAACGAATCCACTAGCGTTTCTGCGGCAGGTGCGCTCCGAGACGTCGAAAATTACTTGGCCATCGCGCCGCGAGACCATGATCTCGACGGTGATGGTGCTCGTCATGGTCGTGTTCGCCTCGCTGTTTTTCTTTGCTGCTGACCAGCTCATTGGCTGGATTCTCAGCTATGTGCTGAATACCGGCAATTGATATCGGGTGGAGATGAACATGGCGGCACGTTGGTACATCGTCCACGCTTATTCTAATTTCGAAAAGAAGGTGGCTGAATCCATTGAGGAGAAGGCCAAGCAGAAGGGTCTCGAGCATCTGTTCGAGAAGATCCTTGTGCCGACCGAGAAGGTGGTCGAAGTTCGTCGCGGCCGTAAGGTTGACAGCGAGCGCAAGTTCTTCCCGGGTTACGTGCTGGTGCGCGCCAACCTGACGGATGAGGCCTACCATCTGATCAAGAATACGCCGAAGGTCACTGGCTTCCTCGGCTCCGACAATAAGCCTGTTCCGATTCCGGATTATGAAGCCGAGCGCATTCTCGGCCAAGTTCAGGAAGGCGTCGAGCGGCCGAAGGCTTCCGTATCCTTCGAGATCGGCGAGCAGGTTCGTGTATCCGACGGTCCGTTCGCATCGTTCAACGGCACGGTTCAGGACGTGGACGAAGAGCGTTCGCGCCTGAAGGTGGAAGTGTCGATTTTCGGCCGCGCTACGCCGGTCGAGCTGGAATACAGCCAGGTCGAGAAGGTCTGATTGGGATTTCTACGAAAGGTTGGCCTGGCGGCTGGCCTTTCGTTCGAGTTTGGATATAAGTAAATGCTTACTTATGTCTCGCGGCAAAGCCGCAATCCGCGTGGAAGGGTAGGGTCTTAGCCGGACCTGTTAATCCGCACCACGCAACCGCAGCCGCCGGAGCGATCCGGCATAGTAGGCCGGGCAACCGGTCATGTAGAAAGGCAGAGAGAAATGGCTAAGAAAGTTGCAGGCCAGCTCAAGCTGCAGGTCAAGGCCGGCTCGGCGAATCCGTCGCCGCCGATCGGTCCTGCGCTTGGTCAGCGTGGCATTAACATCATGGAATTCTGCAAGGCGTTCAATGCCGCCACGCAGGAAATGGAAAAGGGTATGCCGATCCCGGTCGTCATCACCTACTACCAGGACAAGTCCTTCACCTTCGTCATGAAGCAGCCGCCGGTCAGCTACTTCCTGAAGAAGGAAGCAAAGATCCAGTCCGGCTCGAAGACCCCGGGCAAGGGCGCCAAGGCTGGCACCCTGACCAAGGCTCAGGTCAAGGCAATCGCCGAAGCCAAGATGAAGGATCTGAACGCAGCCGATATCGAGGGCGCAATGGCCATGATCGAGGGCTCCGCCCGCGCGATGGGCCTGGAAGTGGTGGGCTAAGACCATGGTAGCAAAGCGTATTCAGAAGATTCGTGAAGGCGTTGATCCGACCAAGCTCTATGCTCTGGATTTGGCCATCAACATGGTCAAGGAACGTGCCGTCGCCAAGTTCGACGAAACCGTCGAAATCTCGATGAACCTCGGCGTTGACCCGCGTCACGCCGACCAGATGGTTCGTGGCGTTGTCAACCTGCCGAACGGCACTGGCCGTACGGTTCGCGTTGCTGTCTTCGCTCGCGGCGCCAAGGCTGACGAGGCCAAGGCTGCTGGTGCGGACATCGTTGGCGCAGAAGACCTGGTTGAAATCGTTCAGGGCGGTAAGATCGATTTCGATCGCTGCATCGCCACCCCGGACATGATGCCGCTTGTCGGCCGTCTCGGTAAGGTTCTCGGCCCGCGTGGCATGATGCCGAACCCGAAGGTTGGCACCGTTACGATGGACGTCAAGGCAGCTGTTGAAGCTTCCAAGGGCGGCGCTGTCGAGTTCCGCGTCGAGAAGGCTGGTATCGTCCATGCCGGTATCGGCAAGGCTTCCTTCGACGCCAAGGCTCTGGAAGAAAACATCCGCGCCTTCGCTGACGCCGTGATCAAGGCGAAGCCGGCCGGCGCCAAGGGCAACTACGTCAAGCGCGTAGCGATCTCCTCGACCATGGGTCCGGGCGTCAAGATCGAGCCGTCGACGGTTACGGCGCCGAGCGCCTGATTGGTTCTGCCGGGCGCTGAGCCCGGTATTTAAGAATTCCCGGCCTTTCGGGGCCGGGATTTCCGGAGAAATCCGGAATTCCTGTCCGAGATTGCAGGTGGTTATCCCTTAATCACTTAAGCCTGCATGAGACGGGTAAGACCCGAATTTTGAAGAAGCTTTGCTTCGATGAACTCGGTTCGAGCCTTGGATGCCTTGTGCCTTGGAGCCGTCAGGCTCGAGCGCGAGGGGACAGGATCCTCAAGCGTCGCTTGGGATCTCATTGATCCCAGGAGGCAAAAGGCAACCCGGCAGGCCCGTTAACCCGGTCCTGTCAACTGGAGAAAAGCAGTGGAAAGAGCGGAAAAACGCGAATTCGTCACGGAACTGAACGAAGTCTTCAAGGCTTCGGGCTCGGTTGTCGTGGCCCACTATGCTGGTGCTACAGTCGCTCAGATGAACGATTTTCGTTCCAAGATGCGCGCTGCTGGCGGCACCGTCAAAGTCGCGAAGAACCGCCTGGCCAAAATTGCTCTTCAGGGCACGGATGCGGAAGGGATTTCCAATCTCTTCACCGGTCAGACGCTGATTGCATACAGCACTGATCCGATTACCGCTCCGAAGGTCGTCGTGGATTTCGCCAAGGGCAACGACAAGATCGTTGTTCTGGGCGGCGCCATGGGAACAACAACGCTCAACGCCGAAGGTGTAAAGTCGCTCGCGACCCTGCCTTCGCTGGACGAGCTGCGCGCGAAGCTGCTGGGCATGATCCAGACTCCGGCTACCCGCATCGCAGGTGTTGTTGCAGCGCCGGCAAGTCAGCTTGCTCGCGTGTTCTCGGCCTACGCCAAGAAGGACGAAGCCGCGTAAGGCGGTTTTTCGCTGTTTATAACCAACCAGTTCGAACCGAACAAAAGGAACTACAAAAATGGCTGATCTCGCAAAGATCGTAGACGACCTCTCCTCGCTGACCGTTCTCGAAGCCGCAGAACTGTCCAAGCTTCTCGAAGAAAAGTGGGGCGTTTCCGCCGCTGCTCCGGTAGCTGTTGCTGCCGTTGCCGGTGGTGCTGGCGGCGCTGCTGCAGCTGCTGAAGAAGAAAAGACCGAGTTCGACGTCATCCTCGCTGATGCCGGCGCGAACAAGATCAACGTCATCAAGGAAGTCCGCGCCATCACCGGCCTGGGCCTCAAGGAAGCCAAGGACCTCGTTGAAGCCGCTCCGAAGGCTGTCAAGGAAGCTGTTTCCAAGGCTGAAGCTGCTGACATCAAGAAGAAGCTCGAAGACGCCGGCGCTAAGGTCGACGTTAAGTAAGCTTGAAACTGCTTTGGGAGGTGGCTTTTTGCTACCTCCCATTTGCCGTTTTTCTGAACGAATTACCCAAAAGCCGCGGGCAAAACGGCTTTTGGGTAATGGGTTCTTCAAGAGGATGGTCTCAAACCGAACCGCGACGCAATCCGGCTGAGCGGTTTTCGGTTAGATAGACGAGATTGAACTACTCATTGATTGATGGGGTCGCCTGGCCAGCGATTCCCATCCGTTGCAGGCCCGGGTGCAGGATTTTAAAGGAGCGACGATGGCTCAGACCCTTTCGTTCAACGGTCGCAGGCGCGTACGCAAGTTTTTTGGTAAGATTCCCGAAGTCGCAGAGATGCCGAACCTCATCGAGGTTCAAAAAGCGTCCTACGATCAGTTTCTCATGGTCGAAGAACCCAAGGGCGGCCGCCCGGACGAAGGTCTCCAGGCCGTCTTCAAGTCGGTTTTCCCGATCACTGATTTCTCCGGCGCTTCCATGCTGGAGTTCGTTTCCTATGAGTTCGAACCGCCGAAGTTCGACGTTGATGAGTGCCGCCAGCGCGACCTGACCTACGCCGCGCCGCTGAAGGTGACCCTCCGTCTGATCGTGTTCGATATCGACGAGGATACCGGCGCGAAGTCCATCAAGGACATCAAGGAACAGAGCGTTTACATGGGCGACATGCCGCTCATGACGAACAACGGTACGTTCATCGTCAACGGCACCGAGCGCGTGATCGTGTCGCAGATGCACCGTTCGCCGGGCGTCTTCTTCGACCACGACAAGGGCAAGAGCCATTCTTCCGGCAAGCTGCTCTTCGCCGCCCGCGTTATCCCGTATCGCGGCTCCTGGCTCGATATCGAATTCGACGCCAAGGACATCGTCTACGCCCGTATCGACCGTCGCCGCAAGATTCCGGTGACGTCGCTGCTGATGGCGCTCGGCATGGACGGCGAAGAAATCCTGTCGACCTTCTACACGAAGTCGCTCTATGAGCGCTCCGGCGATGGCTGGCGCATCCCCTTCAAGGCGGAAACGCTGAAGGGCGCCAAGACCGTTTCCGACATGATCGACGCCGACACCGGCGAAGTCGTGGTTGAAGGCGGCAAGAAGCTCACCCCGCGCCTGTTGCGTCAGCTGCAGGACAAGGGCCTGAAGGCCCTCAAGGCGACGGACGAAGAGCTTTACGGCCTGTTCCTGGCAGAAGATATCGTCAACTTCCAGACCGGTGAGATCTATCTCGAAGCCGGCGACGAAATCGACGAGAAGACCCTGCCGATCATCCTGAAGGCCGGCTTCGACGAAATCCCGATTCTCGGCATCGACCACATCAATGTCGGTGCCTACATCCGCAACACGCTGTCTGCCGACAAGAACGAGAACCGTCAGGACGCTCTGTTCGACATCTACCGCGTCATGCGTCCGGGTGAACCGCCGACCATGGAATCGGCCGAAGCCATGTTCAACTCGCTGTTCTTCGATGCGGAGCGTTACGACCTCTCCGCCGTCGGCCGCGTGAAGATGAACATGCGTCTCGACCTCGACGTCGAAGACACCGTCCGCATCCTGCGCAAGGACGACATCCTGGCCGTGGTCAAGATGCTCGTCGAGCTGCGCGACGGCAAGGGCGAGATCGACGACATCGACAACCTCGGCAACCGTCGCGTCCGTTCGGTCGGCGAGCTGATGGAAAACCAGTATCGCCTCGGCTTGCTGCGCATGGAACGTGCGATCAAGGAACGTATGTCCTCGATCGAAATCGACACGGTCATGCCGCAGGATCTGATCAACGCAAAGCCGGCCGCCGCTGCCGTCCGCGAATTCTTCGGCTCCTCGCAGCTGTCGCAGTTCATGGACCAGGTGAACCCGCTTTCGGAAATCACCCACAAGCGTCGTCTTTCGGCTCTCGGCCCGGGCGGTCTGACCCGCGAGCGCGCCGGCTTCGAAGTCCGCGACGTTCATCCGACGCACTACGGTCGTATTTGCCCGATCGAAACGCCGGAAGGTCCGAACATCGGCCTCATCAACTCGCTGGCGACCTTTGCCCGCGTCAACAAGTACGGCTTCATCGAAAGCCCTTATCGCCGCATCATCGACGGTAAGGTGACCAACGACGTGCTCTACCTCTCCGCCATGGAAGAGGCGAAGTACTACGTTGCTCAGGCCAACGCCGAGCTCGACGCCGACGGCTCCTTCATCGAGGAATTCGTCGTTTGCCGTCATGCCGGCGAAGTCATGCTCGCTCCGCGCGACAACATCAACCTGATGGACGTCTCGCCGAAGCAGCTGGTTTCGGTTGCTGCCGCTCTGATCCCGTTCCTGGAAAACGACGACGCCAACCGCGCTCTCATGGGCTCGAACATGCAGCGTCAGGCCGTGCCGCTTCTGCGCGCCGAAGCCCCGTTCGTCGGTACCGGCATGGAGCCGGTCGTCGCGCGTGATTCCGGTGCTGCTATCGGCGCCCGCCGCGGCGGCGTGGTCGACCAGGTTGACGCAACGCGTATCGTTATCCGCGCCACCGAAGACCTCGATCCGTCGAAGTCCGGCGTCGATATCTATCGCCTGATGAAGTTCCAGCGTTCGAACCAGAACACCTGCGTCAACCAGCGTCCGCTGGTCACCGTCGGTGACGTGGTCAACAAGGGCGACATCCTGGCAGACGGTCCGTCGACCGACCTCGGCGATCTGGCTCTCGGCCGGAACGTGCTCGTCGCGTTCATGCCGTGGAACGGCTACAACTACGAAGACTCGATCCTGCTCTCCGAGCGTATCGTTGCCGACGACGTGTTCACCTCCATCCACATCGAAGAATTCGAAGTGATGGCGCGCGACACCAAGCTCGGTCCGGAAGAAATCACCCGCGACATTCCGAACGTTTCGGAAGAAGCGCTGAAGAACCTGGACGAAGCCGGCATCGTTTACATCGGCGCCGAAGTTCAGCCGGGCGATATCCTCGTCGGCAAGATCACGCCGAAGGGCGAAAGCCCGATGACGCCGGAAGAAAAGCTTCTGCGCGCCATCTTCGGTGAAAAGGCATCCGACGTTCGCGATACCTCCATGCGCATGCCGCCCGGCACCTACGGTACGGTCGTCGAAGTCCGCGTCTTCAACCGTCACGGCGTCGAAAAGGACGAACGTGCCATGGCGATCGAGCGCGAAGAGATCGAACGCCTTGCCAAGGACCGCGACGACGAGCAGGCGATCCTCGACCGTAACGTCTACGGCCGCCTGGTCGAGATGCTGCGCGGTCAGGTTGCTCTTGCAGGTCCGAAGGGCTTCAAGAAGGGCACGGAACTGTCGAATTCAGTCGTTTCGGAGTATCCGCGTTCGCAGTGGTGGATGTTCGCCGTTGAGGACGAAAAGGTCCAGGGCGAGCTCGAAGCTCTGCGCGGCCAGTACGACGAATCCAAGTCGCGCCTTGAACAGCGCTTCATGGACAAGGTCGAGAAGGTCCAGCGCGGCGACGAAATGCCTCCGGGCGTCATGAAGATGGTCAAGGTCTTCGTCGCTGTGAAGCGTAAGATCCAGCCGGGCGACAAGATGGCAGGCCGTCACGGGAACAAGGGCGTGGTCTCGCGCATTGTTCCGGTTGAGGACATGCCGTTCCTTGAAGACGGTACGCATGTCGATATCGTGCTGAACCCGCTCGGCGTTCCCTCGCGCATGAACGTCGGTCAGATTCTCGAAACGCACCTTGGCTGGGCTTGCGCCGGCATGGGTCGTCAGATCGGTGAACTGATCGAAGCCTACAAGGCAAGCGGCAACATCGAGCCTCTGCGCAAGACGATCGATCTGGTCGTCGGCGACGGCCCGAAGAGCGACGACGTTCACGGGTATGACGATGCGTCGGTCCTGCGTCTGGCTGATCAGTGGAAGCGTGGCGTGTCCATCGCGACCCCGGTCTTCGACGGCGCTGGCGAAGCGGATGTCAACCACATGCTGGCTATGGCAGGTCTCAAACAGACCGGTCAGTCGACACTGTACGACGGTCGTACCGGCGAGCAGTTCGACCGTCAGGTCACGGTTGGCTACATCTACATGCTGAAGCTGAACCACCTTGTCGACGACAAGATCCACGCCCGTTCGATCGGTCCGTACTCGCTCGTCACCCAGCAGCCGCTGGGCGGTAAGGCGCAGTTCGGTGGTCAGCGCTTCGGCGAAATGGAAGTCTGGGCACTTGAAGCTTACGGTGCAGCCTACACGCTGCAGGAAATGCTCACGGTCAAGTCGGACGACGTGGCCGGCCGCACCAAGGTCTACGAAGCCATCGTTCGTGGCGACGACACCTTCGAAGCGGGCATTCCGGAAAGCTTCAACGTTCTCGTCAAGGAAATGCGCTCGCTGGGTCTCAGCGTCGAACTGGAAAACTCCAAGGTCGACGATCTGCAGACGGCAAGCCAGCTTCCGGACGCAGCAGAGTAATAGCCTGCGGGTGCGCGCTGTCGGTCAGCGCGCACCGTTTGGAATATTGCAGCGCCGTCGACGTCCTTTCGGATGCATGGCGCCGCAAGGCGGTTTTAAGGCGTCAGTCCGGTTCCCGGGATTTGCCGGCACTGTTCGCAATTCGAGGGCGTTTCGCCCCTAAAGGAGATAGGCATGAACCAAGAGGTCATGAATCTTTTCAATCCGCAGGTGCCTGCGCAGAATTTCGATTCCATCCGGATTTCGATTGCGTCGCCGGAGAAGATTCTTTCCTGGTCTTATGGCGAGATCAAGAAGCCGGAAACGATCAACTATCGTACGTTCAAGCCGGAACGTGATGGTCTTTTCTGCGCACGAATCTTCGGACCGATCAAGGACTACGAATGCTTGTGCGGCAAGTACAAGCGCATGAAGTACAAGGGCATCATCTGCGAAAAGTGCGGCGTCGAAGTCACGCTGTCGCGCGTTCGCCGTGAGCGCATGGGCCATATCGAGCTCGCCGCTCCCGTTGCCCACATCTGGTTCCTGAAGTCGCTGCCTTCGCGTATTTCGACGCTGCTCGACATGACGCTGAAGGATGTAGAGCGCGTTCTCTACTTCGAAAACTACATCGTCACCGAGCCGGGCCTGACGGCTCTGAAGGAGCATCAGCTTCTCTCTGAAGAAGAGTACATGCTCGCCGTCGACGAATATGGCGAAGACCAGTTCACCGCCATGATCGGCGCTGAAGCGATCTACGAGATGCTGGCCAGCATGAACCTCGAAAAGATCGCCGGCGACCTGCGCTCGGAGCTTGCCGACACCACGTCGGACCTCAAGCAGAAGAAGCTGATGAAGCGCCTGAAGATCGTCGAGAACTTCATGGAATCCGGCAACCGTCCGGAATGGATGATCATGAAGGTCGTCCCGGTCATCCCGCCGGACCTGCGCCCGCTGGTTCCGCTCGATGGCGGCCGCTTCGCGACGTCGGATCTGAACGATCTGTATCGCCGCGTCATCAACCGTAACAACCGTCTGAAGCGCCTCATCGAACTGCGCGCTCCGGGCATCATCATCCGCAACGAAAAGCGCATGCTGCAGGAATCTGTCGATGCGCTGTTCGACAACGGCCGCCGTGGCCGCGTCATCACCGGCGCCAATAAGCGTCCGCTGAAGTCGCTGTCCGACATGCTCAAGGGCAAGCAGGGCCGCTTCCGTCAGAACCTGCTCGGCAAGCGCGTCGACTATTCCGGCCGTTCGGTCATTGTGACCGGTCCGGAACTGAAGCTGCACCAGTGCGGCCTGCCGAAGAAGATGGCGCTCGAGCTGTTCAAGCCGTTCATCTACGCCCGCCTCGACGCGAAGGGTTATTCCTCGACCGTCAAGCAGGCCAAGAAGCTGGTTGAAAAGGAAAAGCCGGAAGTTTGGGATATCCTCGACGAGGTCATCCGCGAGCATCCGGTTCTCCTGAACCGCGCGCCGACGCTGCACCGCCTGGGCATCCAGGCCTTCGAACCCACGCTGGTCGAAGGCAAGGCGATCCAGCTGCATCCGCTCGTCTGCACGGCCTTCAACGCCGACTTCGACGGTGACCAGATGGCCGTTCACGTGCCGCTCTCGCTGGAAGCCCAGCTTGAAGCCCGCGTGCTGATGATGTCGACCAATAACATTCTGCATCCGGCAAACGGCGCGCCGATCATCGTTCCCTCGCAGGACATGGTTCTCGGCCTGTACTACCTGTCGATCCTGAACCAGAATGAGCCGGGCGAAGGCATGGCCTTCTCCGACCTCGGTGAGTTGCATCACGCTCTCGAAAACAAGGTCGTGACGCTGCACTCGAAGATCCGTGGCCGCTTCAAGTCGGTCGACGAAGAGGGCAAGCCCTATTCGAAGATCTATGAGACGACGCCAGGCCGCCTGCTGATCGGTGAACTGCTGCCGAAGCACGGCAAGGTGACCTTCGACATCTGCAACCAGGAAATGACCAAGAAGAACATCTCCAAGATGATCGACACGGTCTACCGCCATTGCGGCCAGAAGGACACGGTCATTTTCTGCGACCGCATCATGCAGCTTGGCTTCTCCCATGCTTGCCGCGCCGGCATTTCGTTCGGCAAGGACGACATGGTCATTCCGGACACCAAGGTTAAGATCGTCGGCGATACCGAAGCACTCGTGAAGGAATACGAGCAGCAGTACAACGACGGCCTGATCACCCAGGGCGAAAAGTACAACAAGGTTGTCGACGCCTGGGGCAAGGCCACGGAAAAGGTCGCCGAAGAAATGATGGCCCGCATTAAGGCCGTCGAGTTCGACGAGAAGACCGGTCGCCAGAAGCCGATGAATTCGATCTACATGATGAGCCACTCGGGTGCTCGTGGTTCTCCGAACCAGATGCGCCAGCTGGGCGGCATGCGCGGCCTCATGGCCAAGCCGTCGGGCGAAATCATCGAGACGCCGATCATCTCGAACTTCAAGGAAGGCCTCACCGTTAACGAGTACTTCAACTCGACGCACGGTGCCCGTAAGGGTCTGGCCGACACCGCCTTGAAGACCGCGAACTCGGGCTACCTGACCCGTCGTCTCGTCGACGTCGCGCAGGATTGCATCGTTACGCACGTCGATTGCGGTACCGAAAACGGCCTCACCATGACCGCCATCGTCGATGCCGGTCAGGTTGTCGCCTCGCTCGGCGCCCGCATCCTCGGCCGTACGGCCCTGGACGACATCGATCATCCGGTCACGGGTGAGCGCATCGTCGATGCCGGCAAGATGATCCTCGAGCCTGATGTCATCGAGATCGAGAAGGCCGGTATCCAGTCGATCCGCATTCGTTCGGCACTGACCTGCGAAATCCAGACGGGCGTGTGCTCGGTCTGCTACGGCCGTGACCTTGCTCGCGGTACGCCTGTCAACATCGGCGAAGCTGTCGGCGTCATCGCCGCACAGTCGATCGGTGAGCCGGGCACGCAGCTGACCATGCGTACCTTCCACCTGGGCGGCACGGCAACCGTGGTCGACCAGTCGTTCCTGGAAGCTTCGTATGAAGGCACGGTTCAGATCAAGAACCGCAACATGCTGCGCAACTCCGATGGCAACCTCGTTGCCATGGGCCGCAACATGACGGTCCAGATCCTGGACGAACGTGGCGTCGAACGTTCTTCGCAGCGCGTTGCCTACGGCTCGAAGCTGTATGTCGACGACGGCGACAAGGTGAAGCGCGGTCAGCGTCTGGCAGAGTGGGACCCCTATACCCGTCCGATGATGACGGAAGTGGCCGGTACGGTTCACTTCGAAGACGTCGTCGACGGTCTCTCGGTCCTCGAAGCGACGGACGAGTCCACCGGCATCACCAAGCGTCAGGTTATCGACTGGCGCTCGACGCCGCGCGGTTCCGATCTGAAGCCGGCGATCGTCATCAAGGACGCTAGCGGTAATGTCGCCAAGCTCTCGCGCGGTGGCGAAGCCCGCTTCCTGCTCTCGGTCGACGCGATCCTGTCGGTCGAGCCGGGCACGAAGGTGTCGCAGGGTGACGTTCTCGCCCGTTCGCCGCTGGAAAGCGCCAAGACCAAGGACATCACCGGTGGTCTGCCGCGTGTTGCCGAACTGTTCGAAGCTCGTCGTCCGAAGGACCACGCCATCATCGCAGAGATCGATGGTACGATCCGCCTCGGCCGCGACTACAAGAACAAGCGTCGCGTCATCATCGAGCCGGCGGAAGACGGTGTCGAGCCGGTCGAGTACCTGATCCCGAAGGGCAAGCCCTTCCACCTTCAGGAAGGCGACTATATCGAAAAGGGTGACTACATCCTCGACGGTAACCCGGCTCCGCACGACATCCTGGCGATCAAGGGCGTGGAGGCTCTGGCTTCCTACCTGGTCAACGAAATCCAGGAAGTCTACCGCTTGCAGGGCGTTGTCATCAACGACAAGCACATCGAAGTGATTGTCCGTCAGATGCTGCAGAAGGTGGAAATCACCGATGCGGGCGACAGCCAGTACATCGTCGGCGACAACGTCGATCGTATCGAACTGGACGACGCCAACGACCGCCTCATCGAAGAAGGCAAGAAGCCTGCTTATGGCGATCCGGTTCTGCTCGGTATCACCAAGGCATCGCTGCAGACGCCGTCCTTCATCTCGGCTGCGTCCTTCCAGGAAACGACGAAGGTGCTCACCGAAGCTGCTATCGCCGGCAAGACCGACGGTCTGCAGGGTCTGAAGGAAAACGTCATCGTCGGCCGCCTGATCCCGGCCGGTACCGGCGGTACCATGACGCAGATCCGCCGCATCGCCACGGCCCGCGACGAGCTCATCCTCGAAGAGCGCCGCAAGGGCACCGGCGCCGGTGTTGCAACGCCGATGCTGCAGGACCTCGCCAGCGAGAACACCCCGGCCGAGTAAATCGGTAAGGGATGGAAAAAATCAAAACCGCCCGGAGCGATCCGGGCGGTTTCTTTTTTGCTGCGATGAAATTGAATGGGTGAGGGGAGGTCGCCCCCGCAAGGGAGGCAGATCCGTCAGCGGAAGCGGATAATCGCGACTTCGCCTTCGAGCGCGCCCTGATAGGCGGAGGCGTGCGGCTCTTCGTCCGGAATATCCGTCAGCAGGCCGATCTGATCGAGGTCGGCCTCGATGAAGCCTTCTTCGGCAAGCGCGTTCAGCGCCTCGCGCACGGCGGTGTCGTCGTCAGGCGCTTTCAGCATGACGTGCAGGTCGATGCCTTCGCCGCCATCGGTCTCATATCCCTTGCCGATGATGATGAAGACCATGGGGCCGTCGGAATTGTTGTCGTTGTCTGGCGCTGTAATCATGAGTCTTCCTTCGGGAGTGTCGAATCGACCCGGCGATTCCTTTTCGCCGTGCGGGTCCGTCGGATGGAAATGTCCTTCGGTGATTCCTTATAGGGATTTTGACAAAATACCAAAGTCCATCTTGCCGGGGAGGCGGCATTTCCGTATCCAATGCGCCAAATGGCTGGTTTGCCCGGCCTTTCCGGGCTTTATGACAAAGATAATTTCTTAACCGGCCTTGACGAACCGGCGGGAAACCAGTAGTACCGCCGCCATCGGAACCCATGTGAGGCATGGCTATTCGGGGCGACGCGCCCTGGAGTTCACCTCAAACAAGGTTCTAAACGCACGTTGAAGACACGAATGCTGCACGCAAGACGCTATTTTTGGCGTCCTCTGCTTTTTTGTGGTCCATCTGCGAAAGCGGATCGGGCCATGTTTTGCGCATTGAGACGAACGTGTGTCGTTGCCGGTGACGGCGCAAGTGAAGCCCGCAAGGGTGTCGACATAGATTTACAAGGGATGGTTGAATGCCTACCGTAAACCAGCTGATCCGTAAGCCTCGCCAGGCGCAGGTTAAGCGTAATAAGGTTCCCGCTCTCCAGGAGAACCCGCAGAAGCGCGGCGTTTGCACCCGCGTCTACACGACGACGCCGAAGAAGCCGAACTCGGCTCTGCGTAAGGTCGCAAAGATCCGCCTGACCAACGGCTTCGAAGTCATTGGTTACATCCCCGGCGAAGGTCACAACCTTCAGGAACACTCTGTCGTCATGATCCGTGGCGGCCGCGTTAAGGACCTTCCGGGTGTTCGCTACCACATCATCCGCGGCGTTCTCGATACCCAGGGTGTCAAGAACCGCAAGCAGCGCCGTTCGAAGTACGGTGCAAAGCGTCCGAAGTAATTCGGTTTTTTAGATAATCCGGCGCTGCGCGAGGTTCTCCGCGTGGTGAAGCGTCGCAAACAGTTGAGAGACGAGAAGTTACATGTCCCGACGTCATAGAGCAGAAAAGCGCGAGATCAATCCGGACCCGAAGTTCGGCGATCTGGTTGTTACCAAGTTCATGAATGCCATCATGCTGGACGGCAAGAAGTCCGTAGCTGAAAACATCGTATATGGCGCGTTTGACGCCGTGCAGGGCAAGGCAAAGCAGGAGCCGCTCGGCGTGTTCCATCAGGCTTTGGATAACATCGCTCCGCACGTTGAAGTCCGCTCGCGCCGCGTTGGTGGTGCTACGTACCAGGTTCCGGTTGATGTGCGTCCTGAGCGTCGCCAGGCTCTGGCCATCCGCTGGCTGATCACCGCTGCTCGTAAGCGTAACGAGACGACGATGGTTGACCGTCTGTGCGGCGAACTTCTCGATGCCTCCAACAACCGCGGCGCTGCCGTCAAGAAGCGCGAAGACACGCACAAGATGGCTGACGCCAACCGCGCGTTCTCGCATTATCGCTGGTAATCCCGAACGGTTTCGGAAAGGCAGTCCATTATGGCTCGCGAATATAAAATCGAAGACTACCGCAATTTCGGTATCATGGCGCACATCGACGCCGGCAAGACCACGACGACCGAGCGTATTCTTTACTACACCGGCAAGTCGCACAAGATCGGCGAAGTGCACGACGGCGCAGCCACCATGGACTGGATGGAGCAGGAGCAGGAGCGTGGCATCACGATCACTTCTGCTGCTACGACCACCTTCTGGAAGGGCCGCGACGGCAAGACCCGCCGCTTCAACATCATCGACACCCCCGGCCACGTCGACTTCACCATCGAAGTCGAGCGTTCGCTGCGCGTTCTCGACGGTGCCATCGCTCTGCTCGACGCCAATGCCGGCGTTGAGCCGCAGACGGAAACCGTATGGCGTCAGGCTGAGAAGTATCATGTTCCGCGCATGATCTTCTGCAACAAGATGGACAAGACCGGCGCTGACTTCTATCGCTCGGTCGAGATGATCAAGACCCGCCTCGGCGCGACCGCCGTCGTCATGCAGCTGCCGATCGGCGCTGAAAGCGATTTCAAGGGCGTTGTCGACCTGATCGAGATGAACGCTCTCATCTGGCGCGACGAATCGCTCGGCGCTCAGTGGGACGTCGTCGAAATTCCGGAAGACATGAAGGCCAAGGCTGCTGAGTACCGCGAAAAGCTGATCGAGACCGTTGTCGAGATCGACGAAGCCGCGACCGAAGCCTACCTCGAAGGCAACCTGCCTGACAACGATCAGATCCGCGCGCTCGTCCGTCGCGGCACGATCGACGTCAAGTTCCATCCGATGTTCTGCGGCACCGCCTTCAAGAACAAGGGTGTTCAGCCGCTGCTCGACGCCGTTGTCGATTACCTGCCGTCGCCGCTCGATATTCCGGCGATCAAGGGTATCGACTTCAAGACGGAAGCCGAAATCGAACGTCACGCTGACGACAGCGAGCCGTTGTCCATGCTGGCATTCAAGATCATGAACGACCCCTTCGTCGGCTCGCTCACCTTCGCCCGCATCTATTCCGGCAAGCTCGAAAAGGGCGCATCGGTCATCAACACGGTTAAGGACAAGCGCGAGCGCGTCGGCCGCATGCTGCAGATGCACTCCAACTCGCGTGAAGACATCGAAGAAGCCTTCGCTGGCGACATCGTTGCTCTGGCCGGCCTCAAGGAAACCACCACTGGCGATACGCTCTGCGATCCGCTGAAGCCGGTTATCCTCGAGCGCATGGAATTCCCCGAGCCGGTCATCCAGATTGCGATCGAGCCGAAGACCAAGGGCGACCAGGAAAAGATGGGCCTCGCGCTCAACCGTCTGGCTGCCGAAGATCCGTCCTTCCGCGTGAAGACGGATCAGGAATCGGGTCAGACGATCATCGCCGGCATGGGTGAACTTCACCTCGACATCATCGTCGATCGCATGCGTCGTGAATTCAAGGTTGAAGCTACCGTTGGCGCGCCGCAGGTTGCTTACCGCGAAACCATCACGCGTCAGACGGAAAAGGACTACACCCACAAGAAGCAGTCGGGTGGTACCGGTCAGTTCGCGCGCGTCAAGATCGTGTTCGAACCGAACCCGGACGGCGACGACTTCAAGTTCGAGTCCAAGATCGTCGGCGGTTCCGTTCCGAAGGAATACATCCCGGGCGTTCAGAAGGGTATCGAAAGCGTTCTGTCTTCCGGCCCGCTGGCTGGCTTCCCGATGCTCGGCGTCAAGGCGACGCTCATCGACGGCGCCTTCCACGACGTCGACTCGTCGGTTCTGGCCTTCGAAATCGCGTCCCGCGCTTGCTTCCGTGAAGCAGCCCGCGAAGCTGGTGCCCAGCTCCTCGAGCCGATGATGAAGGTCGAAGTCGTAACGCCGGAAGATTACGTCGGCGACGTCATCGGCGACCTGAACTCGCGTCGTGGTCAGATCCAGGGCCAGGAAAGCCGCGGTATCGCTGTTGTCATCAACGCGAACGTCCCGCTGGCGAACATGTTCAAGTACGTGGATAACCTGCGTTCGATGTCTCAGGGCCGTGCACAGTACACGATGACCTTCGATCATTATGCGCCGGTTCCGTCGAACGTCGCACAGGAAATCCAGGCAAAGTATTCCGGTCAGAAGTGACCGGAATACCAATTGACCGATAACAAGAATTGATCCCCCAGGGGACAGGAAAACGGAGAGCCGAAAATGGCAAAGAGTAAGTTTGAGCGCAATAAGCCGCACGTTAACATCGGTACGATCGGTCACGTTGACCACGGCAAGACGTCCTTGACGGCAGCGATCACGAAGTACTTCGGCGAGTTCAAGGCGTACGACCAGATCGACGCGGCTCCGGAAGAGAAGGCTCGTGGTATCACGATCTCGACGGCCCACGTTGAATACGAGACGCCGAACCGTCACTATGCGCACGTTGACTGCCCCGGCCACGCCGACTACGTCAAGAACATGATCACGGGTGCCGCACAGATGGACGGCGCGATCCTGGTTTGCTCTGCCGCTGACGGCCCGATGCCGCAGACGCGCGAGCACATCCTGCTTGCTCGCCAGGTTGGCGTTCCGGCGATCGTGGTGTTCCTGAACAAGGTCGACCAGGTTGACGACGCAGAACTTCTCGAGCTCGTCGAGCTCGAAGTTCGCGAACTTCTGTCGTCTTACGACTTCCCGGGCGACGATATCCCGGTCGTCAAGGGTTCGGCGCTTGCTGCACTTGAAGATTCGGACAAGAAGATCGGCGAAGACGCGATCCGCGAGCTGATGGCTCAGGTTGACGCCTACATCCCGACGCCTGAGCGTCCGATCGACCAGCCGTTCCTGATGCCGATCGAAGACGTGTTCTCGATCTCTGGCCGTGGTACGGTTGTGACGGGCCGCGTTGAGCGTGGTATCGTCAAGGTTGGTGAAGAAGTCGAAATCGTCGGCATTCGTCCGACGTCGAAGACGACGGTTACCGGCGTTGAAATGTTCCGCAAGCTGCTCGATCAGGGCCAGGCTGGCGACAACATCGGCGCACTGATCCGCGGTGTTAACCGTGACGGCGTCGAGCGTGGTCAGATCCTGTGCAAGCCGGGTTCCGTCAAGCCGCACAAGAAGTT
Source organism: Rhizobium sp. ZPR4 (assembly GCF_040215725.1). NCBI lineage: Bacteria > Pseudomonadati > Pseudomonadota > Alphaproteobacteria > Hyphomicrobiales > Rhizobiaceae > Rhizobium > Rhizobium sp. ZPR4. Next base: position 1,089,777 of record NZ_CP157967.1, read on the forward strand.
CATGGCAGAAGCCTACATCCTGACGAAGGAAGAAGGCGGCCGTCATACGCCGTTCTTCACGAACTACCGTCCGCAGTTCTACTTCCGTACGACGGACGTGACGGGCATCGTGACGCTTCCGGAAGGCACGGAAATGGTTATGCCTGGCGACAACGTGACGGTTGCCGTCGAGCTGATCGTTCCGATCGCGATGGAAGAAAAGCTTCGCTTCGCAATCCGCGAAGGCGGCCGTACCGTCGGCGCAGGCATCGTCGCATCCATCGTCGAGTAATTCGAAGGCGGCCACTCCATCCGAGTGGCCGATTCGATGACAATATTATGATGCAAGCGGCTGTAGCCGCTTGCTTATGACATAGAAATGTTGCAAATGGCGCGCGAGCGCGATTTGCGCGCTGCTTCGGATGACGAAGCGGCCAATGAAATTAACAATAAGGTGGGCCGAAAGGCCTAAAGAGTGGATGGGGATGCCGTCGCCGGCGTCCCTCTCGATCTTTGAAACCGGTGGTCCGCCTTAGGAAACAGAACAATCCGTGCCCTTTTTCGAGAGGCACGCGAGATAACAAACACAAGGATAACGTCGAATGAACGGCCAAAATATCCGCATTCGCCTGAAGGCGTTCGATCACCGAATTCTCGATGCGTCCACGCGCGAGATCGTGTCGACGGCGAAGCGCACCGGTGCTAGCGTCCGGGGCCCCGTTCCGCTTCCGACTCGTATCGAGAAGTTTACGGTAAACCGGTCCCCGCACATCGACAAGAAGAGCCGCGAGCAGTTCGAGATGCGCACGCATAAGCGCCTCCTCGACATCGTTGACCCGACCCCGCAGACGGTAGACGCGCTGATGAAGCTCGATCTCGCCGCCGGTGTCGATGTTGAGATCAAGCTCTAAGACCTCCGGTCTTCGAGCTGAGTGAGAAGGATTGAACCGATGCGTTCAGGTGTGATTGCACAGAAGGTGGGAATGACCCGCGTCTATAACGACGCCGGCGAGCATGTCCCGGTTACCGTATTGCGTATGGAAGGCTGCCAGGTCGTAGCCCAGCGCACAGTTGAAAAGAATGGCTACATCGCAGTTCAGCTCGGTGCCGGCCAGGCTAAAGTTAAGAACACGACGAAGGCTCTTCGCGGCCATTTCGCCGTTGCAAGCGTGGAGCCGAAGGCCAAGCTCGCAGAATTCCGTGTCACGGAAGACAATCTGCTTGAAGTCGGCACCGAACTCAACGCAGGTCACTTCACGGCGGGTCAGCTCGTCGACGTGACCGGCACGACGATCGGTAAGGGCTTTGCCGGCGCCATCAAGCGCCATGGCTTCGGCGGTCTGCGCGCCACGCACGGTGTGTCGGTTTCGCACCGTTCGCACGGTTCGACCGGCTCGCGCCAGGACCCGGGCAAGGTGTTCAAGAACAAGAAGATGGCTGGTCACATGGGCCAGACGCGCGTTACGACGCAGAACCTTGAAGTAGTATCGACCGACGAAGATCGTGGTCTGATCCTGGTCAAGGGTGCGGTTCCCGGCTCCAAGGGTGCCTGGATCATCGTGCGCGACGCCGTCAAGTCGGCAGCGAAGTAAGGGAGCCAAACCAATGGAATTCAACGTCAAGACCCTTGAGGGCAAAGACGCCGGGAAGGTTTCCCTTTCTGATGCGATTTTCGGCCTCGAGCCGCGTGAAGACATTCTCGCTCGCGTTATTCGCTGGCAGCTTGCCAAGAAGCAGCAGGGCACGCATCAGGCCAAGGGCCGCGCGGACGTAGCGCGCACCGGCGCCAAGATGTACAAGCAGAAGGGTACGGGCCGCGCTCGTCACCATTCGGCTCGCGCTCCGCAGTTCCGCGGCGGCGGTAAGGCTCACGGCCCGGTCGCCCGCAGCCACGAGCATGATCTGCCGAAGAAGGTTCGCGCCCTCGGCCTGCGTCACGCTCTCTCGGCCAAGTTCAAGGCTGAAGACGTGATTGTTATCGACAATCTCGTCGCTACCGAAGCCAAGACCAAGGCACTCGCTGGCGCTTTCGAGACGCTCGGCCTGACGAACGCTCTGTTCATCGGCGGCGCTGAACTCGACAGCAACTTCAAGCTCGCAGCCCAGAACATTCCGAATATCGATGTTCTGCCGGTTCAGGGCATCAACGTTTACGACATCCTGCGCCGCGGCAAGCTCGTGCTGTCCAAGGCTGCAGTTGAAGCTCTAGAGGAGCGATTCAAGTGACGGATCTTCGCCATTACGATGTGATCGTTTCTCCTGCGATCACCGAAAAGTCCACGCTGCTTTCGGACAATAACCAGGTTGTTTTCAACGTTGCCAAGACCGCGACGAAGCCGGAAATCAAGGCTGCCGTCGAAGCGCTCTTCGGCGTCAAGGTTACGGCCGTTAACACTCTGCTGCGCCTCGGCAAGACCAAGCGGTTCAAGGGTCTCGTCGGCAAGCAGAAGGACGTGAAGAAGGCTGTTGTGACGCTCGCCGAAGGCCAGTCGATCGACGTCTCCACCGGTCTCTGAGGAATAAGAAAATGGCATTGAAAACATTCAATCCGACGACCCCGAGCCAGCGTCAGCTGGTCATCGTCGATCGCTCCTCGCTCTACAAGGGCAAGCCGGTCAAGACGCTGACGGAAGGCCTCACCTCCAAGGGTGGCCGTAACAACACCGGTCGCATCACTGTCCGCTTCCAGGGCGGTGGTCACAAGCGCAGCTATCGTCTGGTCGACTTCAAGCGTCGCAAGTTCGACGTTGAAGCATCGGTCGAGCGCATCGAATACGATCCGAACCGTACCGCTTACATCGCTCTGGTGAAGTACACGGACGGCGAACTGGCCTACATCCTCGCTCCGCAGCGCCTCGCTGCCGGCGACAAGGTCATCGCTTCGGAAAAGGCAGTGGACGTGAAGCCGGGCAACACCATGCCGCTTCAGTTCATCCCGGTCGGCTCCATCATCCACAACGTGGAAATGAAGCCGGGCAAGGGTGGTCAGATCGCTCGCTCCGCCGGTTCCTACGCCCAGCTCGTCGGTCGCGACCAGGGTATGGCGATCCTTCGCCTGAATTCTGGCGAACAGCGCCTCGTGCATGGCAATTGCCTGGCAACGATCGGCGCGGTTTCGAACCCGGATCATGCCAACATCAACGACGGTAAGGCCGGTCGTTCGCGTTGGCGTGGCAAGAAGCCGCATAACCGCGGCGTTGTCATGAACCCGGTCGACCATCCGCACGGCGGTGGTGAAGGCCGCACCTCTGGTGGTCGCCATCCGGTGACCCCGTGGGGCAAGCCGACCAAGGGCAAGCGTACGCGGTCGAACAAGTCGACCGACAAGATGATTATGCGCTCGCGCCATCAGCGCAAGAAGTAAGAGAGGAAGTCTCAAGTGGCTCGTTCAGTATGGAAAGGTCCGTTTGTTGACGGCTATCTTCTCAAGAAGGCTGAGAAGGTGCGTGAAGGCGGACGTAACGAAGTAATCAAGATGTGGAGCCGTCGCTCCACCATCATGCCGCAGTTCGTTGGTCTGACCTTCGGCGTCTACAACGGCAGCAAGCACATTCCGGTCAGCGTCAATGAAGACATGGTCGGACACAAGTTCGGCGAGTTCGCCCCGACCCGTACCTACTATGGTCACGGTGCGGACAAGAAGGCGAAGAGGAAGTAACAATGGGCAAGGCAAAAACCGAACGCCGGCTGAAGGACAATGAGGCGCAGGCAGTTGCGCGCACGCTCCGCGTCAGCCCGCAGAAGCTCAACCTGGTCGCGGCTTCGATCCGTGGCAAGAAGGTTGATCGCGCGCTCGCAGAGCTGGAATTCTCGCGCAAGCGCATCGCTGGCGCCGTGAAGAAGACGCTCGAATCTGCGATCGCCAATGCAGAAAACAACCACGATCTCGACGTTGACTCGCTGGTCGTAGCGGAAGCTTACGTCGGCAAGTCGATCGTCATGAAGCGTTTCCACGCTCGTGGCCGCGGCCGTGCGTCTCGCATCGAGCGTCCGTTCGCGCACCTGACGATCGTCGTTCGTGAAGTGGAAGCTCAAGGGGAGGCCGCATAATGGGTCAGAAAATCAATCCGATCGGCTTTCGTCTTGGCATCAACCGCACTTGGGATAGCCGCTGGTTCGCGGACAATGCCGAGTACGGCCAGCTCCTCCACGAAGACCTGAAGATGCGCAAGTTCGTCATGAACGAACTGAAGCAGGCTGGTATCTCCAAGGTGGTCATCGAGCGTCCGCACAAGAAGTGCCGCGTCACGATCCACTCGGCTCGTCCGGGCCTGATCATCGGCAAGAAGGGCGCTGACATCGACAAGCTCCGCAAGAAGCTGTCGGACATGACGAATTCCGAAACGCACCTCAACATCGTTGAAGTTCGCAAGCCGGAAATCGACGCGACGCTGGTTGCCCAGTCGATCGCTCAGCAGCTGGAACGCCGTGTTGCTTTCCGTCGCGCCATGAAGCGCGCCGTTCAGTCCGCGATGCGTCTTGGCGCCGAAGGCATCAAGATCACCTGCGCCGGTCGTCTCGGCGGTGCTGAAATCGCTCGTACGGAATGGTACCGCGAAGGTCGCGTGCCGCTGCATACGCTGCGCGCCGACATCGACTACGGTACGGCTGAAGCAGAAACCGCTTTCGGTATCTGCGGCATCAAGGTCTGGATCTTCAAGGGCGAAATCCTTGAGCACGATCCGATGGCCTCCGAACGCCGCGCGCTCGAAGGCGACGCCCAGGGTCCGGCTAGCCGCGATCGCGATAGAGACCGTCGCCGCGACAACGCTTGATAGCGTACGTGGCAGATAAGTTCGGAGAATAAGAAAATGTTGCATCCAAAGCGTACGAAGTACCGCAAGCAATTCAAGGGCCGCATCAAGGGCGTTGCCAAGGGTGGTTCTGATCTGGCGTTCGGCGAATTCGGCCTGAAGTCGCAGGAGCCCAACCGCGTCAACGCTCGCGAGATCGAAGCGGCTCGCCGCGCGATCACGCGCTATATGAAGCGCGCCGGCCGTGTATGGATCCGCGTGTTCCCGGATGTTCCGGTAACCGCAAAGCCGACCGAAGTCCGTATGGGTAAAGGTAAGGGCTCTGTCGAATACTGGGCATGCAAGGTCAAGCCCGGCCGTATGATGTTCGAGATCGACGGTGTGAGCGAAGAAATCGCTCGCGAGGCTCTGCGCCTCGGCGCTGCCAAGCTCTCGGTCAAGACGCGCTTCGTTCAGCGCATTGCAGAGTAAGGAAGAAGCTCATGAAAGCCGCAGATGTTCGCGCCCTGAGCGCCGACCAACTCAAGGACGAGCTTGCCAAGCTGAAGAAGGAGCAGTTCAACCTGCGCTTTCAGAAGGCGACCGGCCAGCTCGAGAAGTCCTCGCGCATCAACGAAGTCCGTAAGGACATCGCTCGCGTAAAAACCATTGCCCGCCAGAAGGCGGCAGAAGCAAAGGCCTAAAGGAAGAATAACATGCCGAAGCGCATTCTGCAGGGCGTCGTGGTCAGCGACAAGAACGAGAAGACGGTAGTTGTCCGCGTGGAGCGTCGTTTCGCTCACCCGCTGCTCCAGAAGACCGTTCGTCGTTCCAAGAAGTACAAGGCTCACGACGAAAACAATCAGTACAAGACCGGCGACGTCGTTTCCATCGAGGAATGCGCGCCGATCTCCAAGGACAAGACCTGGACGGTCGTTTCCGCCCAGTCCAAGTAACAGAATTTCGCTCAGGCCCTTGCGCTTGGGCGAAATATCTGTATGAAGCACGAGCTTGGAAGCAGGACGCTCGAGAACGGGCGTTCTTTTGCTTTATTGATGGCCGGCAGAGACGATCCTTTGTGATCCCGAAGCCAGGCATAATCAGACAAGACACTAGTCCATAAGCCGGGGTAGGGGGTCGATTGGCCCAACCATTCCGGTAACAACAAGAAGGCGACCTGACATGATTCAGATGCAAACAAACCTCGACGTGGCGGATAATTCCGGCGCACGTCGTGTCATGTGCATCAAGGTGCTGGGCGGCTCGAAGCGCAAGTATGCCTCGATCGGCGACGTTATCGTCGTTTCGATCAAGGAAGCTATTCCGCGCGGCCGTGTGAAGAAGGGTGACGTGATGAAGGCGGTTGTCGTTCGTACCGCCAAGGACATCCGTCGTCCGGATGGCAGCGTCATCCGCTTCGATACCAACGCAGCAGTCCTCATCGACAACAAGAAAGAGCCGATCGGCACCCGTATCTTCGGACCGGTTCCGCGCGAACTTCGCGCCAAGAACCACATGAAGATCATCTCGCTGGCTCCAGAAGTACTGTAAGGAGCGGAGCGATGCAGAAGATCCGTAAAGGCGACAAGGTTGTCGTATTGACCGGTAAGGACAAGGGTCGTACCGGCGAAGTCATTCAAGTGCTGCCGAAGGAAGACCGTGCGGTCGTTCGTGGCGTCAACGTCATCAAGCGCCATCAGCGCCAGACGCAGAACCAGGAAGCCGGCATCATCAGCAAGGAAGCCTCGCTTCACCTGTCCAACCTGGCGATCGTCGACAAGGACGGCAAGCCGACCCGCGTCGGTTTCAAGGTTGTGGATGGCAAGAAGGTCCGCGTGGCCAAGACCTCGGGAGAAGTGATCGATGGCTGAGGTAAAGTACGAGCCGCGGCTCAAGAAGGAATACGTTGCTCGCATCCGTGCAGCGATGCAGGAGAAGTTCTCCTACGCCAACGAGATGCAGATCCCGAAGCTGGACAAGATCGTGATCAACATGGGCGTTGGCGAAGCGACGGCTGATTCGAAGAAGCCGACCGTTGCTGCTGCTGACCTGGCGGCCATCGCTGGCCAGAAGCCGGTCATCACCCGCGCACGCAACTCCATCGCTGGCTTCAAGGTCCGCGAAAATATGCCGATCGGCGCGAAGGTCACCCTGCGCGGCGCCCGCATGTACGAGTTCCTGGATCGTCTGGTCAACATCGCGCTTCCGCGCGTTCGCGACTTCCGCGGCCTGAACCCGAAGAGCTTTGACGGTCGTGGCAATTTTGCCATGGGCATCAAGGAGCACATTGTGTTCCCTGAGATCAACTACGACAAGGTTGATCAGATGTGGGGCATGGACATCATCGTTTGCACGACGGCGACGACCGACGACGAAGCACGGGCTCTTCTGAAAGAGTTCAACTTCCCGTTCCGTCAATAACCGTAACGACGAGCGTAGAAAAGGAACCCTGATATGGCGAAGACAAGCGCAGTTGAAAAGAACAAGCGCCGCCGCAATACGGTTGCCAACCAGGCCGCAAAGCGGGCTGCTCTCAAGGCAATCATCATGAACCAGTCTCTCTCGATCGAAGACCGGTTCAAGGCCACTCTGAAGCTGGCATCGCTCCCGCGCGATGGATCGAAGACCCGTATTCGCAACCGTTGCGAAGTATCTGGCCGTCCGCGCGCCTACTACCGCAAACTGCGCATGTCGCGTATCGCGCTGCGTGAACTCGGCAATCTCGGCAAGGTGCCGGGCATCGTCAAGTCCAGCTGGTAAGGAGCAGATTAGATGTCTATGACTGATCCTTTGGGCGATATGCTCACCCGCATCCGCAATGGCGCTTCGCGCCGCAAGTCGTCGGTTTCGACGCCTGCGTCCAAGCTCCGTGCACGCGTTCTCGATGTGCTCCAGGCTGAAGGCTACATCCGTGGCTACTCCGTCGTCGATTTCGGCAACGGCAAGTCTGAGCTCAACATCGAACTCAAGTACTACGAAGGCGCATCGGTGATCCGTGAGATCGGCCGTGTGTCCAAGCCGGGCCGCCGGGTTTATGTCTCGGTCAAGTCCATTCCGCAGGTCGCGAACGGCCTCGGCATCACCATCCTTTCGACTCCGAAGGGTGTGATGGCCGATCACCAGGCTCGCGAACAGAATGTTGGTGGCGAGGTTCTCTGCTCGGTCTTCTAAGATCGAACAGAGATATCTCCTTCGAAACAGACAGGTTTGAAAAATGTCTCGTATCGGTAAGAAGCCCGTTCAGGTACCTGCAGGGATCACGGCCACGGTTGATGGCCAGAAAGTGACTGCTAAGGGCCCCAAGGGCGAGCTGTTTTTCGTCGCTAACGACGAAATCGGTCTCAAGCTGGAAAACAATGCAATCGTCGTGACGCCGCTCAACGACTCCAAGGATGCTCGCGCAAAGTGGGGCATGTCCCGCACGATGATCGAGAACATCCTGAAGGGTGTTAAGGACGGCTACGAGCGCAAGCTCGAAATCAACGGCGTCGGCTATCGTGCGTCTATGCAGGGCAAGAACCTGCAGCTGGCGCTCGGCTTCAGCCACGACGTGGTTTATGAGCCGCCGCAGGGCATCACGATCGCTGTGCCGAAGCCGACGGAAATCGTCGTCACCGGCATCAACAAGCAGCAGGTCGGCCAGGTTGCAGCTGAAATCCGCGAATACCGCGGCCCCGAGCCCTACAAGGGCAAGGGTGTTAAGTATGCCGAAGAGCGGATCATCCGCAAAGAAGGCAAGAAGAAGTAAGGAACACGCGAAATGGCTAGCAGGAAAGAAGCACTTGCGCGTCGCGCCAACCGCGTGCGCCGTCAAATCAAGTCGGTGGCCAATGGCCGTCCGCGCCTGTCGGTTCATCGCTCGTCGAAGAACATCTACGCCCAGGTCATCGATGACGTGGCTGGCAAGACCCTCGCGGCTGCCTCCACCCTCGACAAGGATCTGCGCGGTTCTCTGAAGACCGGTGCCGATACCGCAGCCGCAGCTCTCGTTGGCAAGCTCGTTGCTGAGCGCGCCTCCAAGGCCGGCGTGAAGGAAGTCGTGTTCGATCGCGGCGCTTTCATCTACCACGGCCGCATCAAGGCCTTGGCTGAAGCAGCCCGCGAAGGCGGCCTGACCTTCTAATCAGATTTCCGGCCGGTGATCCCAAGGATGCCGGCCGGATATTCACCGGACCGCAGGTTTCCCGCAAGGGAATGCATGCGGTCTTCGTTTTGTTTGCCGATTGCACCCGGAAAAGAAAAAGGAAGAGGACAATGGCACAGGAAAAGAGGGCTCCGCGGGAAGACCGTCAGAGCCGTGAAGAGCGCGATAGCGAATTCGTCGACAAGCTGGTCGCGATTAACCGCGTCGCCAAGGTTGTTAAGGGTGGCCGTCGCTTCGGCTTCGCTGCTCTCGTCGTCGTTGGCGACCAGAAGGGCCGCGTAGGCTTCGGCCATGGCAAGGCACGCGAAGTGCCGGAAGCCATCCGCAAGGCAACCGAAAGCGCCAAGCGCGACATGATCTTCGTACCGCTGCGCGACGGCCGTACGCTGCATCACGACGTTCATGGCCGCCACGGCGCCGGCAAGGTTCTGCTGCGCTCGGCCAAGGTCGGTACCGGTATCATCGCCGGCGGCCCGATGCGCGCCGTTTTCGAAACGCTCGGCGTTCATGACGTCGTTGCCAAGTCGACCGGTTCGTCGAACCCGTACAACATGGTTCGCGCCACGTTCGACGCCCTGAAGCACCAGGTTCACCCGAAGGACATCGCAGCTCAGCGCGGCATCAAGTATGCCACCCTGCAGGCTCGCCGCGCCGCTTCGGGCAACGCCTCCGAAGAATAAGGGAGTTTGACCTATGGCCAAGACGACCAAAAAGGCTGAAGCTAAGGCGACCGTTACGGTCGAGCAGATTGGCAGCCCGATCCGCCGTCCGGATGTTCAGCAGAAGACGCTGATCGGTCTCGGACTGAACAAGATGCACCGTCGCCGCACGCTGGAAGATACCCCGGCTGTTCGTGGCATGATCCGTGCTGTCCAGCATCTCGTTCGCGTTGTCGACGAGAAGTGAGCCGGAGGTAATTCGCTATGAAACTGAATGAAATCAAGGATAACGAAGGCTCGACCCACAGCCGCAAGCGCCTCGGCCGCGGCATCGGCTCCGGCTCCGGCAAGACCGGTGGCCGTGGTGTGAAGGGTCAGAAGTCCCGTTCGGGCGTTGCGATCAACGGCTTCGAAGGCGGTCAGATGCCCATCTACCGTCGTCTGCCGAAGCGCGGCTTCAACAACATCTTCGCATCCGACTACGTTGTCGTATCGCTGGCACGCATTCAGGCTGCCGTCGATGCCGGCAAGCTCGATGCCAAGAACACCGTTGATGCAGCAGCTCTCAAGGCTGCCGGCGTTATTCGCCGCGTCAAGGACGGCGTTCGGGTTCTCTCGGACGGCGAACTGAAGGCGAAGCTTGCTCTTGAAGTTGCAGGCGCCTCCAAGTCCGCAGTCGAGAAGATCGAAAAGGCTGGCGGTTCCGTCAAGCTGCTCGCTGCTGCCGCAGAATAATATTATCAATAATCGCCCGAAGTGACTTCACTTCGGGCGATTTTGCTCCCATATGTGAGCCTCACGAATCTGATCGATGCGGCAAGTGTCTTTCCGATCGATAACGGGAACCAAGGGTGAGGCGCCCGATTGCAGCGCAATCCGTCCGAAGCCCGGCTTTTGAACAATTTACAGACTGATTCCGGGCTCGGCCGACTATGCCGGAATTGGTGATGCGGAGATTTGCATGGCTTCTGCAGCGGAACAATTGGCGTCCAACCTCAATTTTTCTACCTTTGCCAAAGCCGAGGATCTCAAGAAGCGCCTGTGGTTTACGCTCGGTGCTCTCCTCGTCTACCGGCTCGGCACCCACATTCCGCTTCCTGGCCTCAATCCTGCCGCTTACGCTCAGGCTTTCCAGAATCAGTCGGGCGGCATTCTTGGCCTCTTCAACATGTTCTCGGGCGGCGCAGTGCAGCGCATGGCGATCTTCGCGCTCGGCATCATGCCCTACATCTCGGCCTCGATCATCGTTCAGCTGATGACCTCGGTTGTCCCGTCGCTTGAAAACCTGAAGAAGGAAGGCGAGCAGGGCCGCAAGATCATCAACCAGTACACCCGCTACGGCACGGTACTGCTCGGCGCATTGCAAGCCTATGGCATTGCGATCGGCCTTGAGCACGGCAACGGCGTAGTCGTCGACCCCGGCTGGTTCTTCCGCATTTCCACCGTCATCACGCTGCTCGGCGGCACGATGTTCCTGATGTGGCTCGGTGAGCAGGTGACGTCGCGCGGTATCGGCAACGGTATTTCGCTGATCATCTTCGCCGGTATCGCCGCCGGTCTTCCGACCGCGCTCGCCGGCACTCTAGAACTTGGCCGCACCGGCGCGCTTTCCACGCCTCTTATTCTCGCCGTGCTGATCGTCGCCATTCTGGTCATCGCGCTTATCGTCTTCGTCGAGCGCGCGCAGCGCCGCCTGCTGATCCAGTATCCGAAGCGCCAGGTTGGCACGCGCATGTTCCAGGGCGATACGTCGCACCTGCCGCTGAAGCTCAACACTTCGGGCGTTATCCCCGCGATCTTTGCATCGTCGCTGCTGCTGCTGCCGGCAACGGCTGCCGGTCTTGGCAACAATACGGCGCTGCCGACCTGGGTTACCTCCATCGTTGCAGCACTCGGCCACGGACAGCCCGTCTATATGGTGCTCTACGCCGCGCTGATTGCCTTCTTCGCCTTCTTCTATACCGCGCTGGTCTTCAATCCGAAGGACACGGCCGACAATCTGAAGAAGCATGGCGGGTTCATTCCGGGCATCCGTCCGGGCGAGCGCACTGCCGAATATATCGATTACGTGCTGACCCGCATCACGGTCATCGGCGCGATCTATCTTGTCTTCGTCTGCATCCTGCCCGAAATTCTCGTATCCCAGACAGGTATTCCCTTGTCTCTGGGTGGCACTTCGCTTCTGATCGTGGTTAGCGTAACGCTGGATACGGTGGCGCAGATTCAGGGTCACCTGATCGCACAGCAATATGAAGGCCTGATCAAGAAATCGAAGTTGCGTGGAGGAAAGAGGGGGCGATGAGACTCATACTTTTAGGGCCGCCGGGAGCAGGTAAGGGGACCCAGGCCCAACGCATCGTGGAGAAGCATGGCATTCCGCAGCTTTCCACAGGCGATATGCTGCGCGCGGCCGTTCAGGCCGGCACGGAAGTCGGCAAGCGCGCCGACGCTCTGATGAAGGCTGGTAAGCTCGTTCCGGATGAGGTGGTCAACGCCATCGTTTCCGAGCGTATCGATCAGCCCGATTGCGCCAGGGGTTTCATCCTCGACGGTTTCCCGCGCACGCTGGTCCAGGCGGATGCAACCGAAAAGATGCTCAATGCGAAGGGCCTCGAGCTCTCCATCGTGATCGAGCTCAGGGTCGACGACGCCGAACTGATTCGCCGTGTTTCGGGCCGCTATTCCTGCTCGAACTGCGGCAGTGTCTATCACGACACTGACAAGCTTCCGGCAACGGCAGGCGTTTGCGACAAATGCGGTTCGACGCATTTCAAGCGCCGTCCGGACGACAATGCCGAAACCATGGCGACTCGTCTTCAGGTCTACTACAAGGAGACCTCGCCGCTGATCGGTTACTACTATGCAAAGGGTAAGCTGCAGAGCATCGACGGCATGGCCGATATCGAGCATGTGACCGACAGCATAGAGGCTATCCTGGCTAAGCTTTAGATAGCCTAAAATAAACTTGCCGGAGCGGTTGCTTTTTTGCGCTGATTCCGCTAAACACCGCGCCAACTCGCGACATGCTATGCGATCGGCGCGGATTTCCAACGGGAAGTCCGGGTACGGTCGTTTTGACATGTGGCGGACGCACATTGAACAAGCAGCTCCCGGGCTGCATAACAAGACCCTTTGCCAAGGCAAAAGGAATGCAAGGAGAACAGGCGTGGCTCGTATCGCTGGCGTCAACATCCCGACTGCAAAGCGCGTAGTTATTGCGCTTCGTTACATTCACGGGATCGGACCGAAGTTTGCTCAGGAAATCTGCGAGAAGGTCGGTATCCCGGCCGAGCGTCGCGTCAACCAGTTGACGGATGCCGAAGTTCTGCAGATCCGCGAAACCATCGACCGTGACTACCAGGTCGAAGGTGACCTGCGTCGCGAAACCGCGATGAACATCAAGCGTCTTATGGACCTTGGTTCTTACCGCGGTCTGCGTCATCGTCGCGGCCTGCCGGTTCGCGGCCAGCGCACGCACACCAATGCTCGTACCCGCAAGGGTCCGGCAAAGGCGATCGCTGGTAAGAAGAAGTAATTTCCGGGCAACCGGATTTGGGAGGCTGGCGGTCCGCCGGCCTCTTTTGAGTTTGAAGCGGTGCTCTATGGGTGCCGCTTCGGTGTAGCCGCTGGCATTACGGCGGTGCAGAGATCCAAGAAAGGACTAACATGGCCAAGGAAGCCGTCCGCGTTCGTCGTCGCGAGCGCAAGAATATCACGTCGGGCGTCGCACACGTCAACTCGACCTTCAACAACACGATGATCACCATCACCGACGCACAGGGCAACGCTATTGCCTGGTCGTCCGCTGGTGCCAAGGGCTTCAAGGGTTCGCGCAAGTCGACCCCGTTCGCTGCCCAGATCGCTGCCGAAGACTGCGCCAAGAAGGCCCAGGAACACGGCATGAAGTCGCTCGAAGTTGAAGTTTGCGGTCCGGGCTCCGGTCGTGAATCCGCTCTGCGCGCCCTCCAGGCTGCTGGTTTCATGATCACGTCCATCCGAGACGTGACCCCGATCCCGCACAATGGTTGCCGCCCGCGCAAGAAGCGTCGCGTCTGATCATCGCCACTCACGACACCGGCCGGGGTAGATGCGCCCGGCTTGGTGTTACTCAAGCTCGGTTGCCACGATTGGATGGTGGCAACGAACGGAAGGCAAAAACATGATTCAGAAAAACTGGCAGGAACTGATCAAGCCCAACAAGGTCGAGTTCACCTCGAGCGGCCGTACCAAGGCAACGCTCGTGGCCGAACCGCTGGAGCGTGGCTTTGGTCTCACCCTCGGCAACGCGCTGCGTCGCGTTCTGCTGTCTTCTCTGCGTGGCGCCGCTGTAACGGCCGTGCAGATCGACGGCGTGCTGCATGAGTTCTCCTCTATCCCGGGCGTCCGGGAAGACGTGACGGACATCGTGCTGAACATCAAGGAAATCGCCATCAAGATGGACGGCGATGACAGCAAGCGCATGGTTGTCCGCAAGCAGGGCCCAGGCGTTGTAACGGCTGGCGACATCCAGACGGTCGGCGATATCGAAATCCTCAACCCCGAGCATGTCATTTGCACGCTCGACGAGGGCGCCGAAATCCGCATGGAGTTCACCGTCAATAACGGCAAGGGCTATGTCCCGGCCGAGCGCAATCGTGCGGAAGATGCTCCGATCGGCCTCATCCCGGTCGACAGCCTCTATTCGCCGGTCAAGAAGGTGTCCTACAAGGTTGAAAATACCCGCGAAGGACAGGTTCTCGACTACGACAAGCTGAGCATGTCGATCGAAACCGATGGTTCGATCAGCGGTGAAGATGCTGTCGCTTTCGCGGCTCGCATCCTTCAGGATCAGCTTGGCGTGTTCGTCAACTTCGACGAGCCGCAGAAGGAAGCCGAAGAAGAAGCAGTTACCGAACTCGCTTTCAACCCGGCGCTCCTCAAGAAGGTGGACGAGCTGGAACTGTCCGTTCGCTCGGCAAATTGCCTGAAGAACGACAACATCGTCTACATCGGCGACCTCATTCAGAAGACCGAAGCAGAAATGCTCCGCACGCCGAATTTTGGTCGCAAGTCGCTGAACGAAATCAAGGAAGTTCTCGCTTCCATGGGCCTGCACCTCGGCATGGAAGTGCCGGCATGGCCGCCCGAGAACATCGAAGATCTCGCCAAGCGTTACGAAGACCAATACTAACCAACAAACTGCAGGCGAACGATGCCTGCAAGTGAAGGAGAATAGCAATGCGCCACGGTAAAGCCGGCCGCAAGCTGAATAGAACCGCTAGCCACCGTAAGGCGATGTTCGCCAACATGGCAGCTTCGCTCATCACCCATGAGCAGATCGTCACCACTCTCCCGAAGGCGAAGGAAATTCGTCCGATCGTCGAGAAGCTGGTAACCCTCGGCAAGCGCGGTGACCTGCACGCTCGTCGTCAGGCCATCTCGCAGATCCGCGACGCAGCTGTCGTTTCGAAACTGTTCGATGCGATTGCAACCCGCTACGCCACCCGCAACGGCGGCTATCTGCGTATCATGAAGGCCGGCTTCCGTCAGGGCGACAATGCCGCTCTCGCAGTCGTCGAATTCGTCGATCGCGACGTCAATGCCAAGGGCGCAGCCGACAAGGCTCGCGTTGCCGCTGAAGAAGAAGCCGCAGCCGCTTAAGGCCAGGTTTCGGATACAATTTGAAAGGCCGGATGAGCGATCATCCGGCCTTTTGGCGTTTGGGCTTGCGGGAACGCTCTTCCAATCTCCCTGATTGCTTTGGAATATTGCGGCAGCTTGATGAGTCGCATCCGGCTCAAGCCTATCAGGTAACAGGGAGCGTTGCGGAACAATGCAGCGAAGATTGACACGCGGGAGACTGCTTCCGCTCTTTGCGCTGCTGTTGACCATCGCTGGTGGTCTTGCGCTGCGGCGATATGGCTATGCGATTGATCTGCCCTTCGTGGTCGTCAAATATGGCGGCTCTTTATTGTGGGGAGCGATGGTCTACTGGCTCCTGGCAGCAATATTCATATCGTCAGGGCGTTTCAGAATTGCCGCGGTGGCGTTACTCATCGCGATCGCCGTGGAGCTTTTCAGGCTTTGGCATACGCCGGATCTTGATGCCTTTCGATTGACCACCGCCGGAGCCCTGTTGTTCGGAAGAGTGTTCTCACTCTGGAACATCCTGGCCTATGCCATTGGTATCGCGGCGGCCATGGCGCTTGATCGCGTTCTGTCGCGGACCGCGCGCGCAGCTTGACGCTTGTTGTGAATTTCACAGGCGGGCATTGCATGAAAACGGCCGAACGGCATTGCTCGGCTTGCCGCATTGTTGCCGCCAGGGTAGCAGAGAGGGTGCAGGTACAGGGTAAAGTCGAGCTCGCTGCGGCGTGTGGGCAGATTGGGGGGGCACAAAGATGGAGAACCAGGAAAAGATAACGGTGCCGCCGCGCACCGCATGTCTGGTCTTGGTGACGTCAGACGGCACCGTCATTGGCTCCCTGCCGCCGATCCCTGTCGATGTTCCCTGGTGGCAGGAGGTGGAATCCATCGTGCGCGCCGCGCGCGAACGTCTTGGCATCGACGTGACGATACTGCGCCTGCTGGAAACAGCGCGCGACCGCGCGCCTGGTGGCGAAGTCACCTATTTGGCTGAGATTGCCGAGCCCGTGCCGGCAGAACCTTGGCCAGGGCGGATCGAGACTCATCCGTTGCGCCAAACCTATGCCGAGCCCGGTGGTCCCGCCGCCGATCTCGATTGGGCTGTCCGGGTGCTCGCAGGGCGCGGCCTGGCACTCACCGGCAAACCGCTCCAGATTCGCACCTGGAATCTCTCCAGCGTCTGGCGCATTCCCATCGGCAGCCAATCGGCCTGGCTGAAAGTCGTGCCGCCATTCCTGGCGCATGAGGGCCGCGTCATCACGGCTCTCGCCGGTCACCGCATTCCAACATTGTATGGGCATGACGAATACGGGCGCGTTTTGATCGAGCAGATCCCGGGCGACGACTTGTATGAGGCGACATTGCCGCAATTGCTCGCCATGGTGACGCTGCTTGTCGAGATACAGGTTTCGTGGATCGATCGCGTCGACGAACTAGGCGCGATGCGATTGCCCGATTGGAGTGGTCCGAGCTTGTCCTTTGAAATCGCCGAGGTCGTGCGGCGGACGAGTGAGGAACTGTCGGAGGACGAGCTTGCGACGCTGCGGCGCTTCGTGGAAGGTCTGCCGGCGCTATTCGCCGAGGTCGACGCCTGCGGTTTGCCGGATACGCTCGTCCATGGTGACTGCCATCCCGGCAATTTTCGCGGTACGGAGCGGGAGATTACATTGATCGATTGGGGCGACAGCGGCATTGGCCACCCCTTGCTCGATCAATCCGCCTTCCTCGATGGTGTGCCGCCGGAATACGTCGAGACGATCAAAGATCACTGGAATGGCGAATGGCTCGCTCGAGTGCCCGGTTCTGATCCCGCGCGCGCCGCCGAACTGCTTGAGCCGATTGCCATGGCGAGACGCGCGGTGATCTATCAGCGCTTCCTCGACAATATCGAGCCATCCGAACGGATCTATCACCGCGACGATCCGGCCGGCTGGCTGCGCGACACGGCGGCGCTGCTGAAAAAATCGGACTCACTCTAGCGGCAAGCCCGAGCTATTCTGCCGCCAGCGCCAGCCGTCGCGAAGGCTCGCTGCGGTGAAGGTGAACGGCAAGCGTATCCCAGGGCGGCGTGATGGAGAGCTGTGCCAGCAGACGGCCGATCTCGCCTCTGTGGTAGCCTCCGTGCGTGACGACGTGAAGAAGCATCTCCTGCCGTGTCATGCAGCCTCTGTCGCCATCCGTGAAGACGAATGGCACGGAGGTTGACAGCAGTTCGGGATCGATGCTTTCGAGATATTTCAGATACCATTGGTCGGAGGCCGTGAGCGCCGCACGAAGATCGGGCAGGGCAGGAGTCTCGGGCGTGTTGTCGTCCGTGTAGTCATGTCCCCGCCCGGTGAAATGCGCCGCGAATATGCGCGCGACGACCAGCGAATGATTCATCAACCGTAACGAGAGATGACGCTCCTTGCCGTACCGGTCGGGATCGAGGCGACCGATCGCGTCGAGCAGTTCCTCATTCGCCCAGGCTTGATAGCCGAAAAGTGTTTGCAGCAATGACACGTCGCTCAAGAGTTTGCCCTTCCGTCGGTTGATGAAATGCGAGTAATCTGTTCACATTTTCATGGAATGGGGATCGCATGTCTACTCGCATTAAGAAGCCGCGTTCGCCGATGCGAAAGGAGCCGAGCCAGGCGCGTTCGCGGGCAACGGTGGACGCAATTGTCGAATCGGGTGCTCGCGTTTTGGGGGAGCGCGGATGGGCTGGTTTTACGACGAATACAGTCGCGGCCGTCGCTGGCATCAGCATCGGTTCGCTCTACCAGTATTTCCCCGACAAGCTTTCGTTGGTCGAAGCCATCAGACGCCGCCACTTTGATGAGGTTCTCACGGTCATGCGAAATGCGATGGCTGGTGAACTGCCGTTGCCGCAGCGCGCGGAGGCGCTCGTGCAAGGCATGATCGATGCTCACAATGTGAAGCCGGAGCTTCACAGGGTGCTACTGGATGAGGCGCCGGGGCATGATGGTTCGAGGTTGGCGCACGATGCCTTCCTGGCCGAATATCAAGGTCACTACAAAGCTTTTGTCGCTGCCCATCGCAGTGACCGCAATGGTCCCTCCGACGATGTGCTCGCGCAGCTCCTATCCGGCGCGGTGGAGGGTGTGATCCATAGCGCCGCTCGAAAGCATGTGTTGGGCTCGCCGGAACTGAAACAGGAGCTTGTCCGGATGATCTGTGCCTATCTGCGCGACGTCGATCGATGACCGAGGGTTCGAATGGCTGACCGGATCACCATGGCTTGGCATCTCGAGCCGTTTACTATCGCGCTCATCGTAGAACGCATGGCTGCATTTCCCTTTTCAGATAGCGCTTTCCATTAAAATAATTTGAATGCTAATTAGTTTAGTGCTAATTTGTTCTTATGAACTCGCCAAACACCCTACAGCGCATATTCACCGCCAATCTGCTCACGACCGGCCGCCAGTGGCGCCGGGTCGTCGACATCACGCTGAGCTCTCATGGCATATCCGAGGCCGTGGCCGCGCCGCTGCTTTGGATCGGCCGTCTGGGGGGTGGCGTGCGGCAGGTGGTCCTCGCCACCTATGTCGGCATCGAAGGCCCGTCTCTGGTTCGCCTGCTCGATCAGCTCGAAAGCATGGATCTCGTCATCCGCAAGGATGATCCGACAGATCGGCGCGCAAAAGGCCTGTGGCTGACGCCCGAGGGTGAAAAGCTGGCTTCGCGCATGGAGGACGCCCTCGACGAACTGCGCGGCAAGATCCTTGCCAATGTCGACCCGGCAGACATCGAAGCTGCGGTTCGCGTCCTCAAGGCTTTCGAAGAATTCGAAGCATCGAAGGCGACCGAGCCGGAGCCGGAGAAGGTCCTATGAGCATTCCATCCTCGCGCGAGTGGCTGTTCTCCGTCAAAGCTTTCATTGCTGCGATCATGGCGCTGTTCATCGCGTTGTCGCTCGATCTGCCGCGCCCCTATTGGGCGATGGCGGCCGTCTATGTGGTCGCCAATCCGCTTGCTGGCGCAACCAGCTCCAAGGGGCTTTATCGCGCGCTTGGCACGCTGATCGGCGCCACAGCGTCGGTGATCCTCATTCCGCTCTTCGTCAATGCGCCGGAACTGCTGTCAATCGTGGTTGCGCTCTGGACCGGCACTCTGCTGTTCATCTCGATGCTCGACCGTACCTCGCGCAGCTATGTTTTCATGCTGGCCGGCTATACGCTGCCGCTGATCGCGCTGCCGACCGTCGGTTCACCCGAAACCATCTTCGATGTCGCGCTCGCCCGTTCGGAGGAAATCATCATCGGTATCGTCTGCGCAAGCGTCGTCAGCGCCATCGCCTTTCCGAGCAGCGTTGGCACCTTGCTTGGTCAGCGCATCGGTTCGTGGCTGGATGATGCCGGCACCTGGGCGGATGAGATCCTGCGCGGCGAGGGTGCTTCGCCCGCAACGCCCCTGAAGCGCCAGAAGCTTGCCGCCGACGTTTCCGGCCTCGATCTCGTCATTAGCCAGTTGAAATATGATGCGGGCAGCCGCGATATTGTCAGGCATTCACGCGAGCTGCGCGGTCGCCTGTTGATGCTGTTGCCGCTCTTCTCCTCCCTTGCTGACCGCCTGCACGCCTTGAAGGCCACCGGCAAGCCGCTACCACAGGAATTGGTTGCCGTTCTGAACGACGTGGCCGATTGGCTCGGGCAGGGTAGTCGCGGCAAGCTCGATGAGACCGCCGAAACCTTATCGGGAAAGATCGAGGAGTTGCAGCAGAATGATCTTGACCTCGGTTGGGATGACCTCGTCCGGTCGAGCGCTCTTGCCCGCCTGAAGGAAATCGTCGACCTTTGGCAGGATTGTCTGACGCTGCGTGCCCAGATCGTTTCCGGGCAGCAGGTCGGCACTTGGCGCCCCGCCTTCCGCCATCGCAACGTCGTCGGTCACATCAGGCACTATGATTACGCCCTGCTTGCCTTCTCGGCCGGTGGTGTCATCGCCGGGATTGCGGTTGCCTGCTTCTTCTGGATCTATTCCGGATGGGAGGATGGCGCCGGCTTCGTCGCCATGGCGGCCGTTGCCTGCTCGTTTTTCGCCGCGCTCGATCGCCCCGCGCCCTTCATCACCACTATGTTCATATGGACCGCGCTCAGCCTCGTCATCGCCTGCGTCTATATCTTCGGTGTCTTGCCGTCGATCTCCGGCTTCGAGATGCTGGTGCTGGTCTTCGCTCCGCCCTTCCTGGTGATGGGCGTTCTGATTACCCGCCCGCAAACGAACATGCTCGGCATGCTGCTGGCGGTGAACGGTGCAAGTTTCATCGCGCTTCAGGATCGTTACACGGCCGATTTCGCCAGTTTTACCAACAGCGCTATTGCAGCTCTGGCCGGCGTGGGCTTCGCCCTGGTCTGGACCTTGCTCACCCGGCCGTTCGGCGCCGAGCTTGCCGCCTGGCGACTGGTCAGGGCCGGCTGGACCGATCTTGCCGAAACCGCCGCCGGTATCCGTCGTGCCGATCACGAACGCCTGTCCGGCCGCATCCTCGACCGCCTCGGCCAGCTCGTGCCCCGCCTTGCAGGTATCGAGGACCGCGAACTGAAGAAGGTCGACGGTTACGCCGATGTCCGCCTCGGCTTTAACGTGCTGATGCTGCAGAAGGAGCGTGGTCAGCTGAAGCCGCCCGCCGCCGCATCCGTCAGCGAAGTGCTGATTGGTGTATCGGATTTCTATCGTTCGCGGCTGAAGGCCAAGCGCGCCATCGAACCCACGGACGAGCTGCGAGTCTCGATCGACCATGGCCTCGAAGCCGTCGCACAGGAAAAGCGGCACGCCGGCCGGGCAAGCCTCGATGCGCTCGTCGGTCTTCGTCGGGCGCTCTTCCCCCATGCCGAACCGCCGGCGAGCTGGCAGCCGCCTTTATCCGATACAACTCAACCTCTTCCCATCGCCGCCGAGTAACATCATGCCCGCAGAATTCGATCTTTATGGCGTCTATATCCCACGCCTTCTTGTTCTCATGCTGGTGACGCTGTTTGCCGTCATCATCGTTCGACGCCTGCTGGCATGGATCGGAGTTTACACTCTGGTCTGGCATCGCGGTCTTTTCGATCTCGCGCTTTACGTCCTTTTGCTCAGCGCCGTCTCCTCTGTCTCTCGTTGGTACTTCACATGAACGCGTTAAAACTCATCGGCCGCGTGGCCGTCACTCTCATCTTCGTCGTTGCCGCCGTCTATGTCGGCCGCCAGCTCTGGGGCCACTACATGGACGAGCCCTGGACGCGCGATGCGCGCCTGCGGGCCGATGTCGTCGGCATTGCGCCTGATGTCTCAGGCCTCGTGAGCGAGGTCCTCGTCAAGGACAACCAGACCGTCAAGAAGGGCGATGTCCTCTTCCGCGTCGATCGCGATCGCTTCGCCATCGCGCTCGAACAGGCGGATGCAGCTCTTGCAAGCAGCAATGCCGCTCTCGACCAGGCCCGCCGCGAAAGCCAGCGGCAGGCGCGCCTTGGCGATGCCGCCTCTCTCCAGCAGAAGGAGCAGGCGCAGACCACAGAGCAGCAGGATGAAGCCGCCGTTCGTCAGGCGACCGCCAATCGCGAGCTTGCCCAGCTCAATCTCGACCGCTCCGAGGTCCGCGCCACCGTCAATGGCACGATCTCCAACCTCAGCCTGCGTCCGGGCGATTATGTCTCTGCCGGCACCGCCAAGGTGGCGCTGATCGACAGCGATTCCCTTCGCGTCGAAGGTTATTTCGAGGAAACCAAGCTCCCGCGCATCCATGTCGGCGACGAAGTCCACATTCATCTGATGGGCCAGGCTGAGAAACTGACCGGCCATGTCGAAAGCATCGCCTACGGCATCGAGGACCGCGAGCGCACCTCCGGCAGCCTGCTTGCCAATATTACCCCGACGTTCAGCTGGGTGCGCCTGGCGCAGCGCGTGCCGGTGCGCATCGCGCTCGACAAGGTGCCTGACGGCACGAAGCTGATTGCCGGCCTGACGGCGACCGTCGAGGTGCAGGAGCAGGGCCAGGCGAAGATCGCCAGCGCTGCAGAATGACTATTGCTTGAAAGAGCAGGGCGACCGCTTCAGGCCGCCCTGGAACTGGAAGCCACTGCCGGCCTGCGCGCCGCCCGCCGTCTCTCCATCATGATCGGCCGGTAGGATCTGTAGAGGATCATGGCGATCAGCAGGCCGATATAGATGAATTGTTCCAGCGACAGCACCTTGGTCGACAGGGCGAAGTGCAAGGCGACGCAGGCGGCGACGATATAGACGAGGCGATGCAGCCAGATCCATGTCTTGCCGAGCCGTTTGATCGAGAAGTTGTTCGAGGTTACGGCAAGCGCCAGCAGCATGACGAGCCCCGCCATGCCGAACATGATGAAGGGCCGCTTCAGCACGTCGTCGATGACAGCCTGTACGTCGAGCGCCTGATCGAGAACCATGTAGACGGTCAGGTGCATCAGCGCGTAGTAGAAACAGAGCAGGCCGAGCGCGCGGCGATAGCGCAGATAGTTCCAGCCGAAGAGATCGCGAAGCGGCGTGACCGCAAGCGTCAGCAGCAGGAAGCGGATCGCCCACAGCCCCAGGAAAAGCTCAAAGGTTTTCACCGCATCGGCGCCGAGCTGATCCGTTGCGCCGAGATAGAATTCCCGGGCGGCCGGCAGGAGCCCGACGACATAGAGCGCCCATACTGAGGCAGGCTGCCAGCGCTTGGGCAGGGCGAAGGAGAAAGCCATCAGAAATTCACCCTGAGGTCCATGCCGCTATAGAGGCTGGCGACCTGATCAGCATAGCCGTTGAAGGGCAGGGTGGGATGCCGGTTCGAGCCGAAGAAGCCGCCTTCGCCGATGCGCCGTTCGGTTGCCTGGCTCCAGCGCGGATGGTCGACGGCCGGATTGACGTTGGCATAGAAGCCGTATTCCTGGCTGTTCGTCGCCTGCCAGGTATTCACCGGCTGCTTGTCGGTGAGCGTGATGCGCACGATCGACTTGATGCCTTTGAAGCCATATTTCCACGGCACGACGAGCCGGATCGGCGCGCCGTTCTGGTTGGGCAGGGTCTCGCCATAAAGGCCGACGGCCAGCAGCGTCAGCGGGTTGCGGGCCTCGTCCAGGCGCAGACCCTCGACATAGGGCCATTCCAGCGATTGCAGGAGGCCGGATTGCCCCGGCATCTCCTCGGGCCGCACCACGGTCTCGAAGGTCACGAATTTGGCACTGCCCTGAGGCTCTACCTTGTCAAGCAGGGCAGAGAGCTGGAAGCCGTCCCAGGGAATGACCATCGACCAGGCTTCGACGCAGCGCATCCGATAGACGCGCTCTTCCGGCGGAAACTCCTTGATCAAGGCATCGACATCGAAGGTGCCGGGCTTGTTGACCATGCCGTCGACCTTGATGGTCCACGGCCGCGGCTTGAACTTGCCCGAGAGGTTGGCCGGATCGGCCTTGTCGAGACCGAATTCGTAGAAATTGTTGTAGGTAGTGACGTCCTTGATCGGCGTCAGCTTCTCATCGACCGTATAATTGCTCTTGGTCGCCGTCAGCGCCTCGGCCATCGCCGCCTTGCCACCGACAGCCGCGATGCCGATGCCAGCTGCTGCGGCCGTCAGGAAATCGCGCCGCTTCAGATAGACCGAGCGCGGCGTGATCTCGGAGGATGTGATTTTCGGTGGGCGGAAGGAGGCCATGGAGCAATTCCTCTATGCGGTAACAGCTTCGATATCAGCCATACGCAGTGGACACGGATTTTGTTACACTCTTAGGCAGGCATTTCTTTGGAAGTGAAAGCAACTTTTTGTGTGTGCTTGTGAACAGGCGGCTTCGTTCCCAATTGTGGTCGTAATGCTTGTTTGTCCGGCCGCAGCACTTGCCCCGCAGCGTACCGGATTCGCTTGAGTTGATAGTGACAGTATTGCACGATTGGATTAGGACAATTCCAAAAAGCGGAGTTGCCGGCGTCCCCTTCGGCCCGAAACCTTTGGCCCATGCCGACGCCGCACAAATTCCAGGATGACGAGGAAGACACCATGCCAGCTTATCGTTCCAGAACCACCACCCACGGCCGCAACATGGCCGGCGCGCGCGGCCTTTGGCGTGCGACGGGTATGAAGGATAGCGATTTCGGCAAGCCCATTATTGCAGTGGTCAATTCCTTTACCCAGTTCGTGCCCGGCCACGTTCACCTCAAGGATCTCGGCCAGCTCGTCGCCCGCGAAATCGAAGCGGCCGGCGGCGTTGCCAAGGAATTCAACACCATCGCCGTTGATGACGGTATCGCCATGGGCCATGACGGCATGCTCTATTCGCTGCCGTCGCGCGAGCTGATCGCCGACAGCGTCGAATACATGGTCAATGCCCATTGCGCCGACGCCATGGTCTGCATTTCGAACTGCGACAAGATCACCCCCGGCATGCTGATGGCCTCGCTGCGCCTCAATATCCCGACGGTCTTCGTGTCCGGCGGCCCGATGGAAGCCGGCAAGGTCGTTCTGCATGGCAAGAAGGTCGCGCTCGATCTCGTCGATGCCATGGTCGCCGCTGCCGACGACAAGATCAGCGACGAGGACGTTCAGGTCATCGAGCGTTCGGCCTGTCCGACCTGCGGCTCTTGCTCGGGCATGTTCACCGCCAATTCGATGAACTGCCTGACCGAGGCGCTCGGCCTGTCGCTGCCGGGCAATGGCTCGACGCTCGCCACCCATGCCGACCGCAAGCGGCTCTTCGTCGAAGCAGGCCATCTGGTCGTCGATCTCGCCCGCCGCTATTACGAGCAGGACGATGGTTCCATCCTGCCGCGTTCCGTCGCCTCCAAGCAGGCTTTCGAGAACGCCATGGCGCTCGATATCGCCATGGGCGGTTCGACGAACACGGTTCTGCATATTCTGGCCGCTGCGCATGAAGGCGAAGTCGATTTCACCATGGCCGACATCGACGCGCTCTCGCGCCGCGTGCCGTGCCTCTCCAAGGTTGCGCCCGCCAAGAGCGACGTACACATGGAAGACGTACACCGCGCCGGCGGCATCATGTCGATCCTCGGCGAGCTCGACAAGGGCGGCCTCATCAACCGCGATTGCCCGACCGTTCACGCCGAAACCCTCGGCGACGCCATCGACCGTTGGGACATCACCCGCACCAACAGCGAAAGCGTGCGCGAATTCTTCCGCGCGGCGCCCGGCGGCGTTCCGACACAGGTTGCCTTCAGCCAGAGCTCCCGTTGGGATGAGCTGGATACGGACCGCGAGAAGGGCGTCATCCGCTCCGTCGAGCATCCCTTCTCCAAGGATGGCGGTCTGGCCGTCCTCAAGGGCAACTTGGCGCTCGATGGCTGCATCGTGAAGACGGCCGGTGTCGATGAATCGATCCTGAAGTTCTCCGGCCCGGCCAAGGTCTTCGAAAGCCAAGACGCTGCCGTCAAGGGCATTCTCAGCAATGAAGTCGTGGCTGGCGACGTCGTCGTCATCCGCTACGAAGGCCCGAAGGGCGGCCCCGGCATGCAGGAAATGCTCTATCCGACGAGCTATCTGAAGTCGAAGGGTCTCGGCAAGGCCTGCGCGCTCATCACCGACGGCCGCTTCTCCGGCGGTACGTCCGGCCTCTCCATCGGCCACGCTTCGCCGGAAGCTGCAAACGGCGGCACGATCGGCCTGGTGCGCGAAGGCGACATGATCGACATCGACATCCCGAACCGCACCATCAGCCTGCGTGTAGACGATGCTGAACTTGCCGCGCGCCGCGAAGCTCAGAACGCTAGGGGTTGGCACCCGGCCGAACCGCGCAAGCGCAACGTCACTACGGCGCTCAAGGCCTATGCTGCTTTTGCAACCAGTGCCGATCGCGGCGCCGTTCGCGATTTGGGTGGAAAATAACCAAGCCCCTTCGCCCTGCGCAGCGGGGAGAAGGTGGACTCGAACGGTCGAGCATAGCTCGACCGCGAGAGGACGGATGAGGGGCTTTCGAGCTTTATCGCAACGGCGGAGCTTATCTGTCCCTGCGTTTACCCCTCACCCTAACCCTCTCCCCGCAGGCGGGGAGAGGGGACATCTCCGGTGAAAGCCTTCAAGCCATCACAAAACGCGCTCCTATAGCGGGCGATTGATCTGCTTGTAGGCGTCATTCAGTTCTTTCTGACGCTCCTGGTAGGACGAGGTAAGGCAGGCGATATCGGCACCGCAAGCCTGCCGTTTCTTTAGCCACTCCGTCTGCTGGTCCTGCATCGTGCCGCGCGCGCCCATGGCAAGAAGCCCTGAAAGCAAGTCGAAGGTCGTTACCATCCTCACGTCGGCATCGTTGAGAGCCCTCACGTCGCAGATCGTCTTTTCGTCCGGCTTCAGGTTCTGCCCCTCGCAATCGAAGCTGGCGGCATGGGAGATGCCGGTCATACCCAGCGAGATGAGGAGGGTGGCGGCGGCAAGATGGATCGATCGCATATGTGGCTCCCTTTGACGATTCCCAACGCGAAATGCATGACAGCATGTTTTTGTTCAGCGAGCCTGTTTTTTATCACCGCAAACGTCCATTTATGCTTCATGCTTCCGCCCTCTTTTCTTTCTAGCGTCGGGCGCTACAACGTTGTTTAAAGAGAATTAAAAAGGGAAATTTCCATGCATGTCCTCCTGAAGCGCACTGCCGTTTCGATGATTGCCCTCGTCGTGGCGATGCCGCTTTCCGCTGAGGCTCAGACGGCAAAGACGCTGCCGGAAAGCCAGACGCAGATGCAGCTTTCCTTCGCGCCGCTGGTCAAGCAGACCTCCGGCGCCGTGGTGAACGTCTACGCCGAACGCGTCGTGCAGCGTCAGTCGCCCTTCGCCGGCGATCCCTTCTTCGAGCAGTTTTTCGGTCAGCGCATGCCGAATCGCACGGAGAAGCAGTCTTCGCTTGGCTCGGGCGTTATCGTGGAGGCGAATGGCACCGTCATCACCAACAACCACGTCGTCGATGGCGCCGACGATATCAAGATCGCGCTTTCGGACGGCCGCGAGTTTCCCTGCAAGGTCATCTTGAAGGATGATCGCGTCGATCTCGCCGTTTTGAAGATCCAGTCGAAGAACGAAACCTTCCCGGTTCTGCCGCTCGGCAATTCCGATGGCATCGAGGTCGGTGATCTCGTGCTGGCGATCGGTAATCCCTTCGGTGTCGGACAGACTGTCACGAGCGGCATCGTCTCGGCGCTCGCCCGCAATCAGGTAAAGAACGAGGTCGGCTTCTTCATCCAGACCGATGCCTCGATCAACCCTGGCAATTCGGGCGGCGCGCTCGTCAACATGACCGGCCAGTTGATCGGGCTGAACACGGCGATCTTCTCCCAGGGCGGCGGCTCCAACGGTATCGGCTTCGCCATCCCGGCCAATCTGGTCAAGGTCTTCCTTGCCGCAGCCGACCGCGGCGACAAGGCTTTCGAGCGCCCCTATATCGGCGCCTCCTTCGAGCCTGTCACATCGGACGTTGCCGAAGCGCTTGGCCTCGACAAGGTGCGCGGTGCGCTGGTGACGAAGGTGGTCGATGGCGGCCCGGCTGCCAAGGCCGGCCTCAAGCCGGGCGAGGTGATCACGGCCCTGAACAATATCCCGATAGAGCATCCCGATGCGCTCGGCTATCGTCTGACCACGGCCGGCCTCGGTGCGACTGTATCATTGACCGTACTTGACAACGGCAAGGAACATCAGGCCATGATGACGCTTGCCGCCGCACCCGAATCCACGCCGCGCGATGAGCGGGTGATCGAGGGCAACAATCCCTTCTCCGGCGCAACCGTTGCCAATCTCTCGCCGCGCGTCGCCGATGATCTGCATATGCCACCGGATTCCACCGGCGTCGTTATCGAGAGCCTGAAGCAGAATTCGCCGGCTGACCGGCTTGGATTTGCTGCCCGCGATATCGTCATTTCCATCAATGGTGTCGCGATCAACACCACGGAAATCCTTCAGAAGACCGTCACGTCCAACCCGAGCTTCTGGCGCGTGGAGATCGAGCGTGATGGCCAGCGCATCCGGCAGTTCTTCCGATGAGTAATGACCTGTTTGCACCGCGGATACCGGAGGAGGTCGCCAACAAACGGCCTCTCGCCGATCGTCTGCGGCCGCAAACATTGGCTGAAGTCACCGGTCAGGAACATCTGACCGGTGAGGACGGCGTGCTGCGCCGGATGATCGAGGCGGGTTCGCTGGGATCGATGATCTTCTGGGGACCGCCCGGCACCGGCAAGACGACGGTTGCCCGGTTGCTGTCGGGCGAGGCGGGTCTCGCCTTCGAGCAGATCTCGGCGATCTTCTCCGGCGTTGCCGATCTGAAGAAGGTGTTCGAGGCGGCGCGTCTGCGCCGCATGGATGGCCGCCAGACCCTGCTGTTCGTCGACGAGATCCATCGCTTCAATCGCGCCCAGCAGGATAGCTTCCTGCCCGTGATGGAAGATGGCACCGTCATTCTGGTGGGGGCGACGACCGAAAATCCGTCTTTCGAGCTCAACGCCGCTCTTCTGTCCCGCGCCCGCGTCCTGACATTCCAGTCGCATGACGAGGAGAGCCTGGAAGAACTGCTCCGCCGCGCCGAGGCGGTAGAGGGCAAGCCGTTGCCGCTGACCGAGGATGCCCGCGCCAGCCTGATCGGCATGGCCGATGGCGATGGCCGCTCGGTGCTGACGCTGGCGGAAGAGGTCTGGCGCGCGGCGCGCAAGGACGAGCTTTTCAATCCCGACATGCTGGTCAAAATCGTCCAGCGCCGCGCCCCGGTCTACGACAAGGCACAGGATGGGCACTACAATCTGATCTCGGCGCTGCATAAATCGGTCCGCGGTTCCGATCCCGATGCCGCACTCTATTATCTCGCCCGCATGTTCGATGCCGGTGAGGACCCGCTTTACCTCGGGCGCCGGCTGGTGCGTATGGCGGTGGAGGATATCGGGCTTGCCGATCCGCAAGCCCTGGTCATCTGCAATGCTGCCAAGGATGCCTATGATTATCTCGGATCGCCGGAAGGCGAGCTGGCGCTGGCGCAGGCCTGCGTCTATCTCGCCACCGCGCCGAAATCCAACGCCGTCTACACGGCCTTCAAGGCGGCGACGCAGGCGGCCAAGCAGAATGGCTCTCTACTGCCGCCGAAACACATCCTGAATGCGCCGACCAAGCTGATGCGCACCGAGGGATATGGCGACGGCTATCGTTACGATCACGACGAACCGGATGCCTTTTCAGGCCAGAACTATTTTCCGGAGAAGATGGGTCGCCAAACCTTCTACGATCCGCCGGAGCGCGGTTTCGAGCGGGAGATCCGCAAGCGGCTGGATTGGTGGTCGAAGCTGCGCAAAGAACGCGGCGAGCGTTAACGCGGTATTATCGGCCGGAGGAAGTTTCCTGCGGAGCCTTCTGCATCCGGGGAGCCAGTGCCGCATCGACGATCTTCACGCTCGACTCTGCCTGCCCGTTGTGACCTTCCATATCGACGACGAGATGCCAATGGCCGGATTCGGGGATGGTGAGCCTGATCGGCGATTTCTTGGCAACGCCGCCGAGAAACTGGTGCTTGAGGGTTTCCGTAAATCGCTCGAAATTCGAGCCGTTCATCAGCCTGACATTGGCAATGGCCGTGAGGGTGATTTCGATCACCGTTCCGGCGCGCTGTTCCTTGAGGTCGTAGTGGCTGTAGCGGAAGGCAGGCTTCGACATTGTCTTCTGTTCTTGGGATATCTGGCCGGAAGCTTAACTGAGGGCGGTTAAGGAAGCGTTCGGCGGGATAGTGTCGAAGCCTGCCAAGGGCAAGTTCAGTGCAGATTGGACGAGGCGGGAGCGAAACCGTCGAGGTCGAGGATAGCGCCTTCGGGCGCCAGGCAGATATCAGCCGGATTGTGGTTGCATTCTTCTGCGGCGAAATGCAGGGCGGCTGCTTCGTTGCGGAATAGGCCGCCGACCAGACCCTGCCGGTCCTGAACGATCCAGCTGCCGCGGCGGTCACGCCCGATGATGAAGCGGGCCGGAGCCGGCGAGAGCTGGCTGTGGGCCAAGCGACGCTGAAGATGCTGTGCGTTTGCCATTTTTATGTTTCCTCTTGGATCTCTTCGATTTCACTCAGTGACCGGTCAGATGCAGCGCCATTTGCAGGGCGGCGGCGATCAGGAAGACAAGCCCAAGGCGTGGAGTGACGGAGCGAATTCCGTCCAGCAATGCGTCCGAAGAGAAGCGCCTCTCGTCGCGCTGAAGCGCGACGGCACGAGGGCGTTGGAGAGGGTCGGCGGATAGGCCGACATGTCTGTAGCGTGACATCATAGTTCCTTTCAGTGTCACCGGCACCATCGGTCCGATAAGACCATTTTCGGTGCTACGCTGTTGAATCTATGGGGGAGTTGCTAGGTTTTCCATTTGCTTGAAACGGCAAAAATATAAAAATCTCATAGGGATGGAGTGGTTTTACAATCCCAGGCGATAGGCATGGCGCGAGGCGAAACGACCGCTGCCATCGAGTTGAAACGGGGTGATTGCTGCCTGGATGGCCGCGGCTGTCTCGGTCCCGGCGACGACCAAGGGCAGGCGTACATCTGCTTCGATATCCCTCACCAGTGACAAGGCGTGTTTGACCGTCGCCGGCTCGCTTTCTCGGGCCAGCGCGCTGAATAATGGCTGCAGGCGCTCGTCGATGGATAGGGCCGCGTTGATGTTACCGCAGCCGGCCGAATGCTGCATGGATTGAAAGAGCCGGGGGACGATGTTGGCCGCATTGGAAAAGCAGCCATGACCTCCCGCCACGGTGAAACCGAGTGCGCTGGCGTCGTTCGAGGTAAACAGGCCGAACCGCTCCGGCAGGAAGGGCCGCCAGAGATCGATGCGTGAGATGTCACCGCTGCCGTCGGCGATCCCGATGATCCCACCAATTTCGGCCAGCCGCGCGATCGTTGCCGGGGCAAGATCGATCGCGGTGTGCGATGGCTGATTGTGGACGATGATAGGTAACTCGGTCTGCGTCGCCAGCTGCTCGAAATGGTGAATGATCCCCTTTTGTGTTGGTTTGGAGTAATAAGGAACCGTCACGAAGGCCGCATCGGCGCCAAGGCGCTGTGCCTGTATCGTTTCCTCTAAGGTTGTCGCCGTGTCGTTGGTCCCGGTCGCGACGATGACGGGCACCTTGTCTTCCGAAAGCTCGATGCAGATTTCGATGGTGCGGATGCGCTCGGCCTCGGTCAGCGTCGGGCCTTCGCCGGTCAGCGAGCAGACCAGAAGCCCGTCGATCCCGCTCAGCAGCTGCCACTCGATATGGGCCATCATGTCGACGCCATCGAAAACACCGCCGCGAAAAGGTGTGACGAGGGCGGTAATCGCACCGCCGATCCGCCGTTGAAAAGTCGGTCTACTCATATGGGTGAAATCTCAGAGGTAATGCAGCACGATGAACAACTCGAGCGCGCCGAGCAGCAGCCCGAAGCCGAACATGGCCTGAAAGGTGCGCTTTTCCCGGACCTGACGCGAGTGAGGCTGACGCTTGCGCGAACTCTTCGTTGTTGCAGTCGATGCCGCAACGCGATGATGCTTCTCGTCGCTGTTATGAACGAGGACGCGGATGGATTCCGTGAGATTGGGTACGTGCGTGTCGAGCATGGGATCTATCTCCATATTCCACCGCAAGCGTAACGCCGGTCCCCATAGGAAATCCATTCGGGGCTGAAGACGAAGAAGTAAGTGAAATATAAAGAGCTGGCATGCCCGGAATTCCTCCGGAAACAGGCCCGTGGACCGATGCCGGAGGATTGAAAATCTATCTGGCGTAGTCGACCGCCGCTTAATCGGTGCCTTGCTGGTTCTTGCGATCGAGCTGCGTCACCAGCGCCAGAATGGTCGCCGAGACTGGCGTCGGCACATTCGCGAGCTTTCCGAGCGAGACGACGACGCCCACGAGAGGCGTGATTTCCAGTGCCTTGCCGGCAAGCAGATCCTGCAGCATCGAAGTGCGCACCGGCCCGATCTGGCGGGAGCGCTCAAGACGTTCTTCGACGGACATGGCGATTTGCGATCCCAAGGCCTCGGCGACGGCTTTCACCTCGGCCATCACCTGCCCGACCATAGTGGCAAGTGCGGGATCGTCCATGATGTCGGACATCAATCCGCGGGTAAGTGCGCTGATGGGATTAAAGGCGGCATTGCCCATGAGCTTGCTCCAGATATCGTCGCGTATGCGCGAGGAAATCGAGATGTTGACGCCGGCCTGTCGGAGTAGCGCTGCGACAGCTTCGATATCGGCCGTCGTCTCGCCGGATGGCTCTCCAAGGATGAAGTGGCCGCTGTTGGCGAGTTTGACCTCGCCAGGTGCGACGACCTCCGCTCCCTGATAGGCCACGCAGCCGATGATGCGCTCCGGGCCGATCAGGCGCCAGAGATCGCCGTTCGGATCGAGTTCTTCCATCTGGTGCTCGGCATGACCACTCTGACGGTCCCGGTGAAAATACCACCATGGTACACCATTGAGGATCATAACGACGCGGGTTCCTGGATGCAGCAGCTTCGCGATGCCGGGGACGGCTGCGGCAAGCTGATGGCCTTTGAGGCCGGTGATGACGAGATCCTGCGGCGGCAGTTCGCCGGCATCGGCCGTTGCCGTCATCTGGGCAACGAGGGGACTATCCGCACCCGCTTCCCACAGGCTTATGCCGCCGGCGCGAATGGCCTCCAAATGAGCTCCGCGCGCAACGACGGAAATTCTCGTCTGCGCCTCTTTGGCGGAGGCGAGCTTGGTCGCGATCGCACCGCCGAGTGCGCCGGCGCCGTAGACACAGATATTCTTGAAGGGAGAGGGCGTCATGATTTGATGCTCCGAATGAACTCGCGCGCTCCGCCGAGGGATGACGAGCCCGTGATTTAGCGAGTGGTTTATCAGATTGTCGGCAATTGGAATTGAAAATCGCCAAACCTTTCGACACACTACAGCCTTATCGAAATTTCACCATACTCGTCCGAGCGCGAATGAGGTTAGCAGGTAAAGGAAATACCTTCTCAGCCGCCGCTGCTTCACCCGGATTTTGTGAACAGACTATGTTTTCACTACATACATTTGGCGGCTTGAAGCTTTTGGATGGTGACGGTGACGAGGTCGCCTTTCCCGAAAAAGGCCTGTTGATCCTGGTCTATCTGATGCTGGAGCCAGCAGCGCGCGCGTCGCGTAGCGCGATCGCCCGGCTTTTGTGGGGGGATGACAATGGCAGCGCGCAGGTCAATCTGCGCAAGCTGGTTTCGCGTATCAGGGTCCGTCAGGAAGCGCTCGGGAGATCATTTCTGCGTTTCAGCGAAACAGCCGTCGAACTCCATGCGCCTCCAACCACCTCCGACCTCTGGTTCGCGCGTTCGGATGGTGGCGGGCCAATCTTTGCAAGATTGAAATCGCTGGTGAAAACGCTCGAGGCGGAATTCCTGCAGGGTATCGATTGCCAGAGCGCGGTTTTCTTTCATTGGCGGGAAGCCCAAAGCGGCAAGCATCTGATGGCGTTGAAGGAGGCGCTGAATGCCGCAGCTGCAGAAGCCAACGGGATGGACGATATCGCTCTGGTGCGAGAGGCAGCACTCCTGGTCTTCGGTATAGACCCTGAAGACCGGGATATTCATCGCACCCTGTTGCGGATATTCGATGCGGAAGGCGAGGTGGAGCACTTCAGGCAGATTTTCGCGCAGCGTGCCGCGCTGCTGGCCTCATGGTCGGCGCAGCAGGAATATGCTTCGGAAATTCGAGCCGAGGATACCATTCGCCATCATGAAGGGACTTCAGCTGCGCGAACGAGGGTGAAGATACCCCTTCTGCTCCTGTCCTCCACGGAGGGGCAAGGGAAGGATTATGATGCCTCATCTCTCGTGAACGATATTACAATCGGCTTCTGCGCGCTGGACAATCTCCAGATTGCGGATCGCTACACTACGGTCCGGGTCGGCAGGGCTGGGGAACGTGCTGTCGCAACTTTCGATCAGTGGGATCGCTCCTACATTCTCGAGATGCGGCTTAGCCTTCGCGACAACGCACCGCTGCTGTTTTCGCAACTGGTCGACGCCGCAAGCGATGAAATCATCTGGGCCGAGCGCGTCAGCCTCGGACAATCCTCACAAGCAGAGCAGAGCCAGGCCGTCGCACGTCATATCGTGCTATCGCTTGCGGGACAGATCGAACGTCGGGAGATGATGAGGTCCCATTTCGAGGAAAATCCGGCGGCCTATCAGCGCTACCTCGCCGGCAAACGTTACATCGAGCGCTTATCGGTACCGGACCTGCAGAGGGCGCGTGGGGAACTTGAGATGGCACTGCGCACCGGCCGCCATTTCGCGCCGGCCTTGAGCTCGATGGCCCGCACCTATTCCAAGGAATGGGTGCTGACCTTCGGTGGCAATGCGGCCTTGCTGGACAAGGCGGAAAGCTACGCGATGCAGGCCATCGCAGCGCGTGGCGATATTGCCGACGGCTATCGCGAGCTTGGCATGACGAAAGTCTTCCGAAAGGCGAGTGATGAGAGCATCGAGGCATTGAAATTGGCGGAAGCCCTTAATCCGGGTCATGCCGGCATCATTGCCGACCATGCCGAAGCTTTGCTTCACGCGTCTCGGCCAGATCTGGCGCTGACGAAGATTGAAAGCGCCATCGCGCTCAATCCGGTAAGCCCCGACACGTATCTTTGGACTGCCTCCGTGGCGAGCTACACGCTCGGTCGCTTCGAAGCTGCCCTCGATTATATCGGACGAATGGCGAATTCACGCCTAGCGGACAGGATTTCCGCGGCGAGCTGGGCGATGCTCGGGCACGAGGAAAAGGCAGGCTTTTTCGTTCGGCGCGTCCAAAGAACCAATCCGGATTTCGATGTCGATCGATGGCTTTCCGTCGTGCCGTTCAAGGAGCAATGGCAGCGTGACATCTATCGGGAAGGGCTGCGCCGGGCAGGTTTCTGGAAGGCAACCCCGAACGTGACCGTGGCATAGCAGCGGTCCGCCATCAGGTGAAAGCGTCTCCTTGCTCACGTGAGTGTTTTCCGATCACTACAGGCTCGGGCTAGTCTTTACCACAATCGCATCCTAACCTCAGCTAGATCGCTCTGGACCGTGGACAACCAGTGCGGTATCGATCTCTCAATTGTCCTTTCTAAGTTGATGAATTCGCCGGGGAAGATCGTTGCGTTTCGAAGCCCTCAACCGTCTCTGGGACAGCGTTCGGGAGACCAGCCATGATTTCCGCGCCTCGACGGACGTGTTTCCCGTCGTCGATATCGAAAAGCTGGGCACGACCCTCGACCTGAAGGAAAAAGGTGCCGCTGCCGGCCGGCAGAACCGGCCGCCGCCGGATGCGCAATCGCATGACGAGACGGAACAGCGCATTGTCGCCTGGGTCGAAGCAGAGAAGAAAAGCTCCTATCAAATCCTCGAAGACCAGTTCCAGACGTTTGACAGCCGCTTGCGCAACCTCGATTTCGAGGGCCAGTTCGGGCTGATCCGCCAGGCGAACGCGTCGAGCGTCTCGGATTTCAAGGCGGAGGTGGCAAGCGGCGTCGACGAGCTGCATGGTCTGCGCCGTAACCTGAAAACTGCCGAAGACGAGATGGTGGGTTTCAAGGCCAGGCACAAGCTGCAGCGGGCGGCGAAGGTTTCCAGCAGGGCGGCGTGGGGCTTCAAAGTCTCGCTGATCGTCTTCCTCGTACTCATCGAAATGGTGATGAACGGCAGCTTTCTGGCCAAGGGAAGCGAGCAGGGTCTCGTCGGGGGTGTAACCGAGGCTGCGGCCTTCGCCTTCCTGAATATCGGCATGGCGCTGATTTTTTCCTTCTTCTGCGTCCGCTTCCTGGTGCATCGCTTCTTTGCGCTGAAGCTGCTCGGCCTGCTGGGGCTTGTCGCCTATGTCGCCGTGGCCCTCGGGATCAACATTGCGCTCGCGCATTACCGTGAAGTCTCGGCGACCATCTTAAGCGGTGCCGGTGCTGAGGTGATCCAGCGGCTTAAGACGGCGCCGCTCGGGTTGCAGGAGCTGAATTCCTGGATGCTCTTTGCCATCGGCCTGATGTTCTCGCTCGTCGCTTTCATCGATGGCTGCTATCTGACCGATCCCTATCCGGGCTTTGCCGGTGTGCAGAAGCGTCTCGATACAGCGAGGGATAATTATATCGACCGCAAGCTCGATCTGATCGAGGACCTTCGTGAAATTCGCGACGAGCACAACAGCAAGATCGAGGAAATCATCCGCGACCTCTCGCTGCGCCGGCAGGAAACGGCCGCCATCATCGCCCATCGCGCTAGGACCGCGGGCCTGTTTGCCGAACACCAGAACCATCTCGAGCGCGCCGCCAATGTGCTGCTCACCTCCTATCGCGACGCCAATCAGGCCACACGCACCGAACCAGGCCCATCCTACTTCAAGGCCGCCTACAAGATGGAGCGCCTGACACCCGTCATTCGCACCGAAGAAGAATGGGACGACAAGGTGCTGGGTTCGCGCATCCAGGGCGCCCAGGCGGAGCTTTCGGAGCAGATCAAGCGGATCGGCGACGAATTCGAGCGCGCCATCGAGAAATACCACCAGCTTGATAATCTTTTCCCGGAGAGCATCCTTGGCGCGACGCAAGCGGCGTAGCCGGCGCGGCGGGTCCGCGGGTCTCATTATCGCAACGATTTCTCTCGCGGTCCTGTCGCTTGGGATCGTCGGCGCCTATGGCTGGCTGCGCTATAAAGCGAGCGGTAATGTTGCCGTCGACCAGGCGTCCCTCTGCCCCGTGGACGGCCCAAAGGCGGAAACGGCCATATTGCTCGATGTCACCGATCCGATTGCCGATGCAACGGCGCTCGATCTTCGCAACCAGTTCCAGAAGATCGTCGCGGATGTGCCGATCGGCGGCGCGATCGACATCTATGCGCTGACCGAGAAGGAAGGCGAGCTGATCCAGACCTTCCACGGCTGCAACCCGGGAAGCGGCACGAATGTCGACGAATGGACCAGCAACCCGCGGCTGGCGCAGGCACGGTGGGAGAAGGGATTCCAGAAACCGCTCACCGACATCGCCGGCAAGCTGACGGCAGGTGGGTCCGGCACGCTGTCGCCGATTATGGCGGCTATCCAGAAGATCAATCTGGAAGTCTTTGCCAATGCGCCGGCCCGCATCCCGAAGCGCCTCTACATTGCCTCGGACATGCTTGAACATACGGCAGCCTTTTCGAATTATCGTGATGGTGCCTCCTACCCGAAATACCAGCGTAGCCCGGCGAACGACCGCTTTCGCACGTCGCTGGATGGCGTCACGGTCAAAATCCTTGCCTTTCAAAGGCCGAACATGAAGTTCAGCATAGAGGATCTCGCGAACTTCTGGGCGCAGTGGATCAAGAACAACAAAGGTGATTTTGACGGCTTCGTACGCTTGGAGGGGATACGCTGATGGCTAACACCGACGCCAGATATCTCATCCGGGATTACGGGCCGATGGTGCTGTTCGCCTCCATCACGGTTGGCGGCATGATCTTCATCTGGTCGTCGAAGCTCATGGGTTGGTCGCTGCCTGTCGTGACCGGCGTGCCGCTGGTGCTGATGGGGATCTACTTCATCGTGTCGCTGACCGTTGCCGGGTTCCGGCTGCACAACGAGCAGGCGGGCGACAATCTCTATTATATGGGG
Source organism: Rhizobium sp. ZPR4 (assembly GCF_040215725.1). Taxonomy (NCBI): domain Bacteria; kingdom Pseudomonadati; phylum Pseudomonadota; class Alphaproteobacteria; order Hyphomicrobiales; family Rhizobiaceae; genus Rhizobium; species Rhizobium sp. ZPR4. The sequence continues at coordinate 1,127,464 of NZ_CP157967.1, forward strand.
TTTCTCTTTACCCTATCGAGCCTCGGCGTATCGCTCTATCTCTTTGCCGGCGAAACATCGATCGAGACCATTGTCCGCAATTTCGGTATTGCCGTCACCTCGACCATTGCCGGCGTGACGCTGCGCATCCTCTTCAATCAGATGCGGCGCGATCCGATCGACATCGAACGCAGCGTGCGCCATGAGCTAGCGGAGATGACGCGGCGCGTGCGCACGGAACTCGATTCCTCCTCGCGCGAATTCTCACACTACCGGCGCGTCAGCAACCAGATGCTGTCGGAAGGGTTCGAGGAGATCGCGCGGCAGGCCGAGCGCAACGGCCAGGAGATCAACAAAATCCTTGAAATGCTGGCAAAGCAGGCGGTGACCCCGATCAACGACGCCGCTGCGCAGCTGACGGCGACGACATCGCAGCTTTCCGACATCATCGGCACCTTTGGCGCCGCCGTCGAGAATGTCGGAAAGAAGCTGGAGGAGATCCGCTCGCCGGAAGATGTCGTGCGGGCCGAGCTGGCACCGGCGATCGCTGCCATCAAGGAAATGTCGGAGGCGCAGTTGCAGCCTCTGCGCAACATCGAAGTGGCGCTCGGTCGCATGGCGGAGGCGATGGGGCAGGCACCGTTGCCACGGCCGAAAGCCGATGAGGTCATCGCTGTTGAGCCCGAGGATATACCGCGAAAACGCTGGTGGCATCTATGGTAGCGGGAGGCTCGGACAGCACGCCGAAACTGGAGCACAAGGGCTATAATCGCGGCCTGATCCTCGGCCTGACCATGGCCGAATCCATGCTGCTCCTGGTCTTCTGCCTGCTGCTCGTGGCCGCCGCCATGATTTCCGCAGAGAGAAACAAGCGCTACGACGTCGAGCGGAAGCTTGGGAAGGTTGAGCAGCAAGTCGCGGTGCTGGAGAAGAAACGCGCGGAGCAGGCGTCCGAGATCGTCTTGCTGCAGTCCAAGGTCGTCTCCGGTGATCTCTCGGCTGCGGACAAGGCTATCGTGGACAAGCAGTGGCGGGAGTTGGTGCTGGCGAAAGAGACACTCGACAGCATGGCGGACCAGGGCGCGACCCCGGCCGATCTGCAATCGCTGTCCAAGGTTGCGGCCGTTCTGAAGGAACATGGCGTTTCGCTGGCGGCGGCGCCCGATGAGGTCAACAAGCTTTTGGCTGGTAACGCGGGCGGAAACGGCATGCATGACTGGCCGCCGATCATCAATCTCGACGATGCCAAAAAGAACTATTTCCAATCGGGAAGCGCTGAGCTCACCGGTACCTTCGCCCAGCTTCTCAGCACGACGATAACAGATGAAATCGCCAGCAATCTGAGCCTCTATGGCGCCAATATCGTCGAGGTGATCGGCCACACGGACGAGCAGCCGGTAGCGCGGGAGAAATCCAACCTCGACGATACGATCATCAGCGCGATGGATGGCAAGCTGCCGGTCTCGGCTTTGCTGCCGGCCGACAATGCCGGTCTCGGTCTTGCCCGCGCCATTGCGGTTGCCAACGTACTCAAGGCCAATCCGAAGCTGAAGGATGCGACCGTCCTGCCGATGTCTGCCGCGCAGCTGATCCTGCCCGGCGATACCGTCACCTCAGGCCAGCGCGGCGCCGTCGAAGCACGCCGTCGCATCGAAATCCGTGTGCGTGGCAGGACGACGCCTGTCGCTGTTATCAACGCCGGCACGTCGCCCTCGACCAATACGCAATAGCGCTGGGTCCGCGAACTCTCAGCTTCTAAGGCCAGGCGCCTCGTAACCGGTGCGCTCCACATATTCCGTGTAGCCGCCGGCATATTGATGGATGCCTTCCGGTGTCAGCTCCAGCACGCGATTGGAGAGCGCTGCCAGGAAATGCCGGTCGTGCGAGACGAACAGCATCGTGCCTTCATATTGCGACAGCGCCTCGATCAGCATTTCCTTGGTGTCGAGATCGAGATGGTTGGTCGGCTCGTCCAGCACCAGCAGGTTCGGCGGGTCGAAAAGCATGATCGCCATGACGAGCCGCGCCTTCTCGCCGCCCGACAGCACCCGGCATTTCTTTTCGACATCGTCGCCGGAGAAGCCGAAGCAGCCGGCAAGCGCCCGCAGCGAGCCTTGGCCTGCCTGCGGAAAATCATGTTCGAGCTGCTGAAACACGGTGCGCTCTCCATCCAGCAGATCCATGGCGTGCTGGGCGAAATAGCCCATCTTGACGCTGGCGCCGAGCGCGACACTGCCTTCATCTGGTTGTGTAGAACCTGCGACGAGCTTCAGAAGCGTCGATTTGCCGGCGCCGTTGATTCCCATGATGCACCAGCGCTCGCGGCGGCGAACCATGAAATCAAGCCCTTCATAGATGCTGCGGCTGCCATACTTCTTGTGGACATTCTTCAGCACGGCCACGTCTTCGCCCGAGCGCGGTGCCGGCTGGAATTCGAAGGCAACGGTCTGGCGGCGCTTCGGCGGCTCGACGCGATCGATCTTTTCCAGCTTCTTCACGCGGCTCTGCACCTGCGAGGCATGCGAGGCGCGCGCCTTGAAGCGCTCGATGAATTTGATTTCCTTGGCAAGCATGGCCTGCTGGCGTTCAAATTGCGCCTGCTGCTGCTTTTCGTTCTGCGCCCGCTGTTGCTCGTAGAACTCATAGTCGCCCGAATAACTGGTCAGGTTGCCGGCATCGATTTCGATGATCTTGGTGACGATGCGGTTCATGAACTCGCGGTCGTGCGAGGTCATCAAAAGCGCGCCTTCATAGCCCTTCAGGAAGGATTCGAGCCAGATCAGGCTCTCGAGATCCAGATGGTTGCTCGGCTCGTCGAGCAGCATGACGTCGGGACGCATCAAAAGGATGCGGGCCAATGCCACGCGCATTTTCCAGCCGCCCGAAAGCCCGCCGACATCGCCGTCCATCATCTCCTGGCTGAAGCTCAGGCCCGCCAGCACTTCGCGGGCGCGGCCCTCGAGCGCATAGCCGTCGAGCTCTTCATAGCGCGCCTGCACTTCGCCGTAACGCTCGATGATCTCATCCATCTTGTCGGCCTGGTCGGGGTCGCTCATCGCGGCTTCCAGCTCCCGCAACTCTGCGGCAACAGCGCTGACGGGACCGGCGCCTTCCATCACTTCGGAGACGGCGCTGCGGCCTTCCATCTCACCGACATCCTGATTGAAGTAGCCGATGGTGACGCCCTTATCGGTGGAGACCTGGCCCTCGTCGGGTAGCTCCTGTCCGGTAATCATCCGGAAAAGCGTCGTCTTGCCGGCGCCGTTCGGCCCGACGAGCCCGACGCTCTCGCCCCTGTTGAGCGCCGCAGATGCCTCGATGAAGAGGATGCGATGGCTGTTCTGCTTGCTGATATTCTCGATACGAATCATGGTTACGCGTGGCCCGAAGAAAGTTTTTCGGGGGCCTTATGCCACGGGTTGCGCGCTCTGTCGCAGCTTTTCGGGCGGAGATGTGAGATCGATAGCGAACTGAGGTTCATAGGCGACAATTTCCGGTCCGCCTATCTGCCATGCGGGAGAGAAACTTTCGCCGGGGCGACGGATTCTCGTCCACGCGCTCGTTCAAGCAGCATGGCTTCCAGCAGGATCGGCGCTTGATCGGATCGCCGGCTGTCTTCCGCTTGGTTGGAAGTCGCTATATTCATTGTCATCCGTCCCAGCCGAGTTTTTACAGATGAAGATTATGAGAAGCATTCAGGGCCGGGTTTGCGCCCGACTGACGATCGCAGCACTGATCGCCATCGGCATGTCAGGCGAAGTCCAGTCGGCCAATACGACTTCCCAACACGCGCGGCTCGAAGAACCCGTCAAGGAAGTCGCAGATCAGCGCTTGCTTCTCGATACGCCCGAGGGGAAGGGAGAGCTGCCGATCTACGCGGATCACGCGATCGAAGCGGCGTCGCCTGACGTGACGAAGGTGCTGATCATAGTCCACGGCACGCTCCGAAACGCCGATGCCTATTACGCAACCGGGCAGGAGCTGCTCGCAAAGGCCGGCGATCTCGCCGACGGTACGATGGTGGTCGCGCCGCAATTCCTTATAAGACCGGATGTGAATGCCTTCTCGCTGTCTGCGCAGACGCTGGCCTGGACGCAGAACGGTTGGAAAAGTGGAGACGCCGCGCGTCAGCCGGCGCCGATCAGCTCCTTCTCCGCGCTCGATGCCCTGCTGCGGCATTTTACCGATCGTCGCCTGTATCCTTCGCTGAAGACCATCGTCGTGATGGGGCACTCGGCAGGAGCACAATTGGTCCAGCGCTATGCCGTGGTCGGACGGGAGGCGGAAAATCTCACGAGCGCCGGCATCGCCGTTCGTTATCTCGTCGCCAATCCGTCGAGCTATGTCTATTTCGACAATGAGCGACCGGCCTTGCAGGATCAGCAGTCGGGGCTCGAATCATGCCCGAAGGCGACGCAGTGGCGATATGGGCTCGCCGGCGCACCGCCATACATCGCCTCGCAGGACCAGAAGCTTCTCGAAAGCAGATATGCGGCGCGCGACGTTGTTTATCTGCTGGGGCAGGCGGACACCAATCCCTACACCCATTTTATCGACCGCTCCTGTGGGGCGATGGCACAAGGGCCATACCGGCTTGCGCGCGGGCTGACCTATTTCGACTACATGAAGAAGCGGCATCCATCCGATCTCAATCAGAAGGTCGTCGAGGTGCCGGGCGTGGGGCATGACGACGAGGCGATGTTCACCTCGGATTGCGGCATTGCCGTCCTGTTTGATCGACCGGTGCCGCCATCCTGCCCGGTTATCGATGGGACGGCAAAAGTATCCGGAGCGGTGCCGTAAGTCTCTTCGAGTTGTCGATCCTTATGGCGACTGCATGCCATTGCAGCCTGATGCATTTCGGTCCGCTGAGATCTGTTCGGCCACTTTCATGCGTCAGCTGCGATAGGCCGGCCGCGGGCGCGACGATCGCATTTTTCGCTGTATCGGGCGCTCGATGCACACGTAGCAAACGATGGCAAAGGCCAGCGAGCCCACTGCGATGGGCACAGGCTGCATACCGTGCGGCACCCCGACGCGCAAAAGCAGCGCCGTGACCAGGATGCCGGTCAGCACATGCCAGACATAGATGGAATAGGAGGCATCCCCCAGGAAATGCAGGAATGCCAGCTGCGGCACACCTCGTTCCCGCTCGGCGAAAACAGCGCCCGACAGTAGCAACACTGCCGGTATGCCCCAGCGCACAGCCCGTTCCAGATGGATCAGCGGGTCGCTTGCCACCAGTAGCACGACCCCGACGATCATCAAGCCGACAGCAACGGGAAAAGGCAGCCGAAAGCCCCGTTTCCACAGGCGCCCGATGACGATGCCGGCGGCGAATTCGAGAATGACCGGCTGTGTGAAAACACTGAGATAGCCGGAAGGCAGCAGGTAATGCGCAATCACGATGGTCACCAGGGCCACCATCAGGAACCATAGCCGCCTGAACTCAGGCAGAAGTAGTGAAATCGAAAAGACGAGATAGAAGAACATCTCGTAGGAGAGCGTCCATCCCTGCTCGACGACAGGGTGCAGGGCTTCGTCCTTCATGAAGGGCACGAAGAACAGCGAGCCGATCAAATTCTCGATGCTCGAATTCGTGTCGAAGAAGAATTGCGGTTTCAGCACGGCGACGACGAAGGTTGCCGCTGTCGCAATCCAGTAGAGCGGCACGATCCTGATGAGCCGGCGCCACATGAATTCCTGAGGGCCGAGCGATCTTCCATCGGTCGTAACCCACATGATGAAGCCGCTGATGACGAAGAATATATCGACGCCCGCCGCTCCGCTCTTGAAGTCCAGGCCGTATGTTTCGCAGACATGGAAGCAAAGAACGGAAATTGCGGCGATGGCCCGCAGATATTGAATGCTCGCGATATCGCTGCCGGTTTTCAAAGCGGTGCCTCACACGATTGAACTGCTATCTCCGATGCCCCAAGGGCCAGATTCAGCGATAAAATGCGTCGAAAGGCCGGGCACCGTGCATGACGGGTTTGAGGCTCGGCAGACCGAATGTTGCTGCATATTGCTGCAGCAACAATTTCAATGAAAATGGATCATTTCCCGCCGGTTTCGTGGCCGAAATCGGGCAATTGGGATACGAGGCCATGGCGGTATAGTTCAAGGCTTTCCCTGATACGGAAGCTTGTTTGGGTATCGTCAAAGAACCTATCCCCGCCGCGACGATCTCGCGGGCCTCATGCCAGGGTTTTGGGAAATCCTCAAGGATTTCGGTTCTGACGTGCAGCGCGGCTCGAGGGGCGCGGGCAATTACATAATAATTTCAGCCCCAAGCAGAAGTGCCTGGAGCTGATTTCGGCTCTCACATCTGACCAATCAGATCTTGTTTAACTGGCGCTAGACTACTTAAAGATCACAGATGCGGCGATGGTGCTTCCGGACCGATTGATAGCCCAAGTTCATTCCGCGCGATCTCAAATTGATTGTCCAGGAACTCTAGTAGCTTCTCCCCGAGGAGCGCAAGCTCGTTATCCGCTTCCGACCATTTATAGATAGAGCCATCCTGCAGTGAGAGGACGGCGAAATCGTCAGGTCTATTTTCAAGAGGATAACGAGCCGCAACTGTGCTCAGCGCTGCTCTTACCAACTGGCCACTTAGACGAAACTGAGTATTCCAGAGATGCACCGCAGTGCGACGCCCCTCTATTTCAAGGAGAAAGTTGGGCGTGAATTCCACCTTATAGAGCCCCTTGGGGCTTGGGAAGAGGAGGCTTTTGGTGGTTTCAATTAGGCCTGAGTTTTGCTGCTTCCATTCGAAGAAACGCTTGAGCCCACGCCGCGCCGACTCCCGCTCGGAAAGTTTTGTAATTTCAGACGTTGAATCGAATACCTGTTGAAAGGAAAGCTCGCCGAACGCGATCTGCTGCACTCTCAATCTGAGGCTCTTATGGTAGTCGTATCCACCTTTGCTGGGCCGATATCGATCCCGCACGAGGCGTTTTTGTGGTTTCGGGTTGGCGTTAAGGAGTTTCAGAAATGCTGAAAATCCGAATTTAGGAATCTGAGCCATCGCTCATCCTTTTCGTTGATAACCGCCGAAACCCAACTCGACTCTTGTACGCGACTCTCCATATAATCACCTTGCTACAGGGTGGAGAACGTTACTTCGCCTCACGAATGGTTTCAGCTTATTCGTGATCGCAAAAGCCGAATCCGAGAGGGTTCGGCTTTTGTATTTCTAAGCCGCGCCACCGCGACAATCCTCCAATTTACCTCTCTTCAAGATTCTTGGTTTGTTCCTAGTTGGATTTTCCGGACAGATTCTGTCCGGAAAATCCAACTGATACTGAAACCGAATTAGCAGGCTTGTGATCCGTGTAATCGGTATCGGGATGCATTTCCTACTGGGCGGATGACCGCCCAGAGTAATACCTTCTCGCGCTCAGCTGCAGCCGCTCGTCGCGCCGCAAGTGTCGCACTTTTCGCAGGTGCCGTTGCGGACCATCGTGAAGTTCTGGCACTCGGTGCACATGTTGCCGGTGTAGCCCTGCATGATGGAGCGGGCGCGGCGTTCGGATTCCAGCTTCTTGGCCTCGGTCTTCGCGGCTGCCGCGTCGCTTGCGGCCTTGTCGCTGAAGAGGCCGGTGTTTTCCGTCGTTTCGCTTGCCAGTTCTTCTGCAATCTCTTCGGCCAGTTCCTTTGCTCGCTCTTCGTAATCGCGCTTGAAGGCGACGACTTCGGAGGTGGAGACGGCGCCGGCCGGTTCCAGCTTGCGCACCGTGTTGCCGGCAAAGGCTGTCACAGTCGAAAGCGAGGCGGCGCGAGCCGGGGCGGCGGTTGCCGAACCCTTGACTTCGGCTGCCGGACGCTCGCCCGATGTCGGAACCAGCGTCGGCTTGTATCCGCGGGTCAGGCCCTTCGAGACGACGTCGGCCTTGCCTTCGGAAACACCGCGGCCAAGCGCCGTGTTGTTGAAGTCGGACGTGTCGACATGGGCAAGGTCGTGACGGCTGAGATAGGAGATCGCCAGTTCGCGGAACACGTAGTCGAGGATCGACGTGGCGTTCTTGATGGCGTCATTGCCAGTCACGATGCCGGCCGGCTCGAACTTGGTGAAGGTGAAGGCGTCGACATATTCTTCGAGCGGCACGCCATACTGCAGGCCGAGCGAGACGGAGATGGCGAAGTTGTTGATGAAGGCGCGCAGGGCAGAGCCTTCCTTGTTCATATCAAGGAAGATTTCGCCGAGACGGCCGTCGTCATATTCGCCGGTGCGCAGGAAGATCGTGTGACCGCCGATCTTGGCCTTCTGGGTGTAACCCTTGCGGCGGCTCGGCAGCTTTTCCTGCGTGCGGACGACCTTTTCGATCACGCGCTCGACGATCTTTTCCGTGATGGTAACGGCCTGTGCGGCTGCCGGGGCCTGCAGGAATTCTTCCAGCGCATCCTCGTCGCTGTCGTCCTCGATCAGCGAGGCGTTCAGCGGCTGGCTGAGCTTGGAGCCATCGCGGTAGAGAGCGTTCGCCTTCAGGCCGAGCTTCCAGGAGAGCATGTAGGCGTTCTTGCAATCCTCGACGGTTGCTTCGTTGGCCATGTTGATCGTCTTGGAGATGGCGCCCGAGATGAATGGCTGAGCTGCCGCCATCATGCGGATATGGCTTTCGACCGAGAGATAGCGCTTGCCGATCTTGCCGCACGGATTGGCGCAATCGAAGACGGCGAGGTGCTCGTTCTTCAGGAACGGCGCGCCTTCCAGCGTCATCGCACCGCAAACGTGGATGTTCGCAGCCTCGATGTCCTTCTTGGAGAAGCCGAGATGGTCGAGCAGGTTGAAGCTCATGTCGGCCATCTGCTCGTCGGAAACCTTCAGCGTGCCCTTCAGGAAGTCAGCGCCGAGCGTCCACTGGTTGAAGACGAACTTGATGTCGAAGGCGCTCTTGAGCGCGGCGTTGACGGCATCGACCTTCTCGGCCGTAAAGCCCTTGGCCTTCAGCGTCGAGGGGTTGATGGCCGGAGCCTGATTCAGGTTGCCGTGGCCGACTGCATAAGCCTCGATCTCGGCGATCTGGCTTTCGGAGTAGCCGAGCGTGCGCAGCGCTTCCGGAACGGCGCGGTTGATGATCTTGAAGTAGCCGCCGCCGGCAAGCTTCTTGAACTTTACCAGGGCGAAGTCCGGCTCGATACCGGTCGTGTCGCAATCCATGACGAGGCCGATCGTGCCGGTCGGCGCGATAACGGTTGCCTGTGCGTTGCGGTAGCCGTGCTTTTCGCCGAGTTCCAACGCCTTGTCCCAGGCAGCCTTGGCATGGGCAACGAGATCCTGGTCCGGATTGTCGGAATGGATGAGCGCCACCGGATTGACGGACAGGCTCTCATAGCCCGAGGTCTCACCGTAAGCGGCGCGGCGATGGTTGCGGATGACGCGCAGCATGTTCTCGCGGTTCGGCTTGAACATCGGGAACGTCCCGAGCTCGGAGGCCATTTCGGCTGAGGTCGCATAGGCGATGCCGGTCATGATCGCGGTCAGCGAGCCGGCGATGGCGCGGGCTTCGTCGCTGTCATAGGGAATGCCCGACGACATCAGTAGGCCGCCGATATTGGCGTAGCCGAGGCCGAGCGTGCGGTATTCGTAGGAAAGCTCGGCGATACGGCGCGAGGGGAACTGCGCCATCATCACGGAGACTTCGAGAACGACCGTCCAGAGACGGACGGCGTGTTCGTAATCGGCGATGTTGATGCGCTTCGTCGCTGCATCCTTGAAGGTCATCAGGTTCAGCGAGGCGAGGTTGCAAGCCGTGTCGTCGAGGAACATGTATTCCGAGCACGGATTGGATGCGCGGATCGGGCCGGCAGCCGGGCTGGTGTGCCAGTCGTTCATCGTCGTGTTGAAGTGCAGGCCCGGATCGGCCGATGCCCAGGCGGCGTAGGAGATGGATTCCCACAGGTCGCGGGCCTTCAGCGTCTTGACGACCTTGCCGTCCTTGCGGGCGGTCAGGTGCCATTCGCCATCATTCTCGACGGCGCGCAGGAAGTCGTCCTTGATCGAGACCGAGTTGTTGGAGTTCTGGCCCGAGACGGTGAGATAGGCTTCCGAATCCCAATCCGTGTCGTAGGTCTTGAATTCGAGATCCGTATAGCCCTGGCGGGCGAACTGGATGACGCGCTGGACGTAGTTTTCCGGAACCTGGTCCTTCTTGGCGGCGCGGATCTCGCGCTTGAGGGCAGGGTTCTTGGCCGGGTCGAAGCAATCGTCGTTGTCGCCTTCGCAATTGACCGTCGCCTTCATGATCGCCTTCAGATGCTTGGCGACGATCTTCGAGCCGGTAACGAGGGCAGCAACCTTCTGCTCTTCCTTGACCTTCCAGTTGATGTAGTCCTCGATATCCGGATGGTCGATGTCGACGACGACCATCTTGGCGGCGCGGCGGGTCGTGCCGCCCGACTTGATGGCGCCGGCAGCGCGGTCGCCAATCTTGAGGAAGCTCATCAGGCCGGAAGAGCGGCCGCCGCCGGAAAGCTTTTCGCCTTCGGCGCGCAGCATCGAGAAGTTCGAGCCGGTGCCGGAACCATACTTGAAGAGACGGGCTTCGCGAACCCAAAGGTCCATGATGCCGCCTTCGTTGACGAGATCGTCCTCGACGGACTGGATGAAGCAGGCATGCGGCTGCGGATGCTCATAGGCCGACTTGGACTTGGTGAGCTTGCCGGTGAACGGGTCGACATAATAGTGGCCCTGGCCAGGACCGTCGATGCCGTAGGCCCAGTGCATGCCGGTGTTGAACCACTGCGGCGAATTCGGCGCGACGCGCTGGGTTGCGAGCATATATGCAAGCTCGTCGCAGAACGCCGATGCGTCTTCCTCGGAGGAGAAATAGCCGCCCTTCCAGCCCCAATAGGTCCAGGTGCCGGCGAGGCGATCGAAGACCTGACGCGCATCAGTTTCCGAGCCGCTCTGCTGATCCTTGGGCAGATCCTTCATGGCGGCATCGTCGGGCACGGAACGCCACAGGAAGGAAGGAACGTCGTTTTCCTCAACCTTCTTGAGCTTGGCGGGGACGCCGGCCTTGCGGAAATACTTCTGTGCCAGAATGTCGGCGGCAACCTGCGAGAACTGCGCGGGTACGTCGATGTTTTCGAGGCGGAACACGATCGAACCGTCAGGATTCTTGATCTCGCTCGTCGCCTTGCGGAACTCTATCTCCGCATAAGGTGACTGGCCGGCCTTCGTAAAACGACGTTCGATGCGCATGGTCCCAATCCTTCATTCGTTGGTGCGCGCCCGCAAGAAAACTGGGCGCAGATATTCTCATTCCGGCATCGCGAATTCAACGCGCAGCCAGTCTCTGATCCGCTTTCTGACAGGAGGTGTCATCCGGAGATGTCTTTCCTGTATCTTGTGGTGATGGTGGCTGCAAACACTAAATATAGTATTAACAGCTTATTGCCGCCAGTCCCCGCATCTATTTTTTGGCAGCATCGATATCGGCACAAAAACCCTCTCGGCGGTCACCGGCTAGGGTGAACCGCCTTGAATCCAAATCCGATTTCGAAATGAGAACCAGCCCTCGTAAACCCGCCTGGTCCAGTCGCCGCCGCAACGTCGTCCATTAACTTTGAAAGACCCGATTCCGTCAAGGGGTGGTTTGCTAGGGATTGTTAACCACAATATCTTGTGGGCTTGCCTGTGGAAATTGGGGAAACGCCAGTAGAGCAAGAGATTCAAGAGCTTGGGGAGGGATGCTCGCCCTTTGTGCGACCGTTGACGCAGCAAGTATCATCACTGGCAGAGTCGAAAGCGACAAAAATGTGACCGTGACCTCGATGCCATTGGCAGGGCAGCAAATTCATGCCGTGGAGCATCATGATTCGCGCGGAACGCCTTGAATCTCACGCTTTCTCGCCCTTAGGAGGCCTACTAAATCTAGTGGGCGCCGCAGCGCCCACCTCTATTACCGTTATTCGAATCATATTTCGCCAGGGCGCACGGATCGTGACTGATTCGCGCTGCTGGCCACTGGAGATCAGCCGCGATGACCCTTGGCGATCGGCTCCTGATAGCTGAAGCCCATGTCCCAGGGGAAGTAGATCCAGGTATCCTGGCTGACTTCGGTGATGAAGGTGTCGATGGTTGGCACACCAGTCGGCTTGGCATAGACGCAGGCGAAATGCGCCTTCGGCAGCATGGCGCGGACCTCGAGGGCCGTCTTGCCGGTATCCGTAAGGTCGTCGACGACGAGGACGCCTTCGCCACCATTGACGGACAATTCCGGTGCGATACCCTTCAGCAGGTTCATTTCGCCCTGGCTGGAATAGTCGTGATAGGAGGCGACGCAAACCGTCTCGATCAGCCGGATATTGAGCTCGCGCGAGATGATGGCGGCCGGCACCAGGCCGCCGCGGGTGATACAGACGATTGCCTTGAATTCACGGTTGAGGCCGGCAAGCCGCCAGGCAAGCGCGCGCGCATCGCGATGGAACTGATCCCAGGATACGGGAAAGGCTTTATCGGGCAGGGACATGGCAGAAAGCTCCGGGGCATGGAATAATAACACACCGGCAGCACCGGCGACCCTGAGCAGACCCCGCGGCGGGCGCGGACCAAGAACCAAATCCGGAACGCGATTCGCTTGCTATCTGCTTGAACAGGATCTCATCCGGGGAAAGCCATGGCTTTCGGGATCATGCTCCTTCGACCGCGCGAACGGTTCCCTGGCGGGAATTCTGTCATCGGTCGCTGCTTTCTGCTGGATTTACGGGCAAAAGGCAATAGCTGCCAAGCGGCCAACCGGTGCACATTTGCACCGGTTGCCACAGGATTTGAGCTTTCAGCCGTTCAGCGGGCCAGCAGCGTCATCGCGGTCATCGATTGCAGCAGGGTGCGCGTCGTGCCGCCGAAGATCATCTGCCACAGCCAGGAATGCGTATAGGCGCCCATGACCAGCAGATCGATACTGTCGTCCACCAGCCGGTTTTCAATCACTTGCGACGGCGTCGACTTACCGCTGCACGCCGCCGTTTCGAACCTGGCGCGAACGCCATGACGCGTCAGCGCTGCGGCAATCTGGACACCGGTTTCCTTGGAGGGATGCGGGTCTTTCTCCGACGTGCTGACGGAAAGAATCTCGACTGAATCCGCGGCCTTTAGGAAAGGCAGCGCATCGAAGGTGGCGCGGGCCACTTCCTTGGAGCCGTTCCAGGCGATCAGCACGCGGCGGACGGGCTTCGGCTCCTTGAGAATGTAGGGGATGAGCAGGACCGGCCGGCCGCTGTCGAACAGGAAGGTTTCGACATCGACCTGCGTGTCGGCGTATTTCGACGGGTCGGGCTGCACGGCCACCAGGAGATCGGCGCTGCGCGCGCTCTCGATCAGCGGTTCGGTGCCATAGCCGACCGTACTGGTAAAGCTGTGCCATTCATAGGCGAGGCCGGCGCGTTCCATCTTGGAGCGGAACACCCGCTCGATTTCGACCGCCTGATTATGGGCGACATCCTGAAGCGCCTGAACCGCGACGGGGTCAGGAATCTCCATCGGCGCCACCAGCGGCACGGTCGAGACGATTTCCGCATGAAGCCCGACGACATAGGCGCCGTGCTCCTTTGCAAGCGCTGCCGAAAACTCCGCAGCGATGCGCGTATTGTCGGGATTATCGAGAACGGTCACTATCGTTTTGTAGGACATGAAGAGATCTCCCATGCGGAAGGGTTGGATCGGATCATGATATCAGCATTCCGCTATAAAATAATGTTCGGAATAGCCTTAGGGTTCCCTCGAAAGTGCACGCCCTCGTTGAATGTCAGGCTTCAGCAGACTGATTTTCCATACAGCGCCGCGCATCATATATGACGCGCAAAGGTCGCTGTAGCACTTTAGGTCTGCTGCATAATTTTATCCTTAAATCGATCCCGATTGAAGGAATTATGCAGTCGCTTTCGACTGTCGGATGGCTTCGATCATCGCGCGCACTTCCGCTGCGACACTTTCGACCAGCTCGGCGGAACGGCCTCTGACGACGATTTCCGTCGAGAAGAATTGGCCGACATAGCGCGGGTAGGAGCCGATACTGGTGTCGGGATGCGCCTTCTGGATGAGGCCAAGCGGCGTGCCGATCTCGCCCTCGCCATAGGGGCAGGAAATTGCTGTTGACAGGATGCGTGCGCCGGTCCTGAGCGTCGGGATGACGTTGTCGAGCATCGCCTGGAAAACCTGCGGCACGCCGGCCATCACATAGACGTTGCCGATGTTGAAGCCCGGAGCGGTCGACACCGGATTGGCGATATGCTTCGATCCCACGGGCATCCGAGCCATGCGCTGGCGCGCCTCGGTGAATTCCATCTCGCGCCGGGCATACATTTCGCCCATGATCCGCATGGCCTCGGCATCGTGCTCGCAGGGCACACCGAAAGCCTTGGCGATGGCATCGGCGGTGATGTCGTCATGCGTCGGGCCGATGCCGCCAGAGGTGAAGACATAGTCATACTGACCGCGCAGAGCGTCCAGCGCTGAGACGATCGCATCCTCGTCGTCGGCCACGATGCGGACTTCCTTCAGGTCGATGCCGGCCAGCAGCAGCACGTCGGCGAGGTGGCCGATATTCTTGTCCTTCGTCCGGCCGGAGAGCAATTCGTCGCCGATGGCGAGCATGGCGGCTGTGACAATGGTTTCGTTCGACATGAAGACATCCAGGAAAATGCGCAGTCGGCGCGTTCGAAAAAGGTTCGAGATAGGTAGCGTTGTTTGCGGCGAATGCAAACGCTCCTTTTGCTAGGGCGCTGGTCATCACAAGATGTTGCAAGTGAATTTCCGTCTACACAGGATGAACACTGCGTTCTGAGCGCGGGGGCTGCGCCCCTGTCGCATCGCTGATACAACATTCCTCGACATTCAACGCGTCCAACAAACGGGAGACGTTCTCATGGCTAAGGTTCTGGTTCTCTATTATTCCGCTTACGGTCACATCGAGAAGATGGCCTATGCTGTCGCAGAAGGTGCAAAGTCCGCCGGCGCGGACGTCACCGTCAAGCGCGTGCCGGAACTCGTTCCGGAAGAAGTCGCCAAGGCCTCCTACTTCAAGCTCGATCAGGAAGCTCCGATCGCAACGCCGGACGAACTGGCCGAATATGACGCCATCATCGTCGGCGCCGGCACCCGCTTCGGCACGGTCGCCTCGCAGATGCGCAATTTCTGGGATCAAACCGGCGGCCTCTGGTTCGGCGGCAAGCTCGTCGGCAAGGTCGGGTCGGTCTTCACCTCGTCCGCAACGCAGCACGGCGGCCAGGAATCCACCATCCTCGGCTTCATTCCGACGCTCCTGCACCACGGCATGGCCGTCGTCGGCCTGCCCTATAGCTTCCAGGGCCAGATGGGCACGGAAGAAGTCAAGGGCGGCTCGCCATACGGCGCTTCGACGATCACCAACGGCGACGGCTCGCGCCAGCCTTCCGAAATCGAACTGGAAGCAGCAAAGTACCAGGGCGCCCACGTCGCCAAGATCGCTGCGAAGCTCACCGCTTAATTCGATCTTTTCACATCATTGAGAGAGGCGCGGCGAAAGCTGCGCCTTTTTCGTTTGGACTTTAATGGAACTTGATCTTGGTGCGGACGACGGGGGTCGAACCCGTACAACCAAAGGTCGAGGGATTTTAAGTCCTGTACGGTGATAGGTAAGTTGCTGTTATTACTATATAATATTTGTTATTTTACGTCAATGTGTATGATAATGTGTACGATTTGAATACGAAGTTTTTCAGCTTTCAAGCATAACCAGGGGGGTCGATATCATCGCATCGGCTAACATAGCTGCCGTGCCCACAGGAATTGGTTGGCGTGAAAGCTCAAATGGGTGGCAGGAAATTCCTTGGATAATTTCACGCTGGGCTGTAGATTTACATTGACCAATTTCACGCGGGGGTAGAATTGACAACGATCAAATTTGAAGCGCAGGAAGGGACAGATCTTCACGATCGACTTTCTGAACAGGGGATCAACGCCGTCGTCATTGAGGCCAAAGGCGTGGCAGAACTCAGTACACTGCTGGTCGCGGTCGGCGGCGGCGCCGGGATCGCGGCAATTGTTAAGCAGATTGCTGCCGCTATCCGTAGCTACTTCCAGGGGCGGGCGGAGCTCGAAAAAGCACGCCGGGTTAAGCTAAGCGTCGGCAATGTCAAGATAGAGGTCGCATCAGACGATGTCGATACCGCTATGGAAACGTTGAGAGAGGCTCTGTCGAAAGGCTGATCTTTTGCGCAAGGCCTTCGTCATTGGGTTGGGCCAGTTTGCGGACGTGAGAATTCCCGCTTTGCCAGCGGCGGAGAAGGACGCCGAAGCAATTCTTGCCACTTTGACCGATCCGGTTATTGGGAGCGTCGATCCGGAGCAAACGCGGCTGCTGCTCTCGCCTACACATAATATGCTCCGCGCCGCCTTGTCAGCTTTCCTCGCCGGGATGATGGAGGGGGACGAGTTCGTCCTGTTTCTGGCGGGCCATGCCTATCCACAATCCTCAGGCCGTCTCATCTTTCCCTGCCAGGATAGCCGCATCGACAGGCTCAGCACAACCGGATTCTCCGAACGTGATTTGCATTTGCTGATCGCTGAGCGGCCGGGATTGCGTGGCATCTTGGTCTTGGACACCTGTTTTGCAGGATCTTTCGGTCAGGTGAAGTCGGCGCTAAAGGCACGAGGTGAGCAGCCCTTAATACCGCCGCCTCCGGAGCAATCGGCTCTCGCCATCATCTATTCGGCGCGTGCTCGCGAACTAGCCTACGAATCCAGCGATTCGGGGTTGTTTACCGGATTGCTGATCGAAGGTCTTCGTGCTGGTGCCGGGTGCCCTGAGACACAGCAGCATGTGACCCCAGCGGATATCGTCGACTGGATCAAAGCGAAGATGCGCTACGCTAAGCTTTCCGAGCAATTTTGGCCCGGTCTGCGAGAGGGCAAGGCCGTCGCTGGTCTTGCCCTAAGTCGCAATCCGGGCTTTTCGGTTGATGCACGGATTGGCGATGCCGCGGAGGCGAGAGCCGAGCGTACACTTGCTAAGATAGTGATGCGCATGACTGGCGCGGAAGACGGATACAGCAAATTGCGCGGACTTGCCGAGTTCGCGGGCAAGGACCAACCGCTGCCTCCGGAAGAGGGCGCGGAAATCGTCAGGGTGACGAAACGAGAGGTGGCCGTTGGCTGGTTCCGCGGCATCGCTGGCGGTGCGTTTCTCACATTTCTTGCTTTCATTATTTTTTCGGATGACTCTAAACTCAGCCTCATGGCCGCGGTGATAGTGGCATTTGTTCTCGTTGTTCCCGCTCTCGTTGAGACCCTTTCCCATGATCGAAGGATCCACTTTCTGCTCTTCAACATCGATGGGTTTGTATTAAGCAAAGGGCACCGCAACGACCAGAGAGTCGAAATCTATATCTGGTCCGATGTGACCGCTGTTCGAATAGAGAGCGTCATTAACCAAGGCGGCTTTAAGTCCTCGAAACTCGTCATAGAAGCCCGCGGTAAAGGTCTACCCCTCGAGATTGACGAGAGTACTTATCCCGTAAAGATCGAAGTGCTTCGGGAGATGTTTCTGCGCTGGCTACACATGCGGATGAGCATTATGCCGGTCCCGAAGGTAGCGCCCCTAAAATTAGCTGAAGGCGACGGCGAGATGCCGTTCCAACGCGTCATGACCGCTGCTGCCTTGGTCGGCGTATGGGATTACTCGCATCTGCCGCGGTTAAGTGCCCCGGAGCATGATTTGACGCGGCTAAACGCAGTCTTAGCTCAATGCGGAGTCACTGCTGCAACGTGCGCCAATCCCGAACTTGCGGCATTTGAGTCTTGGCTGGGTGACAGCGTGTACGCGGCCGCCGGTCAGATATTGCTCCTTGTCTTCAGTGGCCACGGCATTGTAGCCGGCGACGAGTTAATGTTGGCCTTTCCCGGAACCCGCCCGGAACGGCTTGCTGAGACCGCTTTTCCCGTTGCTAAGCTGGTCGATGTTGCCGCCGATGCGCGCGTGCGCCATCTTATTCTCGTGCTGGATTGCTGCATGTCCGGTGCGAGCGGCGCAGCCTTAGGATTGACGGAGGCGAACCTTTCTGAACTCTTCGAGACTGACCGCGGATTGATCACCGTCCTCGCCGCCACCGCCGATGATCAGGAGGCATATGCGCCACAGGGGGCGCCCAGCTTCTTCACGGCGGCTATAGCGGATGCAATTGAAGCCTGCCTCGCTTTGAAGCGGCAAGCTAGTCTCATTGCAATCAGTGACGAGGCAGCTGAACGTCTAAGCGATATCGGTCTTGGCCAGCGACACTGGCGTTTCGCTTCTGACGCCGCACATGGAATAGCCTTGTCGCCGCCGCCGACGATCGGAGATAAGGTTGCCGAGCAGCATGCCTCGATCGAATTGAAGCAACTCACCTCTCTGCGCCATCTATGGGAGTATGTCGCAGTTGCTGAATTTTCAACTGGCGATTACTCAGTCGAGATCAGCTTCGGCGGCAAGGCTATCGGTAAGGTGTTCGTAATCGCTCCTTGGAAAGCCTATGCGGTGCCTCGTGGATGCTCCATCCCGCTGATCTTTATTACAGTCCTGGCAGCGCTAACATATCTATTGTCGGCAATGTATTCCGAATTCATGTGGGCGGCGCTAATCGGCGCGGGACTTGGCTTGCTACTGCGAGGCTCGCGTAAACCGCGATCATCGCTGGTCGTTAGCGTGTATGGCATTGCCAAGGATGGAGTGCTGTACCCAAGCGTCAACATTGCTTCAACTCTGGTTTCGAGCTCACGCTATAGGGTTGAAAGCGGAGGGGAAACGACCACACAGGAATGGCAACTATATGAACGCGATGGTAAAAAGACGGTCTTGGCGCAGAGTGCAGAGCCTTGGGGAGAGTCCATCGAGGCGATGCAGCAGGCCGCTGATAAATTCCTCGCTGAGGGCAAGATCGAGGCCTTGAATGATCTCCTCAGCGTACAATTTCAACACGGAGAACCTTAAAGAGCCTAGGTTTTGGGCTGGCTTCTGGTTTTCGTACGAAGAATTTCCAATCACATTCTGAAGGTGAGAGGCGAGCGTGGTGACGCAAAGGTGACACTGGAACGATTGGATAGAGAGCATATCGTGCAAAGTATTGAAAAACTTGGCGCACCCGACGCGATTCGAACGCATGACCCCTTCCTTCGGAGCCGCTCATGGGCATATTTCGACTGTCAGGAAATATGTCCAGCGATATGTAATTGCGTCATTTTTTCTATTTTTATAGTCGTCATTACTTCATTTCTTGCGTCACCAATGCTATAAATTGGTGACACGAAAGTGACGCAGAATGCCGAAACTATATTTGACCGACTCCGTGGTTCTGACACTAAATTGCCAGTCCGGAAGACGGCAGGAGTTTTATTGGGATCATCCCGTCGGAATCGACGGACGTACCCGTAATGGTTCGGTTTCTGGCCTGGGTCTGAGAGTCACCAATCTGGGAAGACGCTCGTTCATTCACGACTATCGGTTCAAGGGCGAGCGCTATCGGAAAATTCTCGGCACTCCCGCCAACGTGAGTGTAGCATCTGTTCGGCTGCTCGTTGGCGAACGGCTGAAGGAGCTTGAGGCGGGCAAGAATCCTGATGCGGATACACCAGCGGAGTCGAAGGCTGAAGATACCGAACTGCTCACTGTTCGCGCCGTAATTGACCAGTATTGGCAAAGCTACGTTCATACGCTATCGGCAGGATACCAGGATGCGTTCGCACTATACGTAGCGAACTGGCGAAAGAGAGCGCCGCAAACGGCGTCCAAACGCGGCCAGAATATCAAGAAAAGTTATACCGACTTTGGCACAATGTTCGCCGATCGCTCTTTCGCGTCGATCAAGCCATTGGACATTGAACGCTATCAAAAGCAATTCACAGCGCCATCCAGCCACAACGACGCATTGAAGCATATCAGGGCAGTATTTAATTGGGCAAACCGCATGCAATTGGTCGACATGCGGAATCCCTGTGATCCAATTCGGCTGCAAAAGGTCATTCGCCGCCGCCGCGACTATTCTACGGAACAGATCCGCCAGATTGCAGCCCACATCTTCTATCCGGTCCTGGACGCCGTGCCTGAGATCGAAGGTCTCATCGGCTTTCAAAAGCGGAATGCAGTCCTCGCCAAGGCGGCGGTAGTGGCCGCCAACGACCAGATGCTGGAACTGTGCAACCTGATGGGTATCCTGTTCCTGACCATGGCTCGGCCGAGCGACCTAGCCACGGCCAAATTCGAGCATTTCGACCTCGAAAAACTCATATGGCACAAGCACAATACCAAGGGCATCAAGTTATCCCGTTCGGTCTATGAGTATGCGTACCGTTCGGTACCTATCCATGCTCGGGTGGCCGGCATGGTAAAGGCACAGCGGGCTCGCTGGCCTGAAAGTGAGCTTCTGTTTCCGTCGCATACCGATGAGTCCAAGCCGCGCGACAACTTCCGTCGCGGGCTGGCGCGCTTCAAAGCTTTACCGGACGTGCCGGAGTATTTCCAACTGTATGACCTGAAGCGTATTGCGATTTCGCTGATGCTAGCAGGGCAGGGCGTCTCACACGAAGCCATCTCCCACTACGTTGACCACAAGGGAAACCTTGAGACCACGATGATCTATGACCTCGGCCTAGTGGATCCGATGCGGCCGGTCACTGAAAAGCTCGGCGCTCTACTCGGCGTCTAATCCTTGACGTCATTTTCTGGTTGTGCGGCAATGAACTGCGGTCATATCGGATCGCCCAATCCTACCGATGAAAGTCATTGCCCATGGAAGTCCTCCAGGCCGTCGTGCTGACCAACGTTCAACTGCGCGAGATGTTGACGGAGGCCGCAAAGCAAGGTGCCGTTCTCGCCGTCGACGAACTTCGGAACCAGCTTCAGCAGTCACCCGAAGAGGCCACCCTGCGCAAGCTTCGGTGCTACCTTGCCGATCCGGCCTCGATCTCTAATCCGCACGACCTTTGGGCGCATAGCGGCATTATCTGCAACATCGAACCGACGCCGCGCGGCAAGCCAAAATCATCCGCATGGTTCATGAAGTTTCAGCGCGAAACCCATCTCAATGAATGTTTCAGCCGCTCAAGCCCGGCCTATGGACGCCGCCGCGAATGGTCTTTCTTTGATATCAAGCTTGCTTGGAATTCGTATTATCGCAGGCAATAACTTTGGCGTAGATTCCGTGCCCGGTGGACCGACTAGCCAAACAAATCAGCTACAGCAAAAAGCTCGCGATCGTTATCGCGCTTACTTCCTTTGGGAGCTTTCCGATCGGCTTGTTTCAAAGTTGAGACATGCTGATTTGTCGACGCGCCAGTGGATTTCACCAAGCCGCCTGACGGCAGGGCCCATTTGGGAGGAAAGAACAGACTCATATCGCTATTGCCGGCATTGTACTTGGCCTTGATACGGCTGCGGGCGCTGGCAAGCTCAGGTACGGCTTCACGGCAATATTTATCCAGTTCGCAAAACAGCCCTTGGCAATCAATTCCGTGTAATTTTCGCCCAAACAGCCCGTTGAATGGCAATTCAAGCCGCGCGAATTCATCGTCTTGCTGTTCCACCATCCATAAAATTGTATCTGCCGGGCTGAAATCGCCAAGATCGGTAAAAGCCTTCTTTAAGCCGCGCAACGCGCCCGGACCAGCCTGCGTGTAGTCGTTCTCGCTGAAGTGAACGAGATCGGAATAATTGAGGTCGATGGCAGTCTGATAGGCCATAAACGGTCCCATCAGCGGAAAGCTTTGTAGAAGTCCGACAACAGCCTCGAGTGATGGAAGTTGCAACACGCGTTCAGCGCAAGCCTGCTCTAGGAACATGTGCTTGAAAAGAGCGACATGGTTGCGATGCTTTTCATCAAAGCCGAAAGCCTTGTTGGCGCAAAGAATGAACGCCCCGGTATATAATCCGCCGTTAACAGCCTTTACCCGATCCAGAGCTTTCTCAAACGCGCCATTCCGAAGGTGTTCAATGCGTGGCGGACCACCTAATTCTGCCGTGATGCCACGCCATGTCTCGATATTGCTGAATGTACGAAAGGCAACAATCTGGAAGATGCGATCCCGAGCCGTGCTTTCGAGATCCTGAGCATAGGCAACGTCGCGTATCATGAATTGGGAGACGCGATCGGCAGCTCGAAACACATTGCAGAACTTGAAAGTTTGCAGGATCGGATCGTCTGACCATGGCCAGCTCTTGCCCGCTAGACGAGCTTCAAAGGCTGCTTGCCGTCTGGAAGCAAAAGTCCAGTAAAGTTCATAAACCCCGCGTCTCGGCTTCGGGGGCGAACGGCGGATGCTGTGAGTTGCGAACTTGTTCATCGTTGCCTCAAGAATACTCCAGTACCGTGGAGGTTGAAATAACGATCGTCAGCGGCAAGTGCCTTTGCCGCTATTCGTTCACCGATCGTATCGAGATGCCGGTCGTGACCGGTCCAATGATCAAATACAATGGCGCCACCTACCAACGTGCGCTCAGCTATGACACGAATAATTGCCCTTGCCGAGGTGAAATTGTCAGTATCCACGAAAGACAGTACAAGGTCCTGATCACCGAGTCGCGACGCCGTCCGGACCACATCTCCTTCGACAACTTCTACGTTTCGCCCGGCAAATACCGCCTTGACCATATCGACGTCCAGAAAGACGCAATCGGGATGAGCGTACATATCGAGCGCACTACGCCTTGGTGGAAAACCACTGAAAGTATCAAACCCGAATACTTTCCAGTCAGCGCCTATTTCTTCGATAAACCTCGAAATAAGCATCGTGGTTCCGCCTTTGAACATCCCAAATTCGGCCACCGCGCCTTTGAGGCCTAAGCGATGAGCGTTTCGAAGGCATTGATAGATGTGGATCAAGCAGTTTTGGTATCCATTCGCGAATGACGGAATAAAATTCTCCTGTCGAATTCGGTCAAAAACGGGATCACGGAATACAAAATGTGAAAATCCACCAATAAGAAGCTTGGTACCGGGAGGAACCAACTCGGCAACCGCTTCCAGCAGGAGTTCCTTTCCTGCATCTTCCGCAATCAGAACAATATCCGGGCTTTCGTGGGCGAGCATGTCCAGAGGTTTGACGGACGCGCTGCCAGTGTTTGCCAAGGGAGCAAAGATACCGAGTAGCACAATAGCACCCAGCGAAAAGACTGCTTCACTCGCCAATTCAATGGCGGTCGGTGTCCATCCAACGATTGCTACTTTGGATGGCTGTGGGCGGTTTACTACTTCATCGAGCAGCTTCTTTTTGAGTTTCGCGAGATCTTCTGCATTCATGATATAAGTTCCGCCCTGACGAATTTTGCCGCTGAGACCTGATCTTCGTTCAGGACCTTGGCTACT
This sequence comes from Rhizobium sp. ZPR4, assembly GCF_040215725.1. Taxonomy (NCBI): domain Bacteria; kingdom Pseudomonadati; phylum Pseudomonadota; class Alphaproteobacteria; order Hyphomicrobiales; family Rhizobiaceae; genus Rhizobium; species Rhizobium sp. ZPR4. The sequence continues at coordinate 1,150,762 of NZ_CP157967.1, forward strand.
AGACGGCCGGCCGCCGCAGCGAGATGGCCTGCCTGGATCAATCTGTGGTCCTTTCCCGTGTTGGCTTCTGCTGCCCGCCAACATGTGTCGAAATGACCGACGATGTCTTGAACAAGCTCTTGGAATTGTTGGTCAGGCGGCTCGAGGTCGAGCCCATCGATGAGTGCGTTAAAATTGACATCGTGACTGCTCAAAGGCTGTGGTACTCCCACCGGCAGCAAAATTCCGTCCGCCAAGCTCTCGGCCAAAAACAACCGGTATTTCTCCGCATAGACGAGAAGATCGACCGCAGTATCCAACATGGTCTCGCCTTTCATGACGGCACCGGTCGACACCAACGTTTCCAACCTGTCTGATTTCCGGGCGATATTCGGAAGGATACTGACCAATTCTCCGCGACGCTTCCACGAGCTTCCGTATGCCCGGTCTTTCATTGAGTGAAGACTTTTGATTGCGGCTTTGAAGTCATCGGGGCGATTGGTCGTGCGGTTGCTGCACGCATCGAAGAAGTTTGCGATTGGAACTTGGGGTATATCATCTCGCAAAGCCGGATATGTCCGCCCAAGCTGATCATACATCGCCGCTGCGTAGTCATCCGCCGGAAGCCCGGCGAGTTCGCTCTTTAGCCGGTCAATACCCCAGCGTTCGTGCGCCCAACGCACATGAACCAGCGCGAGCCCGCTATCGAGCAATGGATCACCCGTGCGACCATGACCAAAGAGGGAAACAGTTGGATTGGCCCGGATTACTCGTTCCAAACTGAACCACTGATCGAGCTTTGTCTGGAATTCGTCCCAGGACGTTTCAAAGCGTAGACGCTTAACCCCGAAGTCATATGGTGTAAGATCATGGAACTGCTCAACCATTTGTCGGCCGCGTTCGTAGTGCCGATCGTACAAATGGAAAGATGTGGCAAAATACGATGCCCGGCCGACTTCCAGACCCAACCAGTGGGCCATTAATTCGTGGAGGATGCTCCATTCGAAGGAGTTGACCCCGGAGAATCCCCACATCGCATCATTGCTACGGATGGCCACGCTCAAATGCAGCTTGCCATCCCTCGCAATCCAGCTCAGCCAGTTGTTGCAGGGGATGTCTTGCGAATCGACGAAATCCTGTCCTGGATCAAAGAGTACCATTACAGCTCGCCGGCTTACCGTATCGGCGAGAAGCAACTTTCGCACTTCGTCAATCTGGTCAACGTTGCCAGACCAATGCCGCAACCGAGGCCCATAGCCTCCGCGCCAGGTATGACCATCATCCGAATACTCGGCAGCCCTCGGCAGGTAACCTTCCAGCCAGGCAAAATCATTGCGACCGGCTAATACCCACATTGTTTCAGCAAACTGGGCGAACACATCGTTATGCCGTTTCGGTAGGAATAGATAACGTTCCAGCGGTCGCTCAAGAACTGTCACTCTTTCGATCAGCTCGCGAGTCTGCTTGCCGCGAACGACCACTTCCGAGCCATATTGCAGTACATCCGCCACACTGGCTGCTGTGGCGAAACTAATATTCCGATAGCTTGGCATTGCCCAACCCTGCGTTTACTGAATCGGACTCGACATGCAACATAAAATACGTAAACAATCGTAATGCCAACTAAAATCGGAGGTTAAGTTGGACTGCGATAAAGTAAAGGTATACGTGTGCCCCGTTGTAGGCCGCGAAAAGGAGATTGCGAAGATCAAGGAGATCATCGTTAGCCTGGGCAGCGACATAGTATGCTCGGAAAAGCAAGATCTCGTCGGATTCCGGCAATGCGTTGATCAGGCCGATGTGGTCGCAATTCTCATCTGTGCGGAAACCGATAACGAAGCGTATCGAGAGGTGATCGAATACGCAGCGAAGACGGGAAAACGCGTCGTTGGAATTTGGCTCGAAGACGGGGCCGCTCCTAGGCTTCCCGCCATTCTGGATCGCCTTGGGGACGGTGCAATTCTGCCAACTAAGGAAAACATCGAGAAGGCAGTTATTTGCGGAGATAGTATCTGGCAGTTACCCGCTGGGGATGAGCGACCGACACAGAGAACACCACGGCACAAAGGTTGACTGCATATGACATTTTTCTCTTATGTCGTCAGGTGGGATCATGGTTTTGCTCCCAATCCTTTCCATGGAACTTGCAGCCTTGCCACCTGCAAGCCAGGCATTCGGAAAAAAGCGGTTGTTGGTGATTGGATCTTGGGAACAGGTCCCTCTAACCGCAAGCTGTCGGATCACGCTATTTTTTTGATGCGGGTCGATGAGATAACGACGTTCAATGCCTACTGGCAGGATGCACGTTTTGCCCGCAAGCGCCCCGTGCTCAACGGCAGTTTTAAAGTGCGGTTTGGCGACAACATCTATCACCGCCCCACGCCAGAAAGCCCCTGGATTCAGGCTGATTCGCGACACAGCCAACATGGAGCGGTCGCAAATATGACTAATCTAAAGCGCGATACGGACACAACGGATAATGTGCTGTTGTCGAAGACTTTCATTTATTGGGGGGATCAAGCACCGAAGATCCCTCAAAAATTCGCGAAATTCCATATTGGTCGCCCCCTTTATTCGTATGATTATACCCCAAAGGAGGTCGGCGCCTTTTTATCTTGGGCTAACTCACTAGGACATGACGGTTGCGTCGGAGAGCCAGTTGAATGGAAATGGTCTCGCTATTGGCGATAAAGGGGCGCTGCCGATAAGCCATCATTCAATCTAACAAAATAGGGTGAGACCGCTCGAGAGCATATATCCCAGGCAGTCTCATGATTCTAGTTGCCGTGAACCCGCAGACTGGCCGTCTGGTGATGTTGACCATCCAGCTCGATGCCCAGGAAATCCCGGCCCTGCCGGCGACTGGCCTCCAGCGATGTGCCAGAACCGCAGAACGGGTCAAGCACCAGATCACCGGGCTTGCTGAACATCTGAACCAGCTGTTCAAGCGGCGCGAGCGGCTTCTGGGTCGGATGCAGCCGGTTGCCGGTGTAGTCCCAATCGCGGACATCGGACTCCGGTCGTCTTGGTAAAGGCGGTCTGCCTTTGGCGAGCAGGTAAGCCTGCTCGTGACGATGCTGGAGGAACCGGCGCGACGAGGCATAGGACTTCGTGAAGACCATATGCCCGACCACGCGGAACCCCGCCGAACGCCAAGCCGCCATGAACTTGTCGACCTCGTTCCAGCCATAAAAGCTGACCGCGAGACTGTCGTCTTTCAGGACGCGGTACATTTCCGCGAAGGCTGGGACGAGCCAGGAGGCGTCAGCGTCATTGGCGACGGTGCGGCCGCTGCGATCGCGGTAGCGGACCAGATACGGGGGATCGGTCAGGATAAAATCCACCGACCCGCCCGGGAGGTGCTGCATCAAGGTGATGCAGTCGCCCCACAGGATTGTGTTGCGGGCCGGAACCATTACTGGTCGTCCCGTTCGGCTTTGGGCTTGCGGATGGTGAGACGGCCATTGAGGGGTAGGGCGGTCAGGGTAATGTTCATACCCTCGTCGTCCTTGTGGCTCCAGGCCGAGCCGATTTTAGTCCAGTAGGCTTTATCGCCATCTCCCTCTACGACGTAGACGGCGTAGTCGGGCTTGCTGGATTTAGTCTGTTTCATGGTGTGGTTCTCCCGTTGGTTATCCGGCTGCGCCTATCGCGGCCGGTCGGGGAGTTTCAGCGCCTAGACTCTGAATGGGATGGCTGAAGGCAACGGCAACACGGGAGCGCAGCGAATGGAGTGGGCAACCGATTGCCGGCGGCAGAGACAGGACGCATATCCCGACCGTTCCGGCCGCGGAGGGCAGACGGCACGGGAGAAATCATGAAACAGCGCGCCTCAAGGCCCTATGCGCTCTCGGGGACAGGGGTACACGCAATAGGCCAAGACCAAATGAGCGGCGCTCGGTCTTGGGGCCACACCCGACGGCCAGGTGCCGGAATGTCACGACCTCCAATGCCCCGCTCACGGGCCGTTGGCCACGGCAAGCCGAGCAGGCCGGTAATCCGGAACGTTGCAATTCGTAAATCCGTAAATTCTCAGGATTGTAGCTGGTACTGGATGGGGTAATTTCCGAGAGGTGCATGGAAAGAGGAGGCCATAGTGGCGGATCGACTGATGCGCGAGGATGAAATTCCGCTTTTCGTCGCGGCGGTGATCGAGAGCGGATGCGACATCTGTGCCGTGGGGCACGATTTGTATCTGATCGGCGATGCAGATCTTTCGGAAGAAGCTTTGGAAGAAGCCGAGCCCAAGTTGCGAGATATCAATAGACGGTTTGGGGAACGTGATTTTCTACGGTTACAAATCGTCGCCTACCTCCGTTCCATTGGCCGCTATCTGGATGTTGGCAGTGGCGTGAGCCATTGGAGCGAAAACCCGCCCTTACATTGAACGGTTCGCCGAGACTGGTCAGGCAGGGTTACCGGAGGATTCCTGGACCTGCCTTTCGATTTCGATCTTCTCCGCCCGCGCGCCGGACGCGAAGACTACATTGTAGGCGGCGTAATCGGCGCGGTCCGGCCTTTCTTGGTGCGCTTCAGCGATGGGGCTGTCTCAGCTGGCTCTTCGTTATCCTCGTCCTGTTCGAGGTCACCCTGGCCGATTTCGTCCATGCGATGCTTGATCGCGAGAGCGTAGATGGTGTTGAGCACATGCCGGTCGGTGACCTCAGGATCGGTCAGCGCAAGCAAGGCGGCGCGGACGATCTTTTTGCTCGACGCCTTCGGACAACGCTGAATGACAAATTCATAGCCGTGTCAGAGAGGCCGTCCGTCACGCCTTCTACCAAAGCGTGATAGATTTTCTTGCGTTTCTCGCTCATCAGGTTCTCCTATTTGCCCAGAATAGCCATTAAGCTATCGCTCAAAAGATGGCGGTAGCCGCACCAACGCCGGGCTCTCTCGTGCCTTTGCATTCAGGGTAGGAAGCGACGATGACAGTTGCATGTAACGTCGGCAGCGCGGGCTCGGATCCGCATGTTTCACCGGTGATCTCACAGGCGGGCGCCATCTGCCTGCGCATGAATGTTCACCAGCTCCAGAGCGAGATTGCTCTCGTTGCCAGTCGTACCAACGGAAGCTGGGAATCCCCAAAGGGCACGTTGAACCCGGCGAAACCTCGCAGCACGCCGCTCAACGGGAAGCTTTCGAAGAGGCCGGCATCCAAGGCTTGGCATGGAAGCCGGTCATTGGGCGGTTCCTTTATCGGAAGGAAGGGCGTCCGCTGATATACAAGGTTTCGGTTCACCTGTTGACGGTGCAAGGGGCCGCGACCGGCTATCCCGAACAGGGCGAGCGGCAAATCCAATGGGTACGGCTGGCCGATGCGCCTCGCGTGGTGGCAAATCCCGCCCTTGGTCGGATCATCGCTTCCGTGATGAGATACCCATTATATGGTAACGTCTTGCGCGGCACCCGCAGCGCTTTATAGCGCAACCTTCGCGACCCTATGCCTAACCACACCGATTGGGAGCGGGTGGACCCTATTAATTCCTGCAATTGACACGCAAGCTAACGCTTTTGCGGGTAGCGATATGCGGGGATGGAGGTCACATCTCGACGCTATAGACAAATAAGGTCTCGGAAACGTCAGGAGACAAGGGCGTGCAGGAGGCGAGTCACTCGCCTTTTCGCCTATTCACGCTGTAATCCTGCGAAAGCGCGCGGGACCCTACAGGCGTTCCGGAAGCCAAGCGCAGTCGATATCTGCCATGGGCCAGGAGCCGAATAATTGTGGCGAATTGACACCGAATATCAAGAAACACCAGCGGCTTACCGTGCAAGGGAGAGGGAAAGGCTTGACATGACCCTTGGGTGGCGCCATTTTGGCGTCAAATACATTTGTATGTGACATCGTTATGACGGTTTACTAGGGGACTATCATGCCTGGAAACGAGAATAGCCTGAGTGAGCGCTCGGCTGACAAGATTACGCTGCGTCTCAGCAATGAGGCCCGTGCGACCCTTGAATGGATCGCCGAATATTACGGCAACATCAGCTTAAACGAAGCTATGCGCCGAGCTTTAGGTACCGAGCGGTTCCTTCTTGAAGAAAAGCAGAAGGGCTCGACCATTCTGATCGAGGAACGTGGTGGACGCGTCAAGGAAATCGTCCTTCGCTAGCGATAACCGGCCTCTGGGCCGGTTATTTTGTTTTACCGAAGTAAAATCCCAATACCGTTCCGTAGATGCCGACCAACATTGCCAGGGTCGTCGCAGTCTGATCCTTGATCGCAGGAGCCCGATCCGGCAGAAAAATCACCCCCAGTAATCCTACGAAAGCGAATGCGATAATCGCAATCGTCAACCAGATGGCGATTGGCCGCCGCGTCTCATCTTTGCGGTCTTTCACGCGCGGAGCGATCGGGGCTCCAACTTCGGTCTCATCGTCCTCATGTTTCATGGCACTCTCCCTCCAGGGATCTGCGTGCGTTTCACTGTCGATCGCGATTCCATCTGACATCTGCATGCCACTGGAATGGCGTCACCATCGCCGATATCGCTTCTGTGTTTCAGTTCGATGACATATCGTCTGGGGCGGGGAAGAGAGCGCGAGAGGAAGGGGCAAGGGTTCCTCTCGCCCTAGCTCCGGATGGGTCGGGCCCAACCGGAGTTGGTTTGGAAGTCATGATACGCAAAAGCCCGAACACGATGGCTCGGGCTTTTGAGGTTCCCGGAAGTAACGGCTATTCGGCAGCTGTACCTGTCCGCAGCACGGAAGGAAGCCAGACTTTGCCGACAAGCTGCTTTTCGGCTGTGGCGACGGCCTCGGCCTTTGAGCCTTTCTCGATGCTGCGCGTCTGCGGAGCACATCCCGCTTCAATCAGCACCTCGGCAATCCCCGTCTTGCTTAGGCGATTGAGAAAAGCTGCATCCGGCGTCCAGTAGGCTCCCATGTCGAGGCCCACCGCCACGGCAATCTGCTCGACATTCTCCAACCGACTGCGGCTCTGGTCGTGTTTCGCCTTCACCCCATTGAGGTTGGCGGCGGTCACGAACGCCAGCAGGTCGAGCAGCTTATCGGTCGGCTGGCCACGCAACCATGCCCACAGGTCGGCAGGCTGACCGGGGAGCGTATCGCCCCACGCCTCCTTCATCGCCTGCCATGTCGCCAGCGCGCGGGCTTCTCTCGGCTCTTTGATGGACGAAGCCAGCTCGGGGCGCTGGCCATGAACCTCCACGGCGGCATCGTAGGACGTGTATCCGATGAGGAAGATGCGGCCCACCAGCGGATAGAGTAAGGCGGCAAGCGCAATCGCCGGACGGTTGGCAACCTCAACCCGCAAAGCGGCGGTGCGGATGGCGGTCAGTTCCTCCACCAGCGCGGCGGAATAGATGGCGTCCGGTTCGGCAGTTCCGGCCTCGCCATCGTCTTCGTCGTCCGTGATCGTATCGTCCGTGTCACCGCGTTGCAGCTTCATCAGCGCCTCGCGGTCTTCCGATTTCACATAGCCACGGTTGATTTGCAGCGCGCCGCCGTGGTCAATGGCAACGATGCATCCGGCCAGCGCCATTTCCTGCGGTTCGTAGCTGCGCGCCGCATTCTGAATATCCCCCATTCGTTGCTGGATATCCGCCAGTTTGGTTTCCTCAGCCTCAATGGCGGGGTCACCTTCCTCGTATCCCTCGATCTGCTCCTGCAAAGCGTCGAAGGTCTCGGCCAGTGCAGAGAGTTCGGTTTCCACCTCTTCCGTCAATTCGCGGGTCTGCGGATAAATCCGCCCGTAACCGCTGATGTACAAGGACGATGTTTCCAACGAGGTCTCAACCCAAGCCCACCCTTCGGATTTCACGGCTTCCGCCGCCAGTTCCAACTCCGCCGTAACAAGCTGCGTCAGCAAGGCCCTGTCGGTCAGGAAGGTGCTGCTGTCCTCGCCGAACAGGTCGCGAACGATGCCGCCACCTGCCGCTTCATACGCCTCCAATCCCACGAAACGGGCCAGACGGTCGGTACTGCGCACATGGTCCCGCGTCAGCAGGGAGCGCAGGCTGCGCGGGTCGCGGTTCCATGCCGGAGCCTCGAACCACACCCGTTCCTGTTCCTCATGGCTGTCGCTAAGAGCCAGCGCACGCGCCTGCTCGATGGTCATGTCCTCGGTGCGCAGGTCCTCCAACACCTTGGGTGAGAGGTTGGCGAGTTTCAGCCGCTGGCGCACGGTGATGATGGATTGCCCGAAACGGGAGGCAATAAGGTCCGGCGCCATGCCGTCCTCGGCAAGCTGACGGTAGCTCAAAATTTCATCGACCACATGCATGGCCTCCCGCTGCACGTTCTCGGCCAGCGAAAGCTCGATGTCGTTGTCGTCGCGGACGTTGCACGGGATTTCCGTATCCTCGGCCAGCCGTCCCTCCTTGACCAGCAGGTTCAGGGCAGCCAAGCGGCGCGAACCCGCCACCACTTCGTATTTCCCCTTCTTGGCCTTGCGCACGGTCAGGTTCTGGATGAGGCCGTGTGCCTCGATGCTGTCGGCCAGTTCCGACACGCCGATGGCGGCGTTGACGCGGCGCACGTTGGCCTTGCTCGGCATCAGACGTGACAGCGGGATTTGTTCGATGGCCGCGCGGATGCTGACCGGCTCGATGATGGTTTCATGGATGATGGCAATGGTGTCCATGATGTCTTCCTTCCTTGATTGTTCAAATCGAACACGGAGCAGAACCGCGTTCTGCTTCCCGGGGTCGCGCGAGCGATGGGGATGGAAGGGGAAAAATGTCTTCGCGGGGAACCGGCTGCACGCCGCATAGCGGAGGAAGCTGGGCGGAAGACCATTTTGGGGGAGAAAGGGGCGAAGCCCTTGGCCCCCACTTCAGGACAAGAGCCGCGGGAACCGCGTCAAAGCGTTACCATTCCGGGCGAGTGTCTAGTGTAAAATAGTGTTAGTCACTAATTTTCACTATATGCTATAAGAGAGCAAAGGAGACGATGTCATGAAACCATTAGGACAGATGACCGTAAGCCTGACGGGCGAACTGGAGCAATTCGTTCGCGAACAGGTACGCACCGGCGCGTTCGCGTCAAGCAGCGAGTATATTCGCGATCTGGTTCGGGAGCGCTACAACCAGCAGCGTGATCGTGCTGAAAAGCTGAAGGCGCTGGATGAAGCTCTTGCACGGGGTATTGCCGACGCTGAAGCCGGGCGGACCATGCCGCTTGATGTCGCGTTCAAACGGCTTCGTGATGAGCTTGGCCTGCCGGAACAAAGCAGCCGTAAATGAAGGTCAGGATTACCGATGCGGCATGGGAAAACATGCTGCACATTGGTCGTTGGATCAAACAGGACAATCCAGCTCGCGCAGAGACGTTTGTCAGGGAGCTTTACGACCGCTGTGAAGCTCTGGAAGATATGCCGCGAGCCTTTCCGTTGTTGCCCGGCCGAGAAGACGCCGGTATCCGCCGGCGCCCCTATGGTGACTACCTTATTTTTTACCGGATCGCGGATGATGCCGTGGAAGTGCTGCATGTCCTCCATGGCGCCGTCGACTATGAAAGGTTGTTGTTCCCCGACGAATAGGCGTCAGACCCATCTCCACGTGGTGAGCATTGGAAAGCCAGCATATGAGCAATCGCGACAACTTCTCGACCAAGGTCAAAAATGCCGTTGCAGCGCGTGCCGGCTGGCACTGCTCGATGGCGGGTTGCGGGAAAGGGACGATCGGCCCGAGCGAAGAGGCTCCTGACGCAGTGGCCAATACGGGTGAAGCCGCTCATATCTGCGCGGCCGCTCCCGGCGGACGTCGTTATGATGCTTCAATGACCCCAGAGCAAAGGTCGGATATCAGCAACGCCATATGGCTTTGCGCCGATCACGCGCGGCTCATCGATCGCGATGAAGTGACATACACAGCGCCGGCGCTGAGGGACATGAAGCGGGAACGCGAAAAGGCCGCCGCAATCGAGAACCTGGGACGATCGGGAAGTACGCCGGTCGGCGGTTTGCTGGCCATCGGTCCCGCCGTGATCTGTACCGGTAACATCGCCACGGTATCGGCGACGAGCTGGACCCTTGAGCTTCAGCATTTCCTTTTGGGCGACCAGCACGACCTGATTGCATTCATTGACGGATTTGACCGCGTCAGCGCCGAAGACAGGTACATCCTATCGAACGAATTCGGCGACGGCAGACAGCTTGTGCAGGCTCCGATCCTGACGCGGCATCCAGGAGGGCTGACCTTGGTATGCCCGATAGCATCCGCCGCTCAACGTATCGACGCGCAAAAGCTCGGGAGCATCCTCGCGGCTCATCCAGATACCGGTGATATTTATCTTGATGCTCAGGGGCACATTGCGCGGGTAGAGGGAGTAGAGGCCCTGCCGCAGATTTTGCAGTCACTCCTCTCCCTGCAGCGGGGCGAGAACGTGTTCCGCCCCAAAAGTGGGATGCGGTTCTTCGAGTATTCTGAGGAATTTGCTGGATCGCCTTGGCTGCCAGAACTGATGAAGATCGACGTGATCCGCCAAGCATCCATCCCGAAGGTAGATAAGGCCTTCAAAACAGAGTTCACACCCCTACGATGCGTCATTCGCGTCCGGGGTCTGGAACTGCTGGCGGAAACTCCTATCAATCAACGCCTGCCCGTGCGTCTTGATATGGATATACAGGGCGTTGGCAGACGGCAGACAGAAGTGTCGGTTTATATGCCCACGAAAGAACAGATGCTCGAACGAGCGAAGCTTGCCGAAGAGGTGCAGCGGAATATTGCGGCGGCTGAAGCGTCGGGCCGCGTTCGCTAGGCCAAAAGCCATCAGTTTCAGCCAACCCAAAATCCGTTTAGCTGCAATTTTGGCCTTAACGTTGGTCAAGTCACCTGGCCACATCGCCGGCACTGCCGCAGCCAACTCTTATGCATGGCAGCTCTTGGAGCGACAAAGGCGCTTCGAATCTGAGAATGAAGAATATCTGAGAAATCAGTATCGCGCCGCGGCGGGCGGGATTTCGGGGATTCTCGCCACGCTAAGGGCGAATTAGGGCAGCCGCAGGAGCCTCAGCATCGCGTCCGAGGGGCGACGGGACCGACTGCACTGCCCGTGCGTTCTGCATGTGGCGTCTTTGATAGTTGAAGCTATCTTAATATTCTATATGTATTTTCCGCTTTAATCGAAGTTTTCATGAGGATTAATTGCGGAATGTCAAACTTTATTGGGACGGTAGACTATTTTATAAAGCGATTTCTAAATATAATCATGACTGTTGTGCTATGTATTCTATGCATTATCCCCTCGGAGAGCATGGCTTCTTCTGAAGAAGATGCTTATTCGGCGCTAAAGTCATTTTCAACCCTCACATCGAAGACAATCAATGATGCTGGCTGCTTGGTTACAGCCTCCATGGACTTTAATAAATACGCTGAGAAATTGGCGATATTTCGCGATGCTTGGCTGAGCCGGGATTATTCCGTTGATTTCTACCAGCAAAGACGCAAGCAAATCTTTGTCTACGTCGTTGTGAAGCGCTTCGCTGAGCTTGTGACAGAGGCTCTGTATAGTGACAAAACTCTCTCATCGACGTGTGCTTTCTCGATCACGGTAACATACGACGACAAATTCGGGGCGTCTCAAAAATTGACTGCTGTGACATGGAAGTTCGACGATAGCACCAACAAGAAAATGGTATGGGAAAAGTTTGATGCGAGAAATTTCGCGGATGTAGCGATCGACTACAAAGTCAGCCCTGACGCTGTCTCTTGGCTTTCTGATGAACCGAGCATGTCTGATGAGAAGAACGGCACCACCGAGCCGACCTGTCAATTGGATATGCTCAATGCAAATGCTGCTTTCATTAGGGCGACGACATATTGCAAGAAGGACTATATGGATACACCAGCTGGTGTTTACGCGCTATCGATGTCTCGGCCATGTGCGCAGTCGATGACCGAAGCTCAAATCAAAGACGCATTTATGAAAACAGCCGATCAGATTGACAACCTTGCCAAGGCAAAGGGACGGGTTGCTGTTTGTAAATGGATGGATGGGCTTGAGCGTGAAGTGAAGCGGCAAATCAACTGATCCACCATCCAAGCAGAGCTGAAAGTCGGGGCTTGCGATATATATTCGGGGTTTTAATTCACGACCCAAGCTATCATTGGCCTTGGCCATCCAGTGAGACCCCCAAAGTGTGAGAGGCGGGCGAAAGCCCGCATCTGCCGCAAAGGCCTAGTATTCTTCGGCGAGCATGATCGTCAACACGCGCTTGGTGATCTCAGGATTGGACGGATCTTCGGAGCCTTAGAGCATATTCAGGACGTAGTAGTCGATCTTCCAGAAGATCTTATACCCTTCGACATCCACCGCGCCGAAATCGTGCTCACCGTTAGGATCGTTATCCGGGGTGGCTCGTATATGCGAAGACTTATCCCTTCAATAGGCTCGGAATTTCCATCATCTTACTGGCGTTCAATTGTTCATCTTCCGTGGCCCATGGCGGAGGCTCGAAGGCGTTCTGTTCAAGACGGTCGGCGTTGGCCAATCGCCAAGTTAGCTCGGCCTGCAGCAGGTCCTTGGTTTTCCGACTAAATACCGATGCAGCATTCTCCCGAAACTGGCCACGCGCATGTTCCGCAGCTTGCGGCAGTAGCTCTTCGATATTGGCGGAGAGGTTCAGTGATCTGATTTTGCCGCCAAGGTTTGCTTCAACCCACGGCTTCATCTGCTCAAGAAGAATCTCACTGTATTTTTCCTCGACGGCTTTGTAGCCAGCATATGCTCGCTTTGCCCGCATCATTGGCGGCTCGTCGACACTCTTGAGAGCTTCACCGAGCATTTCCGTGCAGCGATCCGTCGCTCGCCTACCCAGCAGGTGGCCCTGTGCTGCTGTTTCGTTGAATACGGCGCTATAAAGCATGGCCTCCGGATCTTCGGTCTGCTTCGAAGTGAACATGCGAAACAACTTTCTCAGCATAGATATCTCCCCCAACTCCTGGGCACGTTAATTCATCCCAAATCTGAAACAACCGAAACTTAAAACCGAGATCACCGGGCTTGGCGACCGGACTTGGATTAGCGTTATGGAAGCACAGATCGCGCCCGGAGTGCGGTTCGTTTCATCCTATAGCGTCATCAACGAAATAGCGCCGAAGCGGCCGAGTCGGCGGGCCGCTTCGATTTTGGTCAACTCGAAGAATGTCGCGCGAACATGCCATGTGGACTTCGCAACGTTGGGTTGGAATTGCGCGCAACATTCCTATATAGTTAGCGAAGAGTTACTTGGCTTTGAGAGGGCCGGCAGACTCACACGAACTTCCAGAGGTATATATGGTCCCCAACGCGCGCTTTCTCGAGTTACTGCAAGATATTGAACCCAGCCCCACCACGAAAACCAATTCCTCAAAAGCCCACACGGGCGTCCGTGACCACCTGAAAGCGCTGGGCGAGTTTAAGGCGAGGCTCGTGGGAGACTTCCTGTCGGGGAGCTACGCACGTAACACCTCCATTCGTCCTAAGATGGATGCGGATGGGATGGTTCGGCCGGACGTCGACATCATCATCGTCACCAACTACACGACGGACGACAAGCCAGATGATGTGCTGAACGAGCTCTGCGCTGCTCTTGAGGATGGGGGCGAAGGCTATGACGTCGAGCGTATCAACAAACGTTCGATTAAGTTAATCACTCCGCTCGCGGAAATGGACGTCGTGCCGGTGATCGAATGGGGGCAGCAGTACAAGATTCCCGATCGTGAATCGGGCGAGTGGAAGTTGACCGATCCCCCAGGACATATCGAATGGAGTCGAGACCGTAATGGTGAATTCGGCGGTCGCCTCAAGCCGCTGGTCAAAATGTTCAAATGGTGGCGCCGCGAAAACAATTCGGGCAAACGACCCAAAGGCTTCGTACTCGAGGTTTTAACGGCTCTTCATGCGCCGAAAAATGAAGTTCATTACGGTGAAGCCTTCGCCCAAATGCTCGAGAGCATCCATCGTGCATATGGCTTCCAAGCAGAGATGGACATCAAGCCCTTCATCAGCGACCCCTCTGTAGGCACCGATATCCTTTCGAAGGTGTCAGTCGCTCAGTGGAAGGCGTTCATGGCGAAGGTTAAGACCTACGCCGATTATGCGCGAAAAGCCCAGTCTACCGACGACATGGATGATGCGACCTGGTACTGGCGCAAGGTGTTCGGCGAACGGTTCCCCGCGACCACAACGGAGAAGGTAGCCAAAGCCAGCAGCCTGCTCGAGAAGGCTGCGGCCACAGCCGGCACGTCCACGTATGTGTTTCCGGACGCGATGGCCGCTCCCACGAAGCCGCGTGGATTTGCATGAGCATCTGGTGGGTTAATAACACCGTCCGCGTTGCTCGCGAAAAAGAAGCTGTGGAGAACCTGGCGGCCGAAAACGACTGGTTTGTTTTCGATCGCTGGGAAATTCACGATTACAAGTTTGCGGCGGTCGGTTCGATCGTGGCGCACGGCGCCACCTATCCTATCCGGCTCGTCTACCCCGATAATTTCCCGCTCGTGCCGGCGTGGGTCGAGCCTCAGGATCCTGAAGCAAAATGGTCCCAGCATCAGTACGGCAAGGGTGGGACGCTCTGTCTCGAGCTTCGCCCCGATAATTGGACGTCTCGCGCGAGTGGTGCAGATGTCCTGCGTAGCGCTTACGGGCTGCTCGATTTGGAAAATCCGCTCGGGGAAGGGGAGAAGGGCAAAGTAAAGTCGGCCCATCACGTAGGCGAAATCCAGCGATACACCTGGGGTGAGTCACCGGTTTTTATTGGGCGTGCCTTCCTTGAACGGCTCTTGAGCGGCAGTATCGAAGATGTTCATGCGCTGCGGTGGTCTGTCTCGGAGAAAGTCCGACCTATCTTCCTGAGTGACGCCATCGACCGCGCAGGCACGCAACGGCCGCCATCTTTTGATCTGGACACATGGCGGTTTCCGGTCCCCGTCATATTGGTAAGCGGACAGACGCCTGATGATCTCCCCTTGGAAAGAAACGCCTTCATTTCTGCGATCTGGGAGAGCCCACCCGTCGACGGGGAGGCGGCGTTCGTTACCGTGTTCATCGAAAACGACGGCGTCAACGTCTTCCATGTACTGGCGGAGACCGCCTATCATCGCAAAGTCTATATCTTGCCGCCCGAAACCGGATTGCGATCCGGACGCGCGCCGTCGGCTCAGGGCAAGAAGGTCGCTATTATCGGCGCAGGTTCGGTCGGTTCGAAAGTTGCGGAAATGCTTTTGCGCAGTGGGATCGATACCATGCGCATCTTCGACGGTGACGTCTTTTTGCCGGGCAATCTGGAACGGCATGTCCTCGACTGGAGGGATGTCGGCTATCATAAAGTCCATGGCCTGAAGCGCCGATTACAACATATCGTTCCCGGAGCTAACATTACGACTGTTGACGAAAACCTGAACTGGCAGAAATCAGCCCGGACGAACGCAGCCCATTTCGACCTGATCACGGGTTGCGATATTATTGTGGACGCCTCGGGCGATCCGGCGACATCGATGCTCCTCGGCGCCCTAGCTTTCGAAAACCAAAAGCCCTTTGTTTCTGTGGAGGTGTTCGAAGGCGGCATCGGCGCACTGGTTGCGCCGTCCGTGCCAAACCGCAATGCCGCCTACACCCTCGGGCGGGAAGCTCTCTTAAACTGGACGGATGAAAAAGGACGAGTAGTGCCGCTTTCTACCGGCGGTCGGGACTACGAGGCGATCGGTGACAATGGTGAGGTCATCGTGGCCGATGACGCGGCGATTAGCATGGCTGCGTCGCATGCCGCACGCGTTATCCTCGATATTCTCGACGACAAGCTTGAAGATGTCCGCTGGCTGATGATTGGCTTCCGCAAGGAGTGGGCGTTCGACATGCACGGCCATGTAATCGCGCTTGATGTTGGGGGTCCGTCGGAATGGAACAACAATACCCAGGATGCTGAAGCTCAGAAATTTGTAATCGAACTTGCCGGAGAATTGCTGGATGCTCTTAAAGCTTTCACCAAGTGAACTGGCAACATTGACGGCTGCTCTCAAGCGTGCAGGGGACAAGGAAATTGGGGGCCAACTGTTCGGCGAACAGATCGAGCCTTCTCACTTCCGCGTGTCGACCATGACGGTTCAGGCCAGACCCGGCACTTTCAGTCGGTTTCTGGTCGATATCCTCCAAGCCGCCCGCGATGCAACGCGGTTCTTCGATCGGGCGCGGCACCAATACCGGCGCTACAACTATATTGGCGAGTGGCACAGCCATCCCAGTTTCGAAGTCCGCCCTAGCGGGATCGACGTCCAGAGCATGCGGGATCTGGTCCGTGATCCGGACTTCAAAGGTAGCTTCGCCGTCCTGATGATTGTGCGCCTGCGCGATGAGAAGTTCGAGGCGGGAGCATGGCTCTTCGATCCGCACGGCTTCGAACACAATGTAAGACTGGAAATGGACACATGACCGACAAGCAACCTGCACCGACACTGACCGATTCCAAGGGCATGGGTGGGGTGATTGCCCAGGATGGCTTCGAATATCAGATCTGGGACGGCCTTGCGCGTCTCCCGGCCTGGCTGATGAATCCCGCGTTTGAAGGCATGATTTTCGAGGGCCTCGAAGACCTTGAGGTCCGGTTTTTCGCGCCCCTTGCCCTACACGGCTCGGTCATCGACCGTCATCAGGCCAAATCCGGCGTGCTCAAGCCGGCTGACATCAAGGAGATCGTGGAAGGGTTCTTGCACTATCAGAAGAGCTACCCAGATACTGCCCGCACGCATATTCTCGTCACGCCACAAATTCCGGCCACCTTGGCTTACATGGCGAATGATCGCGACCGTGTTCGCAAGGCCCGCCCGTTCTACGATCCGTTTGTCGATCTCAAGGCAGCCTTCGACGCGAAATTCCGTTCGGATGTTCTTGCTTTCTACCCAGATCCGCTTGGCGGATTCGTCGTGGATTTCGTCGACTTTGAAGAGCGAAACATACCGGATGAGAAGGCCGCCCGGAGCCTGTTTGACAGCGCGTTCCATGAGGCTTTCCCCACCTTGGACCTCAAGGTCAGCCAAGTCCGGAAAGTCTTCGACGACCTTCTGGCCCTGGCCAAGGCGAACCACAACATCGGAAGTTTTCTGACTAGGAAGATCTTGGTCCAGTGCATCGAAAATGCCATGGGCGAGAGCCTGCCGTTGCCACCTCCTGCGCTGCATGTCCTATCCGACCGGAAGGAAAGCAATTCCTCGATGCTGGAGCTTGACGCCGCAGCGTTTTCGGCCGGTGCCGGCAGTACGGCCGACTGGAATGAAGGTTTGCTCAAGCCCCTGCGGCGGACAGCCACCTGGTTCAAACAACAGGGGGCCTCCCGCCTGACTCTGCAGGGATCCTATCGTCTGTCGGCTGGATTCGCACTCGGATGGTCGTTCCGGGCCGCCACAGGGTTCGACATTGATATCGTGACCCGCGACGGCGTTTGGGCAACAGACGATCGGCCTGAACCCGGCGCGAGTTATCCGCAGTGGGATGTGTCGGATCCTCAGGTCGCGGCTGACGTCCTTACCGTGAGTATTGGAATCCTCAGGGACCCCTACGGCGACCTGGTCGCCTCGGGCATTCCTGCTGAGGAAACCCAGCGGTTTCACCTCTCGGTCCCGGTTACATCAGCCAAGCAAATGCAGGCGCTCGTCGGACAGGTCAAAGCACGCGTTGCCGGGCTCGCGGCAAAACAGCAGCTGAAGCAGATCAGGCTTTATTATGCCGGTCCTGCCCAGTTTGCGGTCGCGCTAGGCCACCGGTGGAATTCGATGCCCGAAACAGTGCTGCACGAGTTCAATGCTGTAACACGGGAATATGTGGCTACACTGACCCTGAGCTGACCCGCCATTAGATCAGGATGCGTTCCACTTCATCAAGGCTCACGTCGCATCGCGACGATCATAGAGCTGAGTGGTGCGAGTAGCGCACGGCACTTGCGGAAGATCTTTTTCCTGAGCTCGACAAGGCGACGATCTGAGCCATCGTCGATCGCGCAATTGACGATCATTGCGCTGGCAACGGGCAAGTAGAATCCAGGCTTGCTTTGCTCATCTGGGCAGCCGCGGAGGGTGCGAGACGACGCCGAAAACCATTGGAGGGATTGGACACGGGGACTTATTGGCGACGCTGCCATTCGGCTTCCATTTTCGTAAGATCCGATTCCAGCATGGCGCGCATCAGGATGTGCGTGTCAACAGCCGCCGATGGTCGGTTTCGTCCGGGAATCCTACAGTAGCCACGAGCCTGGCGACAATCTGCTTCTGCCCCTCGATCTCGGCGCGTGTTCGATCGATCGCCAGCAATAGATCATCATCCGACAACCTCTTGTATTTTGGCATCAGGCGCACCCTCGCTATGTATGGGGGAGGATAGTAGCGTGCACTGAATAGATCGCCAATCGGTTGCAGACGGTCCTCGATCAAAAATGCGCGACATTACGAAAATGTCACAAACTTGAAAGTGGAAATGCCTCAGTCAGGCTAACATCGCGCCTTCGCAACCTTGAGGTCGTCGAAGATGAGAGCCAACAACACGCGAGAAATCGCGTTGCCACTGAATTCGGAAATCCACCCTGTCGATCGCCATGTCGGGCGCCAGATCCGGCTTCTCCGCGTTCAATGCAACCTGTCACAAGGGGATTTGGGGAAAGGGATCGGCATCAGTTATCAGCAAATGCAGAAATACGAGACCGGCAAGAACCGCGTCAGTGCCTCGATGCTCTATGAGATCGCGCGCTTCCTCCAGGTTTCGCCGGCCCGGTTTTTTGATGGTCTGCCGGAACCCGGCGCCGATGTCCACGACGCGGCCGCCGAGATCGATGAGCGTCTTGCTTACATCGCGACAACCGATGGGCGGCAACTGATCGAGACCATGCTGCGTCTTTCGCCGCGGCTCCGAAACCGGGTCGTTGCGATCGCCGGCATCCTGGCCGATGAGCAATCCGACGTGCGAACGCCCGAGACCTGACGGCGAGAAAAAGATGGTTCGGCCCGCGGATTGTCTGATATGGCTTGTATGCCCTGTCGCTGACGCATGTACCCTTGTGTCGGCGACGTGCCCTGCTGCCACGTGCCCATAGTGGTGGCAGGGCTCCCCAGGATTCCAATCCTCACCCACGAGCCGCTCCCAAGCTGACCTGAGAAATTTCAGGTTCGGCGCCTATCTTCCCGCTTTCCGCCATCCGGCGGCCCTGGCGTCGGCCTCTGAGCAGAACCATCGCTCGCCTTTGGTGTAGGTTATCACGGTCTCGGCGTAATACTCCTGACCCGGCATATGGTAGATTTTCTGGCCACCGTTGTAGGAAATGTTTCCCTTGATGGTGCAGGCCGGATCATAGAACTCACGCGGCACCAGCGTGTATCCGCCAGAGGCGAGGAAAATGGCGGTCGAGCTGCCGATGACGAGGAACGCGAACTTGCTCATGACGCAACGATAGTCGGATACAATTGCAGATTGCTTCCGGCAGTTGTTAAATTTCGAGCAAAAGAAGGCGCCGCCAACTGCTTCATAAACGCAGGTGCTGGAATTTCTTACGCGAGTAAAAATAGATGAGTTTATGGACAGGAAAGTTTTGCAATCATCGCAACGTCCTTGGCTTTATCAGCGGTCGCTTCCGTGTCACAAATAATTTCGATCTCGCGTTTGCCGTCCTTTCTACGCTCATCACCGACACGATATCGGCCCCTCAAGGCAGGATCTGCTTGAAAAGCATCCAGCAAACATTTTGCTCCAATTAACAAAGGGCCGTTCTTTATAGGCAACCAGATCGATACCAAGGTCACTCTCCTATCTATGGTAAAGGACATTTATTGTAGATATCGCCAGTGTCCAATAGATGGTGTTTAGTCCTTGTGTCGCAGCTGTTGTTCCTGTCTGATATAGGCCGCGTGATCGCTGCCATTCCCTACATGCCAGCGACGGCCCTGTCATACCGACGCCACGCGGTAGTGACAGGGCTTGGTTTCATCGCCGCAGTTCAATCAACCGCGAGCCCTCTCGGGCCTCGTAGAGCAAGCCGAGCCAGCATACCCTTAAGTATGCGTCAGTTGAAAAGATTCGTCGTAAATCTCTACTTTAACTTGTTCATCTCGATTTGAAAGTGTTGGGGGACACATGTTTCTAATGCGTCGTGGAAATTCCCGGGCTGCAGGCAGGGCATCCGCTGATAGGGATGCAGCCCCTGAGCAAAACAGCCGGGAGTGGGAATACCAAAAGATCTTAATCGAACGAGCAAAGCTCGCAGTGGAAAAGGAGAAGGTCGCGAATGACATGCTCGGCCGTCGAAAAGAGATCACCAGCCAATACGCGTTCATTGCTCTAAGATCACTTCTTCTCATCAACGGTGCTGCTGCGATTGCGGTTTTCTCGTTTCTTGGCTCTGCGATGAAGAGCACCCTGGGACAAAACCCGCAGTCGCAAGGAGCACTTGCACAAGTGCAAAGCGGTCTTATGCTTGCCGATCCGCTATGCATAAAATATGGGTGCTGGTGTTTCGGTGCTGGCGTGTTTCTATCCGCTTTGTCGGCGATGATGGCTTATATTAGCCGCTATCAGAGCGATGCTCTAAAACCCAGTAGTGGAGCTCGGGTATGCATAGGGATCGCGATCGGAGCAGGATTTTTTGCACTGGGTTGGTTCCCTGCAGGTGTCTTCTACATATCGCAAGGCATATTCGGATAGGGTGTTTCAGCCATCCCGTCAGCTGGGCAGCGATGACCCTGTCACGCCGACGCCACGCGGCTGTGACAGGGTTTGGTTTCAGCGCCGCAGCTCAATCAACCGTGCCGCTACCGCAGGCGGCAGACTGTCCTTCACATCGAATGCCATTTCCATGCTGTGGCCCTTGGTCAGGTTGCGGCAGTTGCCCTTGCCATCGTCGGTATAGAGATCAAATACCAGTAGCGGCCCGTAGCCTTGCGGCTTCGCGGGCATCGTGGCGGGCCGGTTGACCATCCACAGCCGCTCCTTGGCCTTTTCCAAGCGGGAGAGCATCGCGGCCTGCTGGCTTGGTGATAGCTCAGCGGTCAACGTGTAATCGAGTTGGGAGTTCGGAACCTTGGTGCCGAAGTGGACGATCAGGAACCGGGCATCGACTTCGACATTCGTCGCCTTCAGTCCAATGGCATGCTGACGCCCGAGTTCCGGCAGACTGCTGCGACACGCCACCAGAAACTCAGGGTCGGACAGCGCCGCATCCGGCATGCCTTGGGCTCCGGCGTCGCCAAAGGACACAAGCATGGCGGTGACAAGGGCAACAGCCCGCAAAGTAGCAGGGAACATACGGCTCATGGGGACGCCTACGGATTGCAGACTTGTTTGATCATCTCGACACCCGCTGACATCGTCGCGTAGCCGCTCGAGGATACGTCGTCCGCCTCAATCTTGGTGTCGCATTGGCTACCGCCCAGGACACACACGAACGGCGCATTGCCGCCGTTCGCGGTATTTCCTGTGACCGCGACGTGCTTTCCGTTGCCGAACTGGCTGGTCAGGCCGAGTTCAACAAGGCCGTGCAACTGAGTGAAGTCGAACACGAGCTTGCCGTCGACAGTGACTTGGCACAACCCTGTTTGCTGAATCCTGTCGGAGGTAATGCCTCGCGTGCTAAACATCTTCGTGACGCCCGCAACGACCTTGTCGCGGTTGTCAGGGGTATCGGCCAGAGGTGCCGCGATGGCAGCCGTGGTGGCGAGGCCGAGGGTCATGGTGAGGGTGACGAGTACGCGCATGGAACGGGACGTCATGAGGCGGTCCTTGCTTCGATTGTTGGAGAGGTTTTGGGGCCGAAGCGGCGGGTGGCCGCATCGCGAGGTCGTGGCGCTGCGTCAGGAAGGCTTGCAGATCACCTTCATGTCGGAGACGGCCTTTTGCATTTGCTCAAGGGAAAGGATGAAATTCGCGACGTCGATGCTCGCAAGGCATACGGGACTTTTCAGAGCGCAAGCGTCGCCGAAGAGAACCTTGAAGGTTCTCAGTGCCGCTTCCGACTTGACGTCTTTCAGGGTGCTGAAATCGACCTTGGTTTCATGTTCCTGGTGTTCTCCGTTGGCGCCCGATACGTCGAGTTTGGCCGATACGTTGTACTTGCAAGCGCTATCGGGTTTGACGGTATAGGTTTGGGTGAACGTGCCTTCTTGGAACCCGGCCATGTATTGGATGGTATAGGGGGAGCTGGAAACGAGGTTTGTTGTCCACGCTACGTTCTCGCCACGAATCTCCACGGTGCCGGACAGCCCCGGTTCCATCCCTGAGACCAGAGTGGTGGCCACCGACGCTCCCGACGGGGTGCCGTCGGCCTTGCTGCAACCGGCTACGCCAAGGGCGAGCACAAGCGCAAGCGCATAGGTCTTGGACATCGGGTTCTCCGTTAATCGTGCTGCCACTGGCCGCGATCGTCCTTGGTGAAGCGCCGGTTGCGGGGACTGCCGTCGACATTAAACGAGCACACGCGGCCCGGTGCGCCGACGGCGGCGACGCAGGTCACGTCGGTGATGGAAGCCACCGGAACGAGGTTGTTGAACGATTTTGAAATGTCCTTCGCGGACGGATTGCTTTCGAACGGATTGCACGACGCGAGAAGAAGACTGGCGCACAGCAGGCCGGAAAAATGCGCATAGAATTTCATGGAAACCCCCGGAAACCGCGACGTTGCGGCTTGTTCGGGATAGTCAAAAATCACGATTTTTGACGGTCCATATTTGACGGCTATCCGGCCAAGGTCGCTGTAATGGAATCAAGTACTTAAATTGTTGCCGAACGCGGAAATCTGTAACAGAACGTGAATCCGGCCCACTTGCATAAGTCGTGATTTTTGACGGTTTGCAATTTGGGGTTATTCATTAAATAATTGAAAGACTTAGAAGTCATGTTGCAGCCAGCGGCGCGCGCTCATTTAACGGGCGGAATAAGGCAATGATCTACGGGTACGCCAGAGTTTCCACGAAAAGGCAGGATCTCGCCTATCAGCTCGACAGGCTTCAGAAGGCCGGATGCGACCGGATTATCGAAGAGAAGAAGAGCGGTAAAGACACCAAGGGGAGGCCGGAATTCCTGCGGCTTCTGGCGAGTCTTGAGCCCGGCGATATTCTGCTTGCTACAGTCTCGGATCGCATTGCCAGGGAACCGATCGATATGGTTCTTGCGCTGCGTGAGGTTGAAAATGTGGGCGCGCAACTCCGGCTTCTCGATGAGCCCTATATCGACTCGACGTTCGATTTTGCTGACGTCATTGCGTATTTGCGGGGCTGGGTCGCTCGCGTGCAGCGGCTGAAGATTCGTGAGCGCGACGAACAGCCCACTGCTTTCGGCGTTGACGGGATCGCAATAGCACTTTCTTTCAGAACTTCTGCTTTGCCCGCTTCGGCATGAAGTAGGTTCGGATATTGACAAGTGCTTCGGCGACGGCAGTAGCATCTTGGCGGGTCGCTTTCCGTTTTGTCTCGCCGAGCTTGCGGATGGGCGCGATGATATCGCCAGTCCCGGCATGACCTCGAAGAACCGGCTGCCAAAGCCTCGGCGCGTATCCTGTTCCCAACAAAAAGCAGAGGTCCCAATCGAACGGATCAAAGGTCTGATCATCGATCTTGGTGAACCTGGGCCAGTGGTCTTTCGGTGTTTCGGAAAGGCTCGCCGAGATGCGGTTATACTCCGCAACGATCGTCTGCACGGCCCGATGTTCGGTTGTCTCCATCGGCAGGTTCAGGGCATGCGGACCGGTCAGTTCCGGGATCCATTGGCGTGGGTCGATGAACTTCGGGCCGATGATGAGAGCCGTAAGATAACCGTCGAGACCGCTCATTGACCAGATTGGCGATGCTGGACGACGTGCCCTTATAAAGGCTTCGAATGCCTTGTCATCGAGCTTCGGTCGTGCGGTCGTCTCTTGGCTGTTCGATGTCATGCCGCCCGTCGCTCCTGTTCTGTCATCGCCTCGCGCTCAGCCTTCCAGTTCCAAGGGAGAAGACATTCCATTTCGCTGGCTTTTACCTTGCTGGAGATGATGCGCTCCAGCACATCGGCAAGCCAGGCCTCGGGGTCCACACCATTCAATTTACAGGTGTTGACGAGCGATGCCAGGACAGCGAAGGTCTTGCCACCGCGCTCGTTGCCCACGAACAACGAATTCTTCCTCGTCAGGGCCACCGATTTCATCGAACGCTCCACCACATTGGAGTCCACTTCGATCCGGCCATCCTCCAGGAAGGCTGCCAGTCCGCTCCAGTGGTTGAGCGTGTAGGTGACGGCCTTGCCAAGCGCCGATTTTGCCGACACCTCGTCGCTCAATTTGGTGAGGTGGACCTTCAGCTCTCCCATGATAGGAGCTGCCTCGCGACGCCTCGCTATGAGCCGGGTATCGGCATTTTCGCCGCGCAGTCTCGCTTCGATCCGATAGATCTCGGCAACCCTGGCAAGGATCGACAGAGCCTCCGAGGAGCCGGTGAGCTTGACGACATCGACGAACTTGCGCCGCGCGTGGGCAAGGCAGAAGGCCAGCCGCATGGGCGCGACATTGCTCTTCCCCCGACGTTTGACCATGGTCTTATAGGCTTGGTATCCATCGACCTGCAGCACGCCGGCGAATGACGACAATTGTCCCTCGATCTCGCGAGCGCTGCGGCTTTCGGCAAAGATATAAGCAACCGCCGGCGGCGCCGGACCATTCCATGGGCGATCGTCGATCGCTTGCGCCCATAACTGACACACCTTGGTACGTTTGCGCCCTAGATCAAGCCGCGGGAGCGGCGTCTCGTCACAAAACACCCTCGGCTGCAAGCGGATGAAGGCGAGTAGCTCGTCATAGAGAAGTTCTAGCCACCAGGCGACCCGCGTCACCCAGGCACCGAGTGTGCCCCGATCAATGATGACGCCGCAGGAGGCAAGCATCTGGGCCTGACGATGGAGCGGGAGATGCCAGGCAAACTTCGAAACAGCGACATGCGCGGCAAACGCCGTGGTCACCATGCCACCGTCCATCACGCGCGCTGGTGCCGGCGCCTGCACAACGACGCTTTCGCAGGCCCGGCAGGCATAGCGCGGCCGGATCGTCCGCTTCACCCGGACAACCGCCGGCACGATGTCGAGCGCCTCGCTGACGTCCGTGCCAATGCAATGAAGTTCGAACGAGCAGCAGGGGCAGAGCTTGTTCTCCGGTTCGATGATCTCGTCATAACGCGGAAGGTGCTTGGGCAAACGGCCGATATTGCGGGCTGGCGATCGCCGTGGCTGCGTTTTGTCCTCGGCGGCAGGCGCGACATCGTCATTGGCCGCAACGGGAATCTCATTGAGATCGCCAAAATCGAGCGCCGCCTGCGTCGGGTGGAGCACCGTCATCTTCTCCGATTTCGTCCCGAAGAGCTGGCGCTCAAGGAAGGCAACGCGCGCCTTGAGATCGGCATTCTCTTCGTCGAGCAAGAGAATGATCCGGGTCAATTGCGCACTGTCCTGGGGCAAGGGATCGGGTCGAAGCGGCATGACAGACCCTACCATATGAGCCTGAATCTTCAAGCAAAACCAATAGGATCAGCCTGCTTTTGAGGGTTTCCTCACCGCGTTTCGTTTGACGCGCGTCCAGTCAATGCCGGCTAGTAGAAGCGAGAACTCCTGGGCACTCATCTGCATCGCGCCATCACGGATCGGCGGCCAAACGAACTTGCCCGCCTCCAACCATTTCGTTGCCAGGATCATGCCTGATCCGTCCCAGTAAATGCAGCGAAGCCGATCCAGACGCTTGGC
The DNA here is from genome assembly GCF_040215725.1 of Rhizobium sp. ZPR4. Lineage (NCBI taxonomy): Bacteria > Pseudomonadati > Pseudomonadota > Alphaproteobacteria > Hyphomicrobiales > Rhizobiaceae > Rhizobium > Rhizobium sp. ZPR4. Next base: position 1,176,415 of record NZ_CP157967.1, read on the forward strand.
GCGGAACACGAACACATCGCCACAATAGGGATCGGCCGCAAGCGCTGACGCCACCAAAGCCACCAGGCCATTCATGCCGCGCCGGAAGTCGACAGGCTGCGTCGCCACCATGATCTTCACGCCATTTGGCGAAACTCCGATCACCGGCGACCTCGCAACGCCGCCACCATCGCTTGTGCCAGCTCAGGCGCTACCGAGCCGATAACTGTCATGCGCGCGCCAGCAATCTCGATCTCAATCCGACCCGCGGCGAAGTGGGCGACATCCGACGGCGAGTTCTGGGGAGACGTTTGATCGCCAACCAACGTCACCGGCACGAACATCGCCTGCTGCGCGCCGGCCTTCGCGGTTCGTTGAGAGGTCAGCCCGGCTTCCCGACGCCAGACGTTCAGCAAGCCGCGATTGACGCCCCAGCGCCGGGCCACAGCCGAGATGTTCACATCAGGTTCCGCGCTTTCCACAAGGATCCGCGCCTTCTCCTCATCAGTCCAATTCCGCCGCTGCCGCCGACCGGTGATCACCTCGATCCGCCGATACTTTCCCTCATGCCTGGCTTCATCCATGACTTCAAGCATGGCATCAGCGCGGTCTCCAACCATTCCATTCAGCTCCTATCGATGAAGGAGCTTATCTCGCGGCCTCATTCACAAAAGAAAAGGTGGGTTGTGCGTCGCGCTCACGAAGATTCTCGCGAACACTGCTAGCGGTCGCGAGATGGCAAAAGCACGAGGGGTAAAGTTCGGGCGGAAACCGAAGCTGAATATCGGTCAGAGGGCTCAGGTTGCCAAAAGGAAGGCAATGGGCGAACCGTATGCGCGGATTGCGCGGTCATATGGGGTGAGCGAGAGCACAATTTTAAGAGTGCGCTGATTAATCGGAAATTTCTACATCAACGCTCCAAGGATGAAATTGGAGTAGCTTCAATTCCCTTCCATGGGATGGCATCGCTCCAGAGAAGTTTTACTTCATTCGATATGTGTTGATACCATTTACCATCGTCTTTTTCGTAGACGAACTTAGGCTTATGCATGCCGCCCGATATCTTGTATGTTGATCGCTCAACATAAATCCTAGCCTGTTTAGAGTTTGGGTTAAGGAAATATGTCGTATATTCAATTGGAAAGTCGATAACGCGCGCCTCGATCTGGCCCGGATATATCTTTCTTAAGTTTTCAATAATAGAAAGACTTGTCTCTATTCTGAGCTTTTCTTGATCAAGGGGAACAGTTCCAGGAAATCGTTTTGTTGCCATAATAGCGGCAGTGCCGTCAGGTTGAATAAGAAGAAACCGTAGCTTCCCGCCGCGATCCAATTTCCTCTTCAACATTTCATGATATGCAGTGAGCACTGAAGCTAGGTGGGTGCCGGAAAACCAAACTTCTGTTGCTGCCTCAAGCTTTGAATAAAAATCTGCCGGAAACTCAGATTGAAATGGTGGCTTCGCCAACGGTGGTTCAATCTTATCCCCGAAGTCCCTTACAGCCTGCTTCAGGCCTAAAACTGTATATGTCAGTATCGCGATCGTTGCCATTGTGACCGGAACAAAATACTTCTCGGTCACTAGGCCAAATAAATTCGCCACTATGAGTGCAATCGACACGACGACCGAAAGGTAGAGATCAATATTCTCCCCTGAGCGGATATCTGTCAGAATCCGATCGATACGCGCTCTTCTTGGTGAGGGTGACATGATGGCTAGATCGCTTCACTTGAAAACGGGACGTTAAGGCTCCTTATTGCCGCGGCCTTGTTGGGATTGCTGGTGAGCAACCGGATACCTTTGGGTGAATGGGAGTGAATGATTTTAACGGCCAATCCATATTCTCTAGCGTCAGCTTTATAGCCTGCTGCAAGATAGGCATCTGCTTGTGTCATGCCACGAGCCTTCCACTGCTCAGAAGCAACTTTTGCCGTGTGGCCGTTGCCTCGCCCTTCCTGATCCAGCCATACGATCATTCCGCTTCCATTGGCCGCCAAGATTTCTTGCGCGCGATACATCTGCTGTCGGCAGTCGCAACCAGTGTAAAAAAATACATGCGAACTTAGGCAATCGCTGTGAATTCGGAGAAGTAATGGGTCTGCTTCTGATATATTGCCTAGTGATAATGCAATGGCGGTATCTTTGCCGTCAGTATAAACGGTCTCGAGAAAGGTGGTGACTTCGGTAGTAATTGGTGCTTCTGCTAACTTAACGAGCAATTTCAAGCTCCTCGCGGGATAATAGAGATATACCGTCCGAAGCGTTAACTGGTCCCAATTCCTCTAAAAGTTCATGCTGAAGAGTATCGATTGGATCAATTAGATGATCCCATTTGTGCTTGTTAATGTCATTTAGGACAAGCGTCCGCAGGCGTTCAAATTTTGTCGGCGACACATAAAACGATACGTCGCCTTCATCTTGCGGCATAGTCGAGCCCTTAACCTTGAGAGAAAGGTCGTTTATATAGCTCTTGAATCTTGATTTGTATTTTAGATGGCCGCCAATTGGCTTGTAGAACGCGACGCCTTTCGTCCTAAGATTTTTTTCAGCCAGTTGAAAAATAAAGGCATCTCCATTTGGTAGCGGAACGCGAATGCGGCATAACAGGCCGGGGCTAAATAGAATGTCATGGGAAGATTGATTTACCAGCGTGGCCAGCTTTGCATTATGTGTCGGCGGCTTCTCTAAGCTTATTCCGCCAACGCTGTCACCCAGAGTGTACCAATTTTCATTTACCAATTCAGTCGGCAGCATATCCAGCTTGCGAGTATCTATTGCGAGCAGTCTTGGAGGGACCGTCGCTGGGGCATTCTCTAAATCACAATAGCTCCCAGAGGTTTTGCTAACTTCATCTCGTGACGGCGGATTTAATAAAAAGACTGATGCTCTCTCAAGTTCGCTACTAACGAATGCCGAAATTTTACGATTTGCACTGTCCGGCAGAGAAACGTCAAAAATCAGCCACGGCTTGTACTCCAAGTCCCCATCGTCTCTCCTGACCCAAATCTCGCGAGTAAATGGGCCTGATATATTTGCTCTATTACTCACCGTGGTAGATCCTAATTTCTCTTTATTTCAATCTCAGCGGTCTTGTTTGTCAACTATGGATTGCTACAATTTTAGATTTGGGATGGAGCCAAGGGGCTCATGCCCCCTGAAACCATTGTCGGGCCGGTCAGCATCCGCGCGGCTATCGAAAAATCCGCTCTCCCGGCTGGTGCCGAGCAAGGCCAACGTGCGCCGCGTTAGCGCCGCCGGCCACCGTCATAGCCAAATGAAGACTATGCCCTGGTCTTAAATTCCACCTTGCCAACCCAACTTCCGGAGACTGCGTTCGAGCTAATACCGAAAGTCTTTGGTGTTATCGCAACCGTGTAGGTGTGCGAAGTGCCGTCGGGAAGCTTGACAATACCGTTTGTCTGCCAAAGCAGTGGTAGTTTGCCACTCACCAAAACCCCGCGCGGATAGGTTAGACGCCGTGAATTGCGATGGGGCGTTGCGGGCTCCCCCGCAGAAGGGGTGACGTAAAACCGCCCGCCGGGTTGCAGTCAGGGGAAGGCTTTCCCCTCCAAGCTTCCTAACCCATCAACAAAACAATGTGCCGCCGGCACTTCCGCCGACGCGGCGTGCAGGCACGAGCGGCCCGCGGTCCAAATGGGCAGGCATCGGTAGGTGGTCCCGACAAGATCCACCGACATCAGCGTTCCGCAAGTCTGTGCTCGGGAGACCGCCCCCGGCGGCGGCACACGACTTGCGGGTTGCTGACGGTGGATCACGGTGCCACCTCACACCGATTGCCCATCGCAGAACGCGGACCTATCGGCACAAAGCCAAAGGCGGAATAGGTCGGACATCAGATGTCCGACCGTGCGGGCGGCGGCGGGTCCGTCACTCGCCAACGTGTTGGGGAGTGACGGACCCGCCAAACCCCAATCACCCCATTGGTTTATTCAAATGCCCTCACATGACAGATGAATGATGCCCGTTCCGAACGGAACGAAGCGGCATCATTTTACCCGACAAGGCGCTGGCATTTAGCAGGCGCCATCGTTCACTATCCCCCCAGATCAAGCCTAAGCCTGATCCATCTTCCTCACCGTTTCCCCACTCAGAAAGGAGAGCAACATGTTTGCTCACTGCATTCGTGCGCCGCCGCGGCGGCGCAACTCCCGATACCAGCTCACCGAGCCGGTATCGGACGCCCAACAGGGCACACCACATCGGCCAGCCATCCGGCTGGCTCAGGACGGCTCTTACCGCAAGAAAGGAGACTAACCGCATTCCGGCCCCCGCCGCGAATGTCTTTTCGCGGGATGTATTGATCCAAGGATCTCTTCGCATCGGCCATCAACACTCACCTTGAACAAAGGAATAGAGTCTGATGGACGATCTGACCATGGACCTTGTACGCTTGTGCCGGCGGAACCGTGACGGTTCGCGCGGCACGCAAGCCAATCGCCAACGCGGACTGACCGCAATGGCCGAAGACCTCCAGGAGCTTGGTTACAAGCTACCGGGAGCTTCCTCCCTCAAACCCAAGCATGTTGAGGCCCTTGTCGAAAAATGGCTCGAGGAGGACAAGACCGACGCGAGCGTGCGCAACCGGCTGAGCTGGCTGCGCTGGTGGGCGGAAAAGATCGACAAACCGAATGTCGTCAGCCGCGATAACGCCGCCTATGGCGTCGCCGAGCGTGGCGAGGCGACCCGCAATCGCGCGCAGGTACTCGACCCGACGAAATTCAATACCATCGAAGATCCCCACATCAAGGCGTCGATTCAGTTGCAGGTCGCGTTCGGCCTTCGCCGCGAGGAAGCCCTGAAGTTCCGGCCGCATGTGGCTATACGTGCCGACCATATCTCGCTCCAGGCGAGTTGGACGAAAGGGGGGCGAGCACGAACTGTCGCTATTGCGACTCTGGAGCAGCGCCAGGTGCTGCAATATGTCATGACGATTGCCAAGGGCCAGGATTCTTTGATCCCCGCCGAGCTAACCTACGTCGAACACCTCAAGCGCTACGAATACCAGACCAGCAAGGCCGGCTTGCGGAACACCCACGGGTTCCGCCACGCCTACGCCCAACGGCGCTACGCCGCGCTCACCGGCAAGCCGTGCCCGCTCGCGGGCGGCAAACGCTGGAAAGACATGGACGCCAAGGAGCGCGAAGCCGATCGCGCCGCAAGGCGGCAAATCTCGGCCGAACTCGGCCATGGCCGCTTGAAAATCACCGACACCTATCTGGGGAGTGCTTTCTGATGAAACGTGCAGAGGGCAATTTCCTGATGGCGACCAAGGTGCGCACCAAATACGCCAACACAATCTTCAAGCCGGAAACAGTCGCCACCGCCATCGACGAGGTGGCCTTCAAGGGTCACCGGCAGTACCGCATTGTTCAGGAACTGCCGTTCGACCTGTCCGATACTGAGGCCGCCAAGGCCTTGGAGGAATGGCTCGATCAGGAACAGTTCCATTATATGTGGCGACCGACCCTGATTAAGCCGGATGATATGCGGCCTACGATTTCTAGCGAATATCCCGAGCTTCTAATCGTCTGGTAAGCACAAGAGGCGCAGCCATCCACGCGGGGCTGCGCTCATGTCTTTCCGTATCTGGACGTCCGATTTCATGGCAATGCCCAATACCAGCCCGTTAGAAATTTCCATCAACATTCCACCGCAATGCCCCGCCTGCGCGAAAGCAGATATAGCTGTGGAAAAGCAAAGGTTGAATTGAAGTATCTATTGTTTGCGACAGTAGGACTCGCAAATATTTCTCCGAAGTGAAATGTCGTTTATTCTTGATTCCTTGGAGAATGCTATGTTTCGTAGCAGTCTGAACGCTACTATTTTGCTTTTTGCAGCCGGAGTATCTTCATGCTCAAGTTTTGTTAATGCAGGGGATGCAGAAGTCGTAGCGATAGACGCATCTCGGGTGGAGTCGAATTCAAATAACGTACAGCGAGTACTCTATGCGTTGTCGAAAGACAGCGCGGATTCTACAGGAAAAACAAACTGGTATAGAGTAACGGAGGCGGGGTTTAATTACGTTGATACCCGCTGCGACGCCTATTTCGTGACGTTATTTAAGTTGGATCGTGACCGGCTTGCGGTTCGCGATACGCTATCGGGTTTCTCACAAACAACGTCGGCGATATTGGCCGCGACGGGTGCGAGTGGTATTTCGCTGGCTGTTGTTGCGCAGGCATTTGGACTGGGCGGCAGGCTGGTGGATATTTCAGCCAATTCGTTCCTTTATCGATTGCCCCCAGACCGGACTATGAAGTTTGTTGGGTCGCTTCAAACGGCTTATCGTGGGGGCGCTTACCGACGTCAGAATGAGATCGACTCACCATCAAAGGCGTACCACGAGATACAAAGCTATCTGAAGCTATGCATGCCGCCGATGATTGAGGCTGAAATTGCGGACTATGTTGCCGACGCTCAAGCTGCCGTTGTGACAACAGACGGCCAGGCGAGGGTCGTTGTTGGAACCGGCCAGAGCGTTGCGCAAAAGATCGAAGCCTTGCGGCCTTTGCCGGACAGCAGGCAACACTTGCCAGCTCCGCGGCCACCACAACAAACCATGGGAGCAATCACGCCGTTCGAGAGCAAGCTTCCTCCTGTTCTGCTTAAACAAATCCAATCCCTTTTGTGTGTCCCCCCTACCGGCGTCTGGAATCAAGAAACCCGCAATGCGTTCGTCGCCTTCTATCAAGGCGGAGAACATCCGAGACCCGCGATCACAAAGGACGGAGTTCAACAGAACGATGTGACGCCGAAAATATCTGAGGCATTGCAGCTCTACAAAGCCGAGCTTCCAAAAAGTTGCACCGGTACGGGTGATTCCGCACGCAAATACAAAAGTGCCACCGAGCTGGGACAACTGATGTTCTGAATAATTTCCCTCAAATCTACGGAGCATTCGATGGCAGTCATGATTTCGACGCGTACACTCAGAGATGCTCCTGGTGGCAACTCTATCGGTATCGATGCGCCGGCTCGCGCCAAAGTTTCAATCCTTGATACGAAAATCCCCTGGGTTGAGATTCAGATTCCGGGCATTGCGGACACTCCCAAAGGTTGGGTGGCGGAAGCTGCTGTCGACCTTAACAGCGATACACCCGGTCCGTTGGACAAACTGGCCTTTGCGTCACAATGCGCGTGGCAAGCGATTATCTACGATGTCAGCGCGCATTACCTGGTCGCCGTCGCTTCCTTGCGCACTGATATTACCGACGGTCCGCATGCGAATGGCGCGGAGACCGGACCGTTCTCGTTATCTCCTCAAGTCTGGGGGGCCTATGCGCAGCGCCCCGAAGTCCTTGGCCAATTTGCGGCTGCTGATATCAACGACTGGCTTGTTCAGTGTGTTGTCTTCGCGGTCATTACACGGATCACACAAAAGACCCTCGCAACATTGCTCTCCGATCAGCCCACGGTTCGCGAGCTGTACCTTGCACAGATAGTTGGAACTGCTGCTGCTGCTGCTGCTATCGCCGACCCATCCACCTCCCTTGCATCAAAATTGAATGCTGTTGATGCCAGCGAGTTGGGACGAGAGGGAATTGAGCCCCAGAAAATCGCGGCTAGCTTGCTGAATCTAACAGGCGCCGCCGCTCTCGATAAATTGGGAGCGGCGCTCGATACTGCTCTCAAGAACACAAGCCAGTTCATAGCGACGGTCGCAGCAGAGATCCTGTCGTCCTCGGACGCAACGTTGTCGCCGACAACATCCCCGAGTGTGTCGATTAATTTTGACGCTGCCAAAATCCCACCCAAGCGAAAAGACATGGCACAGCTAATAGTTCAGCGATTTCAGGAGGCCGGATACGGAGCTATTCAGGAGGTTGCGGCGCTGGCAAACGCGATTGCCGAATCCGGGCTTGACCCCACGATTAAATCTGCGGGAACCGAAAAAAGCTACGGACTATTTCAGCTCAACCAAAACGGAGTTGGGGCAGGCCATAGCGCAGATGAGCTGCGTGACCCCGAACGGAATATCGCGATTATGTTGCAGTATATGAGCGGTGAGGAACATGCTTCTGATCTGCTGTTTCGGGCTGCGACATCGCTACAGGATGCCGTATCAATTTTCGTTAGAAAGTTCGAACGCCCTGCCGACACCGCTGGCGCGATAACCACGCGCCTTCAGATCGCTGTCAATCTTGTTCATTAGGGGCTGCCAACATGAGCGACGGAAATGAACCCACGCCGGCAGGTGCGCAAGCTCCGCCTCAACCGCCACCCGATCCAAACCAAGCACAATCACCGCAGGCAAACAACGAAACTAAGAGTAGGCGTTTTTCCATGCCATCCGGGCGGACCTTGTTGACTTGGTTGCCATTGGCCGTCCTGGTAGTCTGGACAGTATTCTTTATTAAGCCTTGGAAATCACCAGCGGAAAGCAATGCGGATGACGTTGCTCTTGCGTGGAACACGACCATGCGGCGGCTGGATATTGATCCAGTTTATCCGCCTCAAGAGGATCTGTCCGTGGGGGATATCTATCTCATCCTCGATGCCGCTCATGGTGGCGCCGCAGACACCGACGGGAATCTGAAGGGACGAAGCGTAAAAATCGCAACGCTCGATATGCGCGATAATTTTTCGAGGAGACCGTATACATTTACTTTCACGGAAAACGACCCAACAACTCCAAAAATCGAGGAAGCAAGTCAGGCTCCCGCCACGACGAATTCAACCGACGATAAATCCGCACCTGTCGAGCTTTCGATCACAGCTTTCCCCGGGGTCGATGTTAAGACATTCGTCGGAAGCCAGGCGAGTGGATGGAACTTTTCGCTTGGCAGAAAGACCGGCCAAACTGAGGAAATTTCGATCCCGACTGCTGAAACCTATTCCGTGCCAGTGGTGGATGCAGTGTTGAGATTGGCGAAATTCTGCGGCGAGAAATCGACTGCCACATTTTGCCAAGATGACGCGGCGCGGAAAATTCTCTCATATGCGTTTGGCGATGCGGTGAACGAGCGCGTTAATGGCGCCTATACCTTCAATATCCGCATTAGTCTCATCCGACAGGTCTTCCTGACCCGGTATATCAAATCTCAACGTTTCCGCGGAGATGGAGTTACGGCTGGCTTCAAAGAGCCGGCCAACCAAGGCGCCGCCGACGAGGGCACACAAACTCCATCAAAACAGGCAGCCACTTCTGCGGACTACCAGAATAGATACTCAAATGGCGTGAAGCTGGAGCGGCCATTTTCACGACCGATAGCGTTCGGATTCCGTCAGGTGTCGTTCGCCCTAAAGCCCAACAGTACTAACCTGGGGAACGGGAAATGAGTATAAGTAGGTCCACGCTTATCTTGGGTTTACTTCTGCCACTCCAAGCTCTGGCAGACGATTTACCCAAAAACCCGGCGCCCATATGCGCCGACGGAGATGTAGGTTGCACCCTCAGCAATTTGCCCTGGGTCGCTCCGCCTATCGTAAGTAATGGGCCTGGTGTCATTGAGCAACATGTCCAAGATAAAGACTTCAAGTCGCAAATTTCTCCAGACATGTTCAAGAAACAAGTGTCGCCTGACCTTCAGAAGGACATTTTGAAGTCGCTACAAACTAGTCCCTCCCTGCAACAGCTTAAATAAAAGCCACGGCGCACGGATAGAACAGGGAATCGACGGAAGAATACAGCAACCTATAGGGAAGTGAAATTATGTTGCAATTCTAACAACGGTTGCTACTCTGCCCCAAGTTGGACTGGGGCGACACGATGACCAACAAGTTTGATCCTTTTGGTGATTTTCAACGTCAGTTTTCGATAGCGACAAAATTTGGGAATTGGGGCCTCAAAGCCGGAAGGCATTTGAGAGCCAAGTTCACGCGGGGCGATATTGAGCGGATGTATGGGCCAGAGGTGGCCGATGCCGTCGAGGCGGCCATCCGCTCCGGCCGGGATCCCGGGCCCATCATCGAGCGCGCCGAGCGGGATCTGGCCGCCCGCCAGGAGCGGGAGCGGCTCGTCGCCAACCCGCCACCCCTTTACGGGTCGGCGCGATGGCCGACATCGCAGGATCTTCGTCAGTATCTCAGGCCTCGTGAGGCGTTCGACCATCCACGCTCGCTCCTGCTGGGTGCCTTCAACGACGAAGGCGAGACCAAATCGGCCGGGTTGGTGCATTGGGATGGGGATGGGCACTTGCTGACCATCGCGCCGACGCGCTCCGGCAAAGGCAAGACCACGATCATACCCAATCTGTTACGCTACCAAGGCAGCTGCGTGGTCCTCGACCCGAAGGGTGAGCTGTTCGAGGCGACATCGGCGTGGCGCGGCAAGCTTGGCCCAGTCTACCGCATTGCCCCGCTGGATGGTGGTTGTGGCAAGCCGGTGCATCGCTTCGATCCCGTGAGCCGGGTTCGTCGTCCGTCGGATTCACGCTCCATCGCGCAGCAGATGTTTCCCCATGATCCCAAATCCCCGTCATTTTTCGCTGACGATGTCGTCGGCTTCATGACCGGTGTCATCGAATACGTCCGCCATAAAGCGCCACCGCATCGACGGAGCCTTGCGACCGTCTGCCAGATGGCATCCTTGAAGGGCGCGAGCCTGCTCAAGGTCATGAAGGAACTGGAGACGTTTCCGCCATCCGCCGATGCCGCTAAGGCCGTCCTCGAAAAAGATCCGCAGCGCGGTTTGAAGGTGTTGCAGGAAACGCTTTCCAGCAAGCTTTATGAATGGAAAGACCCGGATATTCAGCGGAGTATCAGCGGAAACGATGTGAGTTTCGAAAGCCTGAAGGATCAAACGGCGACCGTCTACATCGAAATCCCGTTCGACATGATGAAAACCCTTTCGGGATGGTTGCGCGTCGTCCTGAAGGCTGCGCTTGACGCCATGCTCGCCAATCCACGCATTCCGGAAATCCCCGTTCTGTTCATGCTCGACGAGTTCCTGAACATCGGGCCGTTCCCGGAATACCGCGATGCCATCAACACCCATGCCGGCGCGGGCGTCCGGCTCTGGTTCTTCCTGCAAAATCTTTACGCCATTCAGGAACATTATCCCGGCGCCAGCTGGCAGCCGTTCCTGAACTGCGCCGTGAAGCAGTTTTTCGGGGTCAACGACGAGGAAACCGCCAAGCTGATCGGCAGTTATCTCGGCCACAAGACCCATGCCTACATGAACACCAGCGGCAGTGCGAACCTATCATCCCATCTTGGCGGATGGCCGAGTGACGCTTCCACCAACAGCGGCATCTCCATGAGCGAGAGCGTCCAGTTTCTGGGTCGCCCGCTTCTGACCAGCGATGAGGTCCGTGAACTGCTGGGCGGATGGCAAGGCGACGGCTGGCGCTACGGCATTACCGACATCGCGGGGACACGCCCGTTCAAAACGGGACTCGTCGTCCACGAGAAGAGCGAAACCTGCAGACAACGCATCGGAATGATATCGCTGGGGAACGATCATGAGCGACGTAAGGGTGAATCTTCACAATCTCAGAAATAGCAGTATCCCGACCTGGTTGGGCTTGGTTCTCGGAACATGGGGCGGCCTGATCTGGGGCAGCCTGATTTCCTCTCCAATCGGCGTAGGCGTTGGTGTTGCCGCCCTAAGCGGCTTTGGCGGTTTCATCGCCGTTCCCTTGTGGGGAACGTTCTGGGGCCTGATTGGTCTTGGCAGCCAGCGAGACAGGGCCGTACGACAAGGCGTGACCTTGCTCAAGGAAGATGAACCCCTGGCGCAAAGGGTTCACGCGTTGGCCGCCCAACTCGGTCTCAAAACCAAGCCCTGGGTTGGCACCATGCCGTACAACAACGCGTTCGCCATCGGCGCCAACGCCGACAATGCCATGGTGGTGATCGGACAGCCCTTGATCGACACGCTCGATGCCGCCGAAATTGACGCCATTATCGGCCATGAGCTTGGTCACATCGCCAACAATGACATGCGCCGAATGGGGCTCGCACGTTCGTTCCAGAACTCGCTGGTCTGGTATGTCCGGTTTTCGCAGACGCTCGAAACCTGGGCGCGCTGGATACTCACATGGATGTCGGAACTCGCCATCCTACGGCTTTCCCGGAAGCGCGAGTACTGGGCCGACGCCATCGGCGCGGCGCTGACGAGCAAGGAACATATGATTTCGGCTCTGGAGAAGCTGCACAACGGCCCGGCCATTAGCGGTTTTGAACACGACAATGCGCGCATTATGGTCCGGGGGCGGGCGCTCGGTTCGATGCTCTCGACACATCCCACGCTTGAGGAGCGGCGGATTGCCCTCCAATCGGAGAGATTCCTCAAGCGGATTCCGGTACACGCTCCCAGATCGTTGCCACCGCAAGTTCCTGGCGTCTTACCAAAGGCCGAGGATATCGCCTATGCGAAGCGATAGGTGAAATTGTTGGCTAAAGCCTTTTCTGCCTCCTCCACTTCCGCTGGCACCTTAAAAAGAGTGTCGTCGTCCTCGGATAAAGCTGTTTCGGGACTGTAGTGTAACGACTGGCTGGGCCCTTCAAAGACCGTGATTCGTTTTCGCGGAGGGCAGCGATTTACTACTTCCTGTGCTGGTTCGCGTTCACCAAAGAACCCGATAAGCCGGTGAGATCTATTCCACTCAATGGCCCATGCCCAACAGTCCGCAGATGGATGCCGTCGCGTCATGAGCTTGAAGAAACCGTCAGCCGTTACGGCATGCAGACGGTTATCCCAATCTTCGACTTCCCGCATAAACCCTCGCATGACGGGATTGCCCCAGTCTTCCCAGCGCGTCATGAGGACGGGATGAAAGCCATGCAGCCACCAGCGACCCTCGCACGTCTCGGCACTATAGGTCTGCATGAAGAAGAAGGCCACGAGATGCAGCCGCGCTAACTCAAAAGCCCGCGCCTCATCAATTTGTGGAGGCGCCACCATGCTGAAATTCACAGTGACTCCCGGCCCAAGGCTACCACCGATGTTCAATGTCTCGCGGCTGTCCTGAACAGGCTTCTTCGTGCGTCGGCTAATGGAGTTTGCCGCGCGTCGTCGCGCTTCTTGAATCGCAGCCATATCGTCATGCGAGTAACGTCCGGTCGGGTCGGGCGCAAGAGTAATGGCGGCAATGTCGTTTTCAAGGTCTGACTTATCGTTGTTACATGATCGGCAGGCGTTGAGGATCAGGTTCCATTGACCATTGAGCTTCCCCTTGGGGACAAACCGGCGACCAATTACATGGTCTCTAGTGCGGTTGCTGTCTGTCAATGCGATGCCACAATAAGCGCAGCGCGCATTCTTGAGTACGACGGCGCGATTTGCAGGATAGATACGGCGGGTTGGCCTCATGAAGTAGCTATTTCCGAATTCGTGAAAGGACCGTGTATGAATTTGAATGTCGGGAAAATCGATCGCTACGGTTTCCACCAATCCAGATAATCCTCCGGTTCGCGATCTTCGCGATGCATCTCGTCGAGCATCCGTTCCTCAGCCTCACGACGCGGGTGGCGCTCATCCCGCGCAATGTCCCGCCGTTCCGGTCCGGGCGCATCAAGGACAGGCCGTAACCAGTCCAGATGATCTTCCTGTATGGCGGGCGTTTTGGCTTCCCATTGCTGAGTGACCAGCCTTTCAACACCTCTTTCGTCCTGCTCGCGGATACGGTTTTCCAGATCTTCAATCTGCGCCGTGGCCTTACCGAGCTCGAACATAAAGCCAGCCTGGGTTTTCTGGCGCTCGGTGAGTACCATGATGGCGTGGCCGACATCATCGGTCGCGGCGGCTATCGCATGGATGGCGCGCTCGATCTGATAGTCGAGATCCTCTATCGTATCCTCAAGGGTGTGGGCATGTTCACGCAAGGCTTCCAGTTGCGCTTTCATATCCATGGTGGCCTCCGGTCAAGGCAAGGTCAGTGGGCGTAATAGTAGGTGGGCTGATGATCGGGCTGGTCTTGTAGTTCGGCAATGAGAAAGGCGCGCAGGCGCTCACCTGACGCAACAAGTTCCTGAGCACGGGCGTGGAAGTAGTAGGTGCTCTGGCGCAGTTCCTCGCTGATATCTGGCAGGGTGTCCGCCTGGATCTTTCGCATCGCCCAGTAGGCGAGCCGCTTGCGGCGGCGAATGAGGTCGGTTTCCAACCATTCCAGCTCCTTCCGCGTCTTTGCGCGCTGCTCATCCGTCAACTCGCGGATGCCAAGTACCGAGCCTGTGTAAACCTGTGTCATGCAGAAATGATGGGACGACCTCCGCCATTCTGCAAGTGCTATCTGCGGCTTTGTTCCGGCTCGTGCCATTCGCCATCCTCGGATGGTTTGGGGAGAGGTTGAATCTCCACGTCCAGCCAGTCGAGATGGTTTTCCCACCGTTCCAGAACCGCTAGGTCACCCGGACTTTCAGCATGCTGCTCTGGTCGGTCCATCCAGTCCAACGTATGATCGGGAGCCAACCGATAGGCGGCGGCTTCGTCCTCGCTCAACTCGCGGCTATTCTGGCGGTCGAGGGCGGCCTGCGCATCAGCGCGGTCGCCGGCTTGCTCCACGCGTTCTGCCGGCACCGGCCAGTGCATGGCGTCAAGCATCTTGGTTTCCGCCGCGTCCAAGTCGCGGGGATGGATCGGCGACCCGTCGGGATCGGGCACGGGAAGGTCATGGTCAGGCTCATCGGCTCGCATCTGTTCGTTCTCCTTGCGCGCATGGGCGCGGCGTGCACGCCGTTCGTCCGGGTTGGCGCCACGGTGGGTTCCGGGTATTTGCTCGGCATTGCGTTTGGCATGACTGCGGTTATCGATCGTCACGGACACGCCGGCTTTGGCCAAGGCCTCGTTCGCCACCTTCTTCCAGAGGCTGCGCGCTTCGGTGACGAACTGGCGCCCGTCAGCGCTGCGGATCTTCGGCCCAAACCCGTCCGGCGTGACCACACGTGTGGTCATCAGGAGGTGGACATGGGGATTGTGGCGAGTGCCGTCCTCGTGGATGGCGAGATCCACCACGAAGCCTTGCGTCGTGTACGCATTGGCCATGGCACGGGCCACGGTGAGCCAGGTCTCGCGCGGCAGCTCCCTCGGAATCGCGAATTCGATCTCTTTGGCGAGACGTGCATCGACGCGCTTTTCCGCTTCCTCGACGCCATTCCAAAGCCGCGCGCGATCCGCCATCCACGATGGCGCACCCGCGGGGAGGTGGATTTCATTGGCGACGACATCGCGCCGTCCGCTGAATGCGGACTCGCGCTCCTCGGCTTCATTGGGCAGGGTCTCACCGGCACGATAGGCGGCGGCGGCCACGATGGTCCGCCCGTCGCCGCGACTGATGTTTTTCACATGCAGATGGTAGATGGCCACACACCTCTCCTCGGCACGGACGGGGGTCCAGGGGTCTCCCCGGGCGCACTTGCCGATTTTCTCCGGACGCCGTGCGGCCGGTTAGAAAATCGTGCAACGCATCGCCTCTTTTGCCAATGCGTACACATTGGGGCGATGCGTAGGTGCGCTGTTACGCATTGATACATGGTTGGTTGTTTCTTTCAAGATGGCGGCAACACTGCAGGTTGCCGAACCTCCTTGGGAAAGTCTCCCGAGCGCGCGATTATCAGTTGAGAATGGCCCGCCACTTTGCTAGCAGAGGAAACCACGCGGACGTGGTGAAACTGGTAGACACAAGGGACTTAAACGCAATTTGAGTGCACCGGCGGAAACGCTGGCTGTAGAACTGCTCAAAGTCGGGGAACCCTGTCAGATGGCGATCCCGAGCCAAGCCTCGCGAGAGGAAGGTGTAGAGACTAGACGGGCAGCACCTAAGGCAACGCTAGGGTGAAGGTATAGTCCAGACCACAAACGCCGAATGGCGGCGGCGAAAGCCGTAGCTGGTAAGAAAATCCCTCGGCCTTTGGCTATACGGGTTCGACCCCCGTCGTCCGCACCAATTGCATATAGTTGAATATTAGCTTGACCAAATCCCTTTCTCGGTAATTCTATTCATACCGCTGTGCGCGTAAGAGGGAGGGGTTCTCATGAGCGACTTCAGCGCAATCCCAGATGTGCATCAATCGGCGGCAGCAAGTCGCCCGCCGGGAATGTTGGCCGACGCATCGGCGCCGGCTGTTCTGCCGCCGATCGGTGCGGGTCCTATGCCCATCCTGCCGCAGTACCAGCCCTTGCTGATTGGTGAGACCAACGGCGAGTTCGGCGTATTCGATGCAAATGGGCATACATGCAGAGTTCCAAAAATCGTCAATATCTCAAAGATACGAGCATTCTTCGGAGGGTGCCCACCGGCCAAGTTTCTAAACGATCAAAATCCCGAGTGCAGCTGTAAAGCGTTCATTTCTCAAATGGATGATTTCGGTATATTAACAACAAAAATTGGCGGCCAGTACTATACCGCTTACGGTACCGGGATTGGCTATCCGATTATGCTCGTAATATTGGCGCTAATTGTCTTTGGGACGATTGGAGCTCCAATTATTTATTTCATCTCTTATCGCATGAGCAGATCAGAGATTCAGGCGACGAAAAACCCCGAGTTCTTTTTTCAATGGCACGCACGGCGGCTTTCCGGCCTCTTCGCACTTGTGCTCTTCTGCGCAGGTTTTGCCTTATTCTTTCTAAGCCTCGCGGGGACGAGCGAAATTGAACTCCTCGGCCTCAGACTTTCCACCAACTATCCGGGCTTAGTGATGGTCGCCTTTGGATTTCTGATCTGGTGGCGAATTCTGAGCGGTACGTTGCGCGTTGTGAAAGCAGCTCCGTCCGGGGGTGGGTAATTCACCGCGACGTTCAAAAGGCGCTAACTAAGCTCGGTGTGCATTCCGCTTCTCATGCTCAACGATCTTCTTCTTCGACTTCACCTTGCGCCGGACGTTCACGGCGGCGGCGCTGATGCTGGTCGAGATGTGTGAAGCGTAGTATTTCTCAATCATCTCGACGCTGGTCCGGCAGTTCTTGGCGACCTGGTAGATATCGGCGCCTTCCATAAGCCGCAGGCAGATATAGGTATGCCGCAGGCTGTAAGCCGTGCGGCGAGTGCCCTCGCGGTCGAACTTCAGGCCTTCCTCTTCCAGGATGTTGTTGAACATCTCCATGTGGTTGTCTTCAAAGATCAGCGCCTCCGGCTTCGGAAGGTTCCGCTTGAGCAGCCGCTCGAACGGGAACACGGCGCTAGGCATGCTCTTGCAATAGCCCACACCACGCTTGCCACGCACCTGGATCAGCAGGATGGTTTCCTTGGTCTCTTCATCCTCGACGATTTCGACATCCCGGTACTGAAGCCTCTTGGCTTCGTCGGGCCGCAGGCCGGTATTGGCCATGAACAGCACATAGTCGTGCAACTGCTGCGCATTCCACTCGAAGCGCTTGCCCTGGTGCTCCTCGGCGCGTTTGCGGGTCGCCGTGTAAAGTTGCTTGTATTCATCGGGTGAGAACCACGCCCGGTGCGAGATCTTCTCGGCGGACTTATACGGGGTCGTAAGATCCGGCAGATGGGTCAGCCAGCCATGCCGGATGGCGGTTTTCAGAACCTGTCGCAGCACCACGATCTCCTGATGCAGGGTGTTCTTGGCGGGCAGCTTCTTGACCGGCTTGCCGTCAGGATCGTCCTTCGGCACCACCTCAGGCGCGGTGGTGTAGCGCATGACCCGGTATTCCTGCACTTTGCCCGCCGTCACCTCCGACAGCCCCAACTCGCCGAAGAAGGGGGTAAGGTAGAGCCGCAACCGGCGCTCGTTGCCATCGACGTAAGTGCGGTTGCGGGCGCCGCCGGTCACCACGTCGTATTCCTCAAGATAACGCTTGGCGGCCTCCTTGAAGGTCTTCTCGTCCTTCAGCCCGCCGCCTTTCTCCTTGGCTTTCATCCGGAAGAACCAGTCCTCCGCGAATTCCTTCGCCTGGGCGAGGCTTTCTTCGCCGGTGCTGGTCCGCCAGTTCTTGCCGTTGATGCGGGTGGAGCACTGCCACCGTTTGCTGTTCTCACGGCGGTAGACGAGCACCTTGCCGCCTAAAATCTCGTGCGTGGCCATGCTTTCAATCCCATCCTTGCGTCCCGAAAACTGTGCATCAGACTGTGTATGGAATGTGTACGCCAAAATGGCGGAGATTTTATGGCGGGTGAAATATTAAATAGCTGATTTCACATAATTATTTTTGATGATGAGAACCCGTAGGGACAAAGGCCGAGGGATTTTAAGTCCCTTGCGTCTACCAGTTTCGCCACGTCCGCGTGCCTTTCCCCATCAAGCACTTGAGCGATTCAGTCAAGGAAATGTTTTGTGGGAAAGGGCCGACAGGTGTCGGCGCGACGCGCGTTGCTCAGTGACCTTTGAGAACGCTGACAAGCGCTGGCGTCACCTTCTTTTGCTGGAACATGGCCTTGAAATCGGCATAGCTGATTTTTCCCGATGCCAAGCCGTTCGTCAGCCGCTGACAAAAGAGCCGCTTTGCTTCGCTTCTCTGGGATTTGACGTAAAAGGCGACTTCATCCAGCGTTTCCGGCGACAAGTGCTGCGACATGCACTTGGAGATGAGCTGCGCACGGGCAGTCGGGCTTTCCTTGATAATCGGAACGCCTTTCTTGAAGTTTTCTTCCTGGGACGTGCAGGAGGCCAGAACGGCTAGGGCAAAGACGAACGACGCGGATGGTATAAAGCGCATAATGATGGTCTCCCTTGGACAATGTCGGGATAGCATCTTTCGCGCGACTTTCAATCGGGAGCGCAATTATGAAGTTAATTGCTGCTTTGTCGCTGATAAGCGAAGCCCGCCGTAGCCGACGGATCGGATTTAAGGCGGGCCTCTAACCATCGTCATGATGGCTGCTTCCTATTGGAGGGAGGGGGCGCTTGGCTGTCAACTCGCAGATTTAGGGAGCCAGTCTTTGGACGCAAAAATAGTCAGCGTCACCTGTACAGCGGAAATCTCATTCCGACAGGACCGAAAGCGCGATAAACAGGCTTTCTTTAGTCATCTTTCCTGTGTCATAGCGGGGGGATTGAAGAAGGACGGACAAGCCGTGGACAAACAGACTGTTCTCGAAGCCACAGAGGCCATGCGTGGCCTCTTTCCCGCAACGCCGCTGCAGCTGAACGAGCATCTTTCCGCCCGCTATGGCGCGGAAATCTGGCTGAAGCGCGAGGATCTGACGCCGGTGCGTTCCTACAAGATCCGCGGCGCCTTCAATTTCTTCCGCAAGGTGATTGCCGAGGGCGGCACGGGAAAGACCTTCGTCTGCGCATCCGCCGGCAATCATGCCCAGGGCTTTGCCTTCGTCTGCCGCCATTTCGGCGTGCCGGGCGTGGTCTACATGCCAGTCACGACGCCGCAGCAGAAGATCGACAAAACCCGCATCTTCGGCGGCGAGTTCATCACCATCAAGCTCTTCGGCGATTTCTTCGACCAGTGCTATCAGGCCGCGCGCGAGCACGTTGAAAAGATTGATGGTGTCATGGTGCCGCCTTTTGATCATGCGGATATTATCGAGGGGCAGGCAACTGTTGCGGCCGAGATTGCCGAGCAACTGCCCGACGGCGTTGTTCCCGACCATGTTCTTCTTCCGGTTGGTGGCGGCGGTCTTGCGGCGGGCATCACCGGCTATTTTGCAGATAAACTTCCGCCTGCTGCTTTCACCTTCGCAGAACCGGCCGGTGCGCCGAGCCTTCGCCGCAGTATAGAGGCAGGGCAGGTGGTGACGCTTGCCAAGGTCGACAATTTCGTCGATGGCGCGGCCGTCGGCCGCATCGGCGAACTGAATTTTGCGGCCCTCGAGGGCTTTGCGGCCGAGCAGGTCAAGCTCATCGAGGAAAACGCCATCTGCGTGACCATCACCGATATGCTGAATGTCGAAGGCGTCGTGCTGGAACCGGCCGGGGCTCTGGCGATCACCGCTCTGGAAAAGCTCGATCGGGACAGCATCCGCGGCAAAACCATCGTCGCCGTCGTTTCCGGCGGCAATTTTGATTTCGAGCGCCTGCCTGACGTCAAGGAGCGCGCCATGCGCTATGCCGGGCTGAAGAAATACTTCATCTTGCGCTTGGCTCAGCGTCCCGGCGCGCTTCGCGATTTCCTCAATATGCTCGGACCGGAAGACGATATCGCCCGCTTCGAATATCTGAAGAAGAGCGCCCGCAATTTCGGCTCCATCCTGATCGGCATCGAGACGAAGAATCCGGATAATTTCAAGCAGCTTATCGCCAATTTTGAAAGTTCCGGCATGGGCTATGAGGACATCACCGAAAACGAGATCCTGGCCAACCTGATCATTTGACTTTGCGACCTTGCAACCTTCATGCTAAAGGCCATTCATGGCTTCGTTCTTTTCAAATATCATTTCGATCTTCACCGGTGGCGCGTCGCAGGCGGGCACTGAAAAGTCTAGTGGTTCCACGGTCAGCGTCGAGCCCCAGGTGCATGCCGGCTGCACGATCCATGCGACCCCGCAGCGCGAGGGCAATCAGTTCCGCCTCATGGGCCGGATCGAAAAGGATGTGAACGGCGAGATCCTGGTGCGCAATTTCATCCGCGCCGATGTCTTCACCTCGTCTGATGATGCCGTGGAATCGACCTTCCGCAAGGGCCAGCAGATCATCGACCAGAACGGCGCCGGTCTTTTCGGCGACGGCGAAAAGATTCGCCAAGTCTGATATCAGGCAGGTTTATTCGACGTCGCAATGAAGGAATTTGGATTTCCTTGCACCGCCGCCTTCAAACTCTCGATATTGGCGGACATCACCAGTGCCGAGGCTTTCACGCTATCCAAAATTTCGATCGTCTCGCCGCTCGTTTCCGTAAAGCCGTGTTTTCTATAGAAGCCGATAGCCATCGGGCTTGAAACGAGAACCCTGATTTCGACCTTTTCAGCGGTTTCGATTGTAGCCGCCACTCCACGCAGCAGCCGCGAGCCGAGGCCTTTCCTTTGTTGGCTGGGATGAACATACATCCCCCAGAGATAGGCGATGGCTCCACGTTCCGCGACGATAGCACTTCCGAGGATTTGATGGTCCGAGGCCATGCAATGGCCGCGCTCACCTGAGCCCGGCAGCATCGATGCAGTTCCTTTGCGCTCTATATCTTCGAGCATAGCCGACAGCGCGTTTTGGCCCAGACTCGGGCCGTAGGTAGCGGTCCAGGCATCTCTCCATAAATCTTGCAGGTCTGCGGTGTCGTCCGGGGTTATTGCTCGGAAGCTTGGGATCATACCTTCATCCAACGGGTTCCAAGCCGGTGAGAACGGCTTTTGCAAAATAGAAGGATAGCAAACGCGGCAAGCAGTCATAAAGACGTTTGCCCGACATCGCGATATGCCGCGTAAGTTAAGACCGTCCGGCAGCCAGCTTTCCAGATAGTCTTCAATCGGCTTTCCCGACATGACTGTCGAAATCCAGGCGCGCCGTTCAAAATCAATTGCGACCAGTTCGTAAGCGCAGGCCATGAGATCGCTCTTGGTGAATGAAAATTTTGGTTGTCCTGAATAGTTCGACTGAGCGGCGTATTGCATGCAAACGCACTCGTTTACCCACCATTGGGTCAACAAGGTCTTTGCGCTGCTTCCGTGATGAAGGATAACGAAGCCGACGGAGTAATGGGGCGCCCCTTCGATACGGCCAAGATTGGCTTCGACGAAAGAGCGCGCCTCTATGATCAATTCCGGTTGCAGGAACTGTTCTTTTTCCGGGGCGTGCGCAGAGATCCCGTAAGCCTTGATGCGCCAACCGGATATGTACCAGGTGCCTAAGCGCCGGAAATGTCGCGGCGTGTACAACGGAATTAGCATCTTTTTCTCTTCATCCGAGTCGTCGCCCTGTTGGTGGATTGATGTACGAAGAACGGCGCTAAAGACGAGACTTGTCCGCTTCCCGACCAGAGCATTGCAAAAGCCGCCCGTCGCGGCAATGGGAATTGGCCGCGAAGGTCGCCCTTCGCATCTGCGTCGGGCGACCCGATATGATTGTCTCTATCAACCGTCATTCAATCTTGGCAGGCTCAAGCCGTGCGGAACATCTTCGCGCCCGACGGAGCGTTGGTCGCGCCACCGTCGACGGTGATTTCGATGGCCGTCACATTGGCGGAATCGTCGGAGGCGAAGTAGAGCGCGGCCCTGGCGATTTCGTCGGCTTCGCTCATGCGGCCGAGTGGGCTCAGGCCGCCGAAGCGCTGTTCCAACACATCCATGGCCTCGGGTGTCGCAGCGCGCGGGTTCCAGATCGGTGTCTTGGTCGCGCCGGGCGTGACCTGGTTGACGCGGATGCCGCGGGGCGCAAGTTCGGACGCGAGATTGCGGGTCATGGCGCGGACGGCGCCCTTGGTGCCTGCATAGGCCGAAGCGCCGGGAATGCCGAGCACGGCGTGGACCGAGCCGTTCAGGATCACGGAGCCGCCATCGTTCAGATGTGGCAGAGCGGCCTGCACGGTGAAGAAGACGCCGGTGAAATTGATGCGCACGATGGTTTCGAACTGCTCAAGCGTGGTCTTGCCGAGTGGGGTATCGCCGCCGATACCTGCATTGGCGAAGACGATGTCGAATTTCCCAAGCTTCTCCGCAGCCTCGGCGAACGCCTTTTCCATCGCTGGTATGTCTGTTGTGTCGGCCTGAAGCGCCAGCACGCCGCTGCCAAGTTCCTCGGCCGCCGTGGCCAACGTTTTCGCGTTGCGGCCTGTTATGGCGACCTTGGCGCCCTCGGCGAGGAAGAGGCGGGCTGTGGCAAGGCCGATACCGCTATTTCCACCAGTGATGATGGCAACCTTGTTCTTGAGACGCATGTTCGTAGCTCCTGTTGGCTTTTGTCACGATCTGGATTATGATCGTTATCTATAAGGATTATGATCGTAATCCATTTTGTCAAGCCGAGCACGAAAGGATTTTCGATGGGTCGTTCGCAACTGGAAAAACAGAAGACGCACGAACGCATCGTGACCCTTGCCGCCAAGCGTCTGCGTGAAGAAGGATTGGAAGGGATCGGCGTCGCCGACCTGATGAAGGAAGCGGGGCTTACGGTCGGCGGCTTCTACAAGCACTTCGCCTCCCGCGACGAACTCGTAGCGGAAGCCGTGGAATCGGCGGTTGGATCATGGCGACGGCAGCAGGAGGAAAAGGGGATTGATCCGACGAGCATCTCGCTCGACGAGTATGTCGATACCTATCTCAGCGAACGACACCGAGATCATTGCGGCGAGGGCTGCGCCTATGCGGCACTTACGGCCGATATGGCACGTAGCAGCGATGCAGTCCGCGCCGTGGCAACGGAAGGCTTGCAAAGGAATTTCGAGGCCATGACGGCGCGTATGCCAAAGCCGGAAACCGCCGACGCCAGACGGAAGGCAATCATCGCCTCTTGTCTCATGACTGGCGCGCTCGGTCTTGCGCGCGTGGCGAACGACGAGGCGCTCTCGAACGAAATTCTGGAGACGGTGAAGCAATTCGTTAAGGCGCTGCCACAGGCAGAATAGCAAAGCGGCCGGTTGGAGCCGGCCGCCTTTCGTTATCGGAATAATGCTGTCGATTAAGCGGCGAGAGCCAGCTCGGAAGCGCGGGCCTGAGCGGCGCCGATTGCCTTTTCGGCAGCTTCCGGGCCGAAGGCAACGCCTTCAACATAGACGGTCTCGACATCGGTGATGCCGATGAAGGCGAGAACCGACTTCAGGTAGGGAACGGCATGGTTCAGCGGGGCAGCCGGGCCTTCGGAGTAGACGCCGCCGGAAGCGAGCACGATATAGGCCTTCTTGCCGGTGGCCAGACCCTTCGGGCCGGTTTCGGTATAGGTGAAGGTGCGGCCGGCGCGAGCGATGTTGTCGATCCAGGTCTTCAGCGACGAGTAGATGTTGAAGTTGATGAGGCCGGTGCCGATGACCACGGTGTCGGCTGCCAGCAGCTCGTCGACGAGCGCGTCGGAAACCTTGACCAGTTCCTGCTGTTCGGGCGTACGGGCGTCGGCCGGCGTGCGGATGGCGGCGGTGAAGGGGCCGTCGATGTGCGGCAGGTTATCGGCAGCGAGGTCGCGCTTGACAAGCGTCTTGCCCGGATTGTTGGACTTGATCTTCTCGGCCAGTTCGGTGGCGATCTTGGTGGAGAGTGAGTCCGGACGCGGGCTGGAGGTCAGAAGCAGAATGGAGGACATATCCGTTTTCCTTTTCAATGAGTTGCTAAATCGGCTGGGAGAGTCCGATCGCCTTCGCATCAATAGATAAGTCTTCAGTGCTATCGAGAAAAACTGTGATAATATGGATTGGAATTATCGATAGAATGGATGGCAGATGCTCCCCAATCCCACCCTCGACCAATTGCAGGTCTTTCTGACCGTTGCGGAGTCAGGCAGTTTTTCGGCCGCTTCGCGTATGCTCAACCGTGCGCAATCGGTCATCAGCTACACGATCGCCAATCTGGAGGCTCAGCTCGAAATGCCTTTGTTCGAGCGGTCGGGCTCGCGCCAGCCGAAGCTGACGGACGAGGGCAGGGTGATGCTGGAGGATGCGCGCCGCATCCTTTCCGATCTCCAGGTGATGCGCGCCAGAGTGAAGGGCCTGAAGACGGGGCTTGAGGCGGAAGTGGCCGTCGCCATCAGCGTCATGGTGCCGGTGCACGCCACCGTCGACGTGCTGCGCGAATTCCGTGACCGTTTTCCCTACGTGTCTTTGCGGCTCGACACCGGCGAACTCGGCTCGATGATGGAACTCGTCTCCAGTGGCAAGTCGACGATCGGCATCGGCGGCTCTGTCGTGAAGCAGGATGATGCCCTGGTCATCGAACGCATCGGCCATTCCTTCATGATGCCGGTCGCGGCACCGACTCACCCGCTGGCGCAGATGGGAAGGCCGTTGACTTTGGCCGATGTGCGCGACGAGATCCAGCTCGTCGTTACTGACGCCTCGAGCCTGACGAATGGCAGGGATTTCAACGTCCTGTCCTACAAGGTCTGGCATGTGAGCGATATCGCTACCAAGCATCAGCTGATCCGCGGCGGTCTCGGATGGGGCGGCCTGCCGGCCTCGTTCATCATGGAAGATCTGCAGAAGGAGCGGCTGGTGCCTTTGGCGCTCGATGCCTATGACCAAAGCGAATATCCGCTCTATGCGGTGCGCAAGGTCGACAATCCTCCGGGGCCGGCTGCGGCCTGGATGATAGAGGCTTTCCGCTCGCGTCTGGCGCGATGCCCGAATCACGAGGATTTCAAATCCGCGGTCGAGATGTTCCATCCGGGAGACAAGCGTCTCGCCGCAGAATGAGGAAATCCTCTCCCCGAAACGGGGAGAGGACAATCGCGCCGGTGATTACAGCATTAGGCGGTAGTTGCGGAAGCCGTCCGCGCCTTCGCCGGCGTCTTCGATCTTCACGCTCTTGACCTGATCGAGGAAATCCTTGGCCTTCGGCGAGCTCTGGAACCGTGCCGTCGTGTCCGCCAGCGGCTTGAAGGTCCAGTTGCCGTCGGCGGTCGGGTTGATCGTGCCCTGATCGTGGACATAACGCACGATGACGTCGCGGTTGGTATCGGGCGCCTGGTAGACGACCTTGTCCGCCGCGATTTCCGGGAAATTGCCGCCGCCGCCGGCGCGGTAGTTGTTGGTGACGACCAGGAATTTCTGTGCGGGGTCGATCGGCTTGCCATTGAACTGCAGGTTCTGGATGCGGTTTGCGTCGGCATTCAGAACCTTGCCGTCATCGCCGAAGCGGCGCGGCTGCGACACGTCGATCTGGTAGGTGACGCCGTCGATCACGTCGAAATTGTAGGACGGGAAGCTGTTGTTGATGAGATCCGCATCCTTGGCGCCCGGCTGCACCTGGTTGAACATCGCAGCTGACATTTCCAGCCAGTTCTTGACCTGTGCGCCGTTGATGACGACGGCCTGCACTGTGTTCGGATAGAGGTAGAGGTCGGCGACGTTCTTGATGGCGATATTGCCGGCGGGAACATCCGTATAGTAATCGGCGCCGTTGCGGCCGCCGCACTTGAAGGGAGCCGCAGCCGAAAGAACCGGCAGGTCCTTGTACTGTGTCTCCTTCAGCATGTCCTTGATGTACCAGACCTGTGCCTGGCTGACGATCTGCACCGACGGATCGTCAGCGACCAGCGCGAAGTAGGAATAGAGCGGCGCAGACGTCTTGCCGACGGGCGTGCGCACATAGGTCAGCGTTGCCTCATGCTCGGCCTTTGCGGCTTCGACCACTTCCTTCTTGTCGGCGACATCTGCGACGACCTTCTTCTTGTCATCGCGGTGATAGATCGGCCGTGCTTCGGAGGTGAAGTCGACGATCTTCCAGCTCTTGCCGTCCTTTTCGAGCAGCAGGTCGATGAGGCCGAGATGCGAGCCCCAGAAGCCGGCCATGACGGCGGGCTTGCCGTGCAGCGTTCCCTTGACCGGATCGGCGTCCTTGATGCCGTCCCAGGTCTTCGGGCCGGGGAAGACGAGATGCTGGTGGCCGGTGAAGACGGCATCGATGCCATCGACCGCGGCAACGTAGAGCGAGGCGTTTTCCATCTTGTCGCTCGGGCCGCTGCCGTCGATGCCGGAATGCGAGAGGGCGATGATGATGTCGGCGCCTTCGGCCTTCATGACCGGAACCCAGGCCTTGGCGGCTTCGACGATATCGCGCGTCTGCGCCTTGCCTTCGAGGTTCTTGATGTCCCAAAGCATGATCTGCGGCGGCACGAAGCCGATGAAGCCGATCTTGATCGGGCTTTCATTGCCGGCGCCGTCCTTGATCGTCTTTTCGAGGATCAGATAGGGCTTGAAGAACAGGTCGTCCTTCGTCGGGTCGGAGGCCAGCTGGCCCTTGGTCAGGTTGGCGCAGACGAACGGGAAGTTCGCGCCGGCCAGCACCTTGAACATGAAGTCGAGGCCATAGTTGAATTCATGGTTGCCGAGCGTGCCGACGGAATAGCCGAGCGTGTTCATCGCCTTGATGACGGGATGGACGTCGCCGTCCTTCATGCCGTGCTGATAGGCCATGTAATCGCCCATCGGGTTGCCCTGCAGCACGTCGCCATTGTCGATCAGGAGCGAGTTGGTGGCTTCGGCGCGAATATTGTCGATGATCGTTGCCGTGCGCGTCAGGCCCATCGTATCATTCGGCTTGTCGGCATAGTAGTCATAGGGGAAGACGTTGACGTGGATATCAGTCGTTTCCATCAGGCGCAGATGTGCCTGGTTGCCGGCGGCACGGGCGGCGAAAGGATGCAGCACGATCAGCGCCGCCGTGGCACTGAGGCCTTGCAGCAGGGAACGGCGCGACATGCTGGGCAAATCCAGAATGGAAGACATAAGACACTCCTTCAACGATGGGGCTATAAGTCCGTCGATCATCTCTCAGGCGAGGGAGATTAGGACGATTTTTGAAGGTGTGCACCAGTAATGTGACAGGCTTATTGTGGATCGTAGCCGGCTTGCGCCAGCATGCCGTCAACGTTTGAGAACCGGCTTTATGTCCTTGTGGAAAAAGCGGAAATAGGATGCGACTTTTGCGGACGCATTGGAGGAGCGGTCGAACTCGATGCCGATGCGGCCGTTGTGAGCCCAGCGCACGAAACCGTCCAGCAGGCCGATATCGTCGCATTCGACGCGAACCTTGCTGCCCGCAGCGGCATAAAGCGGCGCTTGAAGATCGAGAGCGATGCCGCTTGTGGAAATATCGACGACACGGCCGGCGACGAGCTTGGTGAAATATCGAACCTGCCCCACCAGCCGGGCGTGATGGCGCGGCGTACCTCGTGTCTTGATTTTCAGATTGCCTTGAACGACAGATTTCGAAGAGAACTGCATGATGTTATCCCGGCTCGTACACCCTTTTCCGTTCCTCGATAGCATGTGTGCATTGAAAGATGTTTAGTGTAATCGTTAAAATTGTATCAGGGCGTTCCGAATCGGCACTGGAATCCGGTGGCTGATCGCGACCGGCAATATGGATATTGGGGTGCGGGATATGCGTATCGTTTCCTTGAATGCATGGGGCGGCCTGCTGCATGAGCCGCTGATGCGGTACCTGGTCGATGTTGATGCCGATGTTCTATGCTTGCAAGAGGTGGGACGCGCGCCTGGTTCGCAAGCCGATTGGCTGACCTATCGGGATCACGGCGTCGAACTTCAGCAGCGGGTCAATCTATTCGACGAGTTGCAGATTGCTTTGCCTGATCATGATGGTTTCTTTCTCCCGGTTGCCCGAGGGGATCTCTTCGATGGCGATCGACGGATTGCTTCCGAATTCGGGCTGGCAACCTTCGTCCGCAAGACTTATCCGATCATTGGCCAGGCGGCAGGCTTCGTCCACGGCGAATTCTCCGCCGATGGTTGGGGACCGCACCCGCGCTCGCGCAATGCCCATTGCATCCGCTTGTTCGACTACGAGCGTGGCTATCCCATCACCATCGCCCAAATGCATGGCCTTCGCGACATCGCGGGTAAGGGAGATACGTCGGCCCGGCGCCATCAGGCGAATGCGCTCGTCGAGATCATTCGCCAGGTTCTGCAGGAAGGCGACCGGCTGGTCGTCTGCGGCGATTTCAACGTGCTGCCGGATAGCGAAACCTTCGAAATTCTCGGTAGCCTGGGGCTTGCCGATCTCGTCACCTCACGGGGACATGACGACACGCGCACCTCTTACTACCGAAAGCAGCCGCGCTTTGCCGACTATATGCTGGTGACGCCTGACATCGAGGTTGTCGGTTTCGATCCTGTCGCCGAGCCCGAAGTTTCGGATCATCGCGCCTTGCTGTTGGACCTATGCTGAACGGCGTCAGAGGCCGACATTCGGCCGGTCGATGATTTCACGCAACGCAAAACTGGAATTGATCTTCACAACGTGGGGCAGGGCCGAGAGCCAGTCACGGTGGATGCGTTCGTAATCCTCGAGGTCCCGCGCCGCGACGCGCAAGATGTAATCATATTCCCCCGACATGAGGTAGCAGGAGAGTACGTTGGGGCAACGTTTCACCGCAGTCTCGAATTCGGATAGTGTCTTGGCGAACTGGCCGGATAAAGAGATGTGCACGAAGGCAATCATCTTATAATCAAGCGCCTTGTGCGAGAGATGCGCGTGATAGCCGTCGATGACGCCGCTTTTTTCTAGGATATCGAGCCGACGCGAGCAGGCCGAGGGGGAGAGGCCGACCTTCTCGGCCAGCTCGGCATTGGTGATCCTGGCATTCTGCTGCAGCATCCGCAGAATCGAATGATCTATGGCGTCGAGGTCAGACATTCGAAGAACTTTCGAAAAAACTCCTGTCTACGCAATAAATCACGAAAAATGACTGCAGTGCAAATCGTCTTTGCAAGGACATTGCGGGGCGGTGGTGGTCTGATTTCGGTTGGAGAAAATGAAAGACGCAAAAGCATTCGAGGAGGAATGAAATGCGCGTTGGCTGCCCCAAGGAAATCAAGAACCACGAATATCGCGTCGGCCTGACGCCGGCATCCGTTCGGGAATATGTCGCCCATGGCCACGAAGTCTGGGTGGAAACGAAGGCCGGTGCCGGCATCGGCGCCGATGATCATGCCTATGCAGCTGCAGGCGCCAAGATTGCCGCAAGTGCAAAGGACATCTTCGAGAAGTGCGACATGATAGTGAAGGTCAAGGAGCCGCAGCCTTCCGAATGGGCACAGCTTCGTGAGGGCCAGCTTCTCTACACCTATCTGCATCTCGCGCCCGATCCGGAACAGACCAAGGGCCTGCTGGCTTCCGGTGTGACCGCCGTCGCCTACGAGACCGTGACGGACGAGCGTGGTGGCCTGCCGCTTCTGGCGCCGATGTCCGAAGTCGCCGGTCGCCTGTCCATCCAGGCGGGTGCGACGGCTCTGCAGAAGGCCAATGGTGGCCTCGGCATCCTGCTTGGCGGCGTACCGGGCGTGCTGCCGGCCAAGGTGGCGATCATCGGCGGCGGTGTCGTCGGCCTGCATGCGGCCAAGATGGCAGCCGGCCTCGGCGCCGATGTCAGCATCCTCGATCGCTCGCTGCCGCGCCTGCGCCAGCTCGACGACATCTTCAACGGTCGCGTCCATACCCGCTATTCCAGCATCCAGGCGCTCGAAGAAGAAGTCTTCTCCGCCGATCTCGTCATCGGCGCCGTGCTGATCCCCGGTGCTGCCGCGCCGAAGCTGGTGACCCGCGAAATGCTCTCAGGCATGAAGACGGGCTCGGTCATTGTCGACGTCGCGATCGACCAGGGCGGCTGCTTCGAAACCTCGCACGCAACGACCCATTCCGATCCGACCTATGTGGTCGAAGGCGTCGTGCATTATTGCGTCGCCAATATGCCGGGCGCGGTTCCCGTGACCTCGGCACATGCGCTCAACAACGCCACGATCTATCACGGCCTCGCGCTCGCCGATCGCGGCCTGCGCGCCATCGCGGAAGACAAGCACCTCCGCAATGGCCTCAATGTCCACAAGGGCCGCATCACCAACCGGCCGGTGGCCGAAGCGCTCGGCTATGAGGCCGTTGCGCCGGAAAGCATTCTGAACGTCGCGTAAAGCCGATCGCGCGTACGTCAGATGGAGACGCCGGCATCCGCGTATGCCGGCGCTCCTATTTTGTCGATCCGGCATTGATAGCAGTTGTTGCGCGCCGAGCGGACATGGACATAGGCGATGTCGGGACGCTCAAGCAGCGAGGCCGCATAGACCGCAATATCGTCGGTCGGCGTTACGGCACCGGTTCCGTAGACGATGCGGTCGTTCCTGCCATAGCCACGCACGATGAAGTCCCGGCTGCTTGCCAGTACAGGCGGCAGGATCTCTTCCGCCTCGTAGCGCCGGCACGGCGTCTTGTGCAGGAAGATCGGCCCTGTTTCCGCATAGGGCTGCAATTCCGGGAAGGGCCGATAGGCAAAGACGAATAGCGCCTGGCCGGCATCGATGTTGCGCAGGCAATGGCGGCAGGGATGGCCCGGACCATCGGAAATCATGGTCTCCGGCTGGTGACCGTAGGCATCCGCACCACCGTTCCACAAAGTTTCGGCGTCGGGGGTGGGCATGGCTGCAAAGGCGATGGAAGGCATGGCAAAGCTCCTTTCGAGATTTGCCATGTGATGCTCCGGAGCGAGGCGCGAAGCCACCCGATTCCTGCAGCTATGGCGCCCCTAGCCCTTCTTGGCGAGCTCGAGCAGTTCCTTGTCGCTCAGCGGCCTGACGATGCCTTCGCCGGTTGAGATCGGCGAAAAGCCGAACATCTGGTAGAGCTGCAACGCCCGTGGATGATCGAGATTGTTTGTCGTCGTGATGATCCGTTGCGGGTTCAGCGTCCATATGGCGTAGAGCGACTGCAGCAGGAACCATTTGCCGATGCCGAGGCCGAGCGCGTTTTCGATGAGGCCGAAATGGCTGAGCTCGATCGTCTCCTCGTCCTGGCGGAAATATTCGAAGAACCCGCCCGGCGCGCCATTGACGTAAAGCACACTGATATCGTTGCGCTGGTCGTGAAGGACTGCGGTCAATTGCTCGTCGGAGAGGCGCAGGCGCTCCACCCAGTGCCAGCGGGCACCGACCTGACGATAGAGATAGCGATAGAAGGGCAGCGGAATACCAGGCGCCCGCATGATCGCTGTCTGGATATTGACCGGCACGGGCAGGCTTGCCTTGGGTGGCGCGGTCATTTCCAGACGGGTGATGTGGACTTTGATCGACGAGGGCGTCTTCACGGCGGCGATGCTCAAGCTTGACCGGTGACGATAGGCGTATCCGCCCGGCTGCCCCATTCCGACCAGGAGCCGTCATAGAGCTTGTTATTGCCATGGCCGAGGGATTCGAGCGCCAGCGTGATGATGGCGGCGGTAATGCCGGACCCGCAGGTCGTCACCACGGGCTTGTCGAGATCGATGCCGGCCTTCTCGATCGTTTCGCGCAGTTCCGGCAGCGATTTGAACTTGCCGTTCACGGCGAAGACGCCTGATGGCAGGCTTCTGGCTCCCGGCATGTGGCCGGAGCGCATACCTTCGCGCGGTTCCGGCTCTGTCGCTGCGAAACGACCGCCGCTGCGGGCATCGGCAATCTGCAGGGCACGGCTGTCGACGATACCGCGCATCTCGTCGAGCGAAACGACGCGGCTGCCGTTGAAGCTGGGCTTGAAGGTTGCGGGCGCAAAGGCAGGCAGCGCCGTCTCCAGCGGCCGCCCTTCGGCCTTCCAGCCATCCAGACCACCGTCGAGCACGAAGACGTTCGGCGCGCCCATGACGATATGGAACAGCCACCAGACGCGCGGCGAGGCGAACAGGCCCGGGCCGTCATAGATGACGATGCGATCGGTCTCGCTGATGCCGAGCTTGCCGACCTCGGCCGCGAAGAATTCGGGCGAGGGGACCATATGCGGCAGGCTGGTCGAGTGATCTGATATCTTGTCCTGATCGAAGCGGATCGCGCCCGGAATATGGCCGCTGGCATATTCTGCATCGGCATCGCGCTTCTGCGCCGGCAGATAGAAGGATGCGTCGAGGATGCGCAGGTCCTTGGCGCCCAGCTCGCCTTGCAGCCAGTCGGCGGATACGACGAAACGGCTCTTGTCCGCTGCCATGATGATCACTCCCTGCTATAGTTTATTGGTCTTGATATCGAGATATAGGCGCTTGCCCGGTCAATTCTCGTCGGTCGGTGCGCCGAAACGAATGCGGAAGCGGCGGTTTTCCTTGCCCTTCTTCTCGATCTTGGCGATGTGGATCGCGCCGACTTCCTGCGTCTCCGACACATGCGTGCCGCCACAGGGCTGGCTGTCGATGGCCGAATCCTCGCCGATACAGACTAGGCTGACACGGCCGAGGCCCATCGGCGGGCGTACATTCTTGGATTTGACGATGCCGGGATTGGCAACCAGCTCCTCGTCGGTGATCCAGCGGAGGAAAACGGGATGGTTCTCGTTGACGAGCGCCATCATCCTCGCCGTCACCTCGTCCTTGTCGATGGTTTCGCTCATGTCGAAATCGACGCGGCTTTCATCCTCGCCGACTGCCGCACCCGTGATCGGAAAGGGGCAGACCACCGAGAGCAGATGGCAAGCGGTATGCATGCGCATCAGTCTGTAGCGCCGCGCCCAGTCGATATGAAGCACCAGCTTCTCGCCGACGATGGGCAGTGGTTCACCCTCGAGCGGCACATGGATGATGATATCCTTGATCGGACCATGCTTGGTCTGGCCGAGTGCAATCCTGGAGCCGTCACCGCGCTCCAGGAAACCCGTGTCGCCTGGCTGGCCGCCTGAGGTGGCGTAGAAGCAGGTCTGGTCGAGTTCTATGCCCCCGTCTTCGTGAATTGCGGTGACGACCGCTTCGGCCGTCGAGAGATAGAAATCATCACGATAGAGGGCATTGACGGTCATATGATCACGCTGTTGCTTCGTATGGGACGGCAATATCCGCCCGCTTTTCCAAATAGGCCGGCAGCGGCAGGCCCTTCGACTTCAGGAAGTCGGGATTGAAGAGCTTGGACTGATAGCGATTGCCGTAATCGCACAGGATGGTCACGATCGTATGTCCGGGACCGAGATCCCGAGCCAGGCGAACCGCGCCGGCGATGTTGATGGCTGTGGAACCACCCAGGCACAAGCCCTCATGCTCGACGAGGTCGAAGACGTAGGGAAGTGCTTCGGCATCGGTGATCTGATAGGCGAAATCGGGCGTGAAGCCTTCCAGATTGGCCGTGATGCGGCCCTGACCGATGCCCTCGGTGATTGAGGAGCCGGAGGATTTGAGCTCGCCGTTCCTGTAGAATTCATAGAGGGCGGCGCCTTCCGGATCGGCAATGCCGATCTTGATATCCTTGTTGAAGGCATGCAGGCCCATGGCAACGCCCGCCAGCGTGCCGCCGGAGCCGACCGAGCAGATGAAACCGTCAATCTTGCCATTGGTATCGGCCCAGATTTCCTTGGCTGTCGTTTCGATATGGGCCTGACGGTTGGCGACGTTGTCGAACTGGTTCGCCCAGATCGCGCCGTTCGGCTCGGTCTTGGCCAGCTGTTCGGCAAGCCGACCCGATACCTTCACATAGTTGTTCGGGTTCTTGTAAGGGACGGCCGGAACTTCCACCAGTTCGGCACCGAGCAGCTTCAGCGCGTCCTTCTTTTCCTGGCTCTGGGTCTCCGGAATGACGATGACGGTGCGATAGCCGAGCGCCTTGGCAACCAGCGTCAGACCGATGCCGGTATTGCCGGCCGTTCCTTCGACGATGACGCCGCCAGGTCTCAGCAGTCCCTTCTTCTCGGCATCGCGGATGATGTAGAGCGCGGCGCGATCCTTGACCGATTGGCCCGGATTCAAAAACTCGGCCTTGCCAAGAATGGTCGAGCCCGTCGCCTCGGAGGCGCCCTTGAGCTTGATCAACGGCGTATTGCCAATTGCTTCGAGGACGGAGGGATGGACGGTCATGGAATCTGCCTTCTGTTCGCAACTACTGTAAGAACGGTCTTTTCCCTTCACAAGGCTGCATAGGCAAGAAATTCTGTTCCTCGCTCCTTGTTCGCGCCGCAAAATTCGACTTGGCGGCAATCATTGACCGAGGTTTTCCAAATAGCACATCAGTCCCTAATCGGTGACATCGATTTCCGCTTCGAGCCACCAAGCTGGCCGAAAGCGGCCACAATGATACGCTATTTCTAAAATGCCACGGGCGGTCGCGGTTTGAGCGTTTGATACAGGCGACCGCCAGCCAAGGAGAAGAGCCATGAGCCCGTTCATCGCACGTCCTGAACACGGAGTCGTCTGGATTACCGGCGCGAGTTCCGGGATTGGCCGCGCGCTCGCGCTGAAGCTGGCCGAAGAAGGATACAAGGTCGCCGTTACGGCACGCAGCCACGACAAGCTTCTGGCGCTGCAGGCAGAGGCCAGCGCGCTTGCCGGCAACATCGTCGTACTCGATGGCGATGTGGCCGATACCGAGGATATGGAGCATACGGTTGCCGCAATCGAATATCAGCACGGCCCTATCGCTCTGGCGGTTCTGAACGCCGGCATCTATTTGCCGGCACGGGGCGAGGATCTCAATCACGAAGTGTTCGAGCGCAGTTTTGCCG
This sequence comes from Rhizobium sp. ZPR4, assembly GCF_040215725.1. Taxonomy (NCBI): domain Bacteria; kingdom Pseudomonadati; phylum Pseudomonadota; class Alphaproteobacteria; order Hyphomicrobiales; family Rhizobiaceae; genus Rhizobium; species Rhizobium sp. ZPR4. Next base: position 1,211,284 of record NZ_CP157967.1, read on the forward strand.
TCAATCTTCATGGTGTTGTCAATTGTCTCGTTCCGGCGGTGCGGCATATGCGGGCGAGGGGATATGGTCAGGTTGCCCTCGTATCCTCCGTGGCCGGTTATGGCGGTTTGCCCGGCGGCGCGGCCTACGGCGCTAGCAAGGCTGCGCTGATCAACATGGCCGAAAGCCTGAATTTCGAGCTCGACCGCATGGGCATTCACATCCAGCTCGTCACCCCCGGCTATGTCGACACGCCGTTGACGGCGCAGAACAAGTTCGACATGCCTGATATCGTGTCGGCACAGCAGGCGGCGGATGCGATCGCTGCCGGATTGAAATCTCCATCTTTCGACATCAGCTTCCCGAAGGGCCTGGTCTATCGGGCGAAGCTGTTGAAATTTCTGCCCTACAGCCTCTATTTCAAGGTGCTCAAATACTTTCTCGGGAGCGGCAATAAGCGCCGGTCGGTCGGGCCGCGTATAACCGCACATCCGGCCGAATAGCGCCTATCCATCATCTTTAAGCGATGCGTGCGCAGCGAGCGCGCGCTGCCGCGCCATGACATGATCGACGATTGGCCGTGGATAGTGCTTGCCGAGCTCTATGCCAGCGCGCATGAGCACGTCATCGGGTGAGTCGAACGGCCGATGGATATATTTGCTGTCGAGCTTGGAGAGCTCCGGCACGAAGGTCCTGACATAGCCGCCATCCGGATCGAATTTCTCGCCTTGCAGCACCGGATTGAAGATGCGGAAGAAGGGCGAGGCATCGGCGCCGGAGCCCGCAACCCACTGCCAGTTTGCCGTATTGGCGGCCGGATCGGCATCGACGAGCGTATCGCGAAACCAGGCTTCGCCTTCGCGCCAGTCGATCAGCAGATCCTTGATCAGGAAGGAGGCGGTGATCATGCGGACGCGATTGTGCATCCAGCCATGGCGCCAAAGCTGCCGCATGCCGGCATCGACGATCGGATAGCCGGTTTGCCCGCGCTGCCAGCTTATCAGCAGCCTGGTATCGGAAAGCCACGGAAAATCGTCGTAACGGTCGTTCCAATTGGCCGTTCTGAGCTTCGGGAAATGGAAGAGCTGATGGTAGCAGAATTCACGCCAGACAAGCTCCTTGCGGAAGCGAATGGTATCGTCCGTCGGGATCTTGCCGGCCAGTCCGCGCGTCGCATGCCAGATGCGGGCAGGTGAAATTTCTCCAAGCGCCAGATGCGGCGAGAGCAGGGAGGTTGCCGGCTTGTTTGGAAAATCGCGATCGACCGCATAGTCGTTGATCGCATAGTCGATGAAGTCCTCCAGCCTCTCAAGAGCTGCAGCTTCGCCCGGCTTCCACATATTCGGAAACTCGGATGCCCAGTTCGGCTTTGTGGGTAGTAGCGACCAGGCATCGAGCGTATCCGATTTCGGCCAATGGCTGGGGGCGAGAAGCTTTTCGGGCGCCTCGACTGGAAACGGCGGTTCGCCGGAATGCTCGAATGCGCGCCAGAACGGCGTGTAGGTCTTGTAGTGGTTGCCGGTGCCGGTGCGCAAGCGTGTCGGCTCATGCAGCAGCTGGCCGGCAAAGCTTTTGGCTTCGATGCCGTTGTCCCGCAGTACCTTCTTGATCTGCATGTCCACCGCTATGCCGGCCGGATCGTAGCGCCGGTTCCAGGCGATGGCCCCGGCGCCAGTCTCCGCAATAAGTTTTTCGAGCACGGCCAGCGCATCGCCTTGTCGAAGGATGAGCCTGCTGTTCAGTGCGCCGAGAGCCTTTTGCAACGCAGCCAGCGAATGATGCAACCACCATTCTTGCGCGCCGCCCAGCGGCCCGTTACCATCCCCTTCCGGCTCGCGAACATAGATCGGAATGATCGGACGGCCCGATGTTGCGGCAGCTTGCAGGGCGTGATTGTCGTCGAGGCGCAGGTCCTTGCGAAACCACAGCAGGATGGGATTGGGCTCTGTCTTCGATGTCGTCATGGTCGCTGTCGATCGCCTATCCTTCGTTTCTTTCACATTCCTTGCCTCCGCCGAAACCAATATACGGCACCGGCAGCAAGATGGTTCCACCACCGCGCGTTTTATAAGGGAATCCTACACGCAACTCTCGTGAGGAAATCTGGATGCCGTTTGTGATATAAGGCGTGCTTGTCACTGTTCTGTAATGCAAATTCGCTAGCAGTCCACCCGATTGACAGGCCCAGGATTGACAGGCGGGGAAGATTAAAATGGCGGAAATCCGCATCGAACAAGTTCGCAAGGCCTATGGACGAAATCCAGTCGTTCATGGCGTCGACCTGAATTTCCGCTCAGGCGAATTTGTCGTGATCCTTGGACCTTCAGGCTGTGGCAAGTCCACGCTATTGCGCATGATTGCCGGCCTTGAGGACATCACCTCGGGTGAGATCATCATCGATGGCAAGGTGGTCAACCAGCTCGAGCCGCGCGAGCGTGGCTGTGCTATGGTTTTCCAGAACTATGCGCTCTATCCGCACATGGATGTTGCCGCCAACATGGGCTACGCGCTGAAGGTCGCCGGCGTGCCGCGCGAGGAGCGCGATCGCCGCATCAAGGAAACCGCCAAGATCGTCGGCCTTGAAGATTTCCTCGCCCGCAAGCCGGCCGAGCTTTCCGGCGGCCAGCGCCAGCGCGTCGCCATGGGCCGCGCCATCATCCGCGAGCCGAAGGTCTTCCTGTTCGACGAGCCGCTCTCCAACCTCGATGCCAAGCTGCGCGTGCAGATGCGCGTCGAAATCCGCCGCCTGCACAAGCGCCTATCGGCCACCTCGGTCTTCGTGACCCACGATCAGGTCGAGGCCATGACTCTCGCCGACAAGCTTGTCGTCATGTACAAGGGCAATGTCGAGCAGGTCGGCACGCCGCTCGAGGTCTACAACACGCCGCGCACCCGCTTCGTCGGCTCCTTCATCGGCTCGCCGGCCATGAACTTCCTGGAAGGCACTTTTGCTGCCAATGGCGAGCAATTCATCTTCGACGGCATTCCGATTGCCATCGACGCCAATATCGGCAAGCGCCATGCCGGCCAGCCCGTTGCTCTCGGCATCCGTCCGGAACATGCACGTCTCGTTCCTGCCGGCACGCCGGGCGCAATCCCGGCAACGGTCGATTTTGTCGAAGAACTCGGTGCCGGCCGCGTCATCCATTGCGACATCAACGGCTCGAGCTTCGCAGTCGCGGTCGCCGACCACACGACCGGCCAGACCGGCCAATCTGTTGCGCTTGAGCTGCCGCAGCAGCACACGCATCTCTTTGCCCAGGATACCGGGCTGCGGCTCGACGCCGTCGCCTCCGTCACACCGCTCAAGGTGCTGGCGAGCTGATTTCAAACATAACTTTTCAGTAGGTGTGCCCGGAAGTTTTCCCGACTTCCGGGCTTTTTTTATGCCGGGCCTGAACTGAACGCGGCAGAGGTCCGGCTTAAACCAATCGGCAGATCATTTCGCGCATTCGAAATTCCCAGCCTTGCTCGGATCGGTCGCGCCGGATTTGTACTTCGGATAGGACGGATATTCGCACATGGGCCGCGTGCGACCGGCGCCATCCTTGCCGGCATCGCTGACGATTAGGTTCTCCGGTGCTTTCCCATTTTCAGCCCAGTTCTCCAACGCCGTCAGCGGATCCCAGGCGGCGATGAACTTGCCGCTGCCGTGGCCGAATCCGGGCACGAGGTAGAAGCGCATGAAGCTGTGGACGTTATCCGCCCCCATCGTTTTGACGACGCGCTCATAATAGGAAACCGTATTGTAGGGCGAGATCGCGAAATCGATGGTGCCATGCATCAGCAACATCTTGCCGCCGCGTTTCTCGAAGGCGGAGAGGTCTGCGCTGTTTGCATCGATCAGCTTGGAAACCTGCGCAACCCGCTTGGCATATTTCGTCGGATCGAACGTTATCGAGTCGAATTTCGGATCCCGCACGACCGCATAACGGATCATTGGATCGGCAAGGACGGCCAGGCCGAAATTGGCGAAGGGTGTCGGCGGTGTCGTCAGATCAGGCGATGAACCGAAACTCCAGAGACCGTAGAGATCGCCGCCCTGAAAAATCGGCCAGCGGGCGAAGCCATCGACGCCACCCTCCAGCCTGACCGGAGACTTGTAAGGCGTATTGATCGTCTTCAGCACGGCGATCTGCGCATCCGAAAGGCAGGCATTGCCCTCATCCTTGCCGCTTGCGCAACGAAGGTCCTCGACCTTGAAGGTCGCATCGCACGCTGCCGTATTCGAAATGAGACCGTCTTCGACGCCGTCGAGCTTGTCGCACGCCTTGGCGACAGCCGTGTTGAGCAACTCCACTTTCGCAGGGCTCAGATAGGCGCCGCTCTTGTAGAAAGCCTTTGCAAGATAATTGCCGGAAAGCTGCAGGGCCGAGAAAGGGTTGGCGGGATGAGTGACGATGGCGCCGTCATAGTCGGCCGGCCAGCGCTGGATCGCGATCAGGGATTCATGCCCGCCTTGCGAATTGCCCTGAATATAGCTCTTCCGCGGCTTTCTGCCGTAATAGCCTTCGACCACGGCCATGGTGACGTCATGGGTCTTCTTGATCTGGAGACCACCGAAATTGGCCAGCGCCTCGTCGTTCAGAAGGAACTTACCGTCAAGCACGGAAGGAGACTGGTGGCCGCTGTCGCTGCCGAAGGTCACGTAGCCGCGCTGCAGTGGCGTCTTGACGGCGTCCGATCCGAAGGAGACGTTCTTGACCGCCTCGATCAGGGTTCCGTCATAGCCTCCGCCGCCGTACTGGATGATCTTGTCGTTCCAGGTCAGCGGCAGGTTGATTTGGAAATTGATATTGGGCGCCTTGGGGTCGATTGGCTCGATGCCGCCGAGCACCTTGCAGAAGCCGCCCCCGGCAGACTGATCACCTTTGACGAGATCGGCGGAATAGACGACGCCGCGACGGGCCGGCTCGGCGATCTTTTCGGGCGAGATCAACATTCCGCGCAGAGCTATGCAGTGCGCTTCTTCCGGCGTCGGCATGTCTTGAGCAGCACCGATGCCCGCGCTCAGCAAAAACACTGCATTTGCTATCGTCAAATGCCACAGTTTCATTCCATCCTCCTCCTTGCAATTTTGAAATGCTCGCGCGGTTGGACTTGTCGCCCCAAAGAGTTCCTGGGTTCGCTCCCGAAATTTGCGCATGCGGCATCGCTTCGTCACGGATGTCGGCTCCGCCTCAGCGGAGCGAAGCGAGATCACGGCGAAAAACATGCGGCTAAGGGAAGCTTGACGACTCCTCCAATCGGCCTCTCCATCCGATTGCGTGAGTGAAAAATGCAGGGAACGACGGAGCGTCACAATGCATTTTTCAAGCAATAAATTGCACTAATCGAACATCGGCGGATGCGCCAGATATCGCCCCTGGGCGAGAGGCCGGAGCCTTTGCGATGTTGCGGTCAGATCATTCGGTGGGAGTTCGGCCGCGGTAAAATGCTGGCGGCGGGTGTGTTCGCACGGGTGCGAGCAATCGGGCTGGCAATCGGCCAGCTCGGACCAGCGGCATTGTTTCGGGGATTGGGTGAGGGCCATAAGCCCAGCGCCAAAACGGGTCGTCGGCGGCTCCCCTGTCGGAAACTGTCGCGCCCGCAAGCGGACGCGACGGATGATCGTATCACTTCTCGGTCGAGATGAGGCCGCGAACGAACCAGCGCTGCATCAGCACGACGACGAGAAGCGGCGGCAGCATGACGACAAGCGTGCCTGCCATGGCGATGTGCCATTCCGGAAGGCCGCCGACGTTCGGGATGAGCGACTTGAGCTCGTGCACGGCCGTCACGTGCGCAGGATCGGTCGTGACCAGCAGTGGCCACAGATACTGGTTCCAGGCCCATAGGAACATGATGGTGCCGAGTGCGGCCATGTTGGTGCGTGACAGCGGCAGCAGGATATCGATGAAGAAGCGCAGTGCTCCGGCGCCGTCCATGCGGGCAGCCTCGGTCAACTCGTCCGGGATCGTCAGGAAGAACTGACGATAGAGGAAGGTGCCTGTCGCCGTCGCGATCAATGGCAGGATCAAGCCGAGCGAGGAGTTGAGCAGCCCGAAACTCAGCGCGACCTCGACGCCCGTAAGCTTTTCGATAAGCCAGGTGATACCGGTAATGTCGAGAATCCCCTGGAAGGGCGACAGAACGTTTGCCGCGACCGCATAGGTCGGCACGATACGCACTTCGAGCGGCAGCATCAGCGTGATGAAAATCAGCCAGAAGATGAAGTGACGGCCGGGATAACGGAAATAGACCAGCGAAAAGGCCGTTATCGCCGAAATGATCACCTTTCCTGCCGCCACGCCGCTGGCAAAGATCAGGCTGTTCAGCAGCTTGGGGCCGAGATTGGCGGTTGTCCAGGCCGTCTGCATGTTGACCCAGAAATCCGAGCCGGGGATCAGCGACATGGGCACCTTATTGACGTCGGCGATATTGTGGGACGCGGCGATGGCAACGATGATGATCGGTCCGACTGCGACTACGAAGCCAATAAACAGGATCAGGTGGGTGAAGAAATTGAGAATGGGTGTGCGCTCGACCATGTCAGCCTCAACGGTAATGTACGCGCTTCTCGATGAAGCGGAACTGGAAGACGGTGAGCACGATGATCAGCAGCATCAGAATGATGCTCTGCGCTGCCGCGCCGGAAAAATCGAGTCCTTTGAAGCCGTCGGAATAGATCTTGTAGACCATGAGATTGGTCGAGTTGTGCGGGCCGCCTGATGTCATGATGTCGACGATGCCGAAGGAATCCTGAAAACTCTCGGTGATGTTGATGACGAGCAGGAAGAAGATGGTTGGCGTGATCAACGGGAACTGGACGTCCCAGAAGCGACGGAGCACGCTAGAGCCGTCCATGGCGGCCGCTTCGATCAACGAACGAGGAATTGCCTGGAAAGCCGCCAGGAAGAAGATGAAGCTGTAGGCGATATATTTCCACGAGAAGGCGGCGATGATGCAAGCCATCGCGGCGTTGCCGTCGAGGCCCGGGTCCCAGATTCCAGGCCACCATTGATTGACCACGGCGATGAGGCCGGCTTCCGGCGCCAGAATGAAGCGGAAGGCCATCGCCGCCGCGGGAGCTGCGATGCCATAGGGCCAGATCAGGACTACGCGGTAGAGTTTCGAACCGCGCAGCTGCCGATCGGTCAGCGCTGCGAGTATGAGCCCGCCCATCATGGAAATGCCGGTGCTGATCGCTGCGAAGGTGATGCTGATCGTGACCGAGTTCCAGTAGTCCGCATTGGCAATAATGGATTTGAAATTATCGAGGCCGACCCAGATATTGCCGCCGCCCCAGGGCTGCTGCAGCGTCACCGACCAGAAGACCGCCTGACCGGCCGGCCAATAGAAAAAGGTGAAGATAAGGAGCAGCTGCGGCACTGCGAACAGGATGCCGACGCTCCACTTGTTGAAAGTTATACGCTTTTCCATTGTCTCTTCCGGCTTGGGGGCCTGATGCCACGCCTGCTCTCATAACGAACGTCCGCCGGGAAAATCTCGGCGGACGCTGTTTGCTACGAGTTCTGCCGATTACGGCAGCTGCTTGCCCTTGTAGGTGGCTTCGAAACGCTCGAGGACAGCATCGCCGTTCTTGACGAGGTTGTCGATGCCTTCCTGGACGCTGACCTTGTTGGCGAAGATGGCCTGCATCTGGTTGCCGAATTCAGCGCGGATCTGCGTGAAGCTGCCAAGGCGAACGCCGCGGGTGATCGGGGTCGGCTCGGAAGCGGTCAAGCTGGCGATAGCGACTTCGCGGCCCTTGAAGGGAGCCTTGTCATAGAAGCCGGAGGACTTCATGAATTCGAAGCCGGACTTCGTGACCGGGATGTAACCGGTGTTGGTCGACCAGAAGAGAGCGGTTTCCGGCTTGGCGATGAAGTTCAGGAACGCAGCAGCGCCCTTATACTCGTCAGCCGACTTGCCGGAGAGAACCCAGAGCGACGCGCCGCCAACGAGCGAATTCTTGCGCTCGGTGCCAGCGTATACCGGAAGTTCGGCAACATCCCAGTTCATGCCAGCCTTCTGGGTCTTGGTGACCGAACCATGGTCACCGACCGAGGTCATGATCATCTGGCAGTCGCCCGAAGCGAAGGCCTGAACCATGTCCTGACCGAGGTCCTTGGACTTGATCTTGACGAGGCCCTGGTCGTACCAGCTCTTGAGGTCCGTTACGTACTTGACGAACTTGGTCTTGTTGACCGTCAGACGAGCGTCGAGGCCATCATAACCGTTGTTCTTCGTGGCAACCGGCTGGTCGTGGATGGCAGAAAACTGCTCCATGAGCTGCCAGCTTTCGTTGCCGGAGATGTTGATTGCCATCGGGCAATCATAGCCGGCGCCCTTGAGCGCCTTCATGTCTTCGGCAGCTTCTTCCCAGGTCTTCGGAGCGGCAGTCTTGCCGATCTTCGCGAAGGCGTCCTTGTTCCAGTAGAGCAGGGCGGTCGAAGAGTTGAAGGGGAAGGAAAGCAGTTCACCTTTGGAGGTGGCGTAATAGCGGGCGATTCCCGGGAAATAGTCGTCCCACTTAACCTTGTAGCCATTTTCGGCCATCAGCTTGTTGACCGGATAGTAGGCGCCCGAAAGCATCATGGTCGCGGTGCCGACGTCATAGACCTGAACGATTGTAGGCTGCTTGCCAGCGCGGAAGGCGGCAATCGTGTTCTGCAGAGCGGCGTCGTAGTTGCCCTGGCTGACGCAGGAAACTTCATAATCCTTCTGGGAGTCGTTGAAGTTCTTGCACATGGTCTCAACGACGCGCTGCAGGTCGCCCGACAGGCCGAACCAGAAATCGAACTTGACCGGAGCAGCGGCAGCCGGCATGGCGAGCGCTACGCTCATGACACCGGCTGTTGCAGCCGAAATGAGGTTTTTAAGTTTAGACATAATCCCTATTTCCTTTTTGAAAGCTCGGAACCGGTGGTCTTGCGCAAGTCCGCGGTAGCGCGGGTTATAGACAAGCTGTGTGACAGTTTGTTGAGGGCAAGAATCCCGCATTGGCGGGCTTTTTCACAGGGCCAGCGGCTTTGCAGAGAAGCGCTCCTTGCAGGATCGTGCATTTGAGATTTTGCTAATCAAGAGATGTGGGCCGCACGCATTCGCCCATAGATTGTTGGTCGCCTAAAAAGACGCGACGGTCTTCCTTGCCTGTGCACGGAACGGTGTTGCAAGATTGCTGGCGGGAAGTTCGGATGGCATTGGAGGAATGAGAATATGGGTCTCAGCGAGCGGCAGAAAATGGCGGCGGGAGAGTGGTACTGCTGTTTCGATCCGGAACTCGACGCCTTGCGCTGGCAGGCGCGCGAGGCTGTGCATGCGCACAACACAATGCCGCCCTCCCAACGCGGCAATCTCGCGCCGGCCCTGTCCGCGCTCTTTGCCGACATCGGCGAGAGCGTCTTCGTAGAGGCGCCGTTTCACTGCTCCTATGGTATCAATATCTCGCTCGGCCGCCGGGTCTATATGAATGCTGGCTGTACGATCCTCGACAGCGCTAGCGTCCGCATCGGCGACGGCAGCATGCTGGGGCCGGGCGTCCATATCTATTGCGCCGAACATCACAAGGACGCCGAATTACGCGGAGCGGGTCTGGAAGTCGCACGGCCAGTAACGATCGGCAGAAGCGTCTGGATCGGCGGCGGCGTGATCCTTGTGGGCGGCGTGTCGGTGGGGGACGGCGCGATCATCGGCGCCGGTGCAGTCGTCACCAGAGATGTTGCCGCCGGTGCGACGGTCGTCGGCAATCCGGCTCGTCCCGTTCACGCAGGATAGGGGGAGGGCTTAAAGCATGTCGCGTAAAATCAAAGACCAAAAGCGCGAGAAGCGAATTTGAATGATCGCGACGCGCTTCAGTTTGCTGGGCGGCGCTTTCGCGTCCACCATACGGCAAAGCGTCGTCGCCAGCGGCGAACCATCGGCATGTCGTGCGAGAGCACGATGAAGCCCAATGGCAGCATCCAGAAGCCGAGCACTGGCAGAAAGCCAAGCAGTCCGCCAAATATGAGGGCTATTCCCACGCCGACGCGGGCAAGACGCGATCGGGGCAAGGGAATTCTCACGGAGCCAAAAACCAGCTCCCGGGTCGAGGGATCAATGCCAAAACGGCGGGTTTTCCGGCCATTCCGATCGGCATTTGCTGTCGTTTCGCTTTGATCGGTCATCCACAGGAAATGGTGGCGCGAGGAAATAATGCAAGAGAATGCGATTTTTTTGAAAAAACCGCTTGGCAAATCGGGAAAGCATTTGTATTACCCCGCTCACACCGCGCCAAGCGCATTCCCTGGTAGCTCAGCGGTAGAGCATTCGACTGTTAATCGACAGGTCGCCGGTTCGAATCCGGCCCGGGGAGCCACTCTTCTTCTACAGAACTGTTCATATGTCGGCGCTTACGCGCCTGACGACTTGGCCCTGTATCCGCTGTTCTGAAGCTCGATGAACGCCGACGGGCTTATACCAGCGCATTTTTGCAGTTTTATTGCACATGCCTCGGGACATTGATTCCGGCCGGAGCCCGCTCCGTTCGCCGGCCGCATCTTCGTTGACCTCGCTTTCTCATTCGTGCCAGATTGCCGCCGCTTGTCAGCCAGACGCGAAAGCCGGCTGGGCGATCGGGGGTATGAGCCAGATGCGGCGCATTGGGGGATGAAATGGCTGAGAATACGAGCTTTCATCGAGGAGTGGCGCTGGGGTGGCTTCTGAGCGCAATCGTGATTCTTGCGTTGGCGGCCGATGCGGCCGTTGATCTGTTTGCACCGTCATTGGTCGGCGCACAGATGGAGGAGACGGGCTTTCCCGCCGGTCTGGCAACACCAGTTGGCCTAATCATCCTCGTCTGCGTCGTTCTTTACGCAATTCCGCGCACCGCAGTCCTTGGAACGATCCTCACGACCGGTTTCTTCGGCGGCGCTATTTGCGCCCATTTTCGTCTCGCGGAAATCGGGTCTCCGTCACAACTTATAAGTTTGTTGCTCGGCGTCATCGCATGGGGCGGTCTCTATCTTCGTGACGAACGTGTAAGACGCTTGCTGCCCTTCGTTCGCTGAGCGGCTGAAAATCGACGCATAGCTCACTCAGACTTTTGCGATGCAATAACAATATCTTGCGCTGCACATCGCCTCGACTGTCATCGCGGTTGGTAGCGGGCTAATAAGAGTGTGCCAACGCGACACATCGATGGTTTTCGACGTTTCGTAACGGCGGTTCTCGAGCGGATATATGTGGTATTTCCGGAAAAAATAGTTCAAGGTATGGTTGCTCTCACGAATGTGAGAACATGTTCATGTGTCGTTAATGCGACGCGGCGCATGAACATATATGCGCGATCCGCGCAGCATAGTCCCCCAATGCTTTAGAGGTTCGACATGAAAAATCTGATTCTTGCTTCTGCAGTAGCCGTGGCATCGGTTTTTGCCGTCAGCGTGCCGTCTGAGGCCGCCCCGATGCATCATCGTCATTACCACCATCATCATCACTGCTACATGAAGAAGGTGAAGCACAGGGTTCACGGCCGCTGGGTCGTCCGCAGAGTGCGCGTCTGCCGTTAATCGGGAGACATCCGGAACTGGCGCAAGTTCCGTTACAAGATTAGTCGGCCGCTGCCAGTCTCTCCGGCAGCGGCCTTATTGTTTCACTGGTGTTTGAAGGGCCGAACCGGCGCATGCAATCGCCGGCGTCGACGGGCATGGCAGCGCGCCGCCATGCCACAGTGTGGGCGTCACGGACGAATTTCGAATATTACACCGCCATGACGCCGATGATGATAGCGACGGTCGTCCCGCCATCTGTCATCCGAATGGCGCCGCTCCCAGCGCCGCTCGCGCCAATGGCGGTGATCACGATCGCGATCACGCCAATAAGTCCGGCGGTCGTCATACGGATATCTGCGTGTTCCCTGTTCCTGCACCAGGATGATATTGGAAGCCGTCGTCGATGATGGGCTGGCGAGCGGCACGGCCGCTGCGGGCAGGGTGGCGGACAGCACCGCGCCTACGGCCAGCGCGGCGGTCAAAGCGAACGAAGCCAGATGTTTCAAGGTGGTAACTCCTATATTCAGTCACGTCCCTTTTCATGGCTAAACGCCACGGTAGCGACTAGGTTCCCCTTTTCGTTGATTGGAGATCCTTGCGGCTCGTGTGCTGATCGCAGGGGAAACTGATAATTCTAGGAGCTGACGACAAAAAAAGGGGGCCGGCAGGGAAAGCCGGCCCCCTTCCTTCTCTGATCGGAGGTCAAGTCTGATCAGGTTAGAAGTTGCGTTCGAAGCGCAGGATGCCCGAAACGGTGTCGTCGTGGGCATAGTCGTAGTGAACGTAAGTCAGTTCCGGCTCGACCAGGAGGTTCTTGACCGGGTTGAACTTGAGGTTCGTGGTGGCTTCGAAGATCTTCGAGTCGGAGTAGGCGAGCTGGAGGTTCCACTTCAGCTTGTCGTTGAACGGAACGCCAACACCGCCCCAAACTGCCCAGTCACCCCAGCCGCACTTCGATGCATTGACGGTACCGTTCGGTGCCGTGCAAGCGGAGACGTCCTGGTTGGTGCCTGCGTACTTGTTGAGCTTGTCGCCGTCGGTGTTCCAGCCGCCCATCAAGAAGGCCGTGAATGCGCCGAAGTCAGCATCGACGCGAGCCTTGATAGCGCCCTGTTCGACGATCGAGTCGTAACCGCCGACGACCTTGAAGCCCCATGCGCCGGACTTGAAGCCAGCACCGGCGACAACGTCAGGAGCGTAGTGGTTGGTCTTGTCGTCCGTCCACCAGCTTGCACCGTAAGATGCCGAGCCGGTCGTGGCAGAGTTGGAATCTTCGAGCGAGATCACAGCCGAGAAGCCGTTGCCGCCGTCATATTCATAGGTCAACTGGTTGAGTTCGTACGGGCCGTCATAGATCACGTCGTCGTTGATGACGTCGCCGGCGTAACCCATGTACAGGTTGTATTGCGAGTCCTTCTTACCGACCGTGAAGCCGCCGAGGCTGATGTAGGACCACAGCAGGTTGGTGGAGGTGGAGCCGCCGTCGTTCCAGTCCCAACGAACGATGGTTTCGGTCTTCAGCGGACCGTATTCGGTGTCGGTCGCGGTGTCGACGTTCAACTCAGCACGAGTGTGCCAGAGCGTGCCCTGATGGCTGTCGCGGTTGTAAGCGTTGTACCATTCACCTTCCGTACGAACCTTGCCGCCGATCTTGAGGCAGGTTTCGGTGCCCGGGATGAAGAAGTAGCCAGCGCCGTATGCGTCGCAGATACGGACGTATTCCAGCGGCTCCGGCTCAGCTGCTACGATAGCGTCAGCCGCGTGAGCACCGGATACTGCTGCAAGCGCAGCAGCGGAGCCGAGAAGAAGGCTCTTGATGTTCATAATAACTCCAATCTTTCTTGATTGGGCATGAGATATCGCGCCGAGAAACGACGTGCCCAACCCCATCCCGTTCATGTTCCCTATCAGTAGGTGCGAAGTAATAAGCTTCGCGAACTATTTCCTGAACCTGCTTCGGTGATTTGGCAAGATACTAAGGGTATGGAACTATATGTGCACTACTTGAAAACCGGCGTTGTTGCAAAAATGACGCAATTCGCGGGGGTGTCTGATCCCTGCGTGTGTTCCATCGCATTTGAATAGCTTCCGTTCTACGAGCCCGGAAAGCGTTTAAGTCTCTAGGTGTTAAAGGCGGTGAGCGCGCTGGCGTAAGGCGGGTGAGGGCAGGAAGCCGCAGCCATATGATTATCGTCAATCCTGAGACCGGGCGCAGCCGATCACCGTACAATAGGCATGGCAGCCGGGTCGCGACACTTTCGAGTCGCGAGTATTGAAACGATTCTCGGGCAGAGAAACCCATAGGGGATGCGCATCACTCTATAGAAGAGAAGGGGGGAGACTGCCTGGCAATCGCGCTTCGTTGCGATGCCGCTGCCGGGCATTTGGCCACGGTGCGTCCGACGACATTACTGGGGGCGTAGTCTCGTCGGACGCGGCACTGTCCGGTCCGTGGGTGGCGTACAAACCGGTGGTGTTAATTTTAGCATCTACCATAGGTTTCTATAACCTACCTGAATGGGCTGGCAGTCCTAGCCTCCAGACGGGGTGGCTGCGCCCCGATCCGGCAATGATCTTTTGGCCCTTAATTCCCACGGGTTCGCCGAAATCCAAGATAATCGGCACAGCATCCGAAATGGAACATCGTCGGCAGCTGTGCCTCATGGCGCAGTCGGTCTTTGCCATTGCAAATGAAGGATCGGGTAGGGACGGCCCTGATCGTCGACATCGGCACGCCCTGTCGCCATGAACCCAAGTCGCTCGTAAAAGCCGACAGCGCCGGCATTCTGCTCGTTCACGTCGACAGTGACGACATCTTTCCCAGTACGGAATCCGTCGAAAAGCAGACGTCCCAAACCCGTGCTTCTGCTGTCGGCATGTATGAAGAGTGAATCGATATGGCTCCCGGTCGCTCCCAGGAAGCCGTGCGACAAATTATTGGCATCCACCGCTACAGTGAACTCTGCATTCGGCAGATAGTCTTCCAAAACCATCCTCGCAATCGCCTCCCAGTCTGATGCATCGACGAAATCATGGGTTGCCTCGACGGAGGTTCGCCATATCTCATAACTGCGTGGGATGTCGTCGGGCGTTGCAGGTCGCAGCAGGAACATGTCTGAATTCTCGATATGCTGTCCGAAATTTCAGCATGGCTGTTTAATGTCCTCGCGCTGCCGCGTAAAGGCTGTGCGGCCTTTAACTGCGCAACTATTCCCTGTGCTGTTTCGGTTCGCCCGATAGAACTCGCATCTGCGACACTCCTGCAGTGTTGCGTGCGATGTGTTTCATCACCCGCATTGACGGCCTCCACAAGAGCAGCAGGCAATTATCGCCTCAGAATGAAAAAAGGACAGAATTCAGAATAAGCCTCTTGCGGTTTTCTTTGGATCATTCTAAATCCGCGCCACCACAACGCAAATTGCTTTCGGATGGCCTCGTGGCGGAGTGGTTACGCAGAGGACTGCAAATCCTTGCACCCCGGTTCGATTCCGGGCGAGGCCTCCATCCTTCCCTTGTTGCCGTTATAAGTATTTGTTTTCCCTATCGAATTTTTCTGGTGCGGCAATTTGGACCTGAACCGTTCCGCCGCACCCAAACGGGGTGTGGCAATCCGTTCCGCTTTCAGCGTTCCGTCTCATCGGCCGCCAGCAATGATTTGGCGCCTATCCATGGCTCGGAATGAGAGGTGAGACGCGGCGTTCTCGGGTCGCATTGCTGATCTGAGATATGATTCTCCACTATGAGACGAAAGTGGTAGCGTTTGATCTTCGAAACTCTCTATTGGGTAAACACTATAAGCAACACGCTGCCGAGCAGCGCCAAAGCGCCAAGGATTGGCAGCAGCAGAATCATAATCTGGCGAGCAAGCTTCTTGCGCTCGCCCATTGTCAGCGCAAGCCACCGTGACTTCGGTAACGACATTGATACTCCCTATCCCCGTCTCAGCGTCGCATTCGAAACTGAACTGACGCTTAAGGTATTGGGGAGTTGCAGGAGTTGAGGGCCGTAGGTGCCGGCGCTTCAGTTTCGGCATTGCGGCTGAGTAGCAAATCCAATCGGATGCCGATCCGACATCCGTCATATTTTTCAATTGCATATTGAACGCAGCAGCAGCTGCGGAGGTCGGCGCAAGGGTACAGGTGTCCTCGTGGGTCCAAAGTACCTGGTTGCTAGGGCATCGAGGGTTCGGTGGCTGAGCGGATGAGGCATCAGGAAAAATACCGCGCCAAGATTGCGAACCGGGTGCTTGTCATCCAGGTGGCGACATCCATTGCCCGATCGGGTCTATCTGCGCCAGACATGTGGAAGCAAATGGACAGGAAAGTTGACGCTCTACAAAAGCAAAAGCGGTCCAGTCTAGGGAAAAAACTGGGCCGCCTTTTGCTGGACTAGAGGTCAATCAAATTCAGCATCCTAATTATAAGGTGGACTTAGTAATTGTCAACGCAAATGCGATATGACGTCTTCGCGCATCAAGCGCTGCGCTCTTTGGCTTGTTTGCGATCGTCGTTCGAACCGCCGGTTTCCGCTGGGCATTTGGTCCGCAATATCGGCGGGCAGAGGCCTCGTCGCTTTGGATGATTCTCAATCTTCCGCGAAAGCTTTAACTGTCTCACGCCGCCGCTCGACCGCCATTGCGGGAGAATGACTATTCCTCAAGGCAAGGGAAGGCGAATTTGTAGGCGCGTGCGATCAGCGAGCTGGCAGGCCGCTCGAGCTGCCATGAGTGCTCCGCCATCCATTTGCAGGCGGTTGCTGTCGCCTTTGCATTACTGAGATCTGGCGGCAGACAGAAAGCGCCGACGAACTGTTGAAGATAGCGCTCGTAGCGCGACGAGTTTTTCGGCGTCTGTTTGGTGGCTCGGATCGTGAGGTTCTTCGTTCGCTGGGCCTCATCGAGAATGCCCTGGATATAGACGGACGCGAGCGTTCGATCCTCTTCGCACCATTCGTCGAGCTGTTTTCCGGTAACGACGTGTCCGATGATCGGGGCTGTCTCTTTCGGCTCGTCCTCGCTTGACGTTTCCTCGCTCAACGCGACCTGGGGTAAGAGAAGGAGAAGCGCTGCGACGAAGAGCGAAAGCCTCATTCGGAAAACCTACATCATCGAGGAAAGACTCGCGGCCAGAAAAACCACCAGCGGCAGCGACGTTACGACGAAAAGAACAAGAGAAACAGGCATCCCAGCCACCTTCTATTCAAATTTAATGTTTCGGCCGAATAGCTTCGGGCCGGAAGGTTGATTGGTCACCACACCCGGGCGGGTCCAATGCCCTGAAGCGTGGTCGTGTGAAGTTAACATTTTGCTAACGAGCGTCCCGGTCTGGAACATGGCGGATTTGCAAGGCGTCGCAGATCCCGGATGCCGGAAACCGCCAGCTGGCATTTAAGGGCATCGATTGTTGTTCGTCGGCGACGCTTGGTCATGAATCTCGGCGCCTGTTACCGCAATGCCTTGAAAGCGTAGCGTCAGGCGATTAAGACACGCGTAACAGAAAGTAGAGCCAGCCCGTTCGGGCACCAAGGGCGCAAGAGGATAAGATGGATTTCGAAGCAGCGCGCGTGAAGATGGTCGAGAACCAGATCCGGACGACGGATGTCACCTCCCATTCCGTGTTGAATGCGTTTTTCGCCGTACCGCGCGAAAATTTCGTGCCGGAGAAGTCGAAGCTCCTGGCCTATGTCGATTGCGATATCGAGGTTGCTCCCGGGCGTTTCCTCATGGAAGCCTCGCCGCTCGCAAAGTTGCTGCAGCTCGGCGCTATCACCAAGGACGACAAGGTTCTCGATGTCGGCTGTGGCACGGGTTATGTCTCCGCCGTCCTGTCGCTGGTTGCCGGCAAGGTTATCGCACTTGAATCCAACGAGGAGCTTGCGGCTCAGGCAAAGGCCAATCTTGCCGCGTTTGGCTACGACAACGTGACCGTTGTTGGCGGCGACCTTGAAAAGGGTCATGCCGGCAACGCACCCTATGATGTGATTTTCCTCAATGGCTCGATCGAGCAGTTGCCACAGGGCCTGCTTGACCAGCTCGGCGAAGATGGCCGCCTGATCACCGTCATCGGCTATGGCCATGCCGCCCGCGCGACCGTTTTCATGCGTGAACGTGGCGCCTTCTCGGAAAACGTCTTCTTCAACGCATCGATCAAGCCGCTTCCGGGCTTTGCCAAGGCCAAGGAATTCGTATTCTGATTTCCTGAACGACCTGCTTTTTGAGCTTGCGACAGGCGCCTTTGTGCGCCTGTTTTTTATTGTCGCCGCCTGTGGCAGAATCGTGCTTAGCAGAGCGATTCGTCGTGATCGTAACAAAACTGTGCATCACCGGGTTTAGTGCTTTCCAGGTGATTTTTTTCCCGAAGACAGTCATCTAGGGTGGCCCTGATTCGGGTGCCGCCTGGCGAGTTTCCGGTCGCTGAATATGGGAAAACGGGGATGAATATGGCTCAGCCAAATGTAGTGCGTGAACCGTCCATGGAAGAGATCCTGGCGTCGATCCGCAGGATCATCGAAAGCAACGACCCCGTAGGCGCCAAGCCGATCCCCGCGACGCATTTTGCCGGCTCCGGCATGCGCGCCGACGATATTCAACTGACCGTTGACGAAGAGTTTGCTGCCGCTGATCGCGCCCGTGCCGCCGAACAGGATCCTCGTTTCGTTGCGGCAAACTCGCAGATGCCGGTTGCCGAGCCGGAAGGTGCCGGTCGCGGCCTGTCACTGGCTGATGTCGCCGCCCGCGTCCGCGCCGCTTCAGAGCGCAATACCGCCGCCTTGCTGAATGCCGGCCGCGAACCGCCGCAGCCGCGCGAGCTGCCGCCGGCCATGGCCGCGCGCCTTGCCGAAGTTGATGTCACTGAAGCCCGTGTCGAGCCGGTTGCCGACGTTGCGCTGCGACATGCCGTTGCCGATATCCCGGCGCCGGCCGCTTCGCCCGCTATGCAGGCCGTCGCCGAAGTCCGGATTGAGCCTGAAATGGAAGAGTCGAGGCCGATGGCTGTTGCTCCCGCACCTCAGTTGGTCGCACCGGTCGAGGCCCCGATTTTCCAGGCGCCGGAACCGTCAGTCGTTGCCGCGGAAACGGAAGCGTCCGTGCTGCAGGGCCAGGCCGTATCGGTATCGCCGCTGATGTCCGAGGCAGCCGGTGCGCAGGTTAGCCGTTCGTTCGAAGAGCTCGCAGCGATCGTCGATGGTGGCCCGCGCCGCTCTCTTGATGAGCTTGCCCAGGAGATGCTGCGCCCCATGCTGCAGGAATGGCTCGACGACAACTTGCCGACGCTTGTCGAGCGCCTCGTGCGCGAGGAAATCGAGCGAGTGGCCCGCGGCCCGCGCCGCTGACAAGCCTGAGCTTCGGGTAGACGATCCGCCGCTCCGGGCTCCGGGGCGGCTTTTTTATTGACTTGCCCACGGCCATCCTATTTACAACCCGCATCACCCAATCCTCTAGATCCGGTCATAAAATGCTCGACAAAACATATGATTCCGCCACCGTCGAACCGAAGATCGCCCAAAAATGGGATGAGGCCGACGCCTTTCGCGCCGGCGCGAACGCTAAGCCAGGCGCGGAAACCTTCACCATCGTCATCCCGCCGCCGAACGTGACCGGTTCGCTGCACATGGGTCATGCACTGAACAACACGCTGCAGGACATCATGGTGCGTTTCGAGCGCATGCGCGGCAAGGACGTTCTCTGGCAGCCGGGCATGGACCATGCCGGCATCGCCACGCAGATGGTCGTCGAGCGTCGTCTCGCCGAACGCCAGCAGCCGGATCGCCGCAAGATGGGCCGCGAGGCCTTCATCGAGAAGATCTGGGAATGGAAGGCTGAATCGGGTGGCTTGATCTTCAACCAGCTGAAACGCCTCGGCGCGTCCTGCGATTGGTCGCGCGAGCGCTTCACCATGGACGAGGGCCTGTCAAAGGCCGTTCTCGAAGTCTTCGTCACGCTCTACAAGGAAGGCCTGATCTACAAGGACAAGCGCCTCGTCAATTGGGACCCGAAACTGCTGACGGCAATCTCCGATATGGAGGTCGAGCAGCATGAGGTGAAGGGCAATCTCTGGCACCTGCGCTATCCGCTGGAGCCCGGCGTTACCTATCAATATCCGATTGCCTTCGATGAGGAAGGCAAGCCGACCGAATTCGAAACTCGGGACTATATTGTCGTCGCGACGACGCGCCCGGAAACGATGCTTGGCGATACCGGTATTGCGGTAAATCCGGAAGACGAGCGTTATCGCGGCATCGTCGGCAAGCATGTCATTCTGCCGATCGTCGGTCGTCGCATTCCGATCGTCGCCGATTCCTACGCCGATCCGACCGCCGGCACCGGCGCGGTGAAAATCACGCCTGCGCATGATTTCAACGACTTCGAAGTCGGCAAGCGAACGGGACTGCGTGCCATCAACGTCATGAACGTCGATGCCTCCATCAACATCAAGGAGAACGAGGATTTCCTCGAGGGCCTCGATAATCCCGCAGCGCTGCATGGCGCCTGGGACGAGCTGGAAGGCAAGGACCGCTTGGAGGCGCGCAAGATCATCGTCCGCATCTTCGAAGAGGCGGGTCTGCTCGACAAGATCGAGCCGCATACGCATGCCGTGCCGCATGGCGATCGTGGCGGCGTGCCGATCGAGCCGCGCCTGACGGAACAGTGGTTCGTCGACAACAAGACGTTGGGACAGCCGGCGCTGGAATCCGTCCGCGAGGGCAGAACCAAGTTCGTGCCCAGGAACTGGGAAAACACCTATTTCAACTGGCTTGAAAACATCGAGCCGTGGTGCATCTCCCGTCAGCTCTGGTGGGGTCATCAGATCCCGGCATGGTATGGTCCGGATGGGCAGGTCTTTGTCGAAAAATCCGAAGAGGAAGCGCTGCAGGCGGCGATCCAGCACTATCTTTCGCATGAAGGCCCGATGAAGGCCTATGTCGAGGACCTGCTGGAGAACTTCAAGCCCGGCGAAATCCTGACGCGCGATGAAGACGTGCTCGATACCTGGTTCTCATCCGCACTCTGGCCGTTCTCGACGCTCGGCTGGCCGGACGAGACGCCGGAACTGGCGCGCTACTATCCGACGAATCTCCTCGTTACCGGCTTCGATATCATCCCGTTCTGGGTCGTTCGCATGATGCAGATGGGCCTGCACTTCATGAAGGATGAGAACGGCAATTCCGTCGAGCCGTTCAGCACGGTCTATATTCATGCCCTGGTGCGCGACAAGAACGGGCAGAAGATGTCGAAGTCCAAGGGCAACGTCATCGATCCGCTTGAACTGATCGACCAATACGGTGCCGATTCGCTGCGTTTCACGCTGGCGATCATGGCCGCGCAGGGTCGCGACGTGAAGCTCGATCCCGCCCGCATCGCCGGCTATCGCAACTTCGGCACCAAGCTCTGGAACGCCACGCGCTTTGCCGAAATGAACGGCGCCAAGAGCGACCCGCATTTCGTGCCGGAAGCCGCCGAGCTTACCGTCAACCGCTGGATCCTGACGGAGCTGGCGCGTGCGGAGCGTGACGTCACCGAGGCGCTGGAAAGCTTCCGCTTCAACGATGCCGCCGGCGCTCTCTACCGCTTCATCTGGAACCAGTTCTGCGACTGGTATCTCGAATTGCTGAAGCCGATCTTCAGCGGCGAAGACGAGAATGCCAAGGCGGAGGCTCAATCCTGCGCCGCTTATGTTCTCGAAGAGACCTACAAGCTGCTGCATCCGTTCATGCCCTTCATGACGGAAGAGCTCTGGGCGCACACGGCGGGCGATGGTCAGGAGCGCGAAGGCCTGATCTGCCATGCGGATTGGCCGGCACCGTCCTATGCCGATAACGTCGCCGCCGATGAAATCAACTGGCTGATCGATCTGGTCTCCGGCATTCGCTCCGTTCGTTCGGAAATGAACGTGCCGCCGGCTGCAACGGCGCCATTGGTCGTTGTCGATGCCAATAGCCTGACGCGCGAGCGCCTCTTCCGTCATGATGCCGCCATCAAGCGGCTGGCGCGTGTGGAGGCGATTTCGCTTGCCGATACAGCACCGAAGGGTGCCGCTCAGATCGTCGTAGGCGAGGCGACCGTTTGCCTGCCGCTCGGCAGCCTCATCGATCTCTCTGCCGAGACGGCGCGTCTCGAAAAGGCGATCGCCAAGAACGATCAGGAGATCGCCCGCATTGCCGGCAAGCTCTCGAACGAGAAGTTCGTTGCCAATGCCAATCCGGACGTGGTCGCCGCCGAGCGCGAGCGCCTCGGCGAGCTCGAGGGGCAGCAGTCGAGCCTCAAGGTGGCGCTGGCCCGGGTGAGCGAAGCCGGCTAAGGCATACCGCGCAAAACCATGCCGTGGTCTGCGACAACGGCATGTGCCCGATCGAGGGTGAAAAGCGCAAGAAGCGAAGCCGAGAAATCGTGATTCGCTTGAGGAAGTAGATATCTGGGATCGAAAAAAGGCACGCGGTGTTCTCCGCGTGCCTTTTTGTTTATTCCCTCGATTCGATGGGGATTGACTGGATCGAAAGCCCCAGATCCGCCGCCAGTTTCGCACAGGCGAAACAGATTACCCCTAAAGTTGTCGGACACGCTCGAAAAGCAAAACTGTTGTCATATTGTAACAGAATTGTTGCTGCGAAGAATGAGAATCTATCAGGGGCCTAAAATGCTATTTCGAAAGAAAAAATTACCTACAGCGGTGGATTTTCCAAGGCGGCGTTCGTTTTCTTACGTAAATAAATTGCTCTCTTTCATAGTTGGTGCTCCCGAGCGGCACATTGCCAATTCACGCGATCATCGCAACAATCAAACAAATGAATGCACCTGTGGGGGAGATACAATGGCATTTTCTATTGCGCTGAGGGGCGCAGTCACACTCGTCATCAGCTCATCTTTCGCGAGCGCTGCCTTTGCGGGCGGCCTTGATCGCGGCGGCTACGACATCGATCTGCTTTTCGATAAGGGCCGTTATGTTTTCGACTCGGGTGTTACTTATGTGATGCCGGACCGCAAATTGAAGAATGCCAAGGACATCAATCCAGCTGACGGCAATCTCAATAACCGCAGCCGTTCGACGGACGCGTCGGAAAATTACGCCATTCCTTATGCCGCCTTCAAGATCGGTATCACCGATGATCTTGACTGCATGGCCGACTATTCGCAGCCGTTCGGCGGCCACCTCAACGAAGGTGTAAACTGGGCCGGCGCCAACAACGAAACTGAAGTCAAGGTTCGCACGAACAACTATTCGGCCACTTGCTCGTACAAGTTCGATGCGGGTCCGGGCCAGTTGCGCCTGATCGGCGGCGGCTTCTACCAGGAAGTCAGCGGTTACAAGTCGCGCCTGGTCTACGACACGCCGGCCCCGATTTCCGCCGTTTACAATGGCATGGGTTCGCTTGACATCGACGGTCATGGCTGGGGCTGGCGCGCCGGTATCGCCTACGAAATCCCGGAATATGCGTTCCGCACGAGCCTCGTCTACAACAGCCGGGTCAAATACGACAACCTGAAGGGTAGCGTCGACTTGACCGAAGTACCGCCGCCTGTTGTCCCTGGCTTCGGTGGCAAGGTGACGTCCGTTTTCGGCTCGGCCGATGCTCCTGATTCTCTGGAGTGGAAAGTACAGACCGGTATCGCGCCGGACTGGCTCGCCTTCGGTTCGGTCAAGTGGACAAACTGGAGCATCCTGCAAAGCATCGCGCTCTGCCCGAGCTCCACTCGCAGCATATCCTGCCGCGCCAATGGCCCCACCGAGCTCACCTCGCTTGACCTGCTGTACAAGGACGGTTGGACGATCACTGGCGGTGTCGGACACAAGTTCAACGATAAGTGGAGCGGCGCCGTCAGCCTGACCTGGGATCGCGGTACGAGCGACGGCTATGGTATGAATTCCGACACGTGGACCCTCGGTGCGGGCGTCGCCTACAAGGCGACAGAGCATGTTCAGTTCAATTTCGGCGGTGCTCTCGGCCTCATGACATCAGGAAAATCCGGACCGGTCACACGCGGTGGTGTCGTCTACGGCAATGATGCGACCTATAGCTTCGGCAATGACTTGGTCGCTGCTCTTCAGACATCGGTGAAAGTCAGCTTCTGACGATAAACCATTGAATTGAAGGAGCTTATTGACTGATCCTTCACCTTATCATCAACGTCGCGAGCTCTTCCAAGTCTCGCGACGTTTCTTTGTCTGATCGGCAAAAAGCGGAGTGCAAACCGCATCTTTTGCCCGATTTATGGTTAAAGAAATCTCAAGTCCGATAAAATCTTTGTGACGAATTAGCAACACTCTATTTCAAGACATTGCAGCCACGTGATCAGATTACAATTTGTCCATTTCCCGCCACAAATGGGGAGCAGCGATTACGTGGGCACAGGGGCAAGCCTTGTAGAAAGTGCGTAAGCGGTCGATGGGTGAACTTCCACTTTGGCATAAGCAACAATCCGGGATCGGAGCAGTGATGTTTCCGACGCAGCCGAAAACTCGCTGTCTGCCAAGGGAAATCGTTAGACGGCCGATCTTTGGACTCCGTCATCGGAAAGCGAATGAGAGCGTGCCTTTGATGGTGGGAAGCGATAGCGGCCGCACAAATGCTGGTTTGGACATAATTGCAAGCTATGCTCGCAATTGTGGCAAACAGCATCGGTTGGATGTCACAGGAACTGCCTTCTCGAAGGACGATCCAGTCTCGTGCGCCATCAGGGAAAACATTCGTGAAGCTGACGGCGTTTATGCAAGTGCCGCGACAGGTCCGAATGGAGCGAAAGAAATCGACTGTTATGTTTAAGTCCGAGTTCATATCAGCGAGAGTCATGATGCTCAGCCTGTCCCTTGCCACCGCGGTGGTGCTGGCGGGTCAAGCCAAGGCATTCGATATCAATGCCGGCGTCACCAAGGAATCAGGTCCGTTCGATCTCTTCAAGTTCGGTTTCAAGGCCTACAAGAACGGACAGAAGGAAGAGGCGGTTGAAGCCTATCGCTACGCCGCCGAGAAAGGCCATACCGGCTCACGCTGGGCCTTGGCCAATATGTATGCCGATGGCGACGGCGTGGCACAGAACGATTTCGAAGCCTTCAAGATTTACAGCGAGATCGCCCAGCAGGGAGTGGAACCGGGCTCGGAAGACACCGGCTTCTTCATCAATGCACTGTTGGCGCTCGCGAGCTACTACAAGAGCGGCATCCCCAACAGCCCGGTGAAGATCGACCTCAACCAGGCCCGGCAGCTCTATTTCCAGGTCGCATCGACCTTCGGCGTTCCAGAGGCGCAGTTCCAGCTGGCGCAGATGATGCTGTCAGGCGAGGGCGGCGCCACCAATGTTCAGCAGGCCAAGAAATGGCTGAACCAGGCGCGCAAGAGCGGCCATCCGGGCGCCATGGCCGTATTCGGCAATATCCTGTTCCAGGAAGGTCAATCGATCCGCGGCCTGGCATTCATGACCGCAGCGCTCGACAAGTGCAAGCCGAAGGACTGCAGCTGGATGGAAGACATGCAGGAGCAGGCCTTCTCCATCGCCAACGAGAACGACCGCCGTGTGGCGGTCTCCATGGCGCATCAGCTTGACGTTGCCGGCTCCGACTGATTGGCTTTGATCGCAGCGCCGCCATGGCGGCGCCGGTGCCTGGATCCCGGTGTGTTAAGCACCCGGTCTTAATGGCTGAAATCAAGATGCGCGATTACAGGCACATGGTCCGAGGGCTTTTCCCAAGCGCGCACATGCTTTTCGATCGCCGTCGAGGTGAGCCGGTCTGCAGCCTCCGGCGACAGCATCAGGTGGTCGATGCGGATGCCGTTGTTTTTAGGCCATGCGCCAGCCTGATAATCCCAGAATGAGTAAAGCTTGATTGCATCGGTCGTCGCGCGCACCGCATCGGTAAAGCCTAGATGCTCGAGCTGACGGAAGGACTGGCGCGTCTGCGGCAGGAAGAGGGCATCGTTCTCCCAAACCTTCGGGTCGAAGCAGTCATACGGCTCCGGGATGACGTTGTAGTCGCCAGCGAGGATCAGCGGTTCTTCCAATGCCAGGCGGGTCGATGCGAACTTACGCAGGCGCTCCATCCAGGCAAGCTTGTACGGATATTTCTCCGTATCGACCGGATTGCCATTCGGCAGATAGAGGCAGCAGACACGTAGCGCGCCGTGCCCTTCGATCGAAAACACCGCTTCGATGAAGCGGGCCTGCTCATCGCTATCGTCGCCGGGCAGGCCACGGGTCACTTCGTCGGGCTTGGTCTTGGAGAGAATCGCAACACCGTTGAAGCCTTTCTGCCCGTGCGTCTCGACGTGGTAGCCGAGCGCCTCGATCTCCAGCCTGGGAAAGCCTTCGTCGACCGTTTTGATCTCTTGCAGGCAGACGATATCCGGGTTCGAATCCTTCAGCCACTGGCAGAGGTTCTCGATACGCGCTTTGACACCGTTGATGTTCCAGGTGGCGATTTTCATGGGCGGCTCATTCCTTTGCTTCGGCTTGTTGTATCCGCAGCCGTCCGGCTTGACTACAGCCCAAATGAGAACCGGCCCGGAGCATGGGCTCCGAGCCGGTCATCAAGCTGTGGAAAAAGCGGGTAGGGATCAGATGGCAAAACTCGTGCCGCAGCCACAGCTTGCGACCGCATTCGGATTCTTGATCTGAAAGGATTGTCCAAGCAGGTTATCGACGAAATCGATCTCGGAGCCTGCCATGTAGACCAGCGACAACTGATCGATCAGCACGGTGGCATTATCCTTTTCGACGACGATATCGTCATCTTCGGGACCTTCGACGAGGTCGAATTTATAGGAAAAACCCGAGCAGCCGCCGCCTTCGACAGCGACGCGCAATGCGCGCTTTCCGGCGTCCGCGCCGACGATGGCGGCGATTCGCTTGGCTGCGGCGTCCGATAGGGTAACACTTGTCTCAGTCATATCTTCCTCCTGCCGGGGTCAAGATCCGGAGAGAACCAATAAGCCGTCAAACTTTCAAACGGCTGATATCCGTAGCCTTTATCATGAAAGTCAGGCCGGTGACAGCATGGTTTCGTAGTTGAGCCACACACCGTTTTGCTGTTTCTTGTCTATAGGTATGAAGGCCGCAAAGCGACGTCAATGGGCTGGTATATACGAAGAGCGGACAGCAGTCCGCATCGCCGGGCAAGGCGAGGGACCGATTGCAGGGAAGCGGCTGTCGCGCTGATGGCGGTGCGGGAGTCAAATGCTGGAATGGATTGATAATGACGATTGATACGCATGCATTGGGTTTCGGGTATGGGGAAAAGGCAGCCTATGCAACAAATCCCTCGGAATCGCGTGGAAGGCTCTACGAAGAAGGATCGAGCCCGACACGCTCTGAATTCCAGCGCGACCGCGACCGGATCGTCCACACGACCGCCTTCCGGCGATTGAAGCATAAGACGCAGGTCTTCATCGCCCAGGATGGCGATCACTATCGCACCCGACTGACGCATACGATCGAGGTGGCGCAGATTGCCCGCGCATTGGCACGTGCCCTTAAACTCGACGAGGACTTGGCGGAAGGCGTAGCGCTGGTTCACGATTTCGGCCACACGCCTTTCGGTCATACGGGCGAGGATGCGCTGCATGAGGTGCTGCTGCCCTATGGTGGCTTCGACCACAACGCCCAATCCTTGCGCATCGTCACGAAGCTCGAGCGTCGCTATGCCGATTTCGATGGCCTCAATCTGACCTGGGAGACGCTGGAAGGTCTGGTCAAGCATAATGGCCCGCTGATGACGCCGGACGGCAAGGGCATTCGCGGGCCTGTGCCACAGCCGATCCTCGATTATTGCGAGATCCACGATCTCGAAATCGCTTCCTATGCCAGCCTGGAGGCCCAGGTCGCGGCGATCGCCGATGATATCGCCTACAACACGCACGATATCGACGATGGTCTGCGCTCCGGCTATCTGACGTTCGACATGCTGGAGGAGGTGCCCTTCCTCGCGGGTTTGATGGCCGAGGTGAGGGCGCGCTACCCGCATCTGGAGGCGAGCCGCTTCACGCACGAGATCATGCGCCGGCAGATTACCCGCATGGTGGAGGATGTCATCGCCGTTTCGCAGCAGGCGCTCGCCGAAATCAAGCCGGGCAACGTCGCCGATATCCGTGGAGCTGGCCGCATCGTCGCGACATTCTCGCCTGAAATGGCCGAGACCGACAAGCTGATCAAACAGATGCTGTTCAGGCGCATCTACCGTCACCCCGACATCATGCGCATCCGTGCCGGTGCCGCAAAGATCGTCACGGACCTCTTCCATGCCTATATGGAAAATCCCAAGGAGATGCAGAGCCACTATTGGGTGGATCATATCGCCGGGCTCGCAATCGCTCCCAAAGCGAGGCATGTCGGCGACTATCTGGCCGGCATGACGGACACCTATGCCATCAGTGCCCACAAGCGCCTGTTTGACCAGACTCCCGATTTGCGGTAGGCAGCGGCGGCGTCGGGCTGATAGCGGCTCGCCGAAGCTAATGCATGGACGATATCATGAACCTTTTCACCGACTTCGAAGTAAGAATTAAGAACGCTCTCGAACAAATTGATATTGTAAGAGAAAAGCGATCGGAAGTCGACTTCGGACGTGTGGGAGTGGAGCCGCCGCGAGATGCCAGCCATGGCGATGTCGCCACCAATGCGGCCATGGTACTGTCCAAGCCGCTGGGCACCAATCCGCGCGCGCTTGCCGAAATCATCGTCGCGAAGTTGAAGGAAGATGCCGACGTCGCCGAAGTTTCGGTTGCCGGCCCTGGTTTCATCAATATCCGTCTTTCGGTCGGCTACTGGCAGCGCCTGCTGTCGACGATGATTTCCGAGGGCGAGAAGTTTGGCCGCTCCAAGCTTGGTGAGGGGCAGAAGGTCAACGTCGAGTATGTCTCGGCCAACCCGACCGGGCCGATGCATGTCGGCCATTGCCGCGGCGCCGTCGTCGGCGATGCGCTGGCGAACCTGCTGGCCTTCTCCGGCTACGAGGTTACCAAGGAATATTACATCAACGACGCTGGCTCGCAGATCGACGTGCTGGCGCGCTCGGTCTTCATCCGTTACCGCGAAGCGCTGGGCGAACAGGTCGGCGAGATACCGCCAGGCCTCTATCCCGGTGACTATCTCGTTCCCGTCGGCGAAGCACTCGCCAAGGAGTTCGGCACCAAGCTGCGCGGCATGCCGGAAGATCAGTGGCTTCCGATCATCAAGGATCGGGCTATCGACGCGATGATGGCGATGATCAAGGAAGATCTGGAGGCGCTCAACGTTCATCACGACGTGTTCTTCTCCGAGCGTACCCTGCATGCCAACGGCGCGGCGCTGATCCGCACCGCGATCAATGATCTGACCTTCAAGGGCTATGTCTACAAGGGCGCGCTGCCGCCACCGAAGGGACAGCTGCCGGAAGACTGGGAGGATCGCGAGCAGACGCTTTTCCGTTCGACGGAAGTGGGTGACGATATCGATCGCCCGCTGATCAAGTCCGACGGTTCCTATACTTATTTCGCCGCCGACGTTGCTTACTTCAAGAACAAGTTCGACCGCGGTTTCAACGAGATGATCTACATTCTCGGTGCCGACCATGGCGGCTACGTCAAGCGGCTCGAGGCGGTCGCGCGTGGCGTTTCGGACGGAGCGGCGAAGCTGACCGTGCTCCTGTGCCAGCTCGTCAAGCTGTATCGAAATGGCGAACCGGTGAAGATGTCGAAGCGCTCGGGTGATTTCGTCACCTTGCGCGAAGTCGTCGATGAAGTCGGCCGCGATTCGGTGCGCTTCATGATGCTTTACCGGAAGAATTCCGAGCCTTTGGACTTCGATTTCGCCAAGGTCACCGAGCAGTCGAAGGACAACCCGGTCTTTTACGTGCAGTATGCGCATGCCCGCTGCATGTCGGTCTTCCGTCAGGCTAAGGAAGCCTTCCCGGATCTCGATATCGCCTCGCTCGATCTGTCGAAGGCTGTGCTTGGCGCGATCTCCGATCCGGCCGAATTGCAGCTGGTTGCAAAGATTGCGGAATTCCCGCGAATCATCGAAGCTGCAGCACAGTCTCAAGAGCCGCATCGCATCGCTTTTTATCTTTACGATTTGGCCAGTTCCTTCCATGGACACTGGAATAAAGGTAAAGATTTACCGGAATTACGTTTTGTTAACGATAAGAACCGAGAATTGAGCATTGCCAGACTTGGGCTGGTGTACGCTGTCGCGTCGGTTTTGAAGTCGGGTCTTGGTATAACCGGGACCGCAGCACCGGACGAAATGCGATAAACGTCACCATTTACCCACATTGCGCTGGCATTAACTGTAGTGTTTGCGAGTGGAACGGGTGATGGCAGAAAAACAGTTGGCGTATCGCGCAAGCGGAAACGACGAGTTCTTTGCGGATGATGATCCGCTCGCAGAACTTGCTCGTATCGTGGGTTTCGAGCCGCGCCCCGCTGCTCAGGCAACTCCTGCGGCTCAGCGGCAGGAGCCGGCCTTCAATCTGGAAGACGAGCTTCTTCGCGAATTCGAACGCTACGATACGCCGCGAATGAGTCCGGCAAATGACATCACCGCTCCCGCGGAACAGGTGTCGCCGCCGAGCCATGACGAGGCTGCGCATCCCGCCGAGCCTGTGCGGGCCGAGCCTAAGTTTGAAGAGCCGAAGTTCGAAGAGCCTGCGCCGCAGCCTGTGGCTCCGGTCAAGCCGACGATCGGCGCTCGCGATCTGATCGACGAGCTGGAAATGTCGATCGCGCCGGTTTTGCAGCCGGCGCCGAGGGCCGCACCTGTCGAGCCGCAGCTGGCTGCTCCGGTGCTGAAGCCGACGCCGCAATCCGCTGCCGCTACCATACGGCTGCCGCTTGCCAACTTTACCCTGGCAACGCCCGCTGCCTCGCGTGAGCAGTTCACGCCGGCTGCAGCGCCTGCTGTTGCCCAGCCGGCGCCGAAAGCCGCTTCTGATGAAGTGCTGTTCGATGGTGCCCTTGATTTTGAGGCGTTTGCTCCTGTTGAACCTCCGCATGCTCCCGAGGCGATAGCTCAACCTGTCGCACCTCAGCCTGCTCCGACAGTCTTCCAGGCGCCTGAGCCGCCCAAGGTTGCCAAGGCTGATCCGGCTGCACTTTCCGCCGAGATCGACGCCCTGCTGGCCGACGTCAATCGCTACCCGGTTCCATCGAGAACCGACGCGCCCGCCGCGAAGGACGAGCCGGATTTCGGCAATTTCGGTGCTTCCTTCTCCGAGCTCGCAGAGTTGCCGGTTGCGCCGGCGGCTGTCGCCCGGCATGAAGAGCCGAAGCCGATCACCTTTGGTGCGGAAGATCCATTCGCCGGCCAGGACTTCGAGTTCGATCTGGCCGATATCGAAATGGAGCTTGCCGGTCTCGATTTCGCCGAAGCCGACAAATCTCCTGCTGCACGTCAGCCGCCTCCGGCCGCTCCCGTTGCAGAGCCGATCCTTTCCCGTGCAACACCCGTTGCGCCTGCCCCTGCTGCCCCGATGATTACCGCTGCGGTGCCGC
Source organism: Rhizobium sp. ZPR4 (assembly GCF_040215725.1). Taxonomy (NCBI): domain Bacteria; kingdom Pseudomonadati; phylum Pseudomonadota; class Alphaproteobacteria; order Hyphomicrobiales; family Rhizobiaceae; genus Rhizobium; species Rhizobium sp. ZPR4. The sequence continues at coordinate 1,242,231 of NZ_CP157967.1, forward strand.
AGCCGATGGGGCCTGCACCGGCGTCGGTTACGCCGGCTGCAAATGTTGCGCCTGCCGCGACGAGGGCAGCACCGGTATTCGAGGCCGATCAGCCTCTGCCGTTCGACCCCACGGAAATCTCCGAGACGGAGGATCGTGTCGAAACCTTCGAGGGTTCGCATGTTCCGCACCTGCCGGCGATCGAGCCGGAAGAGCCGATTGCGGTTCCGCCGGAATTTGATTTCGATCTGGATTCGGAAATGGCGAGCCTGCTTGGTGCTCCGGCCAAGGAAGCAGCGCCAGAGCCGATCAAGCCGGCTGTTGCCGCCGCGCTGGGTGGTGCCGCTGTCGCCGCTTCCTGGTCGAAGAATGCGGCCGCCCAGCCTGCTGCTCCGGTCGCAAAGCAGCCGATCGAGGAGTTCGACGAGTTCGAGCGTGCGCTCGAAGAGGATTTCCGCCGCAGCTATCGCGAAGCCTCCAACCCGGTCGAGAATGTCGCCAGGATGACGCTGAACCCGGCCGCGGGTAGCCGACGCCCGGTTCGCTCCTTGCGCGGCATGGTTACGACTGCCGCAGCTATTGTGGTCCTCGGCGTCGGTGCCTACGGCGCCTATAGCTGGGTCCGCCACGGCGCGCCGATCTCCAGCTTCTCCGGAGAGCCGCGTGTGATTGCAGCCGACAGCGATCCGGTGAAGGTCGCGCCGGAAAATCCGGGCGGCACCGTCGTTCCGAATCAGGACAAGGCCGTCTACGACCGCGTTGCCGGCGATAGCACCGCTGCGCCGAAGCAGAAGGAGCTTGTCTCCTCCAACGAGCAGCCGGTTGATGTCGTCCAGAAGACGCTGATCCCCGAAGCAGTATCGCCTGACGACAGCGACGGCGATCAGGTCACGTCGACGCCGGTCGGTGAAACCGAAGATCCGCGCCTGCTGCCGAACCAGAATGGTGGAAACGCCAATGTCGCCGCCAGCAACGACGATCAGGTGCCGTCCGTTTCCCCGCGCAAGGTGCGCACGATGATTGTCAAGCCTGATGGCTCCCTGGTGCCGCGCGATGAGCCGGTTGCCGATACGACGACCACTGCCGCCAAGCCGGCGAACAATCAGGTCGCATCGACCAATTCGCGCCCGTCTCAGGCAAATACCCCGGCAGCAACCCAGTCGGATAATGCCGATGCTGCCAGCGCCGAAAGCACGCCGATCCGCGTCGTCAAGACGAACCCGGTTCCGACGGCACGTCCCGAGCCCGCCGCCAAGGCCAATGCGGCTGCTCCGGCCCAGGAAGCCCAAGCTCAAGCTCAGCCCAAGGCTCAGCCGAAGCAGGTCGCATCGGCTAGCCCAGCGGCAGCTGCCCCGCCTTCCACTGCAAGCGGCGGCGCTTACGGCGTCCAGATCGCATCCCTGCCGACCGAAGCCGACGCGCAAAAGTCGCAGGCCAACCTCAAGGTCAAGTTCGCCAGCGTCATCGGCAATCATCCGCTGGAGATCCGCAAGGCCGATATCGCCGGCAAGGGCACCTACTATCGTGTCCGTGTCGTCGCCGGCTCGAAGGATGAGGCCGCGGCCATCTGCACGCGCTATCGCGCCGCCGGCGGCACCTGCCTGATCTCGAAGTAAGGATCAGGTACGAAACTTCGGAAAACGGCGGGCATAGGCTCGCCGTTTTTCGTTTGTGGTACGCTGTTCCTGTGTATCCCCGCTTGACGTCACTCGCATTTCCCAGCGCAGGCTTTATGATTCGGATATGACCGAATCGAAATCCATGATCCTTGGCTGTAGCGGCCACACCATCACGCCCGAAGAACGATCCTTCTATAAGGGGGAGCAGCCTTGGGGCTTTATCCTGTTCGGACGCAATATTTCCGAGCCGGCGCAGATCGCCGATCTCGTGGCGTCGCTGCGTGACAGCGTCGGACGTAACGCTCCTGTATTTATCGATCAGGAAGGCGGCAGGGTGCAACGCATTCGACCACCGATCCTGCAGCACTACCCTTCCGGACAGGCACTCGGCGATATCTATCGGCAGGATCGTGCGCGCGGCTTGCGCGCGGCGTGGCTGATGTCGCGGCTTCATGCCTTCGATTTGCTGAAGTTCGGCATCAATATCGACTGCCTGCCCGTATTGGACGTTCCTGTGGAAGGATCGAGCAACGTCATCGGCAACCGCGCCTATGGCTCCGATCCGGTGACGGTGACGGAGATGGGACGCGCGGCGGCGGAAGGGCTGAAGGCCGGCGGCATGCTGCCCGTGATGAAGCATATGCCCGGCCATGGCCGTGGCTTTGCCGATTCGCATCACGAGTTACCTGTCGTCTCGGTTCCGCGCGCGGAGTTGGAGGCACATGATTTCGCTCCCTTCGTGGCGCTCAAGGACGAACTGATGGCGATGACCTGCCATGTCGTCTTTACCGATATCGATCCGGAGAACCCGGCGACGACGTCGCGAAAGGTGATTGAGGAGATCATCCGCGGCCATATCGGCTTCCAGGGCCTGCTTTTGTCGGACGACACTTCGATGAACGCGCTGAAAGGCACGATTGGCGAGCGTGCAGCAAATATTATTGCGGGCGGATGCGATATCGTGCTGCATTGCAATGGCGTCATGGACGAAATGCAGCAGGTGGTCCGTAGTGTTCCGGCGTTGGCGGGTGCGGCGCTTGCAAGAGCCAAGGCGGTCGAAGCGGCTTTCGGCAGGAATGACGGCGCCGATGAGGCCTCTATTCGGGCGGAATTCGACGCGATGTTCGCGGTGGCGTAAAACCGGACTTCGAGGAACGGACGGGTGACAAGGTGAGCGGCAGCACGGACAAGCTTCAGCAGGCGACAACGCCGATGGACAAGCTCTGGCAGGAAGGCGAGACGCAGCGCGGCTCGCATGAGCCGGCGCTGGTTGTCGACCTTGCCGGCTTTGAAGGACCGCTCGATCTGCTGCTGCATCTGGCGCGCACTCAGAAGGTCGATCTGTCCCGTATCTCGGTTCTGGCGCTCGCCGAACAATATCTCCAGTTCATCGACAGCGCCCGGCGCATCCGCATCGAGCTTGCTGCCGATTATCTCGTCATGGCCGCATGGCTCGCCTATCTCAAATCCAAGCTGCTGATCCCGCAGCAGAGCAAGGAAGACGGGCCGACGGGCGAGGAGATGGCGGCTACGCTCGCGTTCCGCCTCAAGCGTCTCGAAGCCATGCGCGATGCGGCCACCGATCTGGTAAACCGCAATCGCCTCGGCCGTGATATCTTCGCGCGCGGCGCGCCGGAACATATTCCCGATCGCCGCCAGTCCGCCTTCGACGCCAGCCTTTATGATCTCCTGACGGCCTATGCCAGCCTGCGTCAGCGCCAGGCCGTGACTCAGGTGACGATCGAGAAGCGCCGTGTCTGGTCGCTGGCCGATGCCCGAGTCATTCTCGACCGTATGATTGGTGAGATCACCGATTGGACGGCGCTGGAACATTATCTGCTGAGCTACATGACGACGGCCAGCGAGCGGGTGACGGCGATGGCCAGCGCCTTTGCCGCCTCGCTTGAGCTGGTGCGCGAAGGGCAGCTGGAAATTCGCCAGGAGGGCGCGTTTCAGCCGCTCTATATGCGGCGCGGGACGAAGCATTCGTCGCTGGAAGCAGCGGAATAGGGCAGGGAAGAGCGTGAGCGAATCGGACGGCGAACATCAGCATTTGGAGTACGAGGCGGAAACATCCGATCTCGATGATCGTCGGCTGAGCGAGGCCGAGCGCATCGCCGAAGCGCTGGTTTTCGCCTCGGCACAGCCGGTCTCCGAGGCTTTCATTGCCGAGCGCGTTGCGCGCGGAGTCGATATTCCCGCCGTCATGCAGAAGCTGAAGGCCGATTACGCCATGCGCGGCGTCAATCTCGTGCAGGTGGATGGCGCCTGGGCTTTCCGCACGGCTGCGGATCTTTCCTTCGTGATCCGGCGCGACGAGAGCGAGGTGCGCAAGTTGTCGCGCGCGGCGCTGGAGGTGCTGGCCATCATCGCCTACCACCAGCCTGTGACGCGCGCCGAGATCGAGGATATCAGGGGCGTGCAGACCTCCAAGGGCACACTCGATGTCCTGATGGAGTCCGGCTGGGTCCGCTTCCGCGGCCGCCGCCGCACACCGGGGCGACCCGTAACTCTCGGTACGACACGCGATTTCCTCGATCATTTCGGCTTGGAAGAACTGCGCGATCTGCCCGGTCTCGAAGAGTTGAAGGGGGCGGGGTTATTGTCAGGCCGGATTCCGGCCAATTTCAACATCCCGTCGCCCTTGATGAATGACGAACTGACCGAGGACGAAGATCCGATCACCCAAATGGATCTGGAAGAGCTCGGCATCCTGCCGCCGAGCGGCGCAAGCTCAGGGGATTAGGGCATTGCTCGGTCCCCGAAAGGCGACCGCAATCGCATCTGCAGATTTTCGCAAAACGGCGCGTCAGGTCTCTCTTTCGCCATCAGCGGATGCGAATATACACATCATCCTCTTGGCTTGGAGACGTTTGGTCGCCCGCATGGGCGTTCGTCATCCCGATATGCGTGGATGCAGTACATTTTGGTGTTTGAAAAACATCCACAAACGTCTTACATCGGAAAGACACTGTAATTGGGAGTTAAAGCAATGGGTTCTCTAAGCATATGGCACTGGCTGATCGTCCTGGCCATCGCGCTGTTGTTGTTCGGCCGTGGAAAGATCCCGGAGCTGATGGGTGATGTCGCCAAGGGCATCAAGAGCTTCAAGAAGGGCATGAACGACGACGAAGATACGTCGACGTCCACGTCGACGACGTCCCGTACGGTCGAGCACAAGGCTGACGAAACGAAGTAATCATGTCGGGCAGGCGCCAAGCTGAAAGGCTTGCCGTTGGCCCAGGAGCCTTTGCATGTTCGATATAGGCTGGTCCGAGCTCGTGATTATCGCCGTCGTGGCCTTGGTCGTAATCGGTCCCAAGGAATTACCGTCGACCTTGCGGACGATCGGTAAGATGACGGCGCGAGCCAGGAAGGTCGCTGGCGAATTTCGTGCCCAGTTCGACGAAGCCATGCGCGAGGCGGATCTGGACGACGTGCGCCAGACGATCGCCGATGCGCAGAAGCTCAATCCAGTCAACTCGCTGCGGGAAGCCATGAACCCGCTGCGTGATATGGGCAACGAGATAAAGGCGGATCTGCAGCGTGCCGCAACGCCGGACAAAGCAGCACCTGCAGCAACGCCATTGCCGTCTGAACCTGTTCCGGGCGTTTCGTCCGGCCTGCCGGAAGCACTAGCTGCCACGTCGACGACGCCTGCCGCTTCGAGCAGTCCGTCGCCGGCGGCTGCTCCCGAGGCAGTGGCAGCGGTCGCTCCACAGCCGGTAGCCGCTGCGAGTGAAACTGTCGAGAAGCTTAAGGCCGTGCGCAAACCGCGTCCGAAGGCCGTCACCAAGCTTGACGACGTTGCAGCCGCCGCCGTCCAGACGCCCGTCGTGACGGAAAAACCAAAGCGTGCCCCGCGCAAGGTCGCGACCGCTGCAGCCGTAGAAAAGACGCCTCCAGCTCCCAGGAAGCGCCCGACCGCTACAGCCAGCAAGGCGACGCCTAAAACGCCCAAGAAGAAGGACCAGGCATGACGGGTGACATCGACGATAAGCCGCAGCCGCTTATCGAACACCTCATGGAATTGCGCACGCGGCTGATCTGGTCGCTCGTGTCGTTCTTCGTCGCCTTCATTGCATGTTTCGCAGTAGCGAAGCATCTTTTCAATTATCTGGTCTATCCATACAAATGGGCCGTCGAATGGGCTCATCTCGATCTCGCAAAGGCCGAGTTGATCTATACGGCGCCGCAGGAATTCTTCTTTACGCAGGTCAAGGTCGCCATGTTCGGCGCCTTGGTGATCTCCTTCCCGATCATCGCCGCGCAGATCTATAAGTTCGTGGCGCCAGGCCTCTACAAGAACGAGCGCAACGCTTTCCTTCCGTTTCTGATTGCGTCCCCCGTTTTGTTTTTGATGGGTGCTGCGCTCGTCTACTTTTTCTTCACGCCCATGGTGATGTGGTTCTTCCTGAAGATGCAGCAGACGGGTGGCGATGGTCAGGTCGGTATCCAGCTGATGCCGAAGGTCTCGGAATATCTGAGCCTTATCATGACGCTGGTCTTCTCTTTCGGCCTGGTTTTCCAGCTGCCTGTCATTACGACGCTGCTTGCGCGCGTTGGCCTGCTGACCTCGTCCTGGCTGGCGGAAAAGCGCAAGTTTGCCATCGTTTTCGCCTTCATCGTCGCCGCTGTGCTGACGCCGCCGGATCCGATGTCCCAGATCGGCCTTGCACTGCCGACGATCCTTCTCTACGAGATTTCCATCTACGCGGCGCGACTCGTGGAACGCCAGCGTAAGCGGCAAGCGCTTGAAGAGAGTGGCGGGGCTTCCGAGATCACCAAGACGGACGACGTCTAGGCGCGGAAGGCTTAGCCTCGTTTCCCAGCTATTGCCGTTTCGACCTCCGACCGAGACCTCGGTCGGAGTTATACTCATGTCAAACGACCTGGAACGAAGATGCTTGATATCAGATGGATTCGTGAGAATGCCGAGGCTTTCGATGCAGCGCTTGCCAAGCGCGGTGCGGAGCCTCAGTCGCAAAGCCTCATCGCGCTCGACGAGAAGCGCCGCTCCGTCATTCAGTCCGTCCAGGATATGCAGTCCCGCCGCAATGCCGCCTCGAAGGAGATCGGCGCGGCGATGGCGCAGAAGAACAGCGAACTTGCCGACAAGCTGAAGGCTGAAGTCGCAGACATCAAAGTCTCTCTTCCAGCTGCGGAAGAGCAGGAACGCGCGCTGACGGCCGAGCTCAACGATGCGCTGTCGCGTATTCCGAACATCCCGCTCGAGGACGTGCCCGTCGGCAAGGACGAGCATGACAATGTCGTCAAGCACGTCTGGGGCGCCAAGCCGACCTGGAACCATCAGCCGAAGGAACACTACGAGATCGGCGAAGAGCTCGGCTATATGGATTTCGAGCGCGCTACGAAGCTTTCTGGTTCGCGCTTCACAGTGCTGACTGCGCAGCTTGCTCGCCTCGAACGGGCGCTTGGCCAGTTCATGCTCGATCTGCATACCGGCGAGCACGGTTACACTGAAGTCAGCGCGCCGCTGATGGTGCGTGACGAGGCAATGTTCGGAACTGGCCAGCTGCCGAAATTTGCCGAGGATTCGTTCAGGACCACGGATGGTCGCTGGCTGATCCCGACGGCGGAGGTTTCGCTGACCAATCTCGTCTCCGGCGAAATCCTCGATCACGAGAAGCTGCCGCTGCGTTTCACGGCCCTGACGCCGTCCTTCCGCTCGGAGGCCGGCTCTGCCGGCCGCGATACCCGCGGCATGCTGCGTCAGCATCAGTTCTGGAAGTGCGAGCTGGTATCGATTACCGACTCTGAGAGCTCCATTGCCGAGCACGAACGGATGACCGCCTGCGCCGAGGAAGTGCTGAAGCGTCTCGGCCTGCATTATCGGGTCATGACGCTGTCGACAGGCGATATGGGTTTTGGCGCGCGCAAGACCTATGACCTGGAAGTCTGGCTGCCGGGGCAGGATACCTATCGCGAAATCTCTTCCTGCTCGGTCTGCGGTGATTTCCAGGCCCGGCGCATGAATGCCCGCTATCGCGGCAAGGACGACAAGAGCACGAAATTCGTCCACACGCTGAACGGTTCCGGCACGGCGGTCGGCCGCTGCCTGATCGCGGTGCTTGAGAATTATCTCAATGCCGATGGCTCGGTCACTGTCCCGGACGTACTCCTGCCATATATGGGTGGTCTGAAAAGGATCGAAAAAGCAGCATAATCGAGCGGTGGGGCGATGCGTATTCTTCTGACCAATGATGACGGCATTCACGCTGAAGGTCTGGCGGCATTGGAGCGTATCGCCCGTACCCTGTCTGATGACGTCTGGGTCGTCGCGCCGGAGACGGATCAGAGCGGCCTTGCTCACTCATTAAGCTTGTCCGAGCCGTTGCGCATGCGCAAAGTCTCGGACAAGCATTATGCACTCAGGGGAACGCCGACCGATTGCGTCATCATGGCGATCCGCAAGGTGCTGGATATCAAGCCCGATCTCGTGCTTTCCGGCGTCAATTCCGGCTCGAACGTCGCCGACGACGTCACCTATTCCGGAACCATCGCCGGCGCCATCGAAGGCACGCTGCAGGGCGTACGCTCCTTCGCGCTGAGCCAGGCCTATGTCTATGACAACGGTGCGCGGGTCGTTCCCTGGGAGGTGGCGGAGACCCATGCCCCGGCCTTGCTTAACAAGCTGATGAATGTCGATCTGCCTGACGGTACCTTCCTCAATCTGAATTTTCCGAATTGCCGTCCCGACGAAGTCGACGGAGCGGAAGTGACCGCACAGGGCAATCTTGCCTTCAATGTGCAGGTCGAGGAGCGGGCCGACGGCCGCGGCTTCCCTTACTATTGGCTTCGCTTCGGCGAGCGGAGTGGTATCTTCCGTCCGGGGACTGATATTCAGGCGTTGAAACAAAATCGTATTTCGGTAACGCCTTTGAAACTCGATTTGACGGATTATTCGGCGCAAGACCGCGTGGCGCGGGCGCTCGGTATGGAGTAGCGGATTGACACCTCGTTTGGTGGAAAAGGAAGGCTTTGCGGCCGTGGTTCTGCGGTTGCGGGCGGAAGGCATATTGGACATCGATCTGATGACGGCGGTCGAGCAGACGCCGCGCCTGCCTTTCGTGCCGGCGCAATTTGGCGATGATGCCTATTCCAGCCGGACGATTCCGATTGATTGCGGCGCCTTCATGGAGGGCATTGATCTCGTCGTGCGTATTCTCCACGGATTGAAGATCAAGCCCGGTCATCGCGTTCTCGAAATTGGGACGGGCAGCGGCTTTACCGCCGCGGTCATGGGACGAATCGTCGAGCGCGTATTGACCGTCGATCGCTATAAGACGCTGACGACTTCGGCTCAGCAGCGCATGGATGCGCTCGGCCTGCGCAATGTCATCATCCGCCAGGCCGATGGCAGCGCCGGTCTGCCGGGCGAGGGCACCTTCGACCGTATCCTGGTCACCGCGGCCTTCACGACGATGCCGCGGTTCTATGCCGAGCAGCTGGTGTCCGGCGGCTCGATGATAGCCCCGCTTATCGTCGATGACCGTACTTGCCGCCTGGTTCGCTTGACAAAGACCGGCAGTCGATTCGAGCGCGAAGAATTATTCGACGTTCCCTACCAGCCCATCGTGCCTCTTCTCGCCTCCTATCTTTGAGGCTGAGTTCGGGCGGATGCCCGTGAAACAGGCGCTTTGAGCCGTTTCATTTTCTATGGTTAGCAATTCCTCAAAAAAACACATGCCGCACCAGTGCTTTAACCGCATGGTAAGATTAACGCGCTTTAATCGACCCATAATCGGTTGCGTCTTAAGTGGGTCGAGTCATGGGTTTCAGTCTTTCTTCAAACTACGGTAAATCGGCAGGGAAAGTCCTGGTGGCCATCCTCCTGGCGAGCACTGCAACAGCTTGTAGTTCAGACACGACCCGTTTCAGCGGGCTCTTCAATAAAACGGACAATGTGACGACGGGGTCGATCAATCGCCGCGGCCTCAATGGTCCGAATGGTGATCCGGTGCCGCGCGCCGATGTTGCTCAGGCGGGCGGTTACGGCCAGCAGGATTATTCGCAGCAGAGTGCACCGGTGTCGCAACCATATCCGAACTCTCCGGCTCGCTATAATCCATCTTATTCCAGCGCACGGGCATCGACCGCGCCTGTCGCAATACAGCGCACCGATCTTGCTGCTCCGAGCGCTTCCGCCAGCGCCGGCAGTCCTCGTCGGGTGCAGCAGGCGGAATCGGAGGCGATGGCGCAACCGTTCCCAGCATCGCGCAACAACAACGGCTCCCGCGCCGCACCGGCACTTGCTCCCGACACCATGTCGACGGGCACGATCAAGGCCGCTGCCGCGCCGCAGATGTCGCCCGGCTGGACTACGGTCAATGCGCCGAGCGTGACGCTGCATCAGGGTGAGAATATCGCGCTTCTTTCGCGCCGCTACGGCGTTCCGGAAAAGGAAATCCTGCGCGCGAACGGCCTGCGCAATGGCGCCGGCGCGCAACCAGGCCAGCAGATCGTCATCCCGACGATGAATGGCGCAGGTGTCTCAGGTCCGGCCAAGATGGCCTCTGAGGCGACGGACCTTTCCAAGGGCGGCAAGATGCCCGGCCCGGCCAAGGCGCCGCAGCAGGAAGCGCTCGCGCTGCCGTCCGGCAACCAGATGCGCGGCAAGTCCCAGGCTGGCCTTGCCGATCCCAACAAGCTTGCCGCAGGCAATGGCAAAGGCCCGACGCCAAAGGGTACCTATGTCGTCAAGCCGGGCGATTCGCTGGCGAGAATTGCCAAGGAAAGCGGCGTCTCCGTCGCCGAACTGAAGCGCGCGAACAACATGCAAGCCGGCGATAGCATTCGCATCGGGCAGGCGCTGGCATTGCCGCATGGTGGGGTTGCTTCGGCGGATCCGGTCAAGACCGCTTCGATTGAGCCGCAGAAGGCGTCGGTTAAGCCGGGCGCGCTCCCCGTCGAGCCGAAGCAGGCTGCTGCCGATCCGATTGCCAAGCAGGCGCCCAAGGTTGTTGCCCATGCCGATGCGGCACCCGACGCCGCTGCCAAGCCGAAGGAAGTTGCCTCCGCCTCGCCGAGCCAGTCCATCAACGATGCTGCCAAGTCCGATGCGCAGGCGGATGCGCCTGAGGCAACCGGTATCGGCAAGTATCGCTGGCCGGTCCGCGGCGCTGTCGTCGCCGGCTATGGCTCCAACGTCAATGGCAGCCGTAACGACGGTATCGACATTTCCGTTCCCGAGGGTACGCCGATCAAGGCTGCCGAAAACGGTGTGGTCATCTATGCCGGCAACGGCCTGAAGGAACTCGGCAACACGGTCCTCGTCCGCCACGACGACGGCACGGTCACGGTCTACGGCCACGCCGATGCGCTCAGCGTGACCCGCGGCCAGAAGGTCCAGCGCGGTCAGACGCTGGCAACATCGGGCATGAGCGGCAATGTCAGCCAGCCGCAGCTGCACTTCGAAGTCCGCAAGAATTCGGCTCCGGTCAACCCAATGACGTTCCTTGAATAGGTAGTGCGTCTCAAGGACTCTGCAAAAAGCCCGGTCAACGCCGGGCTTTTTGTCGTTTATGGCTTGGTCTTGAAGATCAGTCGCGGTCGAGTGTGATGCGCAGCCGGCCGCCAAGATCCTGGATATATTGCCAGGCGACACGGCCGGAGCGAGCGCCGCGCGTCGTCGCCCATTCCAGGGCCTCGTGGTGCATTCGCGCGCGATCGAGGCCAAGCTTGAAGTGATCGGCATAGGCATCGATCATCTGCAGATAGTCTTCCTGGCTGCACTTGTGGAAACCGAGCCAGAGGCCGAAGCGATCGGAGAGCGAAACCTTCTCTTCGACGGCTTCCGACGGGTTGATTGCCGTCGACTGCTCGTTTTCCATCATGTGGCGCGGCAGCAGGTGCCGACGGTTGGATGTGGCGTAAAACAGCACATTGTCTGGCCGGCCCTCGACGCCGCCGTCCAGTGCCGCTTTCAACGACTTATAGGCAGTATCGTCATGGTCGAAGGAGAGGTCGTCGCAGAAGATGATGATGCGATGCGGTGTTGCCTTCAGGATATCCAGCAGCACCGGCAGCGAGGAAATATCCTCGCGATGCACCTCAATCAGTTTCAGCGAAACGCCGGTCGCCCGGCGCACGTCTTCGTGCACCGCCTTGACCAGCGAGGATTTACCCATGCCGCGTGCGCCCCAGAGCAGCACGTTGTTGGCGGCAAAGCCTTCCGCGAAACGCAGCGTGTTCTCGTGCAGAATGTCGCGCACGTGATCGACGCCACGGATGAGGGTCAGCGCCACACGGTTCGGCCGCGGGACGGGTTGCAAATGAAGTCGGGCAGGGGCCCAGACGAAGCAGTCGGCGGCATTCCAGTCATTGACCGCCGGGGCCGGTCCGGCCAGACGTTCGACAGCATCGGCAAGGCGACGGACTTCGGCAAGGATCAGGGCGTTTTGGTCTTCAGTCACCGTTTCCTCCTGAATATTGAACAAGAAAGTCGTAAAATGCGCGCGCTGTCTTGCCGGGTATCATGCTCCTTTGGGGGCTGAAAGGCTAACAGACCGGGAAAACGGTACGGTTTGCGGCTGTTTTTGTTGCAATCGCCATGCGCGTAACTATATTCCGGCCACCTGACGCGGGGCCTTGTTCCCGCTAGGAGTTCAAGGGAGTTCTCGATGTTTATCACCAACGCATATGCGCAGAGCGCAACAGATTCGGCTGCGAGTGCCTTCGGCGGTTCCGGCTTTGAAATGATCATCCTGTTTGTGCCGCTGATGGTCGTTTGGTATTTCCTTCTCATCCGCCCGCAGCGTGCGCAGGCAAAGAAGCGTGACGAGATCCTGAAGAACATTCGTCGCGGCGATCAGATTGTCACCAGCGGCATCGTCGGCAAGGTCACCAAGGTCATCGACGAAAAGGAACTGGAAGTCGAGATCGCCGAAGGCGTGCGCATCCGCGTCGTCCGCAGCGCCATTTCCGAGGTTCGCGTCAAGGGTGAGCCCGTCAAGGCAGACGCCGCGTAAGGCACTTTACTGGAGGCGGCGCCCGGCGCCGCTGCGCATCTTCGAAATTCGGCATCGACTTTCTTGAAGGACTGTGCACAAATTCAAGGTGTTACTGCGCCCTTTGCATTTTCTGTCGAAGGTAGGGCGCAGTAAGGAAGTCCTAATTCGAGAGAGCGATGTTGCACGTCTCCTGGTGGAAGACCGCCCTAATCTGGTTCGTCGTTCTCTTGAGCGTGCTTCTGGCCGCTCCCAACCTGCTTGGCGAGCGCGCGCTTTCATCCTTTCCTGCATGGTGGGCGCATCGAAAGATCGAGCTTGGCCTCGATCTTCGCGGTGGATCGCATCTGCTGCTGAAGATCGAGCGGGGTGATGTCGAAAAAGATCGCCTGGAAAGCATCGTCGGCGATATCGCGACCCGGTTGCGCACCGTCAATGTCGCCTATTCGGGCCTCACCGGCACCGGCCGGAAGATCCAGCTTCGCGTCAGCGATCCCGCACAGGTCCAGACAGCCCTGACGGCATTGCGGCCGCTGACTGCGGGGCCGGACAAGCCGTCCGTCGCTCTGTCCCAAGGGGACAACGGCGCGCTGACGCTCGATATCACCGATGCCGACATCAACAGCCATGTGTCGTCGGCGATCGCCCGCGCAATAAAGGTCATCCACGCCCGTATCGCGCAACTCGACGTCGGGGAACCTTTGATCCGCCGGCAGGGATCTGACCGTATCGTCGTTCAGGTGCCTGATCTTGCTGACGCGCAGCGGTTGAAAAACCTTCTCGGCCAGCCGGCCAAACTCAGTTTCCGCCTTATCGATCAGTCGATGTCGGTGCAGGACGCCATGGACAAGCAGCCTCCTGCCGGGTCCGATGTGCTGTTTTCCGAAGACGATCCGCCCGTCGGCTATCTCGTGCAGCGGCAGCCGCTGCTCTCGAACGTCGATTTTTCCGATGCCATCGCGAGCGTTGACAATCAAAAGGGCGAGGGTGCCGTCTCGGTCAAGTTGACCCCGGAGGCAACGCATCGCTTCGCGCAGGCAACCGCGAGCAATCTCGGCAAGATCATCGTCGTCGTGCTTGACGATCAGGTCATCTCCGCCGCTTCTCTGAAGACGGTTATCGCAACAGGCGAGATCGATGTTCCAGGAGATTTCACCGCCCAGGGGGCACAGGATCTCGCCATCATGGTCAAGAGCGGGCCGCTGCCCGCGACGCTGACGACAGTCGAGGAGCGCACCATTCAGCCGGGTCTCGGCGGTGAGACGGCGCGTTATGGCCTGATTGCCTGCATTGCCGCGGCGGTCTTTGTCGCCGCGTTGATGATCGGCTTCTATCGCCTGCTCGGCATCATCGCGACCATCTCGCTCGTCATCAACATGGTCATGGTAGCAGCACTCATGGGCCTGCTCGGCATAACGCTGACCTTGCCCGGCGTCGCTGCCATCGTCCTCATCATCGGCATCGGCCTGGATGCGCTGGTGCTGATCTACGAGCGCGTGCGTGAGGAGGAAAAGAAGACCCATCTTCTCGTCGATGCGCTGCGTCATGGCTTCAACCGCGCGGCAGCGACCGTCGCTGACGCCAATCTGACAGTTCTGATCGTTGCGGCCATTCTTTTCTATGCGAGCACCGGCGCCGTGCGCGGCTTTGCCGCCACGCTGATGGTCGGCGTCATCTCGACGTTCTTCACTTCCTGCTTCGTCACACGGTCGCTGGTGAATATGTGGATTTCGCGCCGCAAGCCGCGCACTTTGCTTGTCGGCGTGCGCAGCGGCATTTTCGACAATGCCAATATCCGCTTTATGGGCATCCGACGTTATACATTCACGGTATCGGCCGCCCTGTCCGTCATCACACTCATTGCCTTTGCGACGGTCGGGATGCATCTCGGCATCGATTTTGCCGGTGGGTCGATCATAGAAGTCCGCGCCAAGCAGGGCGTAGCCGATCCAGTCGACATTCAAACGCGTCTTGATGCCGTCATCCCGGGCGACGTGCGTGTCGAACGGCTCGCAGATCGTCTTGGTGCGGTGGTTCGCGTCCATGCGCAGGAGGGCGGTGAAAACGCCGAACAATCCGCCGTCTCGCTCGTTCAGGACGAACTGGGCAGGGATTACAATTTTTCCCGCGTCGAAGTGGTTGGTCCGTCCGTGTCGGGCGAAATCACCACCACCGCCTCACTTGCCGTCCTGGCGGCGCTGGCAGCAATTCTCGTCTATATATGGCTGCGGTTCGAATGGCAGTTTGCGGTCGGCGCGATCATCGCGACGCTGCACGACGTCATCCTGACACTTGGTCTCTTCGTGCTATCAGGCATGGAATTCAATATGACCGGCATCGCCGCGATCCTCACCATTGTCGGCTACTCGCTGAACGATACGGTGGTTGTCTATGACCGAATGCGCGAGAACCTCAAGCGCTACTCGCAGATGCCGCTGCCGATTCTGATCGACGCCTCCATCAATCAGACACTATCTCGTACCATTTTGACATCGGCGACAACGCTTCTGGCGCTGCTCGCGCTCTACATTTTCGGCGGCGAGGTGATACGTGCCTTCACCTTCGTTCTGCTTTTCGGCGTCGCTATCGGCACTTTTTCGTCGATTTATATTGCGGCGCCTGTGCTGATCCTGTTCAAGCTGCGTCCGGACAAGTTCCAGACCGGCGGCGAAAGCAATGGACCCGCGGCCGGCAATATCCAGTCAGGCAAACCAGCGGTGTGATACAGTGGCAAAAGGTATAGAAATCCGTAACGCGCATTTTCCCGGGCGCGCACCGATCGACGCTTACGGCAATGGCGGCTTCCGCTTTGCCGACATGTCACATCGCGGCTCTCTGCTCTGCCTGCCTTCCGGAATCTATGGCTGGGACATGCTGCAGGGTGATGCGCTGACGCCGGATCGCTTCCAGAAGGTTCTCGATGAGGCCGCAGAGATCGAAGTGCTGCTCGTCGGCACCGGCACGGAGCTGCGTCCACTGCCGGCCGAGCTCAAGGCTGCTTTGCGCGCCAAGCAGATTTCCTCCGACCCGATGAGCACCGGGGCCGCCGTGCGCACCTTCAATATCATGCTCTCCGAATCGCGTGCCGTGGCTGCGGCGCTGATCGCCGTCTGACCTTCGGATCGAAGAGTATGACGACATCAGCTACGCCCCGTAGCAACCGGGACATCTGCCTTGCCACGCTTCGCGACACCGATCGCGATCGCTACCTCGCATGCCTGCTGGCGCCGGAGGAGAAACGTCCCGCACTTGCGGCGCTCTATGCCTTCAATGCCGAACTGGCCCGCGTGCGCGATCTCGTGCATGAGCCGCTGCCCGGCGAAGTACGCATGCAATATTGGCGCGATCTCCTCGAGGGACAGTCTCACGGATCGAGCGAAGCCAATCCGCTCGCTTCCGAGCTTCTGACCGCAATCGAAGAGTATCGCTTGCCGCGCCAGACACTGATCGACATGATCGATGCCCGCATCTTCGATCTTTACGATGACCCGATGGAAAGCCGCAGCAGCCTGGAAGGCTATGCCGGCGAGACTGCGTCAGCCCTCATTCAGCTTGCAAGCCTGGTCTTGTCCGCCGACGAGGCGAAGCGCTCCGCCGATGCAGCCGGCCATGCCGGCGTAGCACAGGCAATCGCCGGCCTGTTGCTCCTGATGCCGCTCAATCGCCATCGCGGCCAGCTCTACCTTCCGCTGGAGATTCTGGCGGCCACCGGGCTCGATCACGACAGTTTTCTTGCTGGCGAAGACAAACCGCGTATTTCGGCGGCGATCGAAGCCTTTGCTGGTCTTGGTCGCGAGCATCTGGCCAAGGCAAGGGCTGCGGGCGCCATACCGCCGGCCGTGTTCCCCGCCTATTTGCCGGCTACCTTGGCAGAGCCTGTCTTGAAGAAGGCGCAGAAGCTCGGTGCCGGCATCTTCGATCAACCCCTGGCACTCCCGCAATGGCGCCGGCAATTGCGCATGGCGATAGCGTCGATCACAAAGAAACTCTAAAATACACCAAGCTCGCACAAGTCTCGTCGTTTATGGAGATGGCGGGCACTTGATTTGCATTTCAGGGGGATCTGCTGTGGGTATTGTCGTCTGGTGCATACTGTTTGCGATCGTCATCTTCGTTGCTTACTACGCGACACGAATGGCATCGCAGAACAAGGAAGACGGCCTGCACGATACCGGCCTTGCGATTCTGGAATTCGGCCGCGCCTTTCCGACCGAAGCGATCCGTCAGTTGCAGGCGACCGCAGATGGGCAGGCGGTATTCGTGCGCCTGCATGACGACAAGGCTGGGTTCATGCGCAATGTGCGCAATCACTTCAGCGTCCACCTCATCGAGCCCGGCCGAGCGCATGCCAAGATCTCGGGAACCGGTCGCGGCTTGACGGTCGATTTTCTCGATGTGCCGCACCACAACGGCACGTTCGAGTTCAAGACGCCCACGGAAGCCGCGGAAGTCTCGCTCTGGCTGCTCGGCAATTATGTCGCCGGCGAGGACGCGAAGCTCGAGCACCACGCGCCGCCGGCAACGACCTGAAATCCCGAAGCCCGATGGTCAGGCGCTTTCCGCAAATGCGGGCGCCTGCACGCCAAGCCATGTGGCGCAGTCGGCAAGCGCACGCTTGGCGATGAGTTGGCGCTTCATGATGGTCTTGTCCTTGCCGCGAAAGCGCTTCACGCCCTCCGGCTTGACGATCGCCCCCGGCTCCAGCTCCGGGAAAAGCCCGAAATTGATGTTCATCGGCTGGAAAGAGCGCTTGCCCGGCTCCTCGTCCGAAACGATATGGCCGCCGGTGATGTGGTTCAGCAGTGAACCGAGCGCCGTGGTGGGCGGGGGCAGCAAAGGTGTTTCGCCCTTGCGCTCCGCAGCCGCGAAACGACCGGCGAGCAGCCCGATGCTGGCGCTCTCGACATAGCCCTCGCAGCCGGTGATCTGGCCGGCAAAGCGCAGGCCCGGCCGGGACTTCAAGACCAGCGAGCGATCGAGCAGGGTCGGGGAGTTGATGTAGGTGTTGCGATGCAGCCCGCCGAGGCGGGCGAATTCCGCATTCTCGAGGCCGGGAATGAGCCGGAAGATTTCCGCCTGCGCCCCATACTTCAGCTTCGTCTGGAAACCGACCATGTTGTAGAGCGTGCCGAGCGCATTGTCCTGGCGCAGCTGCACGACGGCATAGGCCTTGACCGTAGGGTTATGGGCATTGGTGAGGCCCATCGGCTTCATTGGCCCGTGGCGCAGCGTCTCGCGTCCGCGCTCGGCCATGACCTCGATCGGCAGACAGCCGTCGAAATAGGGCGTTCCTTCCCATTCCTTGAAGCCGACGGCGTCGCCGGCGATCAGGGCATCGACGAAGGTATTGTATTGGGCCTCGTCCATTGGGCAGTTGATATAATCCTTGCCCGTGCCGCCGGGGCCGACCTTGTCGTAGCGCGACTGATACCAGCAGATGTCCATGTCGATGCTCTCGCGATAGACGATCGGCGCGATGGCATCGAAGAAGGCGAGCGCATCCGCGCCCGTTTCCGCCTGGATGGCGCTGGCAAGCCCGGGTGCCGTCAGCGGGCCGGTGGCGATGATCGCCTGATCCCATTCCTTCGGCGGCAGGCCCTGGATTTCCTCACGGACGACTGTGATCAGCGGGTGGCCATGCACGGCCTGCGTCACCGCGGCAGAAAAGCCATCGCGGTCGACGGCGAGCGCGCCGCCGGCCGGCACCTGATGCTTGTCCGCGCATGCCATGATCAGCGAGCCCGCCATGCGCATTTCCGCATGGATGACGCCGACGGCATTGCTGGTCGCATCGTCGGAGCGGAACGAGTTGGAGCATACCAGCTCGGCAAGATCGTCCGTCTTGTGCGCCTCGGTGCCGCGCACGCCGCGCATTTCATGCAGGATGACGGGTACACCGGCATTGGCGATCTGCCAGGCGGCTTCCGAGCCGGCAAGCCCGCCGCCGATGACGTGAATGGGAGAGTGGGAAGGGATCTGTGTCATGCGCGCGTCATTATCACGGGCAAGCCGGCGATCCAATGCTTTGCTAAAGCATGTCGCGCAAAAGTGGGCTGCGCTTGGGGTCCCAGCGGCATTTCAATCGCCGGAATCAAAAACGGCGCCGAAAGGCGCCGTCTTGAGACAGTCTACTCAGTCCGTTCCGATTAACGGAAAGAACGAGCAGCGATGTTGCGGATTTCGTAGCGGCTGACGCCGATGTCCGAAAGGGTCTGGCTGGAAAGGTTGCCAAGTTCGTTCAGAGTGCGGCGGTAGCTGATCCAGTTCTTTGCAATGCGAAGCGGGTTCATGATCTTGTCCTCGGTATCTTGTTTGCGAGCGGTACGATTACCGCCTCAGCGCTTGCACTCTATATAGGCGCGAGGACGTGATTTGTGCAGTGCAAAGAAAAGGTCCCTGCTATGCATTTGTGCAATATGACGCTTAAAAAGACACCAATGCTCAAAATTTGTGTGCTCTGCAGATAAGGAATAGCTCGCGGCAGATTCGGTTATGCTGCGCTTGCTCAGTCGATAGGCAAAAAAGAACGCCCGCCGCGGAGGTCCGCAACGGGCGTTGAGAAGGCTTTCGCTGAAAGGCGAGGCCTATCCGGCGATTAACGGCCGGTGGCTTCGCGAGCAACGCGATGGATGTCGGCGCGGTCGATGCCG
Source organism: Rhizobium sp. ZPR4 (assembly GCF_040215725.1). Lineage (NCBI taxonomy): Bacteria > Pseudomonadati > Pseudomonadota > Alphaproteobacteria > Hyphomicrobiales > Rhizobiaceae > Rhizobium > Rhizobium sp. ZPR4. The sequence continues at coordinate 1,261,449 of NZ_CP157967.1, forward strand.
AGGTCGTGCAGTTCACGCGAGCTCATGCGGCCGAGTTCGTTAACGGTCTGACGATACTTGCGCCAGTTGTTGAAAGAGCGGGTCAGGTTCATTGTAGTCCCTTTCGAGGATCTCAGGATCGAGCAGTTCCACAATTGGTTCCGTCGTCGATCTAATGGATTTAAATATATGCTGCGCCGCGAAAACTAAAAGAGCGAAAGCTTCATGTCACCTATGCATAAGATGCAAGCCTTATAGGCGTTTTGCCTAAGATGGCGGCTGCTTTGTGTGCATAGCGCGGCCAAAGGGTGTTTGCCGCAGGAAGTCGATTCCGCGTATGAGCCCAGCGTTCCAGGGCAGTTACCGATGACTGCCGGCTTTTGGCCACCTTTTCGCCAGCCTTGCTGTTTTGGAAGGGGTCGAATGCTATCGCAAGCTGCCTTCGGTCGGTGGAAAACGATCCCACCAGTCGTCTACGCCGACATTTGCCAATTGGCTGGTCGCGCATATGTCCAGGCAACATAAACCGATTTAAGTGGGCAAAAAATAACGCCCACCGCGGGAGGAGGATGCGGTGGGCGTCACTTATAGTGATTGACGACTTGGGAGGAGGAGTGTCGTCAATCGATCGGAGCGCATTGGGAGGAGGAGTATGCGGCTCCGAATATCGTGTCGGGATATCCATCCCCAGGCTTAGTCCGATCTGCATCGGCCCGGCGCGCCACCGCCGTGTTTGTTGTCCAATAAATAGTATGACTTTTCGAATTTGTGCAGCGCAATAATTTCATGGGAGGCATGAGCTCTGCGCATATCTTTTATCGGTATCTCTTTACCGGTCCTAAGGATACTCTATGGTCCGTTAATTCCGTATTAATATGGCACATATTCCCGTAGCCGAAGCTTCTACCGGAACTGCGTGGCTCGCATCGATTGTGCGGCGATTTGTGCTAACTCTGTCGCGAGCAGAATCGCAGCGAGGGGAGCCGGGCATGTACAGAGGCAGGCTGGAGCGGGATCTGAAAATCTGGACCGACAAGGGTCTGGTCGACGCGGGAACGGCGAAAGCCATCCTCAGCGAGTATGACGGTCGCCAGACAAGTTTCAGCGCTGGCCGGGTATTGACCATTATCGCCGCCGCGCTTTTCGGTCTCGCCATATTGCTGTTCATTTCGGCAAACTGGGAGGCCCTTCCGAGAATTGCCCGTCTGCTGGGGCTTGTCGCGATGATATGGGGCTTCTATCTCGCAGCCGCCTATTTGCTGGCGCGTGGGCGTTCCATTCTTGCAGCCGGGCTTTTGATCCTCGGCACCTTGAGTTTCGGCGGCGCGATGGCGCTGGTCGGCCAGATGTACAATCTGTCCGGCGACGAGCTCAGAATGATGATCGTCTGGTTCATTGCTGCCTGCATCGTCGCGGCGTCGTTTCGGTCCTCGGCGCAGGTCGGGCTTGCCGGCTTCCTCGCCTGGGCATTTTGCGGCGTCTACCTCTGGGGACATCTCGACGAATGGTATGGCCTGATGCCCTGGATTCCGCCTTTGATGGCCGTGGTCCTGATTGTGCTCGTTCGCTATGCCGACGCGCCGGCGGCGCGGCATCTGGCCTACCTCATGCTCGTCGGCTGGTTGACATGGCTGTTTGGCCGCCACGAGGAGCTTAATACCGCGATCCTGTTTGCCGCTCTCGGCATGGCGGCTTTTCTCGTTGTCAGCATTCCCGCTTCGCCGCTGATGCCTTTTGCGCGCACAGCCGGCGCAGCACCAGCCTTCTATGCCTTTCTTGTCGCATCGATCGGCTTCTTTCTGGTCCATGCCGAAATCAGCAACGGTTCCTTTGAGAATAATGTCTGGATCGAAGATAAAATGCCGCTCGTCATCGTGGCGGCGGCGACACTGGCGAGCTCGGTGATTGCCATCGCGCTTAGCGGTCGCGACAATGGCGCGGTGCGCTATCTCGCCTATTTCGTCTTTTCCTGCGAGATTCTCTATCTCGCCAGCGAGACGATCGGCTCGATCATCGGCACGGCGGGGTTCTTTCTCGTCGCCGGATTGCTTGTGGCGATTGCCGCCTGGCTGGTCATCCAGCTCGAGCGGCGTTTTTCCGATAATCGCGGGCAGGGGACAGGGGCATGACTGATTTGGCTGACGGGAGCGTGGTTGCAAACGGGAATGCCCGCCGGGTCTGGATCGCCGCCATCGTCGTTGCGGCTCTGCAGACCGCCGTGCTGGGCTACATGGTTGGCGAGCGGGCCTGGGGCCTGCGAAGCGGCGTCGAGATTCTCTTGAAGACCGCGCCGGTCGATCCACGCGATCTTCTGCGCGGCGACTACGTGACCTTGAACTACGACATCTCACGGGTTCCGTTCTCGACGATGGTCGAGGGGCCGCCGAAAATGAGCCAAAGTGCCGCGATATTGTCCGTTCGCCTGAAGAAGCAGGGCGATGGCTACTGGGGGATCGTCGAATCATCCTTCGGAAAGCTTGAGCCGAAACCCGATACGGTCGTGCTCAAAAGTCTGCCTGTCGATTATGTTTTCTATGGCGATGCCACCGATCCCCAGCAGGTGATTGTTGGAGTGACTTATGGCATCGAGCGCTACTATGTGCCCGAGGGGCAGGGGCACGATATCGAGATCGCCCGCAACGACAATCGCGTCGCCATTGCGGCGCGGGTGTCTTCCGATGGCGTTGCCCATATCAGAAGCCTGCTTCTCGATGGCAAATCCGTCTACGAGGAACCGCTTTACTGACGATATCGGCGCGAAGAGCCACGATAAGCTTTAGCGTCGTCGCGGAACCGTCATTTTTCCTTTGCGTGGTTTGAAACGGGTGATATAGAGACGCCGCGCTCCGGAAGGCCCCATGGGCAGGCATTCGCCATGCGGTTTTGGGAACGCGGGTATGGTGAAATTGGTAGACACGCCAGATTTAGGTTCTGGTGCCGCAAGGCGTGGGAGTTCAAGTCTCTCTACCCGCACCAACACTGTCTTGTGGACGGGGGGAGGCTGACCAAGCCTGTCTTCCGATATGCCGCAGGACGCGCCATCTTGCCCAAAGCATCCCGCTTTCGATGAGGAAGGGGACAAGATGTTTTGGCTCGTGACGGGATAGAGCTGCCTTTTGCGCGTTCGTTCGAATGCGCGGCGCTCTTGCAAGGTGAAAGAGAATTGCATCCAAGCCACGCTCGGGATTTTCCGGCGTCGTGCTCATCGAAACGAACGGCTGTCTGGGCACGGCCGCCATGAATGAAGGTAGGACAATGCAGGTTATCGAAACGCTCGCTGAAGGGCTGAAGCGCGAAATCAAGGTGGTCATCCCGGCCAAGGACATGGAAGTGCGCATGAACGAGCGCCTGGCCGAGGTCAAGGACAAGGTCCGCATCAACGGCTTCCGTCCGGGCAAGGTTCCGGTCTCGCACCTTAAGAAGGTCTACGGCAAGTCGATCATGGCCGATCTGGTCAACGAGATCGTTCGCGACCAGCCGCCGGCGATCCTGACCGAGCGCGGCGAAAAGTCGGCAACCCAGCCGGAAATCGCCATGACGGAAGACCAGGACGAGGCAGAAAAGATCCTCTCCGCTCAGGCCGACTTCGAATTCACGCTGTCTTACGAAGTCATCCCGGCGATCGAGCTGAAGTCCGTCAAGGGCATCAAGGTCACGCGCGAAGTCGCTGAAATCGGCGAAGACGAAGTGACCGAGCAGATCCTCAAGATCGCTGAAAGCGCTCGTAGCTACGAAACCAAGAAGGGCAAGGCTGCCAACGGCGACCGCGTGACCATCGATTACCTCGGCAAGGTTGACGGCGTTGCCTTCGACGGCGGTAAGGACGAAGACTCGCAGCTCGTTCTCGGTTCCAACCGCTTCATCCCGGGCTTTGAAGAGCAGCTCGTCGGCGTCAAGGCTGGCGATGAGAAGGTCATCACCGTAACCTTCCCGGCCGACTATCCGGCCAAGAACCTCGCTGGCAAGGAAGCTACCTTCGACATCAACGTCAAGGAAGTCGCAGCGCCCGGCGAAGTCGAAATCAATGACGAACTCGCTTCCAAGCTCGGCCTCGAATCGGCCGACCGCCTGAAGGAGATCGTTCGTGGCCAGATCGAAAGCCAGTACGGCTCGGTCACCCGCCAGAAGGTCAAGCGTCAGATCCTCGACCAGCTTGACGAAATGTATCAGTTTGACACCCCGCAGAAGCTGGTCGACGCTGAGTTCGCCAGCATCTGGCGCCAGATCGAGACCGACCTCAGCGAATCCGGCAAGACCTTCGAAGACGAAGACACCACCGAAGAGAAGGCTCGCGAAGAATATCGCAAGCTTGCCGAGCGCCGTGTTCGCCTCGGCCTCGTTCTCTCCGAAATCGGCGAAAAGGCCGGCGTGGAAGTGACCGAAGACGAGCTGCAGCGTGCACTCTATGCCCAGCTTCAGCAGTTCCCGGGCCAGGAAAAGGAAATCCTGGAATTCTTCCGCAACACGCCCGGCGCCTCCGCCAACCTGCGCGCGCCGATCTTCGAAGAAAAGGTCATCGATCACCTGCTGACCGAAGTCGACGTCACGGACAAGACCGTTTCCAAGGAAGCGCTGCTGGCCGACGACGAGGAAGAAGAAGGCAAGCCGGCTGCCAAGAAGGCTGCTCCGAAGAAGAAGGCTGCTGCCAAGGCTGAAGCAACCGAAGCTGCCGCCGAAGGCGAAGAAGCTGCTGCTCCGAAGAAGAAGGCCGCTCCGAAGAAGAAGGCTGCTGAAGACAGCGCCGAATAATCGGCTTTTCTTCCGGACTGAAATTAAGCCCTGCCGCTCGTGGCAGGGCTTTTTTTATGCGGTACAGTAAACGCCTTCCCCCGCAGACAAGGGGAAGGCTGAGGGGTTAGAGACTAGCGGCTGGACGGACTATTCCTTATCCAGCGCGTGGCGGATGGCGATCTCGACCGGACTATAGGCCCCATCAGCTCGTTCCAATCGATAAGGTTCGGCAAGGCCGATCGAAGGCTGCGCCATGAAGCGCGGTGTGGCGCCTCGATGCTTCTGCGCGGCGTGGATGAGGAAGGGATGGCAGATGTAGACCGTGCCCGCTTTTCCGGTTGCCAATGCCTGAGGTCGGTCTGCTCCCATATGCTCAAGCATCATGCGAGAACGCCCTTGCTCTCCGGCGGGCTCAAGATAGCGCGCCATATCCATATGGGAGCCGACACGGATGCGGGTCGGCGCGTCGTCTTCACCGACATCGGAAAACAGGAACAGCGTAAGCAGCGCGCGCCCCCGCGAAGTGACATTCACCCGCCAGGCAGAGAAGTCGCTTTGCTCATTCGGGTCACAATCGTCCCCAGGAAAGCTGAGATCGACGTGCCAGCCGGCGTCACCGGGATCGTCCGGATGCGGGAACCGCACCGGGAAGGTGCCAAGCCCATCTCTTGGAGTCCACCGCCCCCGCCCGACCAGTTGATCGAAAGCGGTGTGCAAAATGGGCATATTGGCGATGGTGCGGAATGGCTCGCCGCCATAGCCTGGCAGCCGGACGACTGGAAATCTCCAGCTGGCAGTGTCGTGCTCGCTGCACGGGATATCGCGCCACATGATGGCACGGGCTTCGGCAGCCTGTTCCTGTGAAAACGCATCGTTGATGCGTATAAAACCTTGTTCAATGAAATCGTTCAGCTGTGCGTCGGAAAGCGTAGCCGGATACTGTTTTTCAGATGGCATGAAATCTCTCTCGATCATCGCGCCGTTTTCGCCCTTTCCTGTGCGGGCATCACGGCTGTTTCGGCAAAGACCCACCCACGGCCTCACGGCCGTTAAGGCGGTCTCGTCTTCAATTGGCTGAAAGCCTAGGGATCAGCGGCTTATGAAGAAGACCGAAGCGATGTTGAGAATGCTCATCATGCCGACAGAGTAGTGAGCCCTGCCTGCGTGGTCAATATTGTCTCGTCAGGAGTTCCGGCTTGATAAAGCCCATACAGTTCCGGACACTGCGCCTGTAGCGCTAAAGCGCTATCGGTTGCGATCGACACTTCTTCCCAGTGTCACAGGCTCTCTCTGGAAACGCGGCACGATAAGATGACGAAGGAGGCCGAACTTGATTGAAGCGGCGATGTTTGACCTGGATGAAACCCTCATCGATCGGCGAGCCGCCCTGATGGCGTTCCTGCCAGATCAATTCAGGCGACTGGAAGATCAACTGAAGGGCATAACATTTCAGGCTTTCGAGGCAACGTTCCTAGCTTTGGAGAAGGAAGGTCTCGTCGACAAACAAAAACTTTACCCGCGATTGGCGGCGACTTTCGGCATGAACCGTGAGTCCGGAGCTCTTTTGCTTTCCGATTTTCAAACGCGATATCCCTATTTCGCAAGACCGTCGATTGGCGCTCTTGAAATGCTGATTGCGCTGCAGGCGCGTGGTTTGAAGACAGCCATCATCAGCAATGGCCATACCGACGTTCAATCCGCAAAGATTGAGATCACCGGACTTGGGAATGTCGTCGATCTTGTTGTCATTTCGGAGGATGTCGGTCTACGGAAGCCGGATCCGCGAATTTTTCAGCTTGCGGCCGAACGTCTGGACGTAGCCCCGGCACGCTGTATTTTTGTCGGCGACAATCCGGAGGCGGATGTCAGGGGTGCGGAATCAGCGGGAATGAGAGGCGTATTTTATAGCGCCGGCACGTCCTGGCCGGATGCGCTGCCATCCCCGAAATACCGCATCGATACTTTTGTCGAAGTCCTACCCTTGATCGAAGCTTTACATGGAGCTTAACGCGAGCTTCATGGGCGCTCAAAGTTCCGACTTGATATCGCCCATGCGGTTCCAGGCATCGAGGCCGGCGATCTTGTAGGCTTCGGCGAGCGTCGGATAGTTGAAGGTGTTTTCGACGAAATATTCGACGGTGCCCTTGAGGTTCAGCACGGCCTGGCCGATGTGTACGAGTTCGGTGGCACCTTCGCCGACGATGTGGACGCCGAGCAGGCGGCGGGTCTTCAGCGAAAAGATCATCTTCAGGAGGCCGGTGTCGAGGCCCATAATGTGGCCGCGCGAGGTCTCGCGGAAGCGCGCAATACCGCATTCATAGGGGATATGCCGCTCCTTGACCTCTTCTTCGGAAAGGCCGCAGGTGGAGATTTCCGGTACGGCATAGATGCCGTAGGGGAAGTATTTCGGAGGCTCCTTGGCGATGGCGCCGACGGCAACGCGGGCGGCGATGCGACCCTGTTCCATGGAGGTGGAGGCAAGGCTCGGGAAGCCCACGACATCGCCGGCAGCGAAGATATGCGGAACCTTGGTGGCGAAGGTTTCCGGATTGACGCTCAGGCGGCCACGGGCATCGGCTTCTAGGCCGGCTGCAGCAAGGTTGAGCGTATCGGTGGCACCCATGCGGCCGGCAGCGAAGAGAACCATGTCGGTGGTCAGGCGGCGGCCATTGTCGAGTGTCAGCTCAACCTTACCGTTCTGCCGCTCCACCTTCTCGGCCTTCTGTCCGAGCAGCAGCTTCATGTTGCGATCGCGCAGCTGATAGGTGAAATCCTCGACGATTTCCTTGTCGATGAAATCGAGCATGGTCGACTTCGGATCGATCAGGGTGACCTGCGTATCAAGCGCGCTGAAAATAGTCGCATATTCGATACCGATGACGCCGGCGCCGATAACCACCATGGAGCGGGGCAGCTGCTCGATATCGAGCAGTTCGTCGCTGTCGAGAACCGTCTTGCCGTCGAAGGGCATGTAATCCGGCCGGAAGGGCTTGGTGCCAACTGCTAGCAGGATGCTGGTGGCGGATACGGTGACGACCTCGCCGTCATCCTTGACGATTTGCATCGTCTGCGGATCGATGAAGCTCGCCTTGCCTCGTATGTGCTGGACGCGATTGCGGGCGAACTGATGCTCAAGCACCTCGACCTCATGGTCGAGCGTGATCAGCAGGCGGCGGCGCAGGTCTTCCGCGCTGATTTCCTGTTTGACGCGGTAGGCGCGGCCGTAGAATCCGCGTTCGCGCCAGCCGGAAAGGTTGAGCGCGGTTTCGCGCAGCGTCTTGGAGGGAATGGTGCCGGTATGGACCGAGACGCCGCCGACGCGCTTGCCTTGTTCGACGACAAGCACCTTCTTGCCGAGTTTGGCGGCCTGGATAGCGCCTCTGCGGCCGGCAGGGCCGCTACCCACGACTAGGAGATCGAATTGGTCCATCGGGAAGCCTCGGATAACTGGAATAGGGAATCAATGTCGCAACGCAACATGCTCCGTCAACCGGTAGCTGCTCAATGTTACAGATTATCTAACAGGAAAGGCCGGAGATCAGGAGGCGGAAAAGCCGAGCCAGGGTTCCAGCTTCTGAAAAGTCCGATCCATGGCATAGGCACGGGTGAACGAGAACGGCAGGTGACCATAGATGATCGACATCTGGCCTTCTGCGGTTGCCTCGTTCGCCTTGGCAATGGCGGCAAGGTAAAGCGCCGAGGCAAGGCCGGTTCTGTCGGCGCCGGCCTGGCAATGAATGAGAATCGGCTTCGGCGCGTCGCGCATGATTTCGACGAGCTGTGCGGCTTGCGCCTGGGTCAGCTCGCGGCCGGAAGACATATGGAAATCGATATGGTCGATGTTGAGCTCTTTTGCCTTGGCAACTTCGTTGTCGTACCAATGGTGCCCGCTATTGTCGCCACGCAGGTTGATAATGGTCTTGATGCCGTATTGCTTCTGAAACTCGGCGATATTGGTGGCCGAGGGCTGCGAGGAGCGGTAAAGCTCGCCGGCAATGACCGGATGGAAGTTCGTCGTCCAGAGCATGTGAGCATAGAAGCCACCGGCGACCGCCACAAAGGCGCCTCCTGCAACAAGCGCGACGCGACCGATACGAAGGAGGCGATTGGCAAGCAAGGACGACATTTTCGGCATTCAATCTCCAGAGGGCTCACGCATGCAAGCGGATAGGCCAAATCAAACAACAGCTTCCGCCGGCAGACCCGCTGGAGGATGCGATGATCCTTCTGCCAGATCATCCTGACGCTGAGCTGAAAAATGAAAGCACAGATCTCGATGACGATTTTGGGATATTTCGCCGTAACTGCATGGGGTGGAAACTGAGAATAATTATATAAAATCAAAAATATATAATATAAAATTGAAGTATTAGATTATCGTATGTGCGACAATTTTAAATCAGCCGCAATGCACGAAAGCTGACATGACCGTTTTTTCCAATGATGACATGATCGTGAACGGTGATGCCCAGGGGCTTGGCGGTATCGATGATGGTCTTGGTCATGTCGATATCGGCGCGAGATGGCGTCGGGTCTCCCGACGGATGGTTGTGGACCAAAATCACTGCCGAGGCGGAAAGTTCGAGGGCGCGTTTGACGACTTCGCGCGGATAGACAGGCGTGTGATCGACCGTGCCGAAACCCTGGACCTCGTCGGCGATCAGAGCGTTGCGCTTGTCGAGAAACAGCAGCCGGAACTGCTCGCGTGCCTCGTGCGCCATGGCGGCGTGACAATAATCGATCAGCGCCTTCCAGGAGGAGAGCACCGGCTTGCCCGTCAATTCGCTCTTCAGCATGCGTTGTCCGACGCTCGCGACCAGCTTCAGGTCGAGAGCAACGGCGTCGCCGACGCCGCTGACTTCCGTTAGCAGGTTGATCGGCGCACCGAACACGCCGCCGAGCGTGCCGAACCGGGCAAGCAATGCCTTGGCGATCGGCTTCGTGTCGCGTCGCGGGATCAGCCGAAAAAGCAGCAGTTCGAGAATTTCATAGTCCGCCAATGCCGCATCGCCACCGTCACGATAGCGATTGCGCAGCCGTTCGCGGTGGCCATGATAATGGGCTTCAACATTCGTTGGCGTGGATTTGGCTGTTGAGCCGGATTTGGTTGCTTGTGAGACCGGCTTCGCAGCCTGTTGGGCGAAGAATAGCCGCTCGTCGAGCAGCGGCGCATCTTCCAACGCCTCCGTCTTCCCGCCTCTATCGAGGGGCATGTCACCATGTCCTTTGGAAGAAGCGGGACGTTTCGCCATGAATTATCCCTGCAGGGGAGGCAGGCCAGGGCGATCGAGGCCGCCGGGCGACAGGGTGAAGATTTCGCAACCCGTCGCTGTGATGCCGACGGTGTGCTCGTACTGTGCCGAGAGCGAACGGTCGCGAGTGACGGCCGTCCAGCCGTCGCCGAGCACCTTCACATGCGGCTTGCCGAGATTGATCATCGGCTCGATGGTGAAGATCATGCCTTCACGCAGTTCTGGGCCGTCATTGACGCGGCCGTAATGCAGGATATTCGGCGAGTCATGGAACAGGCTGCCGACGCCATGACCGCAGAAATCGCGCACGACCGAGCAGCGCTCGCCTTCGGCATAGGTCTGGATCGCCTCGCCGATGGCGCCGGTGCGTGCGCCAGGGCGCACGGCGGCGATGCCGCGCATCAGGGATTCGTAGGTGACTTCCAGCAGCCGTTCGGCCGAGCGCTTGATTTCGCCGACAGGATACATGCGGCTGGAATCGCCGTGCCAGCCATCGAGCACATAGGTCACGTCGATATTGACGATATCGCCTTCGCGCAGCGGCTTGTCATTGGGAATGCCGTGGCAGACGACATGGTTGATCGACGTGCAGGAGGATTTCATGTAGCCGCGATAGTTCAGCGTCGCCGGATAGGCGCCGTGATCCATGCCGAACTCGAAAACGAAGCGGTCGATGACATCGGTTGGAACACCGGGCTCGACGATCGCGGCAAGTTCATCGAGGCAGCGGGCCGTCAGCTGGCAGGCCTTGCGCATTCCTGCAAAGGCATCCTGCCCGTAGATGCGGATAGCGCCCGTATTTTTCGCCGGCGCCGTTGCCGCTTCGATGTAGTTCACCATGGTTAGCCTTCGGTAGAGATCTTAAACTGTTCTAATGCAGCTATGCCGGGTTCGTCTATCGGGATCAACCCGGCAGGCGCGATTTCCGTCGGGGAAACCCTGCATTTCAGCGCATAGACTTCGACGCCACGCGCCAAAGCACGATCATAGGCCCGGGCGTAGACCGGATCGAGGTCACCACAGATCCGGAAGCGATCACAATCATTGCGCTGGATCACGAACAACATCACGGCGCGGTAACCGGCTTCGGCCATATCGCCGAGTTCTTCCAGATGCTTGGCGCCGCGCGCCGTCGCCGTATCGGGAAATTCCGCAAGGCCCGGCTGCCGCATGAAATGGACGTTTTTCACCTCGACATAGGTGGTTGTCCGCAAGGGGTCGGTCAAGAGCAGGTCGATGCGCGAGTTGCGGCCGTAATTCTGCTCGCGTTTTACCGCCGTGTAATCGCCGAGATCGGAGACTTGCCCAAGCGCAATCGCTTCCGCCGCGATGCGGTTTGGCATGGCGGTATTGACGCCGACCGTGGTGCCGTCGGCTTCGATCAGTTCGAAGACATGACGGTATTTTCGCTTCGCGCCCTCATGTTCGGAGAGCCATATGCGCGAGCCAGGTGTCGTGAGGCCAAGCATCGAGCCGGTATTCGGGCAGGAGCCGGTGATGAGCGTCCCGTCCTCGAGCTCGGCATCGAAAAGGAAGCGTTTGTAGCGCGAAATCAGGCGGGCAGGGACGAGAGACGAGGTAAATTGCATGATCGAGCGGTCGCTATGCCCGTTCCATGACGAAGCTGCCGGGTGCCTCTTCCAGCGCGTTGAGAGCCTTGCCGCCGGGTTGGCGTGCTGCCGTCATGCGGTGATCCTGCGAAAGAATCCAGGCGTGCCAATGCGGCCACCAGGAGCCAGGCGTTTCATTGGCCTCGGCCAGCCACTTCTCATAGTCGCCGCTTAAGGGGCCGCCGGTCCAGAACTGGTATTTGCGCTTGTCCGGCGGGTTGACGACGCCGGCGATATGGCCCGAGCCCGTCACGACGAATTCCACAGGCCCACCGAAATACTGGCTGCCGACGAAGACGGACTTGGCCGGCGCGATATGATCCTCGCGCGTCGCGAGATTATAGACCGGAATGCGCACGTCCTTCAGCGACAGCGTCTTGCCGTCGAGCACCATCTTGCCCTGGCTCAGCGCATTGTTGAGGTAACAGTTGCGCAGGTAGAAAGAGTGGTTGGCGGCCGCCATGCGCGTGGAATCGGCGTTCCAGAACAGAAGATCGAAGGGCAGGGGTTCCTGTCCCTTCAGATAGCTGTTGACGAAATAGGGCCAGATCAATTCGGAAGCGCGCAGCATGTTGAAGGCCGTCGCCATCTTCGAGCCTTCGAGATAGCCGAGCACATTCATCTGCTCTTCCAGTGCTGCGATCTGCTCCTCGTCGACGAAAACCTTCAGGTCGCCGGCAAAGGTGAAATCGACCTGCGTCGTCAGGAAGGTCACCGTGCGGATGCGCTTGTTCTTTTCCTTGGCATGGAGTGCGAGCGTGGCCGCGAGCAGCGTGCCGCCAACGCAATATCCGACAGCATTGACCTCCTGCTCACCCGTTGCCTTTTCGACCGCCTCCAGGGCGAAATCGATGCCTTCGCGGGCATAGGAGGTCCAGTCCTTCGTCGCGTGGCGATGGTCCGGGTTCACCCAGGAGATGACGAAGACCGTGTGACCCTGCTCCACGCACCATTTGATGAAGGATTTCTGCGGGTTCAGATCGAGAATGTAGAATTTGTTGATCCAGGGCGGGCAGATCAGCAGCGGCCGCTTCAACACCTTGTCTGTCGCCGGCTCGTACTGGATCACCTGGCAGACATCGCTTTGGGCGATCACCTTGCCCGGCGTCAGCGCCATGTCGCGGCCGACGGCAAATTTGGTCATGTCGGTCTGACGAAGACGTAGCTCGCCGTGACCGAGGCTGATATCCTCCGCCAGCATCTTCATGCCGCGCACCAGGTTCTCGGCATTGGAGGCGATGGTTTCGCGGTAGACCTGCGGGTTCGTCGCGACGAAATTGGTCGGCGAGAAGGCGGCGGTGATCTGCTTCGTGTAGAACGCAGCCTTGTGACGCGTGTGCTCGTCCAGCCCTTCCGCATCGCCGACCAGTTTTTCCGCCCAGTTCGACGTCAGAAGATAGGTCTGCTTCAGGAAATCGAAGAAGGGATTCTTCTGCCAGTCCTCATCGGCAAAGCGCCTGTCCTTGACCGGTTCGGATTCGACCTCGGTGGACGAATCGCCGCTGAGGCGTTGCATGGTTTTTGTCCACAGGCCGAAATATCCCGACAGGAGATGTGTCTGTGCTTCCAGCGTCCGGCGTGGGTCGGAAAGCCAGTATTCGCCGACCTTGGACAGCGTCTTGACCATGTCGGTGAAGGGATCGGCAACCGTGTCGACCTTCTCGCCACGTTCGCGGGGAGCGAGCCAAGCGGAGGCTGCCTTGCCGAGATTCTCGAGCGCACGGGCAAAGTTGACGGCCATCGCTTCGGGATCCCTGACGATGTAAGGCTCGACTGACTTTGGATCAAAGCCGGGAAAGCCGCCATTACCTTCATTATTGTCCCGCTTGCTGTCGGTCACGCATCATCCTCCCGGCGGCAGCTCGTGTCTTGTTTTCCATTTGTACATCTTGCGGGAAAAGGAATACAAGTCGAATGAAACGCAACCCTGCTCTTGCTTTGCTGCTGCGACAAATTTAACAGTCGCAACCCACAGCAAGGAATAGCGCAGGAAGACAATTATGGGCGGCGGCATGGTGGCAAGACTGAACCGGTATTCCGTACTCTGCGGTGCAATGTGCGGAATTCTCGCATTGACGCTCGTGGGCTGCTCGACGCCCGAGGAAAAGGCTGCTTATGCCAAGCGCAAGCAGCCGCCCCAGGCGGTGATCGTTAAGCCCGCCAAGGGCAGTGCGGTCGAAGAAACCAGCACGCAGCAATATTACAAAGACGGCTACCCTTCCTTCAACGCGCCACCGACGGCCGCAAATGTGCAGATCAACGATCAGCAGGCCGGCGACCTCGTCAAGCAGCTGACGGCGCTGGGATCTCAGCGCAAGGCGGGCACGATCTCGGAGGCCGAGTACCAGAAGCGCGTCGCCGAGATGCGCAAGCTTGCCGCCGAACATGGCCAGGATACGCTGCAGGAAATTCAGAAAGAGGGCAGCGCCCAACCGGCGCAAACGCAGAATTAGCCTTGCGTTTCAGGCAATTTGGACGCAAAGCGTTCGGATAGGCCGAATTTGGATGTATCTGACCGGCGAATTGCACTTTGCGTGCATAAGCGCCCAAGATTCACCTTATCTTTCGAGAAAGCATGGTTGCGGCGCCGCGATTTCCAAGTTCGTATCGCGGCTGGCCGGTAGTTCAACGAACTTCAGCGCGGTTTTGAGGGCCGCTGTCCCATGGGGAAAGAAATGGAAGAGTTTCATAAAGTCCGGCGTTTGCCGCCCTACGTTTTCGAACAGGTCAATCGTTTGAAAGCGAGCGCGCGAGCGGGCGGGGCGGACATTATCGACCTCGGCATGGGCAATCCAGATCTTCCCACCCCCAAGGCGATTGTCGACAAGCTGTGCGAGGTGGTTCAGGACCCGCGCACGCATCGCTATTCCTCCTCCAAGGGCATTCCCGGCCTTCGCCGCGCGCAGGCTGCTTATTATGCCCGCCGCTTCGGCGTGAAGCTCAATCCGGATACGCAGGTGGTCGCCACCCTCGGCTCCAAGGAAGGCTTCGCCAACATGGCGCAGGCAATCACCGCGCCGGGCGATGTCATCCTCTGCCCGAATCCGACCTATCCGATCCACGCTTTCGGCTTCCTGATGGCCGGCGGTGTGATCCGCTCGATACCGGTCGAGCCGGACGACAGCTTCTTCCCGCCGCTGGAACGGGCCGTGCGCCACTCGATCCCGAAGCCGCTGGCGCTGATCCTGAACTATCCGTCCAACCCGACGGCTTATGTGGCGACGCTCGATTTCTACAAGGAAGTTATTGCCTTCGCCAAGAAGCACGACATCATCGTGCTTTCGGATCTGGCCTATTCGGAAATCTACTTCGACGACGCGCCGCCGCCGTCGGTGCTGGAAGTTCCGGGCGCCATGGATGTGACTGTCGAGTTCACCTCGATGTCGAAGACCTTTTCCATGCCCGGCTGGCGCATGGGCTTCGCCGTCGGCAACGAGCGGCTGATCGCGGCGCTGACGCGCGTAAAGTCCTACCTTGATTACGGCGCCTTCACGCCGATCCAGGTGGCGGCGACCCACGCGCTCAACGGCGACGGCTCCGACATCGCGGAAGTGCGCAACATCTACAAGCGCCGCCGCGACGTTCTGGTCGACAGCTTCGGCAAGGCCGGCTTTGATGTCCCGCCGCCGGCCGCGACCATGTTTGCCTGGGCAAAGATCCCGGAAAAATTCCGTCATCTCGGCTCGCTGGAGTTTTCCAAGCTCCTCGTCGAAAAGGCCGATATCGCGGTTGCGCCGGGCATCGGCTTTGGCGAAATGGGCGATGATTATGTCCGTATCGCGCTCGTCGAAAATGAGCATCGCATCCGTCAGGCCGCGCGCAATCTCAAGCGCTTCCTGTCGACTGCGGACGAAACGATGCACAATGTCATTTCACTGAACGCTCATCGTTCGTAATGTCGCGCGGCAGCCGTTTCCGCGGCTGCCGTCCCAAGATACTGATCAGGAATTTTCCATGGCAGATGCCCTCAAAATCGGCATTGCGGGCTTGGGCACCGTTGGTGCCTCGCTCGTCCGCATCATCCAGAGTCGCGCCAACGAGCTTGCCGTTACCTGCGGTCGTCCCGTCAAGATCGTCGCTGTAACAGCCCGCGATCGCACGCGGGATCGCGGCATCGATCTGACAGGCATCGAATGGTTCGGCGGTCCGGTCGATCTGGCCCAGAAGGCGGATATCGACGTTTTCGTCGAGCTGATCGGCGGTTCCGAGGGTGCTGCCAATGCCGCCGTTCGGGCCGCTCTGGCGCGGGGCCTTCATGTCGTCACCGCCAACAAGGCGCTGCTTGCCTATCACGGCGTCGAGCTCGCGCAGATCGCAGAAGAAAAGGGCGTCCTGCTCAACTTCGAAGCGGCTGTCGCCGGTGGCATTCCGGTCATCAAGGCGCTGCGCGAATCCCTGACCGGCAACACCATTTCCCGCGTCTATGGCATCATGAACGGCACCTGCAACTACATCCTGACCCGGATGGAGAAGGAAGGCCTGTCCTTTGCCGATTGCCTCAAGGAAGCCCAGCGTCTCGGCTATGCCGAAGCCGATCCGGCTTTCGATATCGAGGGCAACGACACGGCCCATAAGCTCGCCATTCTGACGACGCTCGCCTTCGGCAACCGAATTGCGGCCGATGACATCTACCTCGAGGGCATAACCAACGTCTCCATCGAGGATATCCGTGCTGCCGCCGATCTCGGCTACCGCATCAAGCTGCTCGGTGTCGCCCAGCGCACCGAAAGCGGCATCGAACAGCGCGTGCATCCGACCATGGTGCCGCTCGATTCGGTCATCGCTCAGGTCGATGGCGTCACCAATGCCGTGGCGATCGAATCCGATATCCTCGGCGAATTGCTGATGGTCGGCCCCGGCGCCGGCGGCAACGCGACGGCATCGTCCGTGCTCGGCGACATCGCCGATATCGCCAAGAGCCGTCCGGGCGAACAGCGCGTGCCGGTGCTCGGACATCCCGCCAAGGCGCTGGAGCCCTATCGCAAGGCGCAGATGCAGAGCCATGAAGGCGGCTATTTCATCCGCCTGACCGTTCTCGATCGCACCGGCGTCTTTGCGAGTGTGGCGACCCGCATGGCGGAAAACCAGATTTCGCTCGAATCGATCGTCCAGCGCTCGAAGCAGCACCTGGCACCGTCCGATCACCAGACAATCATCCTCGTCACCCATGCGACAACAGAGGATTCGGTGCGCAAGGCGGTTGCGGCAATCAAGAACGAGGGCTATCTCGTTGGCGAACCGCAGGTCATCCGTATCGAGCGGCCGAAAGAGTAGAGCAATTCCAGGAAAAGTGCACAGCGGTTTTCCGTCCGGAATTGCGAGAAAATAAAGAGATAGGGCGGTTCAGAGATTTCGTGAAAAGCTGAACCGCTCTAAGCTGATAGCGGCGGCGTATTTCGCAAGGACGCCGCCCTCAAATTCCAGGAGAGATGGTGGAGCAACCGGTCGATCCAGTTCAGCGGGCATTTCTGGGTGTCGAGCGCTCGGTATCGGGCAATCGCTGGGTATCCCGGCTAGATCAGGCTGGTCAGAACAGGGCGCTCGCGATTGCGCAGACGCATGGCCTGCCGGAACTGATCGCCCGCGTACTTGCCGGTCGCGGCGTCGGACAAGACGAAGCCATGGCCTTCCTCGATCCGACCATCCGTGGCCTGATGCCGGACCCGCATCTGCTGACCGATTGCGAAAAGGCCGCACGGCGGCTGCTGCACGCGATCAAGAAGGGCGAGACGGTCGCGATCTTCGGCGACTACGATGTCGACGGCGCGGCCTCCTCGGCGCTGCTCTATCGCTTTCTGACGCATTTCGGCGTTCCGGCCAGCATCTATATTCCCGATCGCATCTTTGAAGGCTACGGCCCCAACCCGACCGCCATCGGCCAGCTCATCGACAATGGCGCCACACTGATCGTCACGGTCGATTGTGGCTCCACCAGCTTCGAATCGCTCGAGGTGGCAAAGGCGCGGGGCATCGATGTCGTCGTGATCGATCACCATCAGGTGGCGCATGAGCTGCCGCCATGCCATGCGCTGGTCAATCCGAACCGTGAGGATGATCTGTCGGGGCAGGGGCATCTTTGCGCTGCCGGCGTCGTCTTCATGGTTCTGGTCGCCGCCTTGCGGCTGTTGCGCGAGGCGGGTGATTCCCGTGTGCGGTCCATCGACCTGCTCGCCTGGCTCGATATCGTCGCGCTGGCGACCGTCTGCGATGTCGTGCCGCTGAAGGGCTTGAACCGCGCCTATGTCGTCAAGGGGCTGATTGCCGCCCGCCATCAGGGCAATCTCGGGCTCGCAGCGCTGTTTCGCAAGGCTGGTCTGAACGGCCCTGTCTCGCCCTATCATTTCGGTTTCCTCATCGGTCCGCGCATCAATGCCGGTGGCCGCATTGGCGATGCAGCGCTCGGCGCCCGCCTGCTGACGCTGGACGATACCGGCGAGGCGGAAACGATCGCTGCGAAGCTCGACGAGCTCAATCGCGAGAGGCAGGCCATGGAAGCCGCCATGCTGCAGGAGGCCGAGGCTGAAGCGCTGGCAGAATATGGCAACGGCGATGGCGCGTCGGTCATCGTCACGGCGCGCGAGAGCTGGCATCCGGGTATCGTCGGGCTGATCGCGTCGCGCCTCAAGGACAAGTTCCGCAGACCGGCCTTCGCCATCGCCTTCGATCCGACGGGAAAGGGCACCGGCTCCGGCCGCTCCATCAATGGCTTCGATATGGGGCGCATGGTGCGTGCGGCTGTGGATGCCGGTCTGCTGGTCAAGGGCGGCGGACACGCCATGGCGGCAGGCCTGACGGTGGAACGGAGCAATCTCGGCAAGCTGCGCGCCTTCTTCACCGAGAAGGCGGAAAAGCAGGTCGCCGGGCTGGTTGCCAATGAAACGCTGAAGATCGATGGCGCGCTCGGCGCAAGCGGCGCGACCGTGGAGCTGATCGACAGGCTCGAGACGGCCGGCCCCTATGGTTCGGGGCATCCGCAGCCGGTCTTTGCACTTCCGAGCCACAGGCTGCGCGATTCCCGCCTCGTCGGCCAGTCGCACATCAAGATAACGCTGGAGGCGATGGACGGCGGCCGTGTGGACGGCATTGCCTTCCGCGCAGCGGAAACGCCGCTGGGCGAGCTGCTGATGTCGTCACGTGGCGCGCAAATCCATGTGGCCGGCACGCTCGGTGCCGATCACTGGCAGGGAAGTCGGCGCGTGCAGCTTCGCGTGACCGACGCGGCAAAGGCTCCGTAAGGCAAATCACGCCCGATATCGCATCGGCAAAATGTCGCTTTGCGAAGCAAAATCATCAATTTAAGGGGAAAGTACAGTGGCACGCCCTAGGGGAGTCGAACCCCTCTTTACAGAATGAAAATCTGTCGTCCTAACCGATAGACGAAGGGCGCGTGCTGTGGCGCCCTTATAGTCAGCACCTTTTGTTCCCGCAAGCGGAAAAACGAGAAAAATCCCAGAAAAATCGATGATTAGGCGAAGATTTTTCGAGGCGTTGTGGAAAACGTCGAGCCACGGAGTTGGCACGCCCTAGGGGAGTCGAACCCCTCTTTACAGAATGAGAATCTGTCGTCCTAACCGATAGACGAAGGGCGCATGCTCTGCCGCGTAGATAGGAATAGCCTATTGCGTCCGCAAGCGGTAGCTTAAATGAATCGTCTATGGAGAGAAGAACAACAGTGGCACGCCCTAGGGGAGTCGAACCCCTCTTTACAGAATGAAAATCTGTCGTCCTAACCGATAGACGAAGGGCGCGTGCAGCTGTTGTGTGGCGCGCTTATAGCGGGGTGATTTCATTCCTGCAAGCGGCAATTTTGCTTTTTTGTGGAAAAAATGACAGATGGGTGAAACTGCCGCCGACCGCGAATAAGTGAGACTTAACAGGCTCTTGCCGGCGACATTGAAGAATCCCTGGAAACGCGGGCTTTTCTACTGACCATTGGCGCCAGGCACGGGCTGCACCAGCAGCTTGCCATTCTGGGGCTGGTTCTTTGCGGCGATGAATTGCGCCAGCGCTGCCGCCTGCCTGCCGTTCAGCTCGCGCACATTCGGGTTCGGTGTCGCGGCAACTCCCGATGATGTCACCTGCGCGATCGGCTGTGGCGAAGCCGCAGCCGGCGAGGCCGAGTGGCGGATGACCGGCGGTGGCAGCATGTCCGCCGAAGTGCGGCCATTCGGAACGCTGGCGGTGTCCATGGTTTGCGGTGCCACGGCCTGCATTGCCGCTGGCGGCGTGCTATAGACGCTACGCATCATCGGCGTGATCGCCTGGCTGCCGTCAGGCTGATTCTTCGCAAGTGTGCCGTCCGGGTTGACGGCAATCGGCGGCGGGGCGGAGAAAATGCTGCTTCTGTTCGCATTGACGCCAGTCGGCTGCGTGACCAGGCCGCCGATGCCGGTCTGCCCGTCCGCAGTCTGGGCTGTTGCCGGTGCCGGATAGAACGCCTGGTTCTGTTGGGCGACGACCTGCTGGCGCGTGCCGTTGACGCTGTGCACCAGGGGATCGCGATAGCCCATATCGCCCTTGCGTCGCCGGGCGTCGGCCTTGTTGTTCATGTCGGCTGCAAGCGCTTCGGCCGTTGTCAGCTGCGCCGCTGGCGCAACGTCGGATGTTTCGGTCGGCTTTTTGGCCGTGGTCGCGCAGCCGGCAATCATCACAAATGAGGCAAGAACGGCAATTGTGCTTGCTAGCTTCTTCCTGCCGTATAAAATCTGTTGATCGCACATAGGACGTTCCCTGCAAAAGGCTTGCATCGGAACGGCCTCCTGCGAGGGACGACGATACCGCACGCGCCGACTGGGAACGATGGCCGCGCGATATCCGATGCATGATGCTTCGAGTCGTCCAAGCATGCCGGAGGATGGGCATAGGCGGCAAGCGCGAAACGGATGGCTCCGCGCATGCCGTAAGCCTCGCGAAAGCTTGGCTCCTACCAGGAGCCGGTGTTGGCCATGGAAGCCCAGGGCTCAGCCGAGGGAAGATTGGCCCCCTTCTGCAGGATTTCGATGGAAATGCCGTCCGGAGAACGCACGAAAGCCATGTGACCATCGCGCGGCGGGCGGTTGATCGTGATGCCGTTGTCCATCAGCTTCTGGCAGGTCGCGTAGATATCGTCGACCTCGTAAGCGAGATGGCCGAAATTGCGCCCTCCGCTATATTCTTCCGGGTCCCAGTTGTAGGTCAGTTCCAGGCTGGGGGCGCCGTTGCTGCGGGATGATTCGGCATCATCGCTGGCTGCAAGGAAAACGAGCGTATAGCGGTCTTTCTCGTTTTCGTAGCGGCGGGTTTCGGTAAGCCCGAACAGGGTGCTATAAAAATGCAACGAGGCGTCGAGATCGGTGACGCGGACCATCGTATGGAGATAACGCATTCTATTTCCTCTCTTAATGTTGAGCTGGGCGGATCTTCGATCGGGGCACCAGCTTCGCGCAAGTCTTGGAGCAATAATCTTAGGGTGGGAATAAACGAAAACTAGGACTTGCGCTTTTCCGTTACCAAGATGTTAATCTTGATATCAGGGAATCAGTTAACCGTAACAGTGTGACGCGTAATCGAGGGCTGGCTAGGATGGGTGACAGAATTTCATCGAAGGGAGTTGAAGACTTCGAGGAGATGTCCGGCGATACCGTCGAGCTCATCGAAATCTCAGGCGTCGTCAAGTGGTTCGACGTTGCCAAGGGGTTCGGTTTCATCGTGCCGGATAACGGCATGCAGGATGTCTTGCTGCATGTGACGTGTCTGCGCCGTGACGGTTATCAGACGATTCTCGAAGGGACCCGCATCGTTGCGCTGATCCAGCGTCGGGAGCGCGGTTATCAGGCCTTCAAGATCCTCTCCATGGATCAATCGACTGCCGTGCATCCCTCGCAGATGCCGCCGGTGCGCACGCATGTGCAGGTGACGGCGACGAGCGGTCTGGAGCGCGCGCTGGTCAAGTGGTTCAACCGCACCAAGGGCTTCGGCTTCCTGACGCGCGGTGAGGGCACGGAGGATATATTCGTGCATATGGAAACGCTGCGTCGCTTTGGTCTTGCTGAGCTACGGCCGGGGCAGGTGGTTCTCGTCCGCTTCGGACCCGGTGAAAAGGGCCTGATGGCCGCGGAAATCCATCCGGATGCACCAAGCCCGGTTACGCGGCCGCACTGATATGAATAAAACCGGATTTCTCGGAATTTTGAAAAGCGCCATTTTGGCGCTTTTTCTCGTTGGGGCCATCGCTCCATCGTCTTTCGCGGCACAGACCGCGGGGCAGCAGTCGATGGCTTTCGATTCGGAACCGCTTTCGATCGCATCGCCCAAAGGCCAGACGCATAAATTCACCGTGGAACTGGCCTTGACGCCGCCACAGCTCGAATTCGGCCTGATGTACCGCGACAAGATGCCGGCCGACCATGGCATGCTGTTTGACTTTGGCACGCCGCGGCCTGTCATGATGTGGATGAAGAACACCAAGTTGCCGCTCGACATGCTCTTTCTGGATCAAAAGGGTGTCATCACCCACATCCAGGAAAATGCCGTGCCCTATTCCGAAGCGATCATCAGCTCCAACGGGCCGGTTGCCTATGTCATCGAGCTGAATGGTGGAGTGGTCAAGAAACTCGGCCTTGCCGTCGGCGACAAGGTGACGAGCGCCACCATTGCGGCAAAGCTCGGCAAATAGATTTTCATCGGGGAAGATTTGCCCGACGAGATTTTACCTGTTGCAGCGGGCAGATGAACCGTGTATCTCCCCACTCGTTCCGCAGGCTCGAGTGCTCGACGGTGCGGAACTGAAGTCATGATCGCGTTTTGGCGATCATGCACACGGTACGGAGTGTAGCGCAGTCTGGTAGCGCATCTGGTTTGGGACCAGAGGGTCGGGAGTTCGAATCTCTCCACTCCGACCATTTAAACCCCTTCATTGATGTCGTTGAATTCGTCTTGGCGCTGGCTGCCTTTTCGCTTGAAAACAAAGGGATTCGCGGCTAATCAAAACCGAGATGCGCTCGATCTGCAAAGGCCGAGCGCAAGACAAATGAAGCACAAAGGCGGATCATTCCCGCTTTATTCGGAGGCGCTGCAGCAATGCCTGCCAAGATCTATCGTCCGGCAAAGACCGCCATGCAGTCCGGCAAGGCCAAGACCAATATCTGGGTTCTCGAGTTCGACCAGGAAACGCCGCGCAAGATCGATCCGATCATGGGCTATACATCGTCGGGCGATATGCGCCAGCAGCTCAAACTGACCTTCGATACGCAGGAACAAGCGGAAGACTACGCCAAGCGCGAAGGCATCGACTACCGCGTCATCCCGCCGAAGGATCCGATCCGGCAGACTGTGTCCTATTCCGACAACTTCCGCTTCAACCGCATCCAGCCCTGGACTCACTGAAGCCAAACACTTATTGAACGCAGCCCATTGAATTGGGTGGCAGTTTCAGGCATGTGTTGCCCGCCGCGCGCAAGGTGCGGCCAGGCCTTACGGCCCCTTAGCTCAGCTGGATAGAGCACTTGCCTTCTAAGCATGTGGTCGCAGGTTCGAATCCTGCAGGGGTCGCCATTTTCCCGATATGGTTTTGCGTGTCGCTATCCAAGCGTCATCAGCTCTGTTTCGCGCTCAGTTCGCCATTGTCGGCCAGCCGCCGGCAGCTTTTGGCCTTGTCGCATCGACCGCCATCTGGATGAGATCGTAGCCATACATTGCTCCGGCCAGCTTGATGACGATGATGGCGACGCTCAAGAGAGCGAGTCCGCCGATGATTCTGTCGCTTTTTTTCACGGCCCGCTTCCCCCGACGTCTCGTGAATCCCGCATTATTCGCGGCAGCGGAAACTATATCGCGTTCTGCGCGAAGCGCTATATGGCTTGTTCACGTTGCCAGTCGGCCGGCTGCAACAAGCAGCAGGCCGCCGGCAATGCCTTCGATCCATCTCCGCCGGCGATCGCTGAAATTTCCGCGGGGGCCAATCGCCGCGATAGCGACGCTGAGCAGGGCATAGACGATCCCGCATAGGCTGATGAAGACAATGGAGAGAAGGCAGGCCTGCAGCATGATGCTCTCATCGTGGCTCATGAACTGCGGCAGGATGGCAAAATAGATCATCATGCCCTTGGGGTTGAGAACGGCCGTCAGAAAGCCGCGGCGAAACCTGCTGCTCCCAGCACTTGATGATAGCGGCGTAGCGCCGCCGTTTTTCATGGAAGATGCGATGAGCCGGAAGGCAAGATAGCTGAGATAGGCGATGCCCAGCCATCGCAGCGCCGCAAACAGGAGAGGCGAGGCCGCTATGATGGCGGCAACGCCCAGGGCTGCCAGCGCCGAATGCACGATGTAACCGACGCAGATGCCCGCCGTCGAACGCAAGCCCGCGACAGGGCCTCCCGAGACTGCCTGCGACACCACGAACAGCATATCCGGGCCTGGGGTGCAGATGAGTGGCAGCACGGTGGCTGCAAAGAGAAGAAGATTGGTGTTTTCCATGAATGGAAGCCTAGCGATCTACCGGCGCAACCGGCTTGCGAAGATGCCAATTTCTGCCAGATTATTGGCATCTGAATTCAAGATCAGAAGATTATCGGTAGAGGATGCCAATGCGGCTGGATGAGATCGACAGGCGTATCCTGCGTGCGCTGCAGCGCGATGGGCGGATACAGAACGTGGAGCTTGCAAAGGAAGTGGGGCTCTCGCCGTCGCCTTGCTTGCGGCGCGTCAAGCTTCTCGAGGACGCAGGCATCATCGATCGCTACGTGGCCGTGGTAAATCCGGTCAAGGCGGGCCTGCCGCTCTCGATGTTTGCTCGCGTCTGGCTGGTGGCCCAGGACGCCGAGACGATCGATCGCTTCATCGCCGCCATGAAGAAGCTGCCCGAGGTGATGGAATGCTACATCATGCTGGGCGAGAGCGATGCGTTGCTGCGCGTCGCTGTTTCCGATCTCGACGACTACAGGCAGTTCCAGTCCACGCATCTGACGAAGGTCAATGGCATTCAGAACGTCAAGACCGATGTACCGAGCCAGATCGTCAAGCAGACCTACGCTCTGCCGTTGCGTTGACCGCTCTCGATCCGCCAGTCGATAACGGAAGACCTGTGAAAAACCCGCCGGCTGCGATGCAGCGGCGGGTTCTGTTCATTCGATCCATTCCGTATCAGTATCAGTGCAGGATCTGGCTAAGGAAGAGCTTTGTGCGCTCATGCTGCGGGTTGTCGAAGAATTCCTTCGGCGAATTCTGTTCGACAATCTGCCCCTGGTCCATGAAGATGACGCGGTTGGCGACCTGGCGGGCAAAGCCCATTTCGTGGGTCACGCACAGCATGGTCATGCCTTCTTCGGCAAGGCCGACCATGGTGTCGAGCACTTCCTTGATCATTTCCGGGTCGAGTGCGGAGGTCGGCTCGTCGAACAGCATGATCTTCGGGTTCATGCAAAGCGAGCGGGCGATCGCCACGCGCTGCTGCTGACCGCCGGAAAGCTGGCCGGGATATTTCTTCGCCTGCTCGGGGATCTTGACGCGGGTGAGGAAGTGCATGGCGATTTCTTCCGCCTGCTTCTTCGGCATCTTGCGCACCCAGATCGGTGCCAGCGTGCAGTTTTCCAGAATGGTCAGGTGCGGGAAGAGATTGAAGTGCTGGAACACCATGCCGACTTCGCGGCGCACTTCGTCGATCTTCTTGAGGTCGTTCGTCAACTCGACGCCGTCAACGATGATCTGGCCCTTCTGGTGCTCTTCCAGACGGTTGATGCAGCGGATCATCGTCGATTTGCCCGAGCCGGAGGGGCCGGCGATGACGATGCGCTCGCCACGCATGACCTTCAGATTGATATCGCGCAGCACATGGAAGTCGCCATACCACTTGTTCATGTTGATCATGTCGACCGCGACCTCGGTCTCGGAGACAGTCATTTTTTTCGATTGGGCTTCAGCCATTTTGTATTTCCCTCAATTTTATCGCTTGTGGCCGGTGTCGAGATGGCGTTCCACGAACCCTGAATAGCGCGACATGCCAAAGCAGAACAGCCAAAAAACGAATCCAGCGAATACAAGACCCGTCACCGGCGTCACCGCGCTTGCCCAGGTGGCATCCGAGAAGTTCTGGCGGACGATGCCGAGCAGGTCGAACATGCCGATGATCGCCACGAGCGACGTGTCCTTGAACATGCCGATATAGGTATTGACGATGCCGGGAATGACCAGCTTGATCGCCTGCGGCAGAATGATCAGCCGCATCTTCTGCCAGTAGCCGAGGCCGAGCGAGTCGGCGCCTTCGAATTGACCCTTCGGTATTGCCTGCAGGCCGCCACGAATGACTTCGGCCATATAGGCCGAGGTAAAGATCGCAACGCCGACGACGGCGCGCAGCAGCTTATCGACGGTCCAGCCCTGCGGCATGAAGAGCGGCAGCATGTAGCTGGCCATGAACAGCACCGTGATCAACGGCACGCCGCGGATGATTTCGATGAACGACACACAGAGCATGCGGACAACGGGCATCTTGGAGCGGCGGCCGAGTGCAAGCACGATGCCGAACGGGAAGGAGACTGCGATCGCAACGAAAGCGATCACCAGCGTCACGAGTAGGCCGCCCCATCTTTCCGTTTCGACGGTCTCAAGGCCGAAGCCCCCGTGGAGCAGGAAGAACGAAACAACCGGCAGCACGAAGAACGCGAGGATAGCGTTCAATCCCTTCCTGGGAACGGACGGTATCAGCAACGGGACGAAGCTGACGATCATCAGGATGCAGACGAGTATTGGTCGCCAGCGCTCGTCCGGCGGATAAAGGCCGAACATGAAGATGGCGAATTTCGCGCGGACGAAGGCCCAGCAGGCGGCGTTCCAGCCATCCGGCTGCGTTCCGCCTTGAACCGTGGTGGCGCAGAAGGTGCGGTCGGTTCCGCTCCAGACCGCATTTATAAACAGCCAGTCGACCAGGTGCGGGATCGTCCAGGCCAGGAAGGTGACGGCAAGCACGGTCAGGACAATGTCCTTCGGCGTTGCAAACAGGTTCTTTTTCAACCAATGCCACACGCCCCTTTCGCTGGCAGGTGCTGGCTGCGCCACCAGCAGTGTCTTGCTGACGAAGTGTTGATCAACGCTCGACATCTTATCTCTCCACCTGGGCCATCTTGGCGTTGAACCAGTTCATGAACAGCGACGTGACGATGCTCAGGGCGAGATAGATGATCATCCAGATGATGACGACTTCGACGGCTCGGCCGGATTGATTGAGGATCACGCCGCCGACGGCGACGAGATCGGCATAACCGATGGCGATGGCGAGAGATGAGTTCTTGATCAGATTGAGATACTGGCTGGTCAGCGGCGGAATGATGATGCGCATTGCCTGGGGTATGACGATCAGCCGGTTGATGGCCGATGCCCGCAGACCAAGTGCACCCGCTGCTTCCGATTGACCCTTTGGCACGCCACGAATGCCGGCGCGGACGATCTCGGCAATGTAGGATGCGGTATAAAGGGAGAGGGCAAGCAGCAGTGCGAGGAATTCCGGCCCTATGACCGTGCCGCCGGTCAGGTTGAATTTGCCGGCAATGGGGTAGTCAAACGAAAGCGGCATGCCGGTCACCAGGAAGACCAGCAGCGGCAGGCCGATCAGGATACCGATCGACACCCAGATCGTATGGAACTGCTGGCCGGTTGCCGCCTGACGTTTGTGCGCCCAGCGCGCCACGAAAAATACGGCGACTATGGCGACCAGAAGAGCAATGCCGACTGCCCACATGCCCGCACCGAAGATCGGGCTGGGGAAGGCGAGGCCGCGATTGCTGAGATAGCTGGAGAATGGTAGATGCACGGCATCGCGCGCCTGCGGCAGCAACACCAGAACACCGCTGTACCAGAAGAAGATGACGAGCAGGGGCGGGATGTTGCGGAAGATTTCGACATAGGCCTGGGAGAGCTTCGCAATCAGCCAATTATGCGAAAGTCTGCCGATGCCGATGACGAAGCCAACAACCGTCGCCGCAACAATGCCCACCACCGAAATCAGAAGTGTGTTGAGCACGCCGACGAGAAGGGCGGTGGCGTTGGTCGAATCGCTGGAATAGGGAATCAGCGCTTGTCCCAGGTTGAAGCCGGCACGTCCTTCGAGAAAACCAAAGCCGAACGAGCGGTTCAATGCGCGCAGGTTATCGATGGTGTTTGTGACGATAAACCAGCAGAGTCCCGCGAGAATGATGATAGTAAGCGCCTGGTAGAAGGCACCCCGAACTTTGGGGTCGTACAACGCCGCCGATAAGGCCGAGCGCTCGCCTTCAGGCGAGTTTACTGTAATTGCCATATAGAGTTTTTCCCCAATGTGCCTGTTTCAGGCTTGTTTTCTTGAGGGGAGAAAGGCGGATTGCCGCCTTTCTCTGGAAGTCTGGTCGTTTGCGACTTATCGGACCGGAGGCGCGTACTGGATGCCGCCCTTGTTCCACAGGGCATTGAGGCCGCGAGCGATTTTCAGCGGGCTGCCTGCGCCGATGTTGCGGTCGAAGACTTCGCCGTAGTTACCGACGCCCTTGATGATGTTGTAGGCCCAGTCATTGGTCAGGCCGAGGTCGGTGCCGATAGTGGAGCCCTGCTCGGCGCCGAGGAAGCGCTTGATGTCCGGGTTAGCCGAACCCTTCATCTCGTCGACGTTCTTCTGCGTGATGCCGAATTCTTCGGCATTGACCATCGCATAGGCCGTCCAGCTGACGATATTGAACCACTGGTCATCACCCTGGCGAACGGCCGGGCCGAGCGGCTCCTTGGAGATGATTTCAGGCAGAACGACGTTGTCGTCCGGGTTCTTCAAGGTCAGGCGCAGAGCGTAGAGACCCGACTGGTCGGTGGTGTACACGTCGCAACGGCCGGAATCATAGGCCGTGTTGACTTCTTCGAGCTTGTCGAAGACCACCGGATTGTACTGCAGGTTGTTGGTCTTGAAATAGTCTGCGAGGTTCAGCTCGGTCGTCGTGCCGGACTGGACGCAGATGGCGGCACCCGACAGTTCGAGCGCCGACTTCACGTTCAGTTCCTTGCGGACCATGAAGCCCTGGCCGTCATAATAGGTGACGGGACGGAATTTGAGACCGAGCGCGGTGTCGCGGTTGATGGTCCAGGTGGTGTTACGGGAAAGCACATCGATTTCGCCGGACTGCAGCGCGGTGAAGCGGTCCTTAGCGCTGAGAGGCGTGTATTTCACCTTGGTCGGGTCGCCGAATACGGCGGAAGCGACAGCCTTGCAGAAGTCGATGTCGAAGCCGGCCCAGTTACCGGATGCGTCCGGCTGCGCGAAGCCGAGAAGGGCCGTATTCACGCCGCATTGAACGAAGCCCTTGGCCTTAACGTCGCTCAGCGTCGAGGCGGAAGCGCCCGACGCGGTGTAAGCCAATGCTGCGACTCCGAGGAATGCGGAGAGAGCAAACTTTTTCATTTTCCCTACCTTTGTCTATTTGTTTTATAGTTAAAGTGTATCGCCTCCGAAGCAGGTTCCTGGAGAACCGTGTTCCTTCCCTTTCCCGGTGCGAGTGGCGCTATCACAGTCGCAAATGGTGTAGCGGTCAAGAGATCGCCCCAATTATTGCGGATTTATTCGGCATTTTCGCCGCGCGCTGCCGAAAAATGGGCATTTGGCGTCAAAATGAGCGGCGTTTTGCCAAAAATCTGCGCGAAAATGCGGTTTCTGCTGCGATTTTCGTTGTTTTAGCCTTCGAATAATATGGCCCTATTGGAACGGTCGGGGTTGACCGGGGGAGGCTTGGTCGCCACAAATCCAGTTTCCCGCAGCGCCAAAGGCATATTCGGACATGAAAGACAAAGACACATTCCTGCAGAACGCTGGTATCAACACGCGTTTGTCCCACATCGGCAATTCGCCATTCGACTTCCACGGCTTCGTCAATCCGCCGGTCGTCCATGCCTCGACGGTGCTGTTTCCCAATGCGCGTGTAATGGAGACGCATGACCAGAAATACACCTATGGCACGCGCGGAACTCCCACCACGGATGCGCTGTGCGAGGCGATGGATGCGCTGGAAGGGTCTGCTGGAACGGTCATCGTGCCGTCTGGGCTTGCGGCTGTCACCGTGCCGTTTCTTGCTTATTTGTCAGCCGGTGATCACGCGCTGATCGTCGATTCGGTCTATGGTCCCACGCGATTCTTCTGCGACACCATGCTGAAGCGCCTCGGCATCGAGGTCGAGTATTATGATCCGTTGGTCGGCGTCGGCATCGAGCAGATGATCAAGCCGAATACCAGGCTGGTCCATACCGAAGCGCCAGGCTCCAACACCTTCGAAATGCAGGATATTCCGGCGATCTCGGCTGCGGCTCACCGCCACGGCTGCGTCGTGACCATGGATAATACCTGGGCGACGCCGCTCTATTTCAAGCCGCTCGATCACGGTGTCGATGTTTCCATCCATGCCGTGACGAAATATCCGGCCGGTCACTCCGATATTCTGATGGGGACCGTTTCGGCCAATGAAGCGCATTGGAAGCAGTTGATTGACGCGCATGGCCAGCTCGGCATCTGTGGCGCGCCCGATGACGCTTATCAGGTGCTGCGCGGTCTGCGTACCATGGGCGTGCGCCTGGAGCGGCATCAGGAGAGCGCGCTGGCGATCGCCCAATGGCTTGAGGGCAGGGAGGAGGTCGCACGCGTGCTGCATCCGGCCCTGCCGAGCTTCCCGGGTCACGAGCTTTGGAAGCGCGACTTCAAGGGTGCAAGCGGCATCTTCTCCTTCGTTCTCGCCGTCGACGATCCGCACAAGTTCAAGGTGAAGGCGCATGCCTTCCTGGATGCCTTGCGTATCTTTGGTCTCGGCTATTCCTGGGGGGGCTTCGAAAGCCTGGCATTGCAGGTCAACCTCAACGACCGGCGCGTGACCAAGATCCCGACGGAGGGGCCGGTGATCCGCCTGCAGATCGGCCTGGAAGACGTCGCCGATCTCAAGGCGGATATCGAAAAGGGCTTTGCGGCGGCTACCGCATAATTCCTTAAATCGGGATCGATTTAAGGATAAAATTATGCAGCAGGTTTAAAGTGTTATAGCGCCGTGCGTCACATGTGACGCACGGCGCTATGGGGGACGCCTGATCAGCCGACGGCGCTATAGCCGTAGATCCAGTCCATGTCCGCCGCGAGGCTTTGCGGCGGACGCAGCGAGAGGACGAGATCCCGCGCCAGGCGGATGGGACCGCGGGCGTGATAGGCGAATTGATTGAAGGCGGCGCGCTGTCTTAGGCGCGCGATACGCGGCGCCCGATGCTTCTCATAGAGTTCGAATGCTTCGGCCGGCGAGCGTCCCGAAAGCATGCCGGCAAGCTCGAAAGCGTCCTCGATCGCCATGGCCGCGCCCTGAGCCGCAAAGGGCATCATCGCATGCGCGGCATCGCCGATCAGGATCGTATCGCTGCCATTATGCCACCGGCCGTCCTTCATCTCGTAGAGTGGCCAAAAGCTCGCCTGCTCCTGGGCTTCGAGCATTTGCAGGATCGCCGTGTTCCAGCCGGAAAAACCCCGTAGCATCTGCTCGCGCTGCGCCTTGCTGCCGGTCGCCCCCCAATTGCGGCTGGCACTGCTGCCGGAGACGATGGCGACGATATTGAAGGCGGCATTTTCCCGGATGGGGTAGCAGACGAGATGGCTGGAGGGTCCGAGGAACGCTGTGACGCTCGCCTTGTCCAGCAGGGCCGGGGCCGCCGCCTCCGGAATGGAGAAGCGCCATGCAATATTCCCGGAGAAGAGCGGCGAGGGCGCGCCAGGCACCATTGCATGCGCCTTCGACCATACGCCGTCGGCCCCGATGACGAGATCGAATTCCCTTCCGGCGATCTCTTCCAGTGCCTGTTTGTTGTTGATATCGACGTGCCGGCCGAGATGCAGCGTGCATAAGGCATTGGCCGTCATCGCATTGAGGAGCGCCTTTTGCAGGGTGGCGCGATGCGCCGCGCCATAGGGTGCACCCCATCGCTCTCTGGCAAATTTTCCACAGGGAACGGATGCGACAGGCCGCAGCGACGAGCCGGATACGAGCCGGACTTCCTCTGGCTCCAGCCAGACCGATCTCAGCGCATAGAGCACGCCAAGCGTATCGAGGATGCGGGAAGCATTCGGCGAAATCTGCAGGCCGGCGCCGACTTCGGTCAGCACCTCTGCCTGTTCGAAAATGTCGGAGGCAATGCCGTGTCTCGCGAGCGCCAGTGCCGCCGTCAATCCGGCTATTCCGGCGCCGATGATTGCGGCTGCTTTGATCGGCATTTTTTTATGTCCGATCGGACTCTAAGGCGTCACGCCGCCTTGAAGTGGAAGACGCAGCCGGCCGGGTTGGTCTGATCCGCCTTCAGCGACGGATTGTAGCGGTACAGCGTCGAGCAATAGGAGCAGACCTTTTCGCTCTCGTCACCGATATCGATGAAGATGTGCGGATGGTCGTACGGGACCGAGGCGCCGGTGCACATGAATTCCTTCACGCCGATTTCGATGACGCGATGTCCGCCGTCGTTCTGGAAATGGGGAATATTGTGGCCGGCCATGATGATCTCCGAATGCGTCTTGCCGTGAGCGGCATGAATGTTGCGCCAGACTTGGTAGCCCCTCTTTATAATCCTTCTTCCCGATTGTGTAGTGCGAAAGTCCGGCTTGATGCAGAGATTTTCGCAAGCGTAGGGTTCATTTGATATCGCCGATAAAATATGGTCCGGCGCCAACAGGACCCAGTTTGCAAAGACGAAGCCATGAATTTGAACGCTCCCCCGATGTCCCATTTTGTCAGAGACGGATTGAAGCTCGCCTTTTTCGATGAAGGCGATCCCAACGGGCCGCCGGTGCTGTTGATCCACGGCTTTGCCTCCACGGCGATTGCCAATTGGGTCAATCCCGGTTGGCTGAAGACACTTGGCGAAGCGGGCTATCGGGTGATTGCCATCGACAATCGCGGCCATGGCATGAGCGACAAGCTTTACGATGCGGATGTCTACCATCCATGGATCATGGCAGCGGATGCTGTGGCCCTCCTCGATCATCTGGGCATATCCGAGACCCATGTCATGGGCTATTCCATGGGTGCGCGCGTTTCGACCTTCATGGCGATCGCGCATCCTGATCGCGTCCGCTCGCTGGTGCTGGGCGGCCTCGGTATCGGCATGGTCGAAGGCGTCGGCGATTGGGACCCGATTGCGGATGCGCTGGTCGCACCTTCGCTCGATGATGTCACCCATGCGCGCGGGCGCATGTTCCGCGCTTTTGCCGAGCAGACGAAAAGCGACCGGCAGGCGCTGGCCGCCTGTATCCAGGGCTCGCGCGATCTGGCTTCGCGGGAAGATGTGGCGAAGATCGAAGTGCCGACGCTGATCGCCGTCGGCACCAAGGACGATATTGCCGGTTCCGGGCAGGATTTGGCGGCACTGATGCAGAATGCCGAAGTCATCGATATTCCGAACCGCGACCACATGCTCGCCGTCGGCGATAAGATCTTCAAGGCGGCGGTTCTGGAGTTTTATCAGCGTCTCGACAGGCGCTAGGTTTCAAGTCACTTACCGGTGAAGTGGGGCTTTCGCCGTTCGGCAAAGGCGGCGCGACCCTCCGCATAATCGGCGCTGTCGAAAGTCTCGGCGCCGATCACTTCCGCTTCGCGCAGCAAGTCACCATCCTGCTCGATGACGGCGCGGATCGCGAGCTTCGAGGCATGCAGCGCAATAGGTGCATTGGCGGCAATCGCATGGGCGAGGGCGGATACTTCCTGATCGAACGCATCAGCCTCGATTTCCTCCAGAAGAAAGCCGGCCACAACCATCTTCTCGCTCGACATGGGAGCGCCGGTAAACAGGGTGACCTTGGCCATCTGCGGCCCGAGCGCATTGACGATATCCTGCACGGCGTCGGCGGGATAGGCGATACCGAGGCGAACGGCGGGTACGGAAAACCGTGCGCCTCTTTCGGCGATGCGCAGATCACAGGCGGCAGCAAGCCCAAAACCGCCGCCATAGCAGATGCCGCGGATCGCGGCGATCGTCGGCACGCGGCAATGGCGAATTGCCTCGAAAGCCTGGCTGTTCAGCGCCTCATAGGCGACTGCCGTCTCCGAATTCTTGCGCACGACGGCGAATTCGCTGATGTCGGCGCCAGCCGAAAAATCCGCGCCGGCGCCGCGCAGAACGATCACATGCGCATGTGCTTCATCGGTCAGAATGCGCACTGCCTGCGGGATCGCACGCCACATTGCGGCGGTCACGGCGTTCTTTCTGTCGGGGTTGCTGATCGCGATCGTGCCTATGGCGTCGCTGCACGTCGCGCGAATGAGACCGCCGGCAAAATCATGCTCGAAATTCATGCGCGACCAACCCATTTGTCTTGTGTGGCATTTATTCTATATAATGCACCCCTGACAGAAAATCGGGAGACCGCCAATGGTCGCAGCAACGGATATTCGCCAGGTAGAAGGCTTGGGCGCAGTGAAGGTCATGGACCCGATCTGGGACAGCATGCGCGAGGAAGCACGCGCCGCTGCCGCGCAGGACCCACTTCTTGCCGCTTTCCTCTATTCGACGATCATCAACCATCGCTCGCTGGAGGAATGCGTTATCTATCGCATCTGCGAGCGCCTCGACCATCCGGACCTGCAGGCCATCCTCCTGCGGCAGACCTTCGAGGAAATGCTGGCCGACTGGCCGGAATGGGGATCGATCCTTCGTGTCGATATCCAGGCCGTCTACGATCGCGATCCAGCCTGCCTGAGGTTCCTGGAGCCCGTGCTCTATTTCAAGGGCTTCCATGCGCTGCAGACGCACCGCCTCGCGCACTGGCTCTATAATCGCGGCCGCCGCGATTTCGCGCTTTATCTGCAGAGCCGATCCTCCAGCGTCTTCCAGACCGACATCAATCCGGCGGCGCGTATCGGCAAGGGCATCTTCCTCGATCACGCGACCGGCCTTGTGGTGGGCGAAACGGCCGTGATCGGCGATAACGTCTCGATCCTGCATGGCGTCACGCTTGGCGGCACCGGCAAGGAAGGCAGCGACCGCCATCCGAAGATCGCGCACGGCGTCTTGATCGGTGCGGGGGCCAAGATCCTCGGCAATATCCAGATCGGCCATTGCTCGCGCATCGCCGCCGGCTCGGTGGTGCTGAAGGAAGTGCCCGCCAAGACGACCGTTGCAGGGGTGCCGGCCAAGGTGGTCGGAGAAGCAGGGTGTTCGGAACCGTCTCGCTCGATGGACCAGCTCTTGGCTGAACAATTGGTTGTGGATCAGATCATGGGCGCGGGAATCTAGGAAAATCCAGACTGACTTTCGGAAGCTTGCGCTGTCGCTGGGGAGCTATGCGCGGTTCCGGTCTTTACACCGCCGCTTTTCCTATGCAAGAAGCGGCCAACCGAGATCCTCACGGAGAAGCATTGTGAAGCCTGAAGAAATCAAGAAACTCGACGCCTATTTCAAGCGCACGTTCAACCCGCAGGTCGTGGTGAAGGCCCGCCCGCGAAAGAACGATTCGGCTGAAGTTTATCTCGGCGAAGAATTTCTGGGTGTCGTCTATATCGACGATGAAGATGGCGACCGCTCCTATAATTTCTCGATGGCCATTCTGGACGTCGATCTCTGATTATATCGGTCTCGTATAGTGATCGAATATTTGGGCCGTATTTCATTGAAATACGGCCTTTTTCTTTGGCATTTGCCAATTTGATCATTCCGCTGCCGTTCTGATCTATAGCGGCTTCTTTGACCTAAATGCCAATATTTTAATCAAAGCCTGTGGTTGCAGGCGCAATGATATATATTAGGAAAAACAAAATGATGCGCCGCACTCATCGGCGCTGACATCGCGCCGTCACTCGAAATGCAACCAAAGGGAGATATTGCGACGCACAAGACTACTTGACTAATTGTGCATCGCATTTAACCTTTGTCCCTGTAAACCGGCCGCCGGCCGGCCAACAAGGGACGGAGAAGCATGTTCAATTTCGATGAAGCAAACAAGAAGGGCAAGGAAGCCATGGACACGGCGCTGAAGAGCTATTCCGATGTCACCAAGGGCTTTCAGGCGATTGCTGCCGAAACCGCTGAATACTCCAAGAAGTCTTTCCAGGATGGCGTTGCACACTTCGAAACGCTCGCCGGTGTCAAGAGCTTCGAAGCTGCCTTCGAACTGCAGAGCAGCTATGTGAAGTCCTCCTACGAAAACTTCGTCGCTGAAGCCACCAAGCTCGGCGAAATGTATGCCGATCTCGCCAAGAATGCCTACAAGCCTTACGAAGCGCCCGTAGCGGCTGCGACGAAGGCTGCCAGCAAGGCAGCAGCAACGGCGACCGCCGCTTAAACTTTCGCCGAAAGGCAAAATTTCCGGAAAGACCGGCTACGCGATGCGTGGCCGGTCTTTTGCATTTTGGCACGTCGAACCGGACGAGACGATATGCAGCGACTTTTTTGACCGCAGCCCGTTTTGTCAGCGAATTGTGATTGCAGTGTCCAGCAGGGGGCTTAAAATCACGCCAATATGAACTAAGTTAGAGGTTCGGATATCCGGCCCGACCAAGTGAAGAAACCAACCCAGTGCCAAGTCGGAATGCGATAGCTTCTGCCGGATGATTTGAGGAATGAATGAAATGATCGCTGAGCCGATCCGGATGCAAAACAACAGCGAAAGGAACGGGGACAACGGAAACCGTGGGACCTCGGTCATCACACGTACCAAGCCCAAGACGAAAAAACCGAACCTGTACCGCGTGCTGCTTCTGAATGACGACTACACGCCCATGGACTTCGTGATCCATATCCTGGAGCGTTTCTTCCAAAAGGATCTCGAAGGTGCCACCCGTATCATGCTTCATGTCCACAACCATGGCGTGGGCGAGTGCGGGATATATACATATGAAGTAGCCGAAACGAAGGTGAGCCAGGTGATGGACTTTGCCCGGCAGCACCAGCATCCGCTGCAATGTGTTATGGAAAAGAAGTGAGGATCTGAACGTGCCAACATTTTCGCCTAGTCTTGAGAAGGCGCTGCATCAGGCACTGACCTACGCGAACGAGCGGCATCACGAGTATGCCACGCTGGAACATCTGCTTTTGGCGCTGGTAGACGACGCCGATGCCGCAGCTGTCATGGGCGCGTGCAATGTTGATCTCGACGCGCTCCGTAAGACTCTGACTGAATACGTCGATAATGAACTCTCCAACCTGGTCACGGGCTATGACGAGGACTCGAAGCCGACCTCCGGCTTCCAGCGCGTCATCCAGCGCGCCGTGATCCACGTACAATCTTCCGGCCGCGAGGAAGTGACGGGCGCCAATGTCCTCGTCGCGATTTTCGCGGAACGGGAAAGCCATGCTGCCTTCTTCCTGCAGGAGCAGGAAATGACCCGCTACGACGCGGTCAACTACATCTCGCACGGCATCGGCAAGCGCCCGGGCTCCTCCCAGACCCGCACGCCGCGCGGCGCCGAAGAAAGCGAATCCGAAAGCAAGCCGACCTCCCGCGGCGAGCAGGAGGAAGGGAATGGCAAGAAGCAGCAGGACGCGCTGAAGGCTTATTGCGTCAACCTCAATGAGAAGGCCAAGAACGGCAAGATCGATCCGTTGATCGGCCGCAACTCCGAGGTCAACCGCACCATCCAGGTGCTGTGCCGCCGCTCGAAGAACAACCCGCTCTATGTCGGAGACCCCGGCGTGGGCAAGACGGCAATTGCCGAAGGTCTTGCCAAGCGTATCGTCGAAGGCAAGGTTCCGGAAGCTCTGGCCGATGCCACGATCTTTTCGCTCGATATGGGTACGCTGCTCGCCGGCACCCGTTATCGCGGCGATTTCGAAGAACGCCTGAAGCAGGTCGTCAAGGAACTCGAAGAGTATCCGGGCGCCGTGCTGTTCATCGACGAGATCCACACCGTCATCGGTGCGGGCGCCACCTCCGGCGGCGCGATGGATGCGTCGAACCTGCTGAAGCCGGCTCTTTCCTCGGGTGCGATCCGTTGCATCGGTTCGACCACCTATAAGGAATACCGTCAGTTCTTCGAAAAGGACCGGGCTCTCGTCCGTCGCTTCCAGAAGATCGACGTCAACGAGCCGAGCATCGAGGATGCCATCGAAATCATGAAGGGCCTCAAGCCCTATTTCGAAGAGTATCACCACCTGCGCTATTCGAACGACGCCATCAAGACGGCTGTCGAGCTGTCGGCCCGCTATATTTCCGACCGCAAGCTGCCGGATAAGGCGATCGACGTGATCGATGAGACGGGTGCCGCTCAGATGCTGCTGCCGCCGTCCAAGCGCCGCAAGCTGATCACCGAAAAGGAGATCGAAGCGACGATTGCGACCATGGCCCGCATTCCGCCGAAGACGGTTTCCAAGGATGACGAGATGGTTCTCGCCAACCTCGAACAGGAACTGCGTTCGGTCGTCTACGGCCAGGATACGGCAATCGAAGCGCTGTCGACCTCGATCAAGCTCGCTCGTGCGGGCCTGCGCGAGCCGAACAAGCCGATCGGCTGCTACGTCTTCTCCGGCCCCACGGGCGTCGGCAAGACGGAAGTCGCCAAGCAGCTTGCCTCGTCGCTCGGCGTCGAACTGCTGCGCTTCGACATGTCGGAATACATGGAGCGTCATACGGTTTCCCGTCTGCTCGGTGCACCTCCCGGCTATGTCGGCTTCGACCAGGGCGGCCTCCTGACCGATGGCGTCGATCAGCATCCGCACAGCGTGGTTCTGCTCGACGAAATCGAGAAGGCGCATCCGGATATCTTCAATATCCTGCTGCAGGTCATGGACCACGGCGCGCTGACCGACCACAACGGCAAGAAGATCGACTTCCGCAACGTCATCCTGATCATGACGACCAATGCGGGCGCTTCGGAAATGGCCAAGGCCGCTATTGGCTTCGGTTCGTCCAAGCGTACGGGCGAGGATGAAGAGGCTCTCAACCGCCTATTCACCCCGGAATTCCGCAACCGTCTGGATGCGGTCATTCCCTTCGCGCCGCTGCCGACGACGGTCATTCACAAGGTGGTGCAGAAGTTCATCATGCAGCTGGAAGCGCAGCTTTCCGAACGCAACGTGACCTTCGACCTGCACGAGGACGCCATCGCCTGGCTGTCCGAGAAGGGCTACGACGACAAGATGGGTGCCCGTCCGCTGGCGCGTGTCATCCAGGAAAACATCAAGAAGCCGCTGGCGAACGAAATCCTCTTCGGCAAACTGAAGAAGGGTGGCGTCGTCACCGTTACGGTCGGCAAGAAGGAAGACGGCTCGACCGGCATCCTGCTCGATGCGACTGCTGACACTGCTCCGATCCGGCCGAAGCCGGAGGCCGAAGTCGGTGAACAGCATGTCGAGGTGGAAGAGGATGACGGCGACACCACCGTCAAGGCCAGAAGCCGCGTCGGCAAGGCTGCAACGGCAGCCGACAGCCGCCGCTCGGCCAAGGCCTCGACGTCGAGCGACAGCGACGAGTCCGAAGGCAAGTCGCCACGCAAGGGCGGCGGCGCGGTTCCGAAGGTTCCGCGCAAGTAATCGCCCTCTGGTGACCTAAGAAAAATAAAAGGCTGCATTGGAAACAATGCAGCCTTTTATATGCTTATTTGAATGTGTTAATGTTACGCTAGAGGTTCGTATAGTCGATTTCGAGAAACGCCTCGACTTCAGGTGCCCAGCGATCCCTGACGAAAGCGACATGATCAGGGTGGACGTTATAGGCGTCGTAACCTGACTGGTCATCGAACTCCATCGAGAAGCCGAAGGTAAAGTCGTTCTTCGGACTGGTCTGCCGAAGCTGCTCGAAGTTCCGGACGCTCGGTATCTTCTCCAGAACAAGGGCGTCCTTGAGGAAGCTGGCTTCTTCAGCCGAGCCGGCTTCGTGCTTCAGGCGGAAGGCGACGGTATGGCGAATCATGAGGCGCCTCCCGCTCAGGCCAGCGCTTCGATGATCTTCCTGGCGTTTTCCGCCAGCACCGCGCCATCCTCCATCTTGCCGGAATGCGGCTTAAGCGCGACACCCTCCAGGCGTGGAATGACATGAAAATGCAGATGGAAGACGGTCTGGCCGGCAGACGGCTCGTTGAACTGGGCGATATAGACGCCGTCAGCTTCGAAG
Source organism: Rhizobium sp. ZPR4 (assembly GCF_040215725.1). Taxonomy (NCBI): domain Bacteria; kingdom Pseudomonadati; phylum Pseudomonadota; class Alphaproteobacteria; order Hyphomicrobiales; family Rhizobiaceae; genus Rhizobium; species Rhizobium sp. ZPR4. The sequence continues at coordinate 1,301,060 of NZ_CP157967.1, forward strand.
GCTTCCTGAACCGCAACGGCGATCTTCTGAACCACGGTGATCGCGTGCTGTAATGCAGCCGGGTCGGCGTCGAGAATGTTGCGAGAGGGGGATTTCGGCAGCACCAGCGTATGGCCCGGCGACTGCGGCATCACATCCATGAAGGCAACGGTGTGCTCATCCTCGTAGACGCGGTACGACGGGATCTCGCCCTTCAGGATCTTCGCGAAGATATTGTTGTCGTCATAGGCGGGGCTGGTCATCCAGTGTCTCCTCGTCTTGCGTTTGCGGTTGTCCAGAACAGCTGGAGCAATTCCAGGAAAAGTGTATAGCGGTTTTCCGTCCGGAATTGCGTAAAAACAAAAAGATAGAGCGTTTTCGCGATTCGAAGAAAAGCGGAAAAACCCTAGATATCCTGCCGCTCGCCTTTGCGGAAGGGGCTGTGTTCGGAGAGGATTTCGCTCATCTCCTCCACCTGTTCCCGCTCATGTTTCAAGTAATCGGCAACGGCACGCCGCAGGCCCTGATGGCCGATATAGTGCGCCGAATGGGTGATGACCGGAAGATAGCCGCGCGCCAGCTTGTGCTCACCCTGCGCGCCGGCTTCTACCCGCTTCAATCCTTTATTCAGCGCGAAATCGATCGCCTGATGATAGCAGACCTCGAAATGCAGGAAGGGATGATCTTCGATGCAGCCCCAGTGCCGGCCGTACAGTGTCTCGCCGCCGATGAAATTGATGGCGCCGGCGATGTAGCGGCCCTCGCGCTTGGCCATGACGAGCAAAATATCCTCTGGCATCCGCTCGCCGATCAACGAATAGAATTTCCGGGTGAGATAGGGGCGGCCCCATTTGCGGCTGCCAGTATCCATGTAGAAGGCGAAGAACTGGTCCCAGATGTTTTCGGTGAGATCGCTGCCGGTCAGCCAGTCGATGGTAATGCCATGCTCGACTGCCGCGCGCCGTTCTTTCTTCAAGGCCTTGCGCTTACGGGAGGCCAGCGTCTCAAGGAAGGCGTCGTGATTGGGGTAGCCTTCGTTGATGAAGTGAAACTGCTGATCGGTGCGATGCAGATAACCATCGCCGTCGAAGACGGAGGCTTCGTTTTCCGGCAGGAATGTAATGTGCGCCGAGGAAACACCGAGCTGCCGGGTGACTTCCTTGAGGCTTTCGGCCAACGCCGGCTGCAGTACGCTGCGGTCCTGTCCCTCGGCAACAAGCAGCCGCGGCCCGGTGGCGGGCGTGAAGGGAATGGAGCATTGCAGCTTCGGATAATAGCGGCCGCCGGCCCGTTCGAAGGCGTCGGCCCAGCCATGGTCGAAGACATATTCGCCCTGGCTATGGCTCTTCAGGTAGCCCACGACGGCGCCGAGCAATTGACCGCTATCGGTTTCCAGCAGCAGGTGATTGCCGAGCCAGCCGGTCTTGTCGGTCGCGGAGCCGGACTCCTCCAGCGATGAGAGGAAGGCGTGCGAGACAAAGGGATTGTACGGCAGCACGCTGCCGGTTCTGGACGCTCCGGCCAGCTTGGACCAGCTCTCCGGGGCGATATTCTTGAAGGATCGTTCGACTCGAATGGATAATTCGTCTGTCATCAAACTCTTGCGCTAAGAAGGAAGGGAGGGCTCTCACCGCTGCGCCATGCGTTCGATGGGACGCGCCACAGGCGCAGCGATAATTTGGGTTTGCGCAAAGCCTCTCCTTCAGTCGATCCCGATTTACGAGACTATGCGCGGGTCAAAACCTTCGAAGGTCATCTGATCTGCATTGGCAAATGTATGTTTGCGGGCCGCTTCGTCGCGCACGGTCCAGGTGATGACCGGAATGCCGCGCTGGCGCTGCGCCGTGACAAAGGGGTTCGGCAGGTGGCCGTAGAAGTATGAAATGAAGTCTAGCCCAAGATGCATGGCTTCGTCATGCTGAAAAAACGTCTCAGGCTTGTTTCCTTCGGCCGTCAATCCCACAGGGTAGGGCGCTTCCAGGCTTTTGAGGTCCTTGAGCAGCCAATGGTCGAAGCTCATCAGGGCCACATGTCCCTTGTAGTCTTCGAGTACTTCAAGAACGGATTCGGCAAAGCCCTCGTCGTCGCCCTCGCGTCCCTTCAGCTCCAGCACCAGCGGCACCTTGCCGTCGCAAAGCTGCAGGAGCTGCTTCAGCGTCGGGATCTTGTCCTTGGTGCCGCCGATCGAAAGCATGCCGAGTTCGGCCGAGGTGCGCTCGCGCACTTCGCCGGGCAGGTTGCAGACGCGCTGCAGATCGTCGTCATGGAAGACGACCGGAACGCCGTCCGAGGCATAGTGCAGGTCGCATTCGATGGCAAAGCCCGCCTCGATGGCGCGGCTGAAGGCCGAGAGCGTGTTCTCCCAGACTTGCTTGTTCATGTCATGATAGCCGCGGTGAGCGACGGGACGCTCGGTCAACCAGGCAAGCTTGCTCATCAGGCGATTTCCAGAATGGCATCGATTTCAACGGCGGCATTGAGCGGTAGGGCTGCCATGCCGACGGCGGCACGGGCATGCTTGCCGGCTTCGCCGAGTACGTTTGCCAGAAGATTCGAAGCGCCGTTGATGACAAGGTGCTGCTCGACGAAATCAGGGGTCGAGGCGACGAAGCCGTTCAGCTTGATCAGGCGCCTGATGCGGCCGAGATCGCCGCCAAGAGCAGCCTTCGCCTGGGCGAGAATGTTGATGGCGCAGAGTTCGGCTGCGCGTTGTCCGCCGGCAACGTCCACATCCTTCCCGAGATGACCTGTCACGCCGATCTTGCCATTTTCCATCGGTAGCTGGCCGGAGAGATAGAGGAGATTGCCGCTGATGACATAGGGAACGTAGTTGGCAGCTGGTGCTGCAGCTTGCGGCAGAGCGATGCCGAGTTCCTTCAGGCGGCCCTCGATAGCGTCGGACATTTTCATCTCCCGTTTTGTTGTAAAAACTTCAAAAATCCGGCATCAAGACTAAATTCCGTCACTTAGGATCGGCAGCCTCGTTTCAGCCGAAAGCGTTCTTATAACATCGCGTGCGAGTCCAACAGGAGATAATGAATGTTCCGCTCGAGTCTTGCTGCTTCCATCGTTTCGGGCCTGAGCATTCTGTCACTGGGTACTTCGGCAGCCTATGCGGCCGGCCCGAGCGGACTGATCGCGCATCGCGCCGTCTATGATCTCGAACTGAAGGATGCTTCCGATCGGTCCGGAATTTCCGGCATGGTCGGCCGCATGGTCTATGAGTTCGAAGGCTCCGATTGTACCGGATTCACCACCAATTTCCGCTTCGTAACGAAGATCGACACTGGCGATTCCACCCGCGTCAGCGACCAGCAGACGACGACCTTCGAGGATCTCGGCAAGCGCCTGTTCCGTTTCGAGACCAAGTCCTTTACCGACAATCAGCTCGACAAGGATGTGCGCGGCGCCGCAAGCGACGACCAGAAGGGTATCAAGGTCGATCTCACGCAGCCGCACAACAAACAGGTCCAGATCATCGAGAGCCGCTTCCCGACGGAGCATATGCTCGACATCATCCACAATGCGAAGCTCGGCAAGAACTTCTTCGAGGCACAGGTCTTTGACGGTTCCGATGACGGCGACAAGCCGCTGATCGCGACCACTGTCGTCGGCAAGGAACAGACGCCAGCAACGGATGATCCCGATGCCGACAAGGCTGGCGCCTTCTCCAAGACGCCTTTCTGGCCGGTGACCGTGGCTTATTTCAATGAAAAGTCCACGGGCGACGCCATGCCGGTCTATCGCATGTCTTTCAAGCTCTATGAGAACGGAATTACGCGCGACCTCACCATGGACTATGGCGACTTCGTGCTGACCGGCAAGCTCACCAAGCTCGAGGTTCTCGACAACAAGGCGTGCCAATAGCTTTCTCGTAGCGCTCCCTCGATGCGAAATCCTTGTCATAAAACTGTGATCCAAGTTTCACTATTGTGTGAAATGATCGGCACGCAGAGGTAAGTGTAGCTTCTCTCTGCGCCGATCAGGAATTGTAGTGGGGCGCGCGGGGGCATCGTCTTGGGGGCGATTGGCAATTTTTGCGGTCGGCTCCGCGTCTATGGACGAGAAAGCACGACCTATGAGCAATACCGATATCTCCACCGGTTCCAACAACACTCTGCCGGTCGCCGTCGCCGATCCGGCTGAGATCGCCCGCATCGGTGACAGCATCGATCTGACCGACCGCGCCGGCATTTCCGTTTATGGCGACCGTGCCCAGCAGGCCGTTTCCGACTATTCTGACCGTATCCTGCGCGAGGTGCGCAACCGCGATCTCGGCGAAGTCGGCAAGCTGTTGACCGATATCATCGTCAAATCGAAGAAGCTCGATCCGGCCTCGCTGAAGGACGAAGGTTTCCTGTCGCGGATGTTTTCCTCGTTCCGGGCCAAGCTGGAGCGTTTCAAGGAGCAGTTCGAGGACGTGGCCGGCCAGATCGACCGCATCGGGCTAGAGCTTGACCGTCACAAGGATGTTTTGCGCCGGGACATCGCCCTTCTGGACGACCTGCATGAAGAGACCAAGCAATCGATCGTACAGCTCGATGCCTATGTCCAAGCTGGCAAGGATTTCGCCGAGCGTTTTCGCGCGAACGAACTTCCCCGGCTGAAAAGTGCCGCTGATGCGGCTTCGGCCAATCCCGGTGGCGGCATGCTGGAGGCGCAGGTCTATCAGGACAGCCTTCAGGCACTCGACCGGCTGGAAAAGCGGGTTTTCTACCTGCAACAGGCCCGCCAGCTTGGTATCCAGCAATTGCCGCAGATCCGCATCGTCCAGTCGGGCGATGAAACGCTGATCGAAAATCTGCAGGCGACGTCGGCGCTGACTGTGCCGGCCTGGAAGCAGAAGATGGTGATTCTGCTCGGCCTCACCCAGCAGAAGTCGGCCCTCGAACTGCAGAAGACCGTCACCGACGCCACCAATGACATGATCCGCCAGGCATCGAAAATGATGAAGGATCAGGCGATCGCCATAGAACAGCAATCGCAGCGCGGTATCGTGGATATCGACACGCTCGCCGCCGCCAATCGCGACCTGATCGACACGATCGGTGGCGTCCTGAAGGTGCAGGAGGACGGCCGCGCCAAGCGGGCCGAGGCCGAACAGCGGATGCAGAAAATGACCATTGAGCTCAAAAAGGCGATGATCGAGGCGCGGTGAATCCATGGCAATCCGCACTTTTGCTACCGCGCTGACCCTGGCGGCCGCGCTCCTGTTGAGCGGCTGCAATGTCGGCGGGCAGGTCTCGAAGTTCTCGATCATTTCCGGCTCGGAAAACACCGTGCTGCAACTGATCGTCGAAGAGTTCTGCAAGGAGAAGAAGACGACCTGCAGCTTCTCATACGAGGGCACGCTGGATATCGGCCTGGCACTCCAGAGCGAGCAGGGTGTCGAGCAGGATGCCGTCTGGCCGGCGTCGGGTGTCTGGGTCGACATGTTCGATACCAAGCGCCGGGTGAAGTCGCTGACATCGGTCGCGCAGATGCCTGTCGTTCTCGGTGTGCGCAAATCCAAGGCCGAGGCGCTCGGCTGGGTCGGCAAGCCGGTCTATATGAAAGACATATTGGCGGCGGTGAAGAGCGGCTCGCTGAAGTTCCTCATGACCTCGGCCACGCAATCCAACTCCGGCGCCAGCGCTTATCTTGCCATGCTGTCGAGTGCGCTCGGCAACAAGCCCGTTATCGAGCCGGGCGATCTCGACAAGCCCGATGTCCAGAGCGCAGTTCGCGCGTTGCTTGGCGGTGTCGAGCGTTCCTCGGGCTCGTCGGGCTGGCTTGCGGATCTCTATACGGAGTCTGCCGGCAAGGGCGTACTTTACGACGCCATGTGGAATTACGAAGCGATCCTGAAGGAAACCAACGACAAGCTTACCGGCATGGGCAAGGAGCCGCTTTATGCCATCTACCCGGCCGATGGCGTCGTCGTTGCCGATTCGCCGATCGGCTTTGTCGATCATGGGCGAGGGCAGGAGGTCGAGACTTTCTTCAATCAGCTCGTCGACTATTTGCGCTCCGCCCCGGTGCAGAAGCGGATCGCCGATACGGGCCGCCGCATCCCGCTCTCCGATATCGCCGCGAAGCCGGACCCGACATGGAATTTCGATCCGACCCGGATCGTGACGGCCATCCGCATGCCGGAGCCGGCCATGATCCGTCAAGCGCTGGATCTCTATCAGGTCGCATTGCGCAAGCCTTCGCTGACGGCTCTCTGCCTCGATTTTTCGGGCTCGATGGCGGGTAAGGGCGAGGAGCAGCTGCAGGCTGCCATGCAGTTCCTGTTCAACCCCGACGAGACCGGCAAGGTTCTGGCACAATGGACGCCCGCCGATCGCATCATGGTCATTCCCTTCGACGCCACTGTGCGCACCACCATCGAGGCGACGGGAAGGCCCGATCAGCAGAAGACTTTAGTGGAAAGGGTCTCGCGTCAGCATGCGGGCGGCGGTACCGATATGTATGCCTGTGCGAGCAAGGCGCTCGACTGGATGAAGTCGACGCAAGAGCTGTCGTCCTACCTGCCAGCGATCGTCATCATGACCGATGGGAAATCCGACGATGCCAACGGCTATTTCATGAGCCGCTGGGCATCTGTGAGCCCGCATGTGCCCGTGTTCGGTATCACTTTCGGCGATGCGGACAAGCGGCAGCTCGACGCCCTCGCGCAAGAGACCTCAGCGCGCGTCTTCGACGGCCGTGGCGATCTGGTCAGCGCATTCCGGGCGGTGCGCGGCTACAACTAGGGTATTTCTGTTTAAACGGAGGAACGGAAATGCCCTATCTCTTTGTTTTCACGCAATTCCGGACGCAAAGCAGCTTCGCACTTTTGCCGGAATTGCTCTAGGACGATAATGCGCAATTGGTTCGGCAATGACTGGAATTGGATCGTGGCGGGGCTCGCTGCCGCGATCGTTGTTCCCGTGCTCAGCTTCTTCGCCGGCATGCCGATATGGATCGCAGCGATCATCGGTCTTTTCGTTTTTGTCGGTCTGATCTTCGTCCTCGCGCCGAAACGCATGTTCGAGGGGCTGGATGCCAAGGCGATCGGCAGGGGACGTATGGAGTTTGCTCGCGATCTGTTGAGCACGGCGGCACCTGCAGCCGAGAGGCTCGAAGCATCGGCAAAACAGATTGGCAGCAAGGATGTGGCAAAACGGGTGCGGCATCTGGCGGAAATTGCCGCCGACGTCTTCGCCAAGGTCGAGGCCAATCCGGAAAGCGCCGGCACCGTCCGGCGGTTCCTCAGCTATTATTTGCCGCGCGCGGCGGAGGTAGCGGAGGGATTTGCCGTCATCGAGGCGAAGCGCCAGCCGGATGCCGCACGCCTGCAGGAGGTCGGCCTCGTTCTGACCAAGCTGGAAGACGCTTTCGTACATTATTCCGACAGCCTGGTTGAAGACAGGCTCGATACGCTTGATACGGAGCTGCGCCTGATACAGGCCTCGCTCAAAGAGGACATAGGACGCTGATGGCCATTTCCCGCCGCGCTTTTGGAGTAGGGCTTCTTGCCGCCGGTGTCGCAGGGACCGGAGGCTATTTCGCCGTCAAGGACCGGCCGGAGCTGCAGGGGCTGCTCGGCAACAGCACCAAGCTCTTCGGCTTCATCGGCGGTGAAAAGGAAGCATTCCTCGCCGATCCGGACGTGATCTCGGCGCTGCACAGCCATGGGCTCGAAATCAACAGCCGTGTCGCGGGCTCCGTGGAGATGGTGCGCGAGCAGGCGCTTCTGTCGCAAAACCCGGCCTTCCTCTGGCCCTCCTCGTCGATCATGGTCGATATCGCCCGGCAGAACGGCCTCAAGATCCGCAATGACCGCGTTATCCTCAACACGCCCGTCGTCGTCTATTCCTGGCAGCCCGTGGTGGATGGATTGACCAAGGCGGGGCTCGTCACCACGACGCCGGAAGGGCAGCACCAGCTTGATCTCAAGGCGCTGCTGGATGCTGTGCTCGCCGGCACGAACTGGTCGAAGCTCGGCGTCAATTCGCTCTATGGTCAGGCCAGGATCGTGTCGACGGATCCGAACCGCTCCAACTCCGGCTTCATGTTCTCCGGTCTGGTGCTGAGCCTCCTGAGTGGTAATGTGGCGAGCGCTGACGGTCTCGCGCTGTTCGGCGACAGGGCGCAGGCCATCTTCCGCAACATGGGTTTCAAGTCGTCGTCGTCGGGCAAGCTGTTCGAACAGTATCTCGCTGGTGGCATCGGTGGTGAACCGATGATCGTCGGCTACGAGAATCAGCTGGTGGAGTGGATCATCGCCGATCCTCAGCGCTGGAAGAGGGTTCAGGCGAGCAACAGCGCCAAGCCCGTTGTGCTCTATCCGCACCCGACCGTCTATTCTGCGCATCCGCTGATCGCCATCGACGAACAGGTCGATCGCATGATCGAGGCTCTCATCAGTCCGCGATTGCAGGAGCTCGCCTGGACCAAACACGGCTTCCGCGGCCCGCTCGGCACTGCGACCGGTGATGCAGACAGCGCGATTGCCGGCCTGCTGCCGGCCGAAATCGATGCCGTATTGCCCATGCCGGACGCCAATGTCATGCTGGCTCTGCTCGATAAATTGGCCAGCTGAGGGCAGGGCACGCTTATTTTTGGTCCAAAAGCCTTGCATTCCAAGCGAATCGAAGGTATGGGCACCCGCATTCCACACGTAAGGCATGGGATTGTCCGGGAGAAATCCGGATTGTTCCGCCCGGTGGCATTCTCGAAGAGGATGCTGTTCGCCTTGCGGAGGTTCAACCGGAAAAGGATACAAAGGCATGGCATTGCCCGATTTTTCTATGCGCCAGCTTCTCGAAGCAGGTGTTCACTTCGGCCACCAGACGCATCGCTGGAACCCGAAGATGAAGCCGTACATTTTCGGCGATCGTAACAACATCCACATCATCGACCTCGCCCAGACGGTTCCGATGCTGAGCCGCGCTCTGCAGGTTGTCAGCGACACCGTTGCCCGTGGCGGCCGCGTTCTGTTCGTCGGCACCAAGCGTCAGGCGTCCGAACTGATCGCCGACAGCGCCAAGCGCTCGGCCCAGTACTACGTCAACGCCCGCTGGCTCGGCGGCATGATGACCAACTGGAAGACGATCTCCAACTCGATCCAGCGTCTGCGCAAGCTCGACGAAATCCTCTCCGGCGAAGCCCAGGGCTTCACCAAGAAGGAGCGTCTGAACCTTGAGCGCGAGCGCGAAAAGCTCGACAAGGCCCTCGGCGGTATCAAGGACATGGGCGGCACGCCGGACCTGATGTTCATCATCGACACCAACAAGGAAAAGATCGCGATCGACGAAGCCAAGCGCCTTGGCATCCCGGTTGTCGCCATCATCGACTCGAACTGCGACCCGGACCTGATCGACTACCCGATCCCGGGCAACGACGACGCTTCGCGCGCCATCGCTCTTTATTGCGACCTGATCTCGCGCGCTGCCATCGATGGCATCGCTCGCCAGCAGAGCGCATCGGGCCGTGACCTCGGCGCTTCTGAAGAAGCTCCGGTCGAGCCGACCCTGGCGGACGGCACCGAAGCCTGATCGCGCCGCGAGGCGGGCAGTAGACTGCCCGCTCAAGCGCATTGACATCCGGGATAAGGCCGTTTGCGACTTCAAGAAGTTCGAGCGGCCTTATCGCATTTTAGGTAACGTGTTGCCTGGGCGGAAAATCCAGGCATGTTCCAAACAGAATTCCACAGTATGACGCTGCTTCATAACGCTGTCATACTTACGGGTACATTTCGTCCCTCAAATCGGTGCCGCTTCGGCTCAACGCCGTTTGCCGCACCGTATGAACCGACAAGAGGAAGCTTATGACCGAGATTACGGCTGCACTGGTGAAAGAACTGCGCGAAAAGTCTGGCGCAGGCATGATGGACTGCAAGAAGGCGCTGACCGAAACGAACGGCGATATCGAAGCCGCGATCGACTGGCTGCGCGCCAAGGGCATCTCCAAGGCCGACAAGAAGTCTGGCCGCACCGCCGCTGAAGGCCTGATCGCCATTGCCGGCGCCGGTCACAAGGCCGTTGTCGTCGAGCTCAACTCCGAAACCGACTTCGTTGCCCGCAACGATGCCTTCCAGGACCTCGCTCGCGGCGTTGCCGAAGTTGCGCTGTCCACCGACGGCACGGTCGAAGCCATTTCTGCCGCGACCTATCCCGCATCCGGCAAGCCGGTCGCCGACACCATCAAGGACGCGATCGCAACCATCGGCGAAAACATGACGCTTCGTCGTGCCGCCAAGCTGGAAGTCGAGCACGGCGTCGTGGCGACCTACATCCACAACGCTGCCGGCGACGGCATCGGCAAGCTCGGCGTTCTGGTTGCCCTGAAGTCGGTCGGTGACAAGGCCGTGCTGACGTCGATCGGCCGCCAGGTTGCCATGCACATTGCTGCTACCAACCCGCTCGCTATCCGCGCCGAAGAAGTTGATGCCGCAGTCGCCGAGCGCGAACGCAACGTCTTCATCGAGCAGTCCCGCGAATCCGGCAAGCCGGAAGCCATCATCGAAAAGATGGTCGAAGGCCGCATGCGCAAGTTCTTCGAGGAAGTCGCTCTTCTCTCGCAGGCTTTCGTCATCAACCCGGACCTGACGGTTGCTGCTGCCATCAAGGAAGCTGAAAAGACCGCCGGCGCCCCGATCGAAATCACCGGCATGGCCCGCCTGCTGCTCGGCGAAGGCGTCGAGAAGGAAGAAACCGACTTCGCTGCCGAAGTCGCGGCCGTCGCTAAGGGCTGATCGCCGAAAAGAGACATATCCTGGTTTGGTGAAACCATATCAGGGAAAACGTATGGGCATCGCGTGACAACGCGGTGCCCTTCGTGTATCCGGCTTTCACAATCATTCCCCCGATGATCACTTCAAGGAGCTACGATGTCCCAGCCGATCTACAAGCGCGTGTTGCTCAAGGCCTCCGGTGAAGCTCTGATGGGCAGCCAGGGATTCGGCATCGACGTCACCGTCGCCGACCGGATTGCCGGCGATATCGCGGAAGCGCGCGCCATGGGTGTCGAAGTCGGCGTCGTGGTCGGTGGCGGTAACATCTTCCGCGGCGTTGCGGTGGCCTCCAAGGGTGGCGACCGCGTGACCGGCGACCATATGGGCATGCTCGGCACGATTATCAACGCGCTGGCGCTGGCGACCTCGCTGCGCAAGCTCGATATCGACACCGTCGTACTCTCGGCCATCTCCATGCCGGAAATCTGCGAAAGCTTCTCGCAGCGCGCCACGCTCTATCACCTCTCGCTCGGTCGCGTGGTGATCTTTGCCGGCGGCACCGGCAATCCGTTCTTCACCACCGATTCTGCGGCCGCGCTGCGCGCCGCCGAGATGGGTGCCGAGGCGATCTTCAAGGGCACCCAGGTCGACGGCATCTATTCCGCCGACCCGAAGAAGTTCCCCGATGCCGAGCGCTTCGACCATCTGACCCATAGTCAGGTGCTCGAGAAGGGGCTGGCCGTCATGGACGTGGCTGCCGTGGCGCTTGCACGCGAAAATTCAATTCCGATCGTCGTCTTCTCCATTCACGAGAAGGGCGGCTTCGCGGAAATCTTGACCGGCGGCGGCCGCAAGACCATCGTATCAGACAATTGACATTCCTGTGACGCCGGGTCAGCCCGGTGTCGCCTCATTACAGGGGAGCATAGACATGAGTGAAGCCAGCGATCTCAAGGAACTGAAGCGCCGTATGGATGGTGCCATTGCGGCATTCAAGAGCGACATTGCCTCACTGCGCACCGGGCGCGCATCCGCCAACATTCTGGATCCGGTCACCATCGAAGCCTATGGTTCGCGCATGCCGCTGAACCAGGTTGCCAATATCACCGTACCGGAGCCGCGTATGCTGACCGTGTCCGTATGGGACAAGTCGATGGTTGGCGCCGTCGAGCGCTCGATCCGCGAATCCAATCTCGGCCTCAATCCGATCGTCGATGGTCAGAACCTGCGCATTCCGCTGCCGGAGCTCAATGAAGAGCGCCGCCGCTCGCTGGTGAAGGTTGCCCATGAATATGCCGAAAAGGCGAAGGTGGCGATTCGCCATGTCCGCCGCGACGGTATGGACGGCCTCAAAAAGGCCGAAAAGGACGGCGTAATCGGTCAGGACGAGAGCCGCTCGCTCTCCGAACGTGTGCAGAAGATGACGGATGAGACGATTTCGGAAGTCGACCGCTTGCTAGCCGACAAAGAAAAGGAAATCATGCAGGTCTGATCGTACGCTGGGGAGTGTCGCGCTTTCGATTTTCGCAATATTGAAAGCGGCGACTGCGCCCTAGATTATGAGGCCAGAGCATCTTTCCGCCGAACGAAACCGGACCCCTATGTCAGCTCCTACGTTCTCTGTCGTACCTGAACACGTTGCCATCATCATGGATGGCAACGGTCGCTGGGCCAATGCGCGCGGCCTTCCGCGCACCATGGGCCATCGCAAGGGCGTGGAGGCGGTTCGCGAGACGGTGCGGGCAGCCGGCGATATCGGCATAAAATATCTCACTCTTTTCGCTTTCTCCTCGGAGAACTGGCGCCGTCCCGAGGCGGAGGTGAGCGATCTCCTCGGCCTCCTCAAGGCTTTCATCCGTCGGGACCTTGCAGAACTTCATCGCCAGAACGTGCGCATCCGCGTCATCGGCGATCGCACTGGTCTGCGCGGCGATATCCTGCCCTTGCTGATCGAGGCGGAGGAGACCACCCGGAACAATACGGCCCTGACGCTGGTCATTGCCTTCAATTATGGTTCGCGCGATGAAATCACGCGTGCCTTTGCCGGCCTTGCAAAGGATGTCGAGGCGGGGCGGCTGCGCCCGCAGGATATCACTCCGGAGCTGGTCGATACCCGTCTGGACACTGCCGGCATTCCTGATCCGGATCTCATTATCCGCACGAGCGGCGAAGAGCGGCTCTCGAATTTCCTGCTCTGGCAGGCCGCCTATTCCGAATTCATGTTCGTGCCGGACTATTGGCCCGATTTCAGCCGCGATCTCTTCTTTGCCGCACTGGAGAAATATGCTGCGCGCGACCGGCGCTTTGGCGGGCTTTCCGCCAAGCAGGCGGCGGCCGTGGGGTCTTGATGAGTCGCGAACTCAGGCTGCGTATCATCTCCGGCTTCATTCTCGCCGTCATCGTTCTTGCCGCTACTTGGTATGGCGGCTCGGGTTTTCGGCTGCTGGCGGCCGTGATCGGCCTGCTCGTCTATTATGAATGGTCGACGATATCGGATCTGCACGGCCGTGATCCCCAGGGAAACGCGCTCGGCTGGCTTGGGCTCGTATTGATCGCGGGTGCGACGGCATTAAGCGAATCCGTCTATTCCATCGAGGTTCTGGCCGCCTTCGTTGCCGTCACGGCGATCATGGTCGCCGTGCGTGGCAAGAGCTGGTGGCTACCGGGCGGCATATTCTATTCCGGATTGACGGCGATTGCCCTTGCCGAGATCCGCGATGACGATTTTCGTGGCTTCGTGCTGATGTTGTTCATTTTTGCCACGGTATGGGCGACCGACATCTTTGCCTATTTCGTCGGCCGGGCTATCGGCGGGCCGAAGCTCGCGCCGAGCATATCGCCGGGCAAGACCTGGTCGGGCGCCATCGGCGGTGCTATCGCGGCCGTCATCGCGGGAACGGCGGTGGTCTGGAGCTTCTTTTCAGCCGAAGATCTGTGGATTCCTCTCCTTGCCCTGGTGCTTTCCGTCTGCAGTCAGATCGGCGATCTGTTCGAGTCGTTCGTCAAGCGCAAGTTTGGCGTGAAAGACTCCAGCCATCTGATTCCCGGGCATGGCGGCGTCATGGATCGGGTCGATGGACTAATTTTTGCTTGTTTTGCAGCGTTTTTGTTGGCTATCGTAATATCGCTGACAATGAGCGGCGAGACCTTTTCATTGGGCGGCGTTCTGCTCGGGGTCTGAATTAACACGAACAGGATCGTTGCATGGGTAGCGCGGCTGGCTTCATCGGTTTCTTGACGAACAATGTCATCACATTTGTCTTTGTGTTGTCGTTGCTCGTTTTTGTGCACGAGATGGGCCACTATCTGGTCGGTCGCTGGTCCGGCATCCGCATCATGGCCTTTTCGATCGGCTTCGGGCCGGAGATTGCCGGATTTACCGACAGACACGGCACGCGCTGGAAGCTCTCCCTCATTCCGCTCGGCGGTTATGTACGATTCTTCGGCGACGAGGATGCCTCCAGCAAGACCGACGTGGATCAGCTCTCGGCCATGACGGAGGAGGAGCGCGCCCAATCCTTCGCCGGAGCCAAGCTTTGGAAGCGGGCTGCAACCGTTGCAGCGGGACCGATCGCCAATTTCCTCCTCGCTATTGCGATCTTCGCAGTCCTTTTCAGCGTTTACGGCCGCACGGTTGCCGATCCCGTCGTGGCCATGGTGACGCGCGACGGCGCGGCCGCGGAAGCCGGCATCGAACCGGGCGACCGCCTGATCGCAGTCGACGGCAACAAGGTGACGACGTTCGATGAAGTGCAGCGCTATGTCGGGCTGCGTCCGGGCCGCACGATTGTGCTGACTGTCGACCGCGACGGTCAGAATCGCGATTTCCGGATCGTTCCGAAACTCGTCGAGGACACGGATCAGTTCGGCAACAAGATGGAGATGGGCCGCATCGGTATCGCACTCGTCGATCCCGTCGTGACCGCGATAGAGCCGGCTGGACCGGCAGCAAAGGCCGGCGTGCAGGCGGGAGATCGCCTGATTGCCGTCGATGGCAACAACGCCGCCACCTATTACGATATCGGCCGCTATATCGCCGAGCGCCCCGGCAAGAGCATCGTGCTGACCATACAGCGCAATGGCGCGATCCGCGATTTGCCGATCGTGACGGCGACATTGGTGGATACGGATGCATCCGGCAACAAGAAAGATGTCGGCAGCATCGGCATCGCGCCGATCGATCCCCTGATTGCATCGATCGGTTCCGACAGCCCGGCTCAGACGGCCGGCTTGGAACTTGGTGATCGCATTCTTTCTGTGGATGGACGAGAGATCAGCTCCATCGGCGAAGTACAGCGTTATGCGGCAGCTCACGCCGACAAGCCCATGGCGCTGTCGGTCGAACGCAACGGCCAGACACGCGACGTGACAGTGACACCGAAAAAGTCGGAAGAGACCGATATCTTCGGCGCCAGAACGGAGATTGCCACGATCGGCATCAGCGATGGGCAGAAGCCTATCAGGCTGCGTTACGAGGCTTATGGGCCGCTGCAGGCGCTTACCGAAGGTGTGAAGCAGACCGGCAGCATCGTTTCCGGCACCTTCGAATATATCGGCAACGTCATCGGCGGATACATGAAGGCCGATCAGCTTGGCGGGCCTATCCGGGTTGCGCAACTCTCCGGACAAATGGCAACCCTGGGTTTTTCTGCGGTGCTCCAATTCGCCGCCATACTTTCTGTTTCAATAGGGTTATTAAATTTGATGCCGGTCCCGGTACTTGATGGCGGGCATCTGATGTTCTATGCGATTGAAGCTGTAAGGGGAAAACCTCTGGGTGCACGAGCGCAGGATATCGCTTTCCGGATTGGATTTGCGATGGTGCTCTCGCTCATGGTGTTTGCGACCTGGAACGATATTAGTTCCAGAATAGGCTAGTGGGGCGACGAGAGGAAAATTACGATTTATTTACGATGTTTCAAAGCCGTAGTGGCGAATGGGCCACGCTTTGAAATGAAGTAAACAGAAATTAACGTGCTCCCTTGCTTGTATGTCAAAAGCGGGTAAAACGACACACGTGGCCGGAATCGGGTTCGCTCGGGGCTGGGGACGATTGAAAAAAGGTAAGAAGTGAAATGAAGGCTGGTTCAAAATTTTTGAACGCAGTGTCGGCGGTAGCGCTGTCTGCAGGTGTTGTTGCGTCGGGCGCTGGTGTGATCACCCTTGCCTCTGTTTCAGTCGCGGAAGCAGCTGTTATTCAGCGGGTTGACGTTCGCGGGGCTGGGCGTGTCGGTGAGACGGCTGTCCGGGATAATATCACCATTAAGCCCGGTAAGAGCTTCTCCCCCAGTGACATCGACGCTTCGGTGAAGCAGCTTTATGCCACCGGATATTTCTCGGATGTCCACATCACCGTTTCGGGCGGCACGCTGGTCGTATCGGTCAGCGAAAACAAGCTCATCAACGCCGTGGTCTTCAACGGCAACCGAAAGATCAAGGATGACAAGCTGCAGGGGATCGTCCAGACCCATGCGGCAGGCCCGTATAACGAAGCGACCGTCCAGGCTGACGTCAAGACCATCAAGGATGCCTATGCATCCATTGGTCGTAACGATGTGCAGGTAACGACGCAGACCGCCGAGGTCGCGCCGGGCCGCCTGAACGTGGCCTTCGTCATCAACGAAGGTGATCGCACCAAGATCGACAAGATCAATTTCTCCGGCAACCAGGCCTATGGCAGCGGTCGCCTTGCTTCGGTCATCAGCACGAAGAAGAGCAACTTCCTGTCGTTCCTGACGCGTAAGGACGTTTACAGCCCCGAGCGCCTGCAGGGCGATCAGGATCAGCTGCGTCAGTTCTACTACAACCATGGTTATGCCGATTTCCGCGTCGTCAGCGCCGATGCGACGCTGAACGAGCAGAACAACGAATACACGCTGAATTTCAACGTCGATGAAGGTCCGCGTTATACCTACGGCGACATCAACGTCATCTCGACCGTCGAAGGCATCAATGCCGACGAGCTGAAGGGCCTTGTCATCACCCACAAGGGCGATGTTTACAGCGCCAAGGATATCCAGACTTCGATCGAGAACATTTCCAAGCGCGTCGCGGCTGCTGGCTATCCATTCGCCCGCATCACGCCGCGTGGTAACCGCGATCTGTCCGGTCACACCATCGGTATCGAATATCTCGTCGACCAGGGCGAGCGCGCCTATGTCGAGCGCATCGAAATCCGCGGCAACACCCGCACGCGCGATTACGTCATCCGCCGCGAGTTCGACCTTAACGAAGGCGATGCCTTCAATCAGGAAATGATCACGCGCGCCAAGCGTCGCCTTGATGCGCTCGGCTACTTCACCAAGGTCGATATCTCGACGGCTCAGGGCAGCGCTCCGGACCGCGTCATCGTCATCGTCAATGTCGAAGATCAGCCGACCGGCTCCTTCGGTATCGGTGCCGGCTACGCTGTCGGCAACAATGGCGGCCTGCTTCTGGAAGCTTCGGTCGAAGAAAAGAACTTCCTCGGCCGCGGTCAGTACATTCGCCTCGCCGCAGGTGCCGGTACGGAAGGTAATCGTACCTACAACATCTCGTTCACCGAGCCTTATTTCCTCGGTTATCGTCTGGCTGCCGGTTTCGATATCTTCAAGAACCAGACGTCGAGCGACGATTACTACGATTATTCGGAAGAAGGCTTCTCGCTGCGCGTCACCGCGCCGATCACCGAGAATCTGGCGACGACCCTGCGCTACAACTACAAGCGCCTGACCTACGATGGCACGAACGATTGGCAAAACAATCTTTCGGCTCCGTATCTCAACCTCGTCGAGAACGGTCCGTGGGTACAGTCGACGGTCTCGCAGACCTTCACCTACAACACGCTGGACGATCAGAATCTTCCGCGCGAAGGCCTCATCGCCAAGTTCACGCATGAATTTGCGGGTCTCGGCGGCGACTCTGACTTCTACAAGTTGAGCGGCAAGGCTCGTTACTATCAGATGATCAGCGACGAAGCCGATATCATCGGCTCGCTGACGGTGGGTGCCGGCTACGTGATGCCGACGAATGGCAAGCTGAACGTCTTTGATCAGTTCACGCTCGGCGGCCGTGAAATCCGCGGCTTCGAAAATGCCGGTATCGGTCCGCGTTCGTCGCATGGCGATCCGCTCGGTGGTACGACCTACTTCACCGCTTCGGCTGAAGCCAGCATGCCGATGCCGGGTGTTCCCCAGGATATCGGCTTGCGTATTGCAGCCTTCGCTGACGCAGGCACGCTCTACGGCAACAAGGCGAATCTCTTCGGCGATACGCTTCACAATGACAACTCGATCCGTGCATCGCTCGGTGCTGGTCTGATCTGGTCGTCGCCGTTCGGTGTCATCCGCGTTGACTATGCTGTGCCGGTTCTCAAGGAAGACTACGACAAGGTTGAGAATTTCCGGTTTGGCATCGCCAACCAGTTCTGATATCGGCAGTCCAGAACTGCGGGCTTGAACACCGTTCTGGAGCTGTGCTTATGGAACATACTGGTTTTTTCCCGCCCCATGGTGGCGTCAGCTTGAAACAATTGGCTGAGCATCTTGGGGCGGAATTGGCTGATGCGACTTCTTCGGAGGTCGTCATCAGATCTATCGCTCCCGTCTATCGGGCGGGCGAAGGTGATGTTTGTTATATCCTTTCCCGAAAGAATCGAGCTGAGCTGGAGACCTGCAAGGCTTCAGCCATCATTTGCCTACCGGCGCTGAAATCTTTCGTTCCCGATCATATCCCGGTACTTCTGTCGAAGAAGCCGCATACGGATTTCGCCATTGCCGGTGCGTTGCTGCATCCGCAAGCCATGCGCCCGGTTACGTTCACCGTGAATCCGCGTGTAATTTCCCCTGCTGCGACGATCGACGCGACTGCGAAGCTGGAGGCCGATATCGGCGTCGAGCCGGGTGCGATCATCGGCCCGGGCGCGGAGATCGGCGAGGGGACCTATATCGGCCCCAACGCCCTTATCGGACCGGGCGTCAAGATCGGGCGCAATTGCAGCATCGGCGGCGGTGCGAGCGTGCTCTGTGCCTATCTCGGCAATGGCGTCATCATCCACAATGGCACGCGCATTGGGCAGGACGGTTTTGGTTATGCGCCTGGGCCGCGCGGTATGGTCAAGATCGTGCAGATCGGCCGCGTCATCATCCAGGACAATGTCGAGATCGGCGCCAATACGACGATCGATCGCGGCACCATGGATGATACCGTGATCGGCGAAGGCACGAAGATCGACAATCAGGTCCAGATCGGACATAACGTCCGCATCGGTCGCCACTGTGCCATCGTCAGTCAGGTCGGCATTGCCGGCAGTACGGTGATCGGCGATGGTGTGCAGATCGGTGGTCAGGCGGGCCTCAATGGGCATATCCACATCGGCGACGGCGCGCAGATCGGTGCCAAGAGCGGCGTGATGAACAGCATCCCGGCCGGCGAGCGCTATGCGGGTCTTCCGGCGCGGCCGCTTTGGGATTTTCTAAGGGAATCGGCGGAGATCGCAAAGCGGTCAGGAGCCAGAGACAAGAAAGACGGGAGTGCGGAGCATGACTGAAGAAGCCAAGGCGTCGTTGTCGTCGGCTGACATTCTGGAAATTATGAAGCTTTTGCCGCATCGCTATCCCATGCTCATGGTCGATCGGATCATCGAGATCGATAGCGATAATTCCGCGATCGGCATCAAGAACGTGACGGCCAACGAGCCGCAATTCACTGGCCATTTTCCGAGTTCTCCGATTATGCCGGGCGTGCTGCTCATTGAAGGCATGGCGCAGACCGCCGGCGCGATCTGCGCCCGCAAGGACGGCATCGGCGGCAACCTCGTCTACTTCATGACGATCGATAATGCCCGCTTCCGCAAGCCGGTCGTTCCGGGCGACCGCGTCGAATTCCATGTCGTCAAGCAGAAGCAGCGCGGCACCATCTGGAAATTCCATTGCGATGCCAAGGTCGACGGTTCTTTGGTCGCCGAGGCCGATATCGGTGCGATGATCGTACGGAAGGACCAGGAACAGGCATGAGCAGCATCGCAAAGAGCGCCCGCATTCATAAGCTGGCGGTTATCGAAGACGGCGCGGTCGTCGGCGAGAATGTTGTTGTCGGTCCGTTCTGCTATGTCGGTCCCAAAGTTGTGCTGCATGACGATATTCAGTTGCTCAACAATGCCGTCGTGACGGGTCGTACGACGATCGGCAAGGGAACCAAGATCTTTCCGATGGCCGTTGTTGGCGGTGATCCGCAGAGCGTTCATCATCACGGCGAGGAAACGACGCTTGATATCGGCGAGAACTGCACGATCCGCGAGGGCGTGACGATCAACACCGGCACGGCCGATTACGGTGGCAAGACGATCGTTGGCAACAACAACCTGTTTCTTGCCAACTCGCATGTCGCTCACGACTGCCGCGTCGGCAACAACGTCATCATGTCGAACAACGTCATGCTGGCTGGACATGTCACCATCGAGGATCGCGCCATTCTTGGCGGCGGTTGCGCGGTACATCAGTTTACCCGCATTGGTCGACAGGCTTTTATCGGTGGTCTCACGGCTGCGAGCTATGATGTTATTCCCTATGGCATGCTGAACGGCAATCCGGGCGTGCTTTCCGGGCTGAATATCGTCGGCATGACGCGCGCGGGCATCGACCGCGCTGTCATTCATCGCGTTCGCCGCGCTTACAAGAGCATCTTCGAGACCGAAGGTTCGGTTCGCGATAATGCAGCCGCCATCCGCGATGAATATGCCGACTGCAAGGAAGCGATGGAAATTCTCGATTTCATCGCTGCCGATAGCGATCGCGCACTGTCGTCGCCCAATCGCGGCAAGGCCTGAAGTGGTTTCGGCCGGCCAAAACGGCAAGGGCAGGCTGGCGATCATCGCAGGCAGCGGCCTTTTGCCGGTTTATGTTGCTGACGCCGCCCGGCAGGCTGGTGAAAACCCCGTTATTATCGCGTTGACGGATGAGGCGGACCGAGATTGGTCCGCCTTCGATCATGCCAATCTTGGCGTTGGCAATTTTGCCGGTCTCGAAGCGATGTTCCGCCGACATGGCATCGACCGCGTCGTCATGTCGGGCGGCGTGGCGCGGCGCCCTTCCTGGCGTCAGGTGCATCCGACTTGGCGCGTCATCAGGGAATTGCCCTCGACCATCCGCACTCTTCTTTCGGGCGGCGACAATGCCGTCCTGCAGATGGTTATTCGCCTGATCGAAGCCGGTGGCGTTCGCGTCGTCGGCGCACATGAGATTGCGCCGGATCTGTTGGCGACGACAGGTCCTTTGGGAAAAATCGCACCAGTGGACGAAGATCTGCGCGATATTGCGCAGGGTGCTAAGGCTGCGGATGCGCTGGGACTTCTGGATGTGGGGCAGGGTGCGGTCAGCGTCGGCGGCCGCGTCGTGGCGCTCGAAGGCGCCGAGGGCACGGACAAGATGATCGAGCGGGTTGCCGAACTGCGCGCGGCTGGACGCATTTCCACCCGCCGGCGCGGCGTGCTCGTCAAACTCTGCAAGCCGCAGCAGGATGTCCGGGCCGATTTGCCGTCGATCGGCGTCTCCACGGTACTAAATGCCAAGAAGGCAGGGCTTGCTGGTGTCGCCGTCGAAGCCGGCAGAGCGCTGATCCTCGATCGGCAAGCGGTGATCGCCGCTGCCGATGAGGCCGGCATTTTCGTCTGCGGCATTGATCGAGGCCTGAGCGCGGAGGGCTTCATGTGAGCGGCGCGCCTTTGAAGCTTGCTGTC
This sequence comes from Rhizobium sp. ZPR4, assembly GCF_040215725.1. Lineage (NCBI taxonomy): Bacteria > Pseudomonadati > Pseudomonadota > Alphaproteobacteria > Hyphomicrobiales > Rhizobiaceae > Rhizobium > Rhizobium sp. ZPR4. The sequence continues at coordinate 1,322,455 of NZ_CP157967.1, forward strand.
GTTGCCGGAGAGGTCTCGGGCGATCTGCTGGGCGGCGATCTGGTCGCGGCCTTGAAGCGACGCTACGATGGCCCGGTCGAACTGGTGGGCGTCGGCGGCGAGGCGCTGGAGGCGCAAGGCCTGCATTCGCTTTTCGACTATTCCGAACTTTCGATTATGGGCTTCATCCAGGTCATCAAGCGGCTACCGAAGCTGCTGGCTCGTATTCGCCAGACGGCCGAGGCGATCATCGCTGCAAAGCCCGACGTGCTTTTGATCATCGACAGCCCCGATTTCACGCATCGCGTTGCCAAGCGGGTGCGCAAGGCGCTGCCGGATCTGCCTGTTATCAATTACGTCTGCCCCAGCGTCTGGGCGTGGAAGGAATATCGCGCACAGCAGATGCTCGCCTATGTCGATCATGTGCTGGCCGTCTTGCCCTTTGAGCCTGCTGCCATGGAGCGCCTGGGTGGTCCGGCAACCACCTATGTCGGTCATCGTCTGACGGTTGACGCTAATCTTCTGGAGACCCGCCGCCAGCGTGCCTTGCGCGGTCTCGGCGGCCCTGGCGCACGGAAGACGATCCTGCTTTTGCCCGGATCGCGCGCATCGGAGATCCGGCAGTTGCTTCCGGTTTTTGAGCGGGCTACCGAAGAATTTAGCCGGCGAAATAATGATGTTCGTTTTTCGCTGCCGACCGTGCCGCGGCAGGAGGCGTTGGTTCGTTCTTTGACGGCTAATTGGCAGGTCAAGCCGGATATCTTTGTCGGCCAGGATGCCAAATGGACTGCCTTCGCGCAGGCGGATGCTGCCATGGCGGCCTCTGGCACCGTAATCCTGGAGCTGGGGCTTGCCGGTGTTCCCGTGGTCTCGACCTACAAGACGGAGTGGCTCGCGAAGTTCGTGCTGTCGCGTATCAAGATATGGACGGCAGCCCTGCCGAACCTGATTGCCGACTACGCCGTTCTGCCCGAGCTCATCAACGATGTTCTGCGACCGGGCATGTTGGCTCGCTATATGGAGCGCCTGTCGAGCGAGACGCCGGAGCGCGCCGCGATGCTGGCAGGCTACGATCTCGTCTGGGAGCGAATGCAGACCGAGGAGCCGCCCGGCGACAAGGCGGCGCAGATTGTTCTGGACGTTCTAGCCCATAAAAAAACCGGTCATCTCTGACCGGTTTTTTTATTTCATTACCGAAGCTTAGCGCTTGGAAACAGGCACATATTCGCGCAGCGGAGCGCCGGTATAGAGCTGGCGCGGACGGCCGATGCGCTGATGCGGATCCTCGATCATTTCGTTCCACTGAGCGATCCAGCCGACGGTGCGGGCAAGAGCGAACAGAACGGTGAACATGGTCGTGGGGAAGCCAAGAGCCTTCAGCGTAATGCCGGAGTAGAAGTCGACGTTCGGATACAGCTTCTTCTCGATGAAATACTCGTCCGTCAAAGCGATGCGCTCGAGCTCGATCGCGATGTCGAGTAGCGGATCGTCCTTGATGCCGAGTTCGCCGAGAACTTCGTGCGCCGTCTTCTGCATGATCTTGGCGCGCGGATCGTAGTTCTTGTAGACGCGGTGGCCGAAACCCATCAGGCGGAACGGATCGTTCTTGTCCTTGGCGCGGGCGATGAATTCCGGAATGCGGTCGACCGTGCCGATTTCGTTCAGCATGTTCAGTGCAGCTTCGTTGGCGCCGCCGTGAGCCGGTCCCCAAAGGCAGGCGATGCCTGCTGCGATACAGGCAAACGGATTGGCACCGGAGGAGCCAGCCAGGCGAACCGTCGAAGTCGAGGCATTCTGCTCGTGATCGGCATGCAGGATGAAAATGCGGTCCATGGCGCGTGCGAGCACCGGATTGACGACATATTCTTCGCAAGGAACGGCAAAGCACATGCGCAGGAAGTTCGACGCATAGTCGAGGTCGTTCTTCGGATAAACGAAAGGCTGACCGATATGGTACTTGTAGGCCATGGCGGCAAGCGTCGGCATCTTGGCGATCATGCGCAGGCTTGCGACCATGCGCTGGTGCGGATCGGTGATGTCGGTCGAGTCGTGATAGAAGGCAGAGAGCGCGCCGACGCAGCCGCACATGACGGCCATCGGATGCGCGTCGCGGCGGAAGCCGGTGAAGAAGCGCGACATCTGCTCATGAACCATCGTGTGGTGGGTCACGCGATAATCGAAGTCTTTCTTCTGTGCCGCCGTCGGCAGTTCGCCGTAAAGAAGGAGGTAGCAAACTTCGAGGAAATCGCCGTGTTCGGCCAGCTGATCGATCGGATAGCCGCGATGCAGCAGAACGCCTTCGTCGCCATCGATATAGGTGATGCTCGACTCGCACGACGCGGTGGAGGTGAAGCCAGGATCGTAAGTGAAAGTGGAGGTGTTCTTATAAAGGGCACCAATATCAATGACACTCGGGCCGATGGTTCCGGTCTTGACCGGCAGGTCCACCGTCTTTTCACCCCAAGTTAGTTTCGCGCTTTGTTCCGTCATGCTGATCCTCCAAGATTTGGCGGGATTGACGCCATAAAAAGCGCCAAAAGGTTAAGCGACTACCGACTAGCTATATGATCCAGAGCCTAATGCCAAGTTATCCTAACGCTGAATTGTGCAATGCAGTATCAACTTTTGGGCACTGCGGAAGCGTCTTTAATTATGCTACGCGGGCAAACCGGCTCAATTGCGCCATGCTTGCGCCGATTTTGGTTGAATTCACTGCCTGCTGACGGCAAAAATCGCGCGAAAGCTGTAGTTTTGCGTGGGGGCGGTAGCGCGTGCCTAATTTGGAGGCATCCGAGCAGCGGAAGAAGGGTGGGGACGTTGCTGCGCTCTCGCAGCCTCGCCCAGTTGTCGCCACGATTACCTCCCGCGCCGAAGTGCCGCGACGGGAACGGACGCAAGATCAGACGCGGCTGACATCGCGGCTGCTGCGGATATTCGACAGCATTCGGCTTGGCACCTTGAGACTGATCGAAGAGGAGGCGGCCTATGGTCGCGCGATCCTGCTTGCGCCGATCTACATGGGCCTTGGCGCAATTTTCTGGTTCAAGGCTGGCAGCGATCCGCCTGCACAGGCCGTTCTTGCGGGCCTGTTGGTCTTCGCCAGCGGGTTTGCGCTCATGCGGGAGGCGGGCAGGCTGTTTCGCCATCTGCTTTTTGCCGGCATGCTCCTTTGTCTGGGCATGGCGCTGGCGCAATGCGAAAGCTGGCGGGTTTCCACTGTCATGCTCGATTCGGCCGTGACGACGACCGTGACCGGTCAGGTCGAACGGCGGGAATCCTATGACAATGGACGCTGGCGCTATGTCATCCGCGTCGGGGCAACGGAAAAGCCTTCCATTCGCCGCGCACCGCAACGGGTTACGATCTTCGTGCGCAAGCAAGCGGAGCCATTCGATCTCGGTGACCGTATTCAGGGCAGGGCGCGGCTGGCGCCTCCGGCCGGACCAGCCTTGCTTGGCCTCAATGATTTCGCCTTCAGCTCCTATTTCAATGGTATCGGTGCGAATGGTTTTGCCTACGGAACGCCGAAATTATTGTCCCCAGCCAGTGATAATACCGCCGACTCTCTGATGGATACGGCCGATATTTGGCTTGCCGGCCTGCGCAACAGCATAGGTGACAGGATCAGGCAAACCCTGCCGGGAGATACCGGCGCCTTTGCTGCAGCGCTTGTCACCGATGAGAGACGCGCAATCTCCAAGGACACGACCGAAGCGCTGAGAATTGCCGGTCTGACCCATATTGTCGCAATCTCCGGTCTGAACATGGCGCTGTCAGCCGGTATTTTCTACGTTGGCCTACGCTATTTGTTCAGCCTGTTTCCGGGTGTCGCGCAGGCTTGGCCGACCAAGAAATTCGCCGCCTTCGGCGCGCTTCTCACTGTCACGGCCTATTACCTCATCTCCGGCTTCGGTGTGTCCGCCGAGCGTGCCTTCATCATGATGGCGATCATGCTCGTGGCCGTGCTTTTCGATCGGCCATCGATCAGTCTGCGCAATGTCGCACTTTCAGCGATCATCATTCTTGTACTGTCGCCATCTCAGGTACTTGGCCCGAGCTTCCAGATGTCCTATGCGGCGACGCTGGCGCTCGTGTCGGGCTATTCGTTATGGAAGCGGCGGCGGCATCGTGAAAGCATTCTATCGCGCATCCGTCTGTTAAGTCCGCTATTATTCGTCACGCGCTTCTTTGGAGGCGTGATGTCGACCTCGTTCATCGGCGGTGCGTCGACGGCCATTTTCTCGATCGAACATTTTCACCGATTGGCGACATATGGCCTTGCCGCCAATCTCGCGGCCATGCCCATCGTCTCTTTTATCGTCATGCCTTTCGGCATGGCGGCGATGTTGCTCATGCCGCTCGGACTCGACGGGCCTTTCTGGAAAGTCACCGGAGAGGGACTGGAACTCGTCATCGTGATTGCAAGAACCGTAGCCGGTTGGGGAGGCGACATTACCTTCGGCCGCCAGCCGGCCTGGTTGATGCCGACGTTCATTGTCGGCTTCCTGATCATGAGCATCTTGCGGACGCGGCTTCGCCATCTGGGTCTGCTATTGTTGCTTTCATCCGTGGGCTTGGCAGCATTCGGCTCCGGCGTACCAAAACCCGACCTGATGATCTCCGAGGATGGCGTCCTGGTCGCGTTGCGCCAGGATGATATACTCGCGACCAACCGAGAGAGACCGCAGGCCTTCATTTTCGAACAATGGCAAAAGGCATTGGTTGCGGCGGAGCATCAGCCGCCGACTATGCTTCCTGCCGATAGCCGACTGCCACAGATCAGCAAGGCAGATCGTTATAAACGATTGAACAGTGAAGAACAGAAGGCAGTCCGGACGGCAATGGAGGAAGCCCTGGATCGCACCATGCAGGGCAGTTTCGCCTGCCAGAAAGGAGCATGGTGTGCAGCCATCCTCGAAAACGGCGCAATATTGGTCACGATCGAGAACGCAGCCTATCTGCCCTCGGCCTGCGACATGGCGAATATCGTCGTAACGCCAATCCGATTACGGCTAGACCATTGCCGCTCCGGAGCGATGCTCATAACCGGTGCGACATTACGAAAAACCGGGTCCATCGAAATGGCGCTCACCGCCGATAAACCCACTATCTCCGCCGCGTTCGAAAACCCGCAGCGGCCATGGACCAGACACCGAACTTATGATTGGCGCACCGGCAAATTCGATGCACCAAATGCGCAGGCATCACCAATCGTTGACAATTCACCGGTCAGTGATAGCGACGAATAAGGCCGACGAGCTTGCCCTGGACCTTGACGCGGTCTGGCCCGAAGATGCGGGTTTCATAGGCGGGGTTTGCGGCTTCCAGCGCGATCGAGGCACCCTTGCGACGGAAGCGCTTCAACGTAGCCTCTTCATCGTCGACGAGCGCAACGACGATATCGCCGGGATTGGCTGTCGTTGAGTTGCGGATGATCACCGTATCACCGTCGAAAATTCCGGCGTCGATCATCGAATCCCCTCGAACCTCCAGCGCATAATGCTCGCCGGAGCCGAGCATATCGGCGGGAACGGTAATATCGTGCGTATTGTTCTGGATGGCCGAGATCGGAACGCCGGCAGCAATGCGACCCATCACCGGTACGGATGCCGAGCCATTGTGATCGTCATTTGCCACCTTTTGTGGAGCCGGAGGGGCGACAGGCTGTGGCTTGCCGAGGCTGCCCTCGATGACGCTGGGCGAGAAGCCGCGGCGCGGCTGCAGGCTGGGATTATAGGCATCGGGAAGCTTGATGACTTCGAGCGCTCTGGCTCGGTTCGGCAGCCGGCGGATGAAGCCTCGCTCCTCCAGCGCCGTGATCAGGCGATGAATGCCGGATTTGGATGCCAGGTCCAGCGCATCCTTCATCTCGTCGAAAGATGGTGGTACACCGGATTCCTTCATGCGTTCGTGAATGAAGAGAAGCAGTTCCTGCTGCTTGCGCGTCAACATCGTCTTGGAACCCCAGAATCAAGAAAAAACGGTGAAACAAATCCAGAACGGACACTATATGTTCCATATGTGTTCCGCAAGTACTTAAATTTCGGTAAAGCCTTGTCCGGTCAATTAAATAATTATGACTTGCGAATGGACCGGCTGAGAGCAGCAAAGCGATATATCCGCGCTAACCTATCGAAAAATATGGAAAATGTCGTTTCGTTCATTCGCAGGGTTTTGTGACATGCCGGGAATATCGAAGATGTCGACCAATGCCATGTGACATCGCATAAGCCGGCTTTGGGAGAGAATCAGCAATCACTTTTGCGAGATTGCATTCCGCCCATGTCGTGCGCTTCGGGCGTTCACGCTTCCATCTTGAATTGCGCGGGGGATCGGCGCAAATCTGCTGCCGCAGGCAAACAGGAGGAACTATGATTTCGTCTCCGCATCCACTGGATCATCTCGTGCTGCCGACCGTCAACATCGCTCTGGCACGCGAACGCCTCGGCAAGCTCGGCTTCACGGTGGCCCCAGATGCGCGCCATCCCTTTGGCACGCAGAATGCCTGCGTCTTCCTTGCCGATAAAACCTATCTCGAGCCTCTGGGCGTGGCATCTCCGGAGCAGTGCGAGAAGAGCATCGTGGATGGTAATGTTTTCGTCGCACGCGACCAGGCTTACCGCTTTCGGGTCGGGGAGGATGGTTTTTCAGCCGTGGTGTTCGGCACGGATGATGCCGTTGCGGATGATGAGCGCTTCAGAGCGGCGGCAATCTCGGCGGGACGGATGCTGGATTTCTCCCGTCCGATGAAGATGCCGGATGGGACGGAAACCATGGCCGGCTTTCGTCTTGGCTTTGCCGCTGATCTGCGTGCGCCGGATTTTCTCGCATTCTGCTGTCAGCGCATCAATCCGCTACCAGCCGATCGCGGCATGCTTGAGCGGCACGAGAACGGCGTGACCGGCATTGCCCGGGTAGTGCTTTGCGCGCCGAAGCCGGCGGTCTATCGCAGCTTCTTCGAGGAGGTTATCGGTGGCCCGCGCATTGTGGAGCATTCCTTTGGCCTGACGATCAGGGCCGCCAATGCCGATCTGGAGATTTTGACGCCGGAAGGAATGGAGGCATTCTATGATCTGCCTGTCCGTACAGACGATCCGGGGCTCAGGGCGCGCGCAATCCTTTTTAAAACGCGCGATCTTTCCGTGACATCGTCGCATTTCACTGCTAACGGCGTCACCTATACGCGTAAGAACAATCGTATATTGGCAAGACTGGCGCCCGGTCAGGGCGCGCTGTTCGCCTTCGAGGAGATAGCATGAGCACGAATTCCGAAGTGACCGTCGGCGAAGGAGCCTCCAAGGTCCTGTTCTCCAACACCTCCAAGCTCTCGCTGATTGCCGGCCCCTGCCAGATGGAGAGCCGCGACCATGCATTTATGGTTGCCGGCGTCCTGAAGGAGCTCTGCGGCAAGCTCGGCATCGGCCTTGTCTACAAGTCCTCCTTTGACAAGGCCAACCGCACCTCGCTGTCGGGCAAGCGTGGCATCGGCCTGGAAAAGGCGCTGGAGGTCTTTGCTGACCTCAAAAAGGAATACGGCTTTCCGGTCCTGACAGACATCCATACGGAAGAGCAGTGCGCCATCGTTTCCAAGACGGTCGATATCCTGCAGATCCCGGCTTTTCTGTCGCGCCAGACCGATCTGCTGGTCGCCGCCGCCAAGACCGGCCGTGTCGTCAACGTCAAGAAGGGTCAGTTCTTGGCCCCCTGGGACATGAAGAATGTGCTTGCCAAGCTCAATGAAAGCGGCAATCCGAACATCCTTCTGTGCGAGCGCGGCGCCTCCTTCGGCTACAACACGCTCGTTTCCGACATGCGCTCGCTGCCGATCATGGCGGCGATGGGCGCTCCGGTGATTTTCGATGCGACCCATTCGGTGCAGCAGCCCGGCGGGCAGGGCGGCTCAACCGGCGGCGATCGCCGATTTGTCGAGACACTGGCGCGTGCCGCTGTCGCCGTCGGTGTTGCCGGCCTTTTCGTCGAGACGCATGAAGACCCGGATAATGCACCGTCTGATGGCCCGAATATGGTCTATCTGAAGGATATGCCGCGGCTTCTGGAGAAGCTGCTGGCCTTCGACGCAATCGCCAAGGCCTGAAATGTAGCCGGCATTCAACAGGCTGACATGAATTTGCGTTACGGGCCTGAAGGAGTGCCAAATCGCGGCGCGGATCGCCATTGTAATTTCCGCGCCTTCGATTAAGACGATTTAAATCGATTTATAAACCAGCGAGCAGGAAGCTATCATGACCGCAATCACCGACATTATCGCCCGCGAGATTCTCGACAGCCGTGGCAATCCGACTGTCGAAGTCGATGTCTACCTCGAAGATGGCAGCTTGGGCCGCGCGGCGGTTCCGTCGGGCGCGTCGACCGGCGCGCATGAAGCCGTCGAGCTTCGCGATGGCGGCAAGCGCTATCATGGCAAGGGCGTCGAGAAGGCCGTCGAAGCCGTCAACTCGGAAATCTTCGACGCGATCGGCGGCATGGATGCTGAAAACCAGATCCAGCTCGACAACATCATGATCGAACTCGACGGCACGCCGAACAAGTCACGCCTCGGCGCCAACGCCATCCTCGGCGTCTCGCTCGCCGTCGCCAAGGCTGCCGCCCAGAGCGCCAACCTGCCGCTCTACCGCTATGTCGGCGGTGCTCATGCCCGCCTGCTGCCGGTCCCGATGATGAACATCATCAACGGTGGCGCCCATGCCGACAACCCGATCGACTTCCAGGAATTCATGATCCTGCCGGTTGGCGCCGAATCCATCCGCGACGCCGTTCGCATGGGCTCGGAAATCTTCCACGTCCTCAAGAAGGAACTGGCATCGCAGGGCCACAACACCAACGTCGGCGATGAAGGCGGCTTTGCGCCGGGCCTTTCCAGCGCTCCGGCAGCCCTCGACTTCATCATGAAGTCCATCGAAAAGGCCGGCTACAAGCCGGGCGAAGAAATCGCTCTTGGCCTCGATTGCGCCTCGACGGAATTCTTCAAGGACGGCAAGTACGTTCTCGAAGGCGAAGGCCGCACGCTGGAATCTGGCGCCATGGCTGAATACCTCGCCGAACTCGCCGCCAAGTATCCGATCGTTTCGATCGAAGACGGCATGGCTGAAGACGACTGGGAAGGCTGGAAGACGCTGACCGACCTGATCGGCAAGAAGACGCAGCTCGTCGGCGACGATCTGTTCGTCACCAACTCCGCTCGCCTGCGCGACGGTATCCGCATGGGCGTTGCCAACTCGATCCTCGTCAAGGTCAACCAGATCGGCTCGCTGACCGAGACCCTCGACGCCGTCGAAACCGCGCACAAGGCCAACTACACGGCCGTCATGTCGCACCGCTCGGGCGAAACGGAAGATTCCACGATCGCCGATCTCGCAGTCGCCACCAACTGCGGCCAGATCAAGACCGGCTCGCTGTCGCGCTCCGACCGTCTCGCCAAGTACAACCAGCTCATCCGCATCGAGGAAGCGCTCGGCCCGCAGGCAAAGTATGCCGGCCGCTCCATCCTCCGCGGCTGATATCTGATCCGTCGGATCCATCCGGATCCGCAGCAAGATTATTCGCTTAGATCGAACCGCGCCTTCGGGCGCGGTTTTTTGTTGGGCTGTGCAGTTAGAGTCAACGGACGGTTAATCTCTGCCGGTTAATTTAGCTCTAGGTGTTTGATTTGATGCGATCTTGTTCGAAGCGGCATTGGCTTTGAGGTGGGATTGCATAAAGCCAGAGCGTTTCGAGCGAGTATGTGGACAAAGTATCATAAGAAGAGAAGGTTCGGCCGTCTCATCCTTCCCGCCATCACCATCGCTTTTGTGAGCTACTTCGGCTATCATTGCATTCATGGCGATTACGGCCTGAAGGCGACCGAAGTTTTCGAGCAGCGCCGCATTGATCGCGCCAAGGAACTGGCTGATCTCGTCGCCAAGCGCGAGCACCTTGAAAAGGAGGTCGCCCTGTTGAGCGACGGCTCTCTGGACAAGGATATGCTTGATCAATATGCGCGCTATCAGCTGACCTACTCAAAGGCGAACGAGATCGTCATTTTCAACAAATAGCCATAATTAACCGAATTCCGGTTAATCGAATTTTTGTGGGTCATATCAATGGCTTGCAATGAATATGAGCCATGCAATTATAGCATTGCTGTGGCGAACAATCTTGCCTATGTTACGCCTCACCACAAAACGAGGCTACTCACACAGGGAGGGTTGTATGGCGCCGCGAAAAAACGCGACCGTTTCCAGCCGTAAGACAGCATCAAGGCCTGCCAAGGAAACCAATGGCGGCCCGATCGCAGATTTCGATCGTGATGCGGAGCTCAAGGCTTATCGTGAGATGCTGCTTATCCGCCGCTTCGAAGAAAAGGCCGGCCAGCTTTACGGCATGGGCTTCATCGGCGGTTTCTGTCACCTTTACATCGGCCAGGAAGCTGTCGTCGTCGGCATGCAGCTGGCCCTGAAGGATGGCGATCAGGTCATTACCGGCTACCGAGATCACGGCCACATGCTGGCAACCGGCATGAGCGCGCGCGGCGTCATGGCTGAGCTCACCGGACGTCAGGGCGGCTATTCCCGAGGGAAAGGCGGCTCCATGCACATGTTCTCCAAGGAAAAGAACTTCTACGGCGGCCACGGCATTGTTGGTGCCCAGGTTTCGCTCGGCACGGGTCTTGGCTTTGCCAACTGGTATCGCGGCAATGACAATGTCAGTGTTGCCTATTTCGGCGACGGCGCTGCCAACCAGGGCCAAGTCTACGAAAGCTTCAACATGGCGCAGCTCTGGAAGCTGCCTGTCATTTTCGTGATCGAGAACAACCGCTACGCCATGGGCACCTCGACCGCTCGCGCCACTGCGCAGGCTGATTTCTCCAAGCGCGGTGCCTCCTTCGGCATTCCCGGCATCCAGGTCGACGGCATGGACGTTCGCGCCGTCAAGGCTGCGGCTGACGAAGCCGTTGCGCATTGCCGCTCCGGCAAAGGCCCGATCATCCTGGAAATGCTGACCTACCGTTATCGCGGTCACTCCATGTCCGACCCGGCGAAGTATCGTTCCAAGGACGAAGTGCAGAAGATGCGCTCCGAGCATGACCCGATCGAGCAGGTTCGTGCCCGCCTTATCGAAAAGGGCTGGGCGACCGAGGACGATCTGAAGGATATCGACAAGGATGTCCGCGATATCGTCGCAGACAGCGCCGATTTCGCCCAGAACGATCCGGAGCCGGATGCATCCGAGCTCTACACCGACATTCTGCTCTAATCGGGGAGGGACACTATGCCCATCGACATTCTCATGCCCGCCCTTTCTCCGACGATGGAAGAGGGTACCCTTTCGAAATGGCTCAAGAAGGAAGGCGACAAGGTCGTCTCCGGTGACGTCATTGCCGAAATCGAAACCGATAAGGCCACCATGGAAGTGGAAGCCGTCGACGAAGGCACGATCGGCAAGCTGCTGGTCGAAGCCGGCACCGAAGGCGTCAAGGTCAACGCCAAGATCGCCATCCTGCTGCAGGACGGTGAATCCGCCGATGCCATCTCGTCGGCCAAGGCAACACCTGCCGCCGAACCGGCGAAGACCGAAGCCCCTGCTGCCGCTCCGGCGCCGGCCGCCGCTGCACCGGTTCCGGCTCAGCCGAAGGCTGCTGCTCCTGTCGATCCGGAAGTTCCGGCCGGCACCGAGATGGTGTCGATGACGGTGCGTGAAGCGCTGCGCGATGCCATGGCCGAAGAAATGCGCGCCAACCCGGACGTCTTCGTCATGGGTGAAGAAGTCGCTGAATACCAGGGCGCCTACAAGGTAACCCAGGGTCTGCTGCAGGAATTCGGCGCACGCCGTGTCATCGACACTCCGATTACCGAGCATGGCTTTGCCGGTATCGGCGTCGGCGCTGCGATGGCCGGCCTTCGCCCGATCGTCGAGTTCATGACCTTCAACTTCGCCATGCAGGCGATCGACCAGATCATTAACTCTGCTGCCAAGACGCTCTACATGTCCGGCGGCCAGATGGGCGCTCCGATCGTCTTCCGCGGTCCGAACGGCGCTGCTGCCCGCGTCGGCGCTCAGCACAGTCAGGATTATGCGGCCTGGTACAGCCACATTCCGGGCCTCAAGGTCGTCATGCCCTACACGGCAGCCGACGCCAAGGGCTTGCTCAAGGCTGCTATCCGCGATCCGAACCCGGTCATCTTCCTTGAGAACGAAATCCTCTACGGTCAGCATTTTGATGTGCCGAAGCTCGATAATTTCGTTCTGCCGATCGGCAAGGCCCGTATTCACCGTCCAGGCAAGGACGTCACGGTCGTTTCCTTCGGCATCGGCATGACCTATGCCACGAAGGCCGTCGCCGAGCTGGAAGCCCAGGGCATCGATGTCGAACTCATCGACCTGCGCACCATCCGCCCGATGGATCTTCCGACGATCATCGAGTCGGTCAAGAAGACCGGCCGCCTGGTCACCGTCGAGGAAGGCTATCCGCAGTCCTCCGTCGGCACGGAAATCGCCACCCGCGTCATGCAGCAGGCCTTCGATTATCTCGATGCGCCGATCCTGACGATCGCTGGCAAGGACGTACCCATGCCCTACGCCGCCAACCTCGAAAAGCTGGCGCTCCCGAGCGTCGCTGAAGTGGTCGATGCGGTGAAGGCCGTTTGCTACAAGTAAGGGGAGGGCTCATCGATGCCTATCAACATCACCATGCCTGCCCTCTCGCCGACCATGGAAGAGGGTAACCTCGCCAAGTGGCTGGTCAAGGAAGGCGACAAGATCAAGTCCGGCGATGTCATTGCCGAGATCGAGACTGACAAGGCAACGATGGAAGTCGAGGCTGTCGATGAAGGCACCGTCGCCAAGATCGTCGTTCCTGCCGGCACCGAAGGCGTGAAGGTCAATGCCCTGATCGCCGTGCTCGCTGCCGATGGCGAAGATGTCGCGGCTGCAGCTTCCGGCGCTGGCGCCGGTGCTGCTCCGGCTGCCAAGGAAGCTCCGAAGGCGGAAGCAGCCCCTGCGGCGGCTCCGGCAAGCGTTTCGGCTCCTGCGGCTGCACCTGCACCCGTTGCATCGGCTCCGGCAGCAAACGACGGTCATCGCACCTTCGCTTCGCCGCTCGCGCGCCGTCTTGCCAAGGAAGCCGGTATCGATGTGACGGCGGTTTCCGGCACCGGCCCGCATGGCCGCGTGGTCAAGAAGGACATCGAAGCTGCGGTTTCCGGCGGCACCGTCAAGGCTGCTCCCGCTGCCGCACCGGCTGCACAGCCGATCGCTGCGGCCGCTCCGGCTGCGCCGAAGGGCATGTCCGACGACGCCGTCCTCAAGCTGTTCGAGCAGGGCTCCTACGAGCTCGTGCCGCATGACGGCATGCGCAAGACCATCGCCAAGCGCCTGCAGGAATCCAAGCAGACCATCCCGCACTTCTACGTCTCGGTCGATTGCGAACTCGACGCGCTGCTGGCTCTCCGCACGCAGCTCAACGATTCCGCGCCGAAGTCGAAGGATGGTGTGCCGGCCTACAAGCTCTCGGTCAACGACATGGTCATCAAGGCCCTGGCGCTGGCGCTGCGCGACGTTCCGGATGCCAACGTCTCCTGGACCGACAGCGCCATGGTCAAGCACAAGCATGCCGATGTCGGCGTTGCCGTCTCCATTCCGGGCGGTCTCATCACCCCGATCATCCGCAGCGCCGAGCAAAAGACGCTCTCGACCATCTCCAACGAGATGAAGGACTACGGCAAGCGCGCCAAGGAGCGCAAGCTGAAGCCTGAGGAGTATCAGGGCGGTACGACTGCAGTGTCGAACATGGGCATGATGGGCGTCAAGAACTTCGCCGCCGTCGTCAACCCGCCGCATGCGACCATCCTGGCCGTCGGCGCTGGCGAGCAGCGTGTCATCGTCAAGAAGGGCGAAATGGTGATTGCCAACGTGATGACCGTCACGCTGTCGACCGACCATCGTGCCGTCGACGGTGCGCTCGGTGCCGAGCTTCTGGCAGTCTTCAAGGGCTACATCGAAAATCCGATGGGGATGCTCGTCTGAGCCTTGTTCTGACACGGAGGCATGAATGACCAAGACTGTTCTGTGTTACGGCGACTCGCTGACATGGGGCTACAGTGCCGAAACGGTCGGCCGTCATGCCTATGAAGATCGGTGGCCGAGCGTGCTGCAAAAGGCGCTCGGCAACCTGGTACGCATCATCCCGGAAGGGCTGAACGGCCGCACGACTGCATTCGACGATCACCTCGCCGATTGCGATCGCAACGGCGCGAGGATCCTGCCGACGATCCTGCAGAGCCACAATCCGCTCGATCTCGTCATCATCATGCTTGGCACCAACGACATGAAGCCCGTTGTCGCCGGTTCGGCCTTTGCCGCTCTGCAGGGTATCAGCCGCTTGGTCCAGCTGGTGCGCAATCATGCCTGGGGGTTCGACTACGAGGTGCCCGATATCCTCATCGTTGCCCCGCCGGCAATCACCGAGACGGCCAATGCCGCCTTTGCGGCCAGCTTTCTCGGCGCAGTCAAGGAATCGGGCAAGCTGCCGACGCTCTATGGTGATCTGGCGGATGAACTCGGATGCGGCTTCTTCGATGCCAATACGGTCGCCGTCACCACGCCGCTCGATGGCGTTCATCTCGATGCGGAAAACACCCGGGCGCTCGGTCGCGGCCTCGAGCCGATCGTGCGGATGATGCTCGGTCTCTGATAAATTCAAGGCGCCGGCTCTGACCCGCCGCCAGCAATAAGGCAGGAAACACATGGCTGAGAATTACGACGTCATTATCATCGGCTCCGGTCCGGGCGGTTATGTCGCCGCCGTGCGCGCCGGCCAGCTTGGCCTGAAGACCGCGATCGTCGAGCGCGAGCATCTGGGCGGCATCTGCCTCAACTGGGGCTGCATTCCCACGAAGGCGCTGCTCCGTTCAGCCGAAATTCTCGATCATTCCAACCATCTGAAGGATTACGGCCTCGTTCTCGAAGGCAAGGTAAGCGCGGATGTGAAGGCAGTGGTCGCCCGCTCGCGCGGTGTCTCCGCCCGCCTCAACCAAGGCGTCGGCTTCCTGATGAAGAAGAACAAGGTCGACGTGATCTGGGGCGAAGCCAAGATCACCAAGGCTTCGACTGGCGCTCAGCCGGGCGAAATCGTCGTCAGCAAGTCGACCAAGCCCATCGTCGAACCGCAGCATCCGGTGCCGAAGAACGTCAAGGGCGAGGGCACCTACACCGCCAAGCACATCATCGTCGCGACCGGCGCCCGTCCGCGCGCTCTGCCCGGCATCGAGCCGGATGGCAAGCTGATCTGGACCTATTTCGAAGCGCTGAAGCCGGACTTCCTACCGAAGTCGCTGCTCGTCATGGGCTCGGGCGCGATCGGCATCGAATTCGCAAGCTTCTATCGCTCGATGGGTGTCGATGTCACCGTCGTCGAAGTCATGCCGACCATCATGCCGGTCGAAGATGCCGAAATCTCCGGTATTGCCCGCAAGCAGCTTGAAAAGCGCGGCCTGAAGATCTTCACCAAGGCGAAGGTCATCAAGGTCGACAAGGCTGCCAACTCGATCACCGCCCATGTCGAAACCGAAGACGGCAAGGTTCAGCAGATCGTTGCCGATCGCATGATTTCGGCTGTCGGCGTGCAGGGCAATATCGAAAACCTCGGCCTCGAGGCGCTTGGCGTGAAGACAGACCGTGGTTGCGTCGTTATCGACGGCTACGGCAAGACCAATGTTCCCGGCATCTACGCGATCGGCGATGTCGCCGGCCCGCCGATGCTGGCACACAAGGCCGAGCACGAAGGCGTCGTCTGCATCGAAAAGATCGCCGGCCAGCCGAATGTTCATCCGACCGACAAGGGCAAGGTGCCGGGCTGCACCTATTGCCATCCGCAGGTTGCCTCTGTCGGCCTGACGGAAGCCAAGGCCAAGGAACTCGGCCACGACATCCGCGTCGGCCGTTTCTCCTTCGTTGCCAACGGCAAGGCGATCGCGCTCGGTGAAGACCAGGGTCTCTGCAAGGTCGTATTCGACAAGAAGACCGGCGAGCTTCTGGGTGCGCACATGGTCGGCGCCGAAGTGACCGAACTCATCCAGGGCTTCGTCGTCGCCATGAACCTGGAGACGACGGAAGAAGAACTGATGCACACGATCTTCCCGCATCCGACCGTTTCGGAAACGATGAAGGAAGCCGTGCTGGACGCCTATGGCCGAGTGCTGAACGCTTGATAATTTCCTGCCATGCCCTTTATCCAGGGGGTGGAAAACGGGAAAGGAAATCAACATGTCTATCACGACGGAAGGTTGGATCGTCTTTCTTCTCATCGGGCTGGTCGCGGGGTTTCTCGCCAGCCTGATCGTTGGCGGAGGCGGGCTCATCAGTTGCCTGGTGAGCGGTGTGATCGGCGCTTTCGTGGGCGGTTTCCTGTTCCATTATTTCGGGATATCGCTCGGTATTCAAAATGCGCTTGTCGTGGAGATCATCCATGCCACGGTCGGCGCGATTATCGTGGTGCTGTTGGCGAGAGTGATCGTCTAGAGCACCTCAGCAATAAGCCTGAAACGAGGGTTTGATGGAAAGTATCGGTTGGCTGGGTCTGATCATCATCGGCGGTCTTGCGGGCTGGCTCGCGGGCAAGCTGATGGATGCGCGCTATGGGGTCATCCTCAACATCATCCTCGGCATCGCCGGCTCGGTCGTGGCTGCAGCGTTGATGGTAGCCTTGCATGTCGGCGTACCCGGCGGCCGGCTTGGCTTTTTCATCACCGGTTTCATCGGTGCATGCATTCTGATATTCCTCGCCAAATTCGCTCGGCGATGAAGGGCCGCATCTGAGCGGCGGAAAGTAGACGTTTCATGGTGACCATTCTCGACACGATCAACCCGGACGCCAAGCGCGTGCGACACCCGGAAAAGGCCCATCGGCCGGATACGGAAGTCTTGCGCAAGCCGGACTGGATTCGTGTGAAGGCGCCGACATCGAAGGGATATGCCGAAACCCGCTCGATCGTGAAGGAGCACAAGCTCGTCACGGTCTGCGAGGAGGCCGGTTGCCCGAATATCGGCGAATGCTGGGACAAGAAGCACGCGACCTTCATGATCATGGGCGAGATCTGTACCCGCGCCTGTGCCTTCTGCAACGTCGCGACCGGTAAGCCGAACGCTCTCGACATGGCCGAGCCGGATAACGTTGCCAAGGCCGTCAAGCAGATGGGCCTCAGCCATGTCGTCATCACCTCGGTCGACCGCGACGATCTGGAAGACGGCGGCGCCGAACATTTCGAGAAGGTCATCTGGGCGATCCGCGCCGCTTCGCCGGCAACGACGATCGAGATCCTGACGCCGGACTTCCTGAAGAAGCCGGGCGCCCTGGAGCGCGTCGTCGCCGCAAAGCCCGACGTCTTCAATCACAATCTGGAAACCGTGCCCGGCAATTACCTGAAGGTTCGCCCCGGCGCGCGCTACTTCCATTCCGTTCGCCTGCTGCAGCGGGTCAAGGAACTGGACCCGACCATGTTCACCAAGTCGGGCATCATGGTCGGCCTCGGTGAGGAGCGCAATGAAGTGCTGCAGCTGATGGACGACCTGCGCACCGCCGACGTCGACTTCCTCACCATCGGTCAGTATCTGCAGCCGACACGCAAGCATCACCAGGTGATGAGCTTCGTCACGCCGGAAGAGTTCAAGTCCTATGAGACCGTGGCTTACACCAAGGGCTTCCTGATGGTCGCCTCGAGCCCGCTGACGCGCTCGTCGCATCACGCCGGCGATGATTTCGAGCGGCTTCGTGCTGCCCGCGAAAAGAAGCTACTGCTGGCCGCCGAATAAGCCCAGCCGGACGCATCTACTTTCGAACGAACCGCGGCGAGTGTGCCGCGGTTTTTTCGTTCTGTCATTCATCTGTCATCGACGCGGCCTAGGGAACACCCCCGCCGTTTGTCACCGGTATCGGCGCTTTAGATTCGATCATGGAGCTGGACCGTGGAGCAGACTATCGCGCCGCTGGCGCTTTCGTGCGCCGTCGATACTGAAGAGGCGGCATCTATCCTGCAAAAGGCAGAACGTATTCTTGTCATCGGCTGTTCCGGCACCGGCAAGAGCACCCTCGCACAGGCGATCGCGTCGTTGCGCGACCTGACCTACGTGTCGATGGATCGCGATATCTTCTGGTTGCCCGGCTGGAAGTCACGGCCGCGTCCGGAAGCCATTGCGCTGATCGAGCAGGCGGTCGCCGGACCGCGCTGGATCATGGACGGCAACAGCCCCGGAACCTTGCCCCTGCGGCTACCGCGCACCGATATCGTCATATGGCGACGGCCGTCGCGGCACGTGGCGCTACGCGGCGTGATTTCGCGCTGGCTGCGTTACAGGGGTCGGTCGCGGCCCGAAATGGCGCCGGGATGCCCCGAGCGGCTGGACTGGAAATTCCTGCGTTACATCTGGACATTCGAGCGTGACGAGGCGCCGCAGTTTCAGGACATGCTGGCACGGTACGGCAGCAATGTGCCGGTCGTGACACTGAAATCCTACCGCGATGGCGAGGAATTGCTGTCGCGGCTGCGAAGCAAAATCTGAGGGGTTGTCATGGATCAGCTTGTGATGCCGTCGTTGCGCAACGAAGTGCGCGATCTCGCCGAAGCGGCCGATCATATCCGCAGGGCGAACCGAATCCTCGTCATGGGCTGCTCCGGCGGCGGCAAGTCGACCCTGTCGCAGAAGATTGCCACCCGCTTCGGCCTTGCCTATGTCTCGATCGATCGCGACGTCCTGTGGCTGCCGGGCTGGGTCGAGCGCGCAAAGGACGAGCAGCGCGCCATCATTGTCGCCAAGGTTCAGGAAGAGCGATGGATCCTGGATGGCACCAACCCTTCGACATTCGATGTGCGTCTGCCACGTACGGATTTCGTTATCTGGGTGCGGATGCCGCGGCTGTTATGCGTATGGGGCGTGGTGTCCCGCTGGATCAGATGGATGGGCCGCACGCGCCCGGAAATGGCGCCAAGCTGCATCGAGAAGGTCGACTGGCAATTCCTGCGGTTCATCTGGACGTTTGAGGAGAAGTTTGCGCCGAGAGTTCTGGCCGGCCTCGCGCAGCATGGGCCTGATGTGCCTGTCCTCCAATTGACCAGTCGCCGGCAAATGAACGAATTGCTCGATTTGCTCACAAAACCGGCGTAGGCGCGGCCAGACATTCAAATTATTGTGCTCATTCGGTTGCCGGAGGTGACACATGCGGGAATTAAGCAGCATAGCTGAGGGCGCGGCCCATCTTAGGGCGGTCGATCGTATCCTTATCATGGGCTGTTCCGGCGGCGGCAAGTCGACATTGGCCCAGAAGATCGTTGCTTTTCTGGATTTGCCCTACGTCTCCATGGACCGGGAGTTTTTCTGGCTGCCGGGCTGGGTGAAGCGAGACAAGGTAGAGGAACGCGCGCTTATTGCGGCGAAGGTTGCCGAGGATCGCTGGCTGATCGATGGAACGGGACCATCCAGCTTTGATCTGAGATTGCCGCGCACCGAGCTTGTGCTTTGGGTGCGCATGCCGCGTTGGGTTTGCATGTGGGGCGCTTTGTCGAGGGCACTGCGATGGCTGGGGCGGTCGCGCCCCGATATGGCCCCAGGGTGCCCCGAACGCGTCGATTGGGAGTTTCTACGCTACATCTGGGATTGGGAGCAGAAATTTGCGCCGAAAGTTCTGGCTGGGCTTGCTCAGCATGGGCCTGATGTGCCTGTTTTACAGCTGAAATCCCGCGGCGAAATGCGTCAGCTTCTTGATCTTCTTGGCGGTCCTGCTTAATTGCGGCTCATGCCTCAGTTCGAAACCCATCGCCCCGTTCCGCATTCGCCCGATCAGATGTTCGACCTCGTCGCCGACGTGGAGCGTTATCCGGAATTCCTGCCGCTTTGCGACGCGCTCACGGTTCGCAGCCGCAAGGATCGTGACGGCAAGACCCTGCTGATTGCCGACATGACCGTCGGTTACAAAGCGATCCGCGAGACCTTTACGACGCAGGTGCTGCTGAACAAGGCCGAGCGCGCCATCGATGTGAAATATATCGACGGTCCGTTCAAGTATCTCGACAATCGCTGGCGTTTTCAGCCGTCGGAGAATGGCGGCAGCGTCATCGACTTCTTTATCGATTACGAGTTCAAGAGCCGCATTCTCGGCGCCCTGATGGGATCGATGTTCGATCGAGCCTTCCGCATGTTCACGGATGCCTTCGAGACGCGCGCCAATAAGATCTATGCCTGATGCCTCGCCCGGTCACTGACCGAGCGTGACGAGCATTTCCAGCGCGGTATTCAAGGTGGCGAGCCGAACCTTGTCGCGGCCAATATCGCCATAGCGCATTTCATGATGGATAAGCGCGCCGCTGCGCGCCTTGGCGGCGAGGTGGACGAGGCCCACCGGCTTTTCAGCGGAGCCGCCGCCAGGGCCGGCGATACCCGTTACCGCCACGGCGAAATCGGCCCGAGAGCGGAAGAGGGCGCCATGCACCATCTGCAGCGCCGTTTCCCTTGAGACAGCACCGAATTGTGCCAGCGTCTGCTCCTGCACACCGAGCATCTCCATCTTGGCCGTATTGGTGTAGGTGACAAAACCACGATCGACGACGGCGGAGGAGCCGGGAATTTCCGTCAGCGCGCCAGCAATCAGCCCGCCGGTGCAGGATTCGGCCGTCGCGACCATCCAGCCCCTGGCCGTGAAGTCGGTGACGATCTTTTGCGCGAGCGCGAGAATCTCCTCCGGGAAATGCGTCATGTCTTGCCTCCACGATAAACGACGGTCGCGGTCGCGATGGCTGCGATGCCTTCGCGGCGGCCGACGAAGCCGATCTTCTCGTTTGTGGTTGCCTTGACCGAACAGCGATCGATGCTGATGCCGAGAAACTCCGATAGCCTGGCGCGCATGACGTCGCGATGCGGCCCGACTTTCGGGGCTTCGGCGACCAGGGAGACATCCGCATTCATGATAGTGCCGCCGCGCTCACGCACGATCTTTGCCGCGTGTTCGATGAAGATGCGGGAAGGGGCGCCCTTCCATTGCGGATCGGAGGGCGGGAAGTGATCGCCGATATCGCCGGCGCCGCAGGTGGCAAGCAGGGCATCCGTCAGGGCATGCAGGGCGACATCGGCGTCCGAATGCCCCTTCAGCTTCTGGTCGTGCGGAATGAAGACGCCACAAAGGGTAACGCCATCGCCCGGCTCCAGCTGATGCACGTCATAGCCGTTGCCGGTGCGCACGTCGGGCAGCAGCGCGGCGCTGAGCTTTTCATCGGCCATGGCAATATCCCTCTTGATCGTCAGTTTTACATTGTCCGCGCTCCCGGTCACCAATGTTACCGGCAGGCCGCACCATTCGGCAATCGCCGCATCGTCGGTGAAATCAATCTTGCCGTCGGCTTCGGCTTTCTCATGTGCGGCGAGAATATCGGCGAAGCGGAAGGATTGCGGCGTCTGCGCGGCGTGAAGGCCAGTGCGGGATACGGTATCGACAACCAGACCGTTTGCGTCGCCGCGCTTCAGCGTGTCGGTGACGGGCATGGCAGGCAACACGGCGGGCGCACCTTCAGCCAGCGCTATGGCGACACGATCCAGCAGATCATGGTCGAAGAAGGGGCGCACCGCGTCATGGATCATGACATGCGTCACGCCGCTTGCCTTCAGGTGCCGAAGCCCTGCAAGCACGGATTGCTGGCGCGTCGCTCCGCCGAAGGCGATCTCGACCTCGGGCAGGCCGTCAACCTGCTCCAGCGCCACCCGCAACAGTTTTTCGTCATCGCGATGGATGACGACGACGATCTTGGATGCCTGCGGCCATGTCACGAATCTTTCAAGCGTATGCGCAATAACCGCTCTGCCGCCGATCGGGCGATACTGCTTGGGACCTTCTTCGGGAGAGCCCGCCCTTTCGCCACGCCCGGCGGCAACGATGACGATTCCCACCGACAGCGGTTGCTTTGAATGCATTTGCGTCATAAACCCCCGAAATATGAAAGGCTCGGTCTGCGGCATGGCTTTGAAAAGCGTAGAGCTTTCCTTTGAACAAGCACATGCTAAATAGATCGCCAAAACGGGATCCTGCTTCAGCAGGGTCTATCGCCTCAACTGAGTATTTTCCAGCATCTGCCCAAAAAATATCGGGATTCTTCGAAACCCCTTGGCAAACTTTCAAAGCGTGTCTAAAAATAGTGCAGATGTATGGTGTGCCCGAAAGATAATCATTTGCTTTCTCCCAAGCTTGCAGCTCCATTTTCCATCGGTTCCGTGCCTATCCGAAATCGCGTGATCCTTGCACCGATGTCGGGCGTGACCGATCTTCCTTTCCGGCAGCTCGCATTACGCTACGGCGCCGGCCTGGTCGTCACGGAAATGGTCGCCAGTCGCGAGCTCGTGCAGGATACGGCCGAGTCCTGGGCGCGCTTGAAAAGTGCAGGGTTAAAGCCGCATATGGTGCAGCTTGCCGGGCGTGAAGCCCATTGGATGGCCGAGGCGGCAAAGATCGCTGCCGATAATGGTGCCGATATCATTGATATCAACATGGGTTGCCCGGCCAAGAAGGTGATCGGCGGCTATTCCGGCTCGGCGCTGATGCGCGATCCCGATCATGCGCTGACATTGATCGAAGCAACCGTCGGCGCAGTGAATATTCCTGTGACCTTGAAGATGCGCCTTGGCTGGGACGAGAATTCCATCAACGCGCCTGACATCGCCCGCCGTGCCGAGGAGGCCGGCATCCAGCTCGTCACCATCCACGGCCGCACCCGCATGCAATTCTATGAGGGCAGGGCGGATTGGGATGCCATCCGCGCCGTGCGCGATGTCGTCTCCATTCCGCTTGTCGCCAATGGCGATGTCGAAACGGCTGAGGACGCTGAGGAAATCCTGCGCCGCTCCGGCGCCGACGCCGTCATGATCGGTCGCGGTTGCCAGGGCCGTCCGTGGCATGCGGGCGTGATCGCCGGCCATCGCGAGCCAAACCGTCAGGAGATCGTCGAAATCGCCCTCGAGCACTATCGCATGATGCTGGAATTCTATGGCGAGGCTGTCGGCATTCGCCACGCCCGCAAGCATCTCGCCTGGTATCTCGATCGCTATGCGCCGGCGACGACGGGTGCCGACAAGGCGAAAATCATGACGTCGAGAGAGAGCGGCGAAGTGGCTGCATCCTTCCATGCCGCGCTGCAGGCTGATGCCGATCTCGCCCACTGCGTCCAGGAGGCTGCATGACTTCGAAATCCAGCTCCGGCGCCGGTGACACCCCGGCCAACTCCGTGGCCATGGCCGTTCTCAATGCCATCCAGAACCCCGTCGTCATGGTCGATGAGGCCGGTCTTATCGCTTTCGCCAATTGGGAGGCGGAAGCCTTCTTCGGCGCCAGCGCATCGCACCTGTCGCGCTACAAGATCTCCACCTTCATACCGTTCGGTAGCCCCTTGCTGGCGCTGATCGACCAGGTGCGCGAACGCCGGGCGCCCGTCAACGAATACCGTGTCGATCTCAGCTCGCCGCGCCTGGGACAGGACAAGCTGGTGGACATCTATGTCGCGCCGGTTTCCAGCACGCCCGGTTCGGTCGTGGTGGTGTTCCAGGAGCGCTCCATGGCCGACAAGATCGACCGGCAACTGACGCATCGCGCCGCCGCCCGTTCGGTCACAGGCCTTGCCTCGATGCTGGCGCATGAGATCAAGAACCCACTCTCGGGCATTCGCGGTGCAGCGCAGCTGCTGGAACAGTCTGTCGAGGATGATGATCGTGCGCTGACTCGCCTCATCTGCGACGAGACCGACCGTATCGTCTCGCTGGTCGACCGCATGGAGGTTTTCTCCGACGAGCGGCCGGTCGACCGCGTTCCCGTCAACATCCATTCCGTGCTTGATCACGTGAAGGCAGTCGCCAAGGCTGGCTTTGCCCGCAACATCAAGATTTCCGAGAATTATGACCCGTCGCTGCCGGCTGTTTTTGCGAACCGGGATCAGCTTGTTCAGGTCTTCCTCAATCTGGTGAAGAATGCCGCCGAAGCGGTCGGCGACCGTCAGGATGGCGAGATCATGCTGACGACGGCCTATCGTCCCGGCATCCGGCTCTCGGTTGCCGGGACGCGCGAAAAGATCTCGCTGCCGCTGGAATTCTGCGTCATCGACAATGGCCCAGGCGTGCCGGCCGATCTCGTGCCGCATCTCTTCGATCCGTTCATAACCACGAAGACGAACGGAACAGGCCTCGGCCTTGCGCTGGTCGCCAAGATTATCGGCGACCATGGCGGCATCGTCGAATGCGACAGCCAGAACCATCGCACCACTTTCCGCGTTTTGATGCCTGCTTCCAAGGGCATTACCTCAGAAGATGCCCCCCTTCCGAACTCTACAGGGACTACTCGATGACAGCCACGATCCTTGTCGCCGATGACGATGCGGCCATCCGCACTGTGCTCAATCAAGCTTTGAGCCGCGCGGGTTACGATGTCCGCATCACGTCGAACGCCGCCACGCTCTGGCGTTGGGTTTCGGCCGGCGAAGGCGACCTCGTCGTAACCGACGTCGTCATGCCCGACGAAAACGCATTTGACCTGCTGCCGCGCATCAAGAAGGCGAGACCGGATCTGCCCGTTCTGGTCATGAGTGCGCAGAACACCTTCATGACGGCCATCAAGGCATCGGAGAAGGGCGCTTACGACTATCTCCCGAAGCCCTTCGACCTGACCGAGCTTATCGCGATCGTCGGCCGGGCGCTGGCGGAGCCGAAGCGCAAGCCGGCAAAGATCGACGACGACATGCAGGACGGCATGCCGCTCGTCGGCCGATCCGCCGCGATGCAGGAAATCTACCGCGTGCTCGCGCGTCTGATGCAGACCGATCTGACCCTGATGATTACCGGCGAATCCGGCACCGGCAAGGAGCTGGTGGCGCGCGCGCTGCACGATTACGGCAAGCGCCGCAATGGTCCGTTCGTGGCGATCAACATGGCCGCCATCCCGCGTGACCTGATCGAATCCGAACTGTTCGGCCACGAGAAGGGCGCCTTTACCGGCGCGCAAACCCGCTCGACGGGCCGTTTCGAACAAGCCGAGGGCGGCACGCTGTTCCTTGACGAAATCGGCGACATGCCGATGGACGCGCAGACCCGTTTGCTGCGCGTGCTGCAGCAGGGCGAATATACGACCGTCGGCGGCCGCACGCCGATCCGCACCGATGTCCGCATCGTCGCTGCCACCAACAAGGACCTGAAGCAGGCGATCAATCAGGGCTTGTTCCGCGAGGATCTCTATTACCGCCTCAACGTCGTGCCGTTGCGCTTGCCGCCGCTGCGCGATCGCGCCGAGGATATTCCGGATCTGGTGCGCCATTTCATCCAGCAGGCTGAGAAGGAGGGCTTGGGTTCCAAGCGTTTCGATCAGGAGGCGCTCGAGCTGATGAAGGCCTATCCCTGGCCCGGTAACGTCCGCGAGCTGGAAAACCTCATTCGCCGGCTGATGGCGCTCTATCCGCAGGATGTCATCACCAAGGAGATCATCGACGCGGAACTGCGCGCCGACGTGCCCGACAGCCCGATCGAAAAAGGTCCGGTCCGCACCGGCACGATGACCATAGCCCAGGCGGTGGAAGAGAACATGCGGACCTATTTCGCTGGTTTCGGCGAAAATCTGCCGCCCCCGGGTCTCTATGACCGCGTGTTGACCGAAATGGAATACCCGCTGATTCTCGCCGCCCTGACGGCCACGCGCGGAAATCAGATCAAGGCGGCCGATCTTTTGGGCTTGAATCGCAATACGCTGCGCAAAAAGATCAGAGAACTGGGTGTTTCGGTTTACAGAAGCTCCCGTACGGCTTGACAACGCAATCCGATGCGTTGCATTTTCGCCACAATGCGTTGCTTAAAGGTCACGCAGCAGATTCGTCGTTTTTGCGGTGGCGATTCATCTGGCCCACTCTCGTCAGAACGAGAGTTTGTCTGATTTTTCAACTTGTTGCAAAAGTGACATGAAGTAAAGGTTTCGCTTCTGTGCGAAACCGGACGACAGTTCCCGCCTCTGCCTGTCGCTCGCACCCGTGCCCAATAGTGGCCGTGCGATTTGACCAGGGCGCCGACCGTCGCTCGGGCGTGGAGATTGATGGGAATGATGCAGGACGCGGTGTCGCCGGCGGCGAGCGACGAGGCGGTTGTCAAGGTGACGGACCGTCGTGCTTCCTTTGCCCTACCTGGTTTGATCCTGGCCGGCGGCGCTCTTCTGTGCGCCATCGCGACCTTGCTGATGCTTCTCGGGCTGACGCCGATTGCCCCGACATCCTCAGTCGTCTTCACCTCGGTCGTCATCAACGGCCTGTTCGTGCTGGGGCTGATTGCTCTGATTGCTCGCGAAGTGGCGCGGCTGATGAAGGCGCGCAGCCGTGGCCGCGCGGCAGCCCGCCTGCATATCCGCATCGTCGTTCTTTTCTCGATCGTCGCGATCACGCCGGCCATTCTCGTCGCCATCGTCGCCAGCCTGACGCTCAATGTCGGTCTCGACCGCTGGTTTGGCGTGCGAACCCAGCAGATCATCAGCTCCTCGCAGAACGTCGCCCAAGCCTATCTGATGGAGAATGCGAGCTATCTGCAGGGCCAGACCGTCTCGATGGCGAACGATCTGGAGCGCAATCGCTCTCTCTTCAACCTCGACCGCACCGGGTTTGCCGATCTGATGACCCGTCAGGCGCGCGGCCGCGGCCTGCTGGGCGCCTTCCTCGTGCGCCGCGACGGCACCGCCATCGTCCAGGCCGATATCAAGACCGAACGCCCGCTGCCAGCCATTCCGAAGGATGCGCTCGATTCCTCGGCCAATGGCCAGCCGACGCTCATCCCGCCCGGTGTGACCAATCTCGTCGGCGCTGTCATCAAGTTGGACGAGCTTCCAGGTTCGTTTCTCTATACCGTGCGTGCGGTCGATCCGCGCGTCATGAACGCCATGCGGATGGTGGAAGACAACACCGTCGAATACAAGGCGATGGAAGCGGGGCGCATGTCGCTGCAGATCGCCTTCGCCGTCCTCTACATCGGCTTCGCTCTGATCGTGCTTCTGGCTGCGATCTGGACCGCGATCGCGATTGCGGACCGTATCGTGCGGCCGATCCGTCTTCTCATCAGCGCCGCAGACAATGTCGCCTCGGGCAATATGAACGTGCTGGTGCCGGTACGCTCTGCTGATGGCGATGTCGGCAGCCTTTCGCGTACCTTCAACAAGATGATCTCGGAAATCCGCACCCAGCGTGACGAAATCCTGGAAGCGAAGGATGAGGTCGATGATCGCCGTCGCTTCATCGAAGCCGTGCTCTCGGGTGTTACGGCAGCCGTGATCGGTGTCGAGCATGATCGGCGCATCACCATCGTCAACACCTCGGCCGAAGACCTGCTGACGCTCAAGAGTGATGAGCTCATCGGCAAGAATCTGTCTGATATCTCACCAGAGGTCGATCAGGTCGTGACGGAAGCGACGACGCGCCATCGCAGCGATTTCCGCAAGCAGATCAGCCTTGTTCGCGGCGGAACGGTGCGCACGCTCAGCGTCCAGGTGACGCGCGAGGAATCGCGCGACGCCAACGAATCCTACGTCATTACCCTCGACGACATCACCGATCTGGTCATAGCGCAGCGTTCGACCGCCTGGGCCGATGTCGCGCGCCGTATCGCGCATGAGATCAAGAACCCGTTGACGCCGATCCAGCTGTCGGCCGAGCGCATCCGCCGTCGTTTCGGCAAGAATATCGCCGATGCCGACCGCCCGGTCTTCGACCAGTGCACCGATACGATCATCCGGCAGGTGGGCGATATCGGCCGCATGGTCGACGAGTTTTCCTCCTTCGCCCGCATGCCGAAGCCGACCATGGAGCCGACCGATCTGCGCGATATTCTGCGCGATGCCGTCTTCCTGCGCGAAATGGGCAACAATCACGTCCAGTTCGAGCGTGAGCTGGGCGACGAACGGCTGGAGGGCATGTTCGATGCGCGAATGCTCGGACAGGCCTTCGGCAATCTCATCAAGAACGCCGTCGAGGCGATCGAGGGCGTGCCGAGCGATCAGGCGCCCGAGCAGCCGAAGATCCTGGTGCGTTCGTCTCTGGACCCGGATCGCGATCGCTTCACGGTCGATGTCATCGACAACGGCCGCGGTCTGCCGGTCGAAAACCGGCACAGCATTTTAGAACCCTACATGACGATGCGCGAGAAGGGCACCGGCCTCGGCCTCGCCATCGTCAAGAAGATCATTGAAGACCATGGCGGGCAGATCGAACTCCACGACGCGCCTGCCGAATTCGACCAGGGCAGGGGAGCCATGATCCGCGTGCATCTGCCGCGCCGTGAGCAGGCCGCCGTCGCCCAGACAGAAAGTGACAAGGAAAGCGTCTATGGCATCTGACATTCTCGTAGTGGACGACGAGGAAGACATTCGCGAAATTGTTTCGGGAATTCTTTCGGATGAAGGTCACGAAACCCGCACCGCGTATGATAGCGACAGCGCGCTGGCCGCGATTTCCGACCGAGCGCCGCGGCTGATCTTCCTCGATATCTGGATGCAGGGTAGCAAGCTCGACGGCCTTGCGCTGCTTGACGAGATCAAGGCGCGTCATCCGGAGTTGCCCGTGGTCATGATTTCGGGTCACGGCAACATCGAGACGGCCGTGTCTGCTATCAAGCGCGGCGCTTTCGATTTCATCGAGAAGCCGTTCAAGGCCGATCGTCTGATCCTGATCGCCGAGCGCGCGCTGGAAAATTCCAAGCTGAAGCGTGAAGTCTCGGAGCTCAAGCGCCGCACCGGTGATGCTGTGGAACTGATCGGCACGTCGGTTGCCGTTTCGCAGCTGCGCCAGACGATCGACAAGGTTTCGCCCACCAACAGCCGTGTGATGATCTTCGGCCCCTCCGGTTCCGGAAAGGAACTGGTAGCCCGCATGATCCACAAGAAGTCGACCCGGGCCAACGGTCCCTTCGTGGCACTGAACGCTGCGACCATCACGCCTGAGCGCATGGAAATCGCCTTGTTCGGCACCGAGGGTTCGCCGGGGCAGGCGCGCAAGATCGGCGCTCTGGAAGAAGCCCATCGCGGCATCCTCTATCTCGACGAAGTTGGCGAAATGCCGCGCGAGACGCAGAACAAGATCCTGCGCGTGCTCGTCGACCAGCAGTTCGAACGTGTCGGCGGTTCCAAGCGCGTCAAGGTCGATGTCCGTATCATCTCGTCTACCGCGTATAATCTGGAAAGCCGCATTGCCGAGAGCCTTTTCCGCGAGGATCTCTACCACCGTCTCGCCGTCGTGCCCGTACGCGTGCCGGCCCTTGCCGAGCGCCGCGAGGACATTCCCTTCCTCGTCGACCAGCTGATGCGCCAGATTTCCGAACAGGCCGGCATTCGTCCCCGCCGGATCGGCGATGACGCCATGGCCGTGCTGCAGGCGCATGACTGGCCTGGCAACATCCGCCAGCTGCGCAACAATATCGAGCGTCTGATGATTCTCGCGCGTTCGGACGGAGCCGATACGCCGATCACGGCCGAAATGCTGCCGACAGACCTCGGCGACATGCTGCCGAAGGTCTCCGCGAAGAACGACTATCACATCATGACGCTGCCGCTGCGCGAAGCGCGTGAAATGTTCGAGCGCGATTATCTCATCGCCCAGATCAACCGCTTCGGCGGCAATATCTCGCGCACGGCGGAATTTGTCGGCATGGAGCGTTCCGCGTTGCATCGCAAGCTGAAGTCGTTGGGCGTCTGATCAGCCGCCCGACATTTCAAACATCACAGAATTCGGATCAGGGGCTTCCATGCCGAGAATAGCTTATGTCAACGGCCGCTACGTCAGGCACAGCGATGCCATGGTGCATATCGAGGATCGCGGCTATCAGTTTGCCGACGGCGTCTATGAGGTGTGCGAGGTTCGTCATGGCGTGATTGTCGACATGACGCGCCACCTCGATCGCCTCAACCGCTCGCTGAGTGAGCTGCGGATCGCCTGGCCGATGACGCGCCAGGCGTTGGTGCTGGTGATTCGCGAGACCTTGCGTCGCAACCACGTCCGTAACGGCCTGTTCTACCTGCAGGTGACGCGCGGCGTCGCCCGGCGCGATCACGTCTTTCCGCCTGATGGCACGCCGTCCTCGATCGTCGTGACCGCCAAGAGCACCGATCAATCCGTGATTGCCAAGAAGAATGCCAACGGCATCAAGGCAATCACCGTCCGCGACAATCGCTGGGACCGGGTGGATATCAAGTCGGTCGGCCTGCTTCCAAACGCGATGGCCCGGCAGCAGGCCAAGGAAGCCGGCGCGCAGGAAGCGATCTATATCGACCATAACGGCATGGTGAAGGAAGGGGCCGCCACCAATGTCTGGATCGTCGATCACGACGGAAATCTCGTCACCCGCCCCGCCGAGCACGGCATCCTGCGCGGCATCACCCGCACGACGCTGATGGACGTTGCAGCCAAGCTCGATGTGACGATCGTCGAGCGATTCTTCTCGGTCGAAGAGATGATGAAGGCTCGCGAAGTCTTCATCACCGCGGCGACAAGTATCTGTTTTCCGGTCATTTCTATCGATGGCGAGACGATTGCCAACGGTCATCCGGGCAGCATGTCACAGAAAATTCGTGAAGCCTTTTTCGACGTTGCGGAAAAGACTGCGATTTGATACCAACATTCGCTGGGGGGAGAGAATGAGGGTATCTCCCGTCCGGGACCTCTGTATATCATGACATTTAACCGGCTCAGGTCGGCAAAAAAGAAAGAAGCGGCGCGATGGCGGAACGTTCTCAGAACTTGCAGGACCTATTTCTCAATACTGTTCGCAAGCAAAAGATTTCACTGACAATTTTCTTGATTAATGGCGTGAAGCTCACAGGTGTCGTGACCTCCTTCGACAATTTCTGTGTCCTGCTCCGCCGCGATGGCCATTCGCAGCTCGTCTACAAGCATGCGATCTCGACGATCATGCCGGGTCAGCCGATGCAGATGTTCGAGAGCGAAGAAGCCGCTTCCTAACTGGGACTTGCCGTTATCACGACACGCGATACCAAAAATGATTCCCTCATCCCGGAGACTGTAAAGCACCGGGATGACATGCGCGCTGTCGTCGTCGTGCCTGTGCTGAAACAGGCGCGCGCCGCGCGTTCCGCCCAGGCCGACAGCGCCATATCCGTCTCCCGTCCCCCGGAGAGCCGGCTGGAGGAGGCCAAGGGCCTTGCACTCGCTATCGATCTCGATGTCGTCAACGGCTCCATCGTCCCGATCAACGATCCGCGGCCGGCGACGCTGCTCGGCACCGGCAAGATCGAGGAAATCCTTGCGCTGCTCGACGAGTTCAATGCCGGCCTCCTCATCGTCGATCATCCGCTGACGCCGGTGCAGCAGCGCAATCTCGAGAAGGCCTGGAACGCTAAGGTCATCGACCGCACTGGCCTCATTCTCGAAATCTTCGGCCGCCGCGCCTCCACCAAGGAAGGCACGCTGCAGGTCGAGCTTGCACATCTGAATTATCAGAAGGGCCGGCTGGTCCGAAGCTGGACCCACCTTGAGCGCCAGCGCGGCGGTGCCGGCTTCATGGGCGGCCCGGGTGAAACCCAGATCGAAGCCGACCGGCGCATGCTGCAGGAGCGGATCATCCGGCTGGAGCGCGAGCTGGAGCAGGTGGTTCGCACCCGCCAGCTTCACCGCGCCAAGCGCAAGAAGGTGCCGCATCCGATCGTGGCTCTCGTCGGCTATACCAATGCTGGCAAGTCAACGCTGTTC
Source organism: Rhizobium sp. ZPR4 (assembly GCF_040215725.1). Classification (NCBI taxonomy): domain Bacteria; kingdom Pseudomonadati; phylum Pseudomonadota; class Alphaproteobacteria; order Hyphomicrobiales; family Rhizobiaceae; genus Rhizobium; species Rhizobium sp. ZPR4. The sequence goes on from NZ_CP157967.1 coordinate 1,354,167, forward strand.
AACCGCATCACCGGCGCCGGCGTGCTGGCCGAAGACATGCTGTTTGCGACGCTCGACCCGACGCTGCGCCGCATGAAGCTGCCGCATGGCCGCACAGTCATTCTCTCCGACACCGTCGGTTTCATCTCGGATCTTCCGACTCATCTGGTGGCCGCGTTCCGTGCGACGCTGGAAGAGGTTCTGGAAGCGGACCTAATCCTGCACGTCCGCGATCTCTCCGACGATGACAATCAGGTTCAGAGCGCCGATGTCATGCGCATTCTCAGCGATCTCGGCATTGGCGAAGCGGAAGGCGCCGAGCGCATTCTCGAGGTCTGGAACAAGATCGACCGTCTGGAGCCGGAAGCGCATGACGCCATTGTGCAGAAGGCGTCGACCGCTGAAAATGTCATTGCCGTTTCGGCGATAACAGGTGAAGGCGTTGATCGTCTGATGGACGAAATCAGCCGGCGCCTCTCCGGCGTGCTGACGGAAACGACGATCACCTTGCCGGTCGAAAAACTGGCGCTATTGCCCTGGCTCTATAACCACGCAGTTGTCGACAACCGCGAGGACAATGAAGACGGCACTGTGACGCTTGATGTCCGCCTGACGGAAACCGAAGCGGCCGAACTGGAGCGGCGTATGGGCAATGGCCCGAAGCCGCAGCGCGAGGATTGGGAATAGGCGGCATTCCGCATCTCGCGCAAAAGTGTGAAGCGGTTTTGCAATAACGACATGCGAAAGACCCGAGCCAAAAGCGCAAGAAGCGAATCCGAAGGATCGCGGCGCGCTTCAGGCCGTTTTGACGCCGGCAAGCTGCCGCTCGATAGCCTTTGCCGCCTGCCAGATCTCTTCCATCCGCTCCAGCGAGGCGCCTTCCAGCGTCTCGCCCTCAGCCTCGAGCGTTGTTTCGATATGATGGAAACGGCGGCGGAACTTTGTGTTCGTGCCGCGCAGAGCCTGCTCCGGATCGGCGTTCACATGCCGGCCGATATTGACGACGGCGAAGATCAGATCGCCGAGCTCGTCGCTGACCTTGGCCTTGTCGCCGCTTGCAAGTGCTGCCCGCAATTCGCCGATCTCCTCCTCGATCTTGTCGAGGATCGGTTCGGGCGCCGACCAGTCGAAGCCGACCTTGGCGGCGCGCTCCTGCAGTTTCAATGCTTCCGTCAGGGCAGGGAAGGTCCGTTGCACCGAGCCCAGGAAACCGGCCTTGAAATCCTCTGATATGCCGCTCTTGGCACGGCGCTCGGCCCGCTCGCGCTTCTCCTCGGCCTTGATCCGGTCCCATTGCAGCGTCACCGCGTCTTCGGTCTTCGCATCGGAGACAGCAAAGACGTGTGGATGGCGACGGATCATCTTGCGGGTGATGGCATGCACGACATCGCCGAAAGAAAACGCTCCAGCCTCCTCGGCGATCCGAGAATGGAATACCACCTGCAGCAGCAGATCGCCGAGCTCGTCGCAAAGATCGTCGTTATCCTTGCGCTCGATCGCATCCGCAACCTCATAGGCCTCTTCGATCGTATAGGGCTTGATGGTCTCGAACGTCTGGACGATGTCCCAGGGGCAACCGCTCTCGGGGTTTCGCAGCGCCGCCATGATGTCGATCAGGCGGGAAATGTCTCGCGATGCTTCCATCGTTGCCTCGGATCTTGCTCTGTCAGTTCAAGGGGATGTCGTTGTCGCTCTTGGACGCCTGGTAGCTGTCGGAGAGACCGGCATAGGCCTGCTTGATGCGCGCCGTCTGGTCCTTCAACTCGCCTTTGCGCGGATCTTCTTCCGTCTCCACCAGGTCGGAGATGGCAAAGCTGTTCCAGAATGCGTTTTGGCGGCGATAGCCGCCAGGCTCCAGGCCGAAGACTTCCTTCAGGATTTTGAGATCATGCGGGATCGCGAAGGCATCCCGGGAATCCTCATGGCTGAAGAAATAGTAGAAATTGTCGAAACCGGCCCAGGTGATCGCCGACATGCACATGGTGCAGGGTTCATGCGTGGACAGGAAGATCAGATCCTTGGTCGCAAGCTTTTCGCCGAGTTCGTAGAAGCGCTTCAGGGCATGAACCTCGCCATGCCAGAGCGGGTTTTCCAACTCATTGTTGGTTTCCGCGATAACGAGTGAAAGGTCGGATTTGCGCAGGATGGCAGCGCCGAAGACCTTGTTGCCGGCAGAAACGCCTTTGCGGGTCAGGGGCAGGATGTCATGCTCCACGACGTCGAGAAGGCGGGCTGCGATGCTGTTGTCGGACAAGGATCTGCTCCAAAGTTTTGGCGCCAGTCTATCGGCATTGCCGATGCGACGGAATGCGCAAATGACGTATGGACCCGGTTTGTCACAGGCAATAAAATGGTCGCAGGCGCCAGTCAATCATAAAAGTCTATAGATTTCCTATATTTATGTCGGTCTGCTCGTCTGGTGAGTTTTGCTCAAATCCTTGGCATGTCGAGCAAAAGAATACGCGCATGCATGGGCATTAGAATTTCTGTTTCTTCAATCTCTTGGCCGCAAGGGCGATATTCGCCAAATCTCGAAGTGGAATAACGATGCCTCTGAGGACTGAACAGCTTTCGGTGTTTCCCGCCTTCTTCCGCGTGGAAGGAAGGATTACTGCTGTCTTCGGCAATGGCGATGAAGCCTTCGCCAAGGTGCGGCTGCTTCTGAACACGCAGGCGAAGGTCGTCGCCTTTGTGCAGGCGCCGGAGGCTGATTATCATGCCTTCCTCATTGCCAATCGTATCGAAACCGTACGCGGCAATTTTTCTGCCGATCAGGTCAAGGGCGCGACGCTCGTTTTTGCCGCCACCGGCGATGCCGAGGCCGATCGGATGATCGTCGATGCGGCCCGCGTCGAGCGAATTCCGGCAAACGCCGTCGATCAGCCCGATTATTGCGATTTCTACACGCCGGCGCTGGTCAACCGGGCTCCGGTGGCAGTGGCCATCGGCACCGAAGGTGCTGGTCCGGTGCTGGCGCAGATGATCCGTGCGCAGATCGACCAGATACTGTCGCCGTCGCTCGGTAAATTGGCCGAGCTCGCGACGCGCTTCCGCAAGCCGGTCGAGCGCCTTGTGCCGCGCGGCGTTGCCCGTCGCATCTTCTGGCGGCAGTTCTTTTCAGGACCCGTCGCCGACGCCGTCAATGCCGGACATCTCTTGCAGGCGGAGCAAGCGGCCGATGAGCTGTTGCAGTCGTCGCGTGAGGTCGAGGGACGCGTCTGGCTGGTCGGTGCCGGTCCGGGCGCGGAAGATCTGCTGACTTTGCGGGCGCAGCGCGTGATGATGGAAGCCGATGTCATCGTCTATGACGCTCTGGTGCCGCAGGCAATCGTCGATATGGGACGGCGCGATGCCGAGCGCCTGTCTGTCGGCAAGCGCAAGGGCTGCCACAGCAAGTCGCAGGAAGAAATCAACGACCTGCTGGTGCAGCTCGGCCGCGAAGGTAAGCGCGTCGTGCGGCTGAAGTCGGGTGATCCGCTGGTCTATGGTCGTGCGGGCGAGGAAATGGCTGCCCTGCGTGCTGCCGGTATCGGTTATGAGATCGTTCCCGGCATCACCTCCGCTTTCGCTGCTGCTGCCGATTTTGAACTGCCGCTGACGCTGCGCGGTGTTGCCTCGTCGCTGGTCTTCACAACGGGTCACGATCTCACAGGCGACGTGCTGCCCGATTGGGCGAGTTTGGCCGTATCCGGGGCCACGATTGCCGTGTATATGGGACGCACGGTTGCCGCTTCCGTCGCCGGCCGCCTGATGCAGGCCGGCCTGCCGCCCGAGACGACCGTTGCCATCATCGAGAATGCCAGCCGGAGCGATCGCCGCCTGATGCATGGTATCCTGCGGGATTTGCCAGATCTCGAGCATCGCGATGAGTTGGGCGGCCCGGTCATGGTCATTATCGGCGATGCTGTCGCCGGTGCGAATTTTGAACAATCCGAGCCGCTGGTCCGTCGCGAGGCCGCTGCTCAAGACTATGCAAGGAACTGATTTATGGTCGACAAGGTTCTGACCGCAAACCGGCTTGCCGATGGCATTGCTGTCTGGCTGAACGCAAATGGTGAGTGGACGTTATTCTTGCAGGAAGCGCTGGTCGCTCGCCATGCCGAAGCGGAAGCAGCTCTGGAAGCGATCGGCAAGCAGGCCTATGCTGACAACAAGGTCGTCGACGTCAATCTGATCGACGTTCAGGAAACTGGCGGCAAGCTCTGGCCGCTGCGCCTGCGCGAGCGTATCCGCGCCGAAGGCCCCACCATGGAATACGCGCCGGGCTATGCCGCGGCCGATCCCGATTTCATTGCAGTCTGAGAAGTCCCGAGGAAGTCATGTATCGTTACGATGAATTCGACCACGCCTTTGTTGCGGAACGGGTTGCCCAGTTCCGCGATCAGGTGGAGCGACGCCTCTCGGGTGAGCTTTCGGAAGATGCCTTCAAGCCGCTGCGCCTGATGAATGGCGTCTATCTGCAGCTGCACGCCTATATGCTGCGCATCGCCATTCCCTATGGCACGCTGAGCTCGCGTCAGATGCGCATGCTCGCCCATGTCGCCCGCACCTATGACCGCGGCTATGGCCACTTCACCACGCGCCAGAACCTGCAGTTCAATTGGCCGAAGCTCTCCGAGATGCCCGATGCGCTCGCCGATCTCGCCTCGGTTGAGATGCACGCCATCCAGACTTCGGGCAACTGCATTCGCAACGTGACGGCCGATCATTTCGCCGGTGCCGCGGCCGACGAAGTCGCCGATCCCAGGCCCTATGCCGAAATCCTGCGTCAGTGGTCCTCCGTTCATCCGGAATTTTCGTTCCTGCCGCGCAAGTTCAAGATTGCCGTCACCGGTGCCGAGCGCGACCGCGCCGCGATCCAGGTGCATGATATCGGCCTGCATCTGAAGAAGAACGACAAGGGCGAGATCGGCTTCGCCGTCTATGTCGGGGGCGGGCAGGGCCGCACGCCGCTCATTGCCAAGCTTATCCGCGACTTCCTGCCGGAAGAGGATCTCCTCTCCTACACGACGGCGATCATGCGCGTTTACAACCTGCATGGCCGCCGCGACAACAAGTACAAGGCGCGCATCAAGATCCTCGTGCATGAAACCGGCGCCGAGGAACTGGCACGTCAGGTCGAAGTCGAGTTCGACAAGCTGAGGGATACAGAGCTGAAGCTGCCGGAAGCCGACGTTCAGGCGATCTCTGCCTATTTCGCACCGCCGGCGCTGCCTGAGCGCGCCGAAGGCTGGGAAAGCCTGGCGCGCTGGAAGAAGGCCGATCCGGCCTTTGCCCGCTGGGTGCAGCAGAACGTGCAGCCGCACAAGAACCCTGATTACGGCATGGTGACGATCTCGCTGAAGCCGATCGGCGGTATTCCGGGCGATGCGACGGATGCTCAGATGGAGGCCGTCGCCGATATCGCCGAGGAATATGCTTTCGACGAAATCCGTGTTAGCCATGAGCAGAACCTCATCCTGCCGCATGTGGCGCTGGCCGATCTTGAGGCTGTCTATCGCGGCCTCGTTGCCATCGGCCTGGAAACGGCGAATGCCGGCCTGATCACGGATATCATTGCCTGTCCCGGCCTCGACTATTGCGCGCTTGCCAATGCACGCTCCATCCCGGTCGCGCAGGAAATCTCCACGCGCTTCGGTTCGCCCGAGCGCCAGGCGGAGATCGGCGAGCTGAAGATCAAGATTTCCGGCTGCATCAATGCTTGCGGCCACCACCATGTCGGCCATATCGGCCTGCTGGGCGTCGAGAAGAAGGGCGCGGAACTCTATCAGATCACGCTCGGCGGCTCCGGCGACGAAAATACCTCGATCGGCGAGATCATCGGCCGCGGCTTCGAGCCCGACAAGGTGACTGACGCGATCGAGACCATTGTCGATACCTATCTCGGCCTTCGTCAGGACCCTTCCGAAACCTTCCTCGCCGCCTATCGTCGCGTCGGGCCGCAGCCGTTCAAGACTGCGCTCTACGGCGCGTCCTCGTCGGCAGCAGAAGCCGCGTAAGGAGATTGACCATGACCAAGATCTGGCGGGAAACCGGCTTCATTGAAAACGATCCGTGGGTCATCGAGACCGACGAGGTCAAGGCGACGGAAACGCAGAAGCCTCTGCTTAGCCTCGATGCGCTGATCGCAAAGGCGGAAGAAAGCAATGACGTTGGCCTCGGCGTCGTCATCAAGCCGGCGGACGATGTGGCCCGGCTGCAGCCCTATCTCGATCGTCTCGATATCGTCGCCGTCGCCTTTCCGGCATTCAGCGACGGCCGCGCCTTCAGCCATGCCTCGCTGCTGCGCCAGCGCCTGGGTTATGCCAGGGAATTGCGCGCTGTCGGCGATGTGTTGATCGATCAGGTACCGTTGATGCTGCGCGTCGGCATCGATAGTTTCGCCGTGACCAACGCGACGGCACTGAAGCGGCTTTCGGAAAATCGCTTGCCGGGCATTCCGCACTACTATCAGCCGACTGCGCGCCGCGCAGAAGGTGGACAGGCCTATAGCTGGCGGCGGTTGCCGGCAAAATCGGCCTGATGTCGAAAGGCGGCTATTGCGGCAATTTGACAATGTCGGACTGCCGTATTCAAGCCTTTCGAATTATGTACGCTCGGTGATATGGAAACTTGACTGGAATAGGCATATTTCAATCCTGTATCGCCGGATGGAATGGAATGCCTTTCAAAACCGGCTATATTATAATATCAGCGTCGCGAAATGAGCCTGCCAGGGAATACGTGTAAGACTAATACGGGATTCGAGACAGAATGAACGCCCCCGCCAAATCAGATGAATTTGCTTCAGCAGTCCCAGCCGGCGTCTTTGCCGAGAAGGTGCTGAGCGTCACGCATTATACCGACCGGCTCTTTCGCTTCACCATGACCCGGCCGCAAGGCTTCCGCTTCCGTTCCGGCGAGTTTGCCATGATCGGTCTGATGGTCGACGGCAAGCCGCTCTATCGCGCCTATTCGATCGCAAGCCCCGCCTGGGCCGACGAGCTCGAATTCTTTTCCATCAAGGTGCCGGATGGTCCGCTGACCTCGCACCTGCAGAACATCAAGCCCGGCGACGAAGTGCTGATGCGCAAGAAGCCGACCGGCACGCTGGTTCTGGACGCGCTGACACCCGGTCGCAGGCTCTACATGTTCTCGACCGGCACCGGCATCGCGCCGTTCGCAAGTCTGATCCGCGATCCCGAGACCTATGAGAAGTATGAGGAAGTCATCCTCACCCACACCACGCGCGATGTCGCCGAGCTGAAATACGGCTTCGACCTTGTTGAGGAAATCCGCAACGACGAGCTGTTGAACGAAGTCGTCGGCGACAAGCTGCGCCACTACGCAACTGTCACCCGCGAGGAATTCCCCTTCACGGGCCGCATCACCGATCTCATCGAAAACGGCAAGCTTTTCAGCGACCTGGGCGTGCCGCCGCTTGATCCGGCGATCGATCGCGGCATGATCTGCGGCTCCTCCGCCATGCTGAAGGATACTAAGGGGCTGCTGGAAAAGGCCGGCCTGAACGAAGGTGCCAACAACAAGCCGGCCGAATTCGTCATCGAGCGCGCTTTCGTCGGTTGATCAAATCATCTGAATCCGGATTGAAAGGTGGCTTTGGTAACGAGGCCGCCTTTTTCATCCGCCGCTGAGATAATCGATGAGTGAGGCCATGGCCGTCTCGGCAGCGTTCGCGTCACCGCCCTGAATGGCTTCGATGGCCTGGACATGCATAACGATCGCCTGGCCCATGCGATCATGCGTCCCGGTGGAATACCACAGCCGGCGTGCGTGCGTTTGCACGGGTGCGAGCGCCGCTGTGATGAAGTTGTTGGGGCAGGCGGCTTCGAGAATCTCGTCGAAAGCCTTATCGGTAGCGAAAAAGCCAGGAAGGTCGCCGGTGGCAGCGCACTCCGTCATCAGACGAGCGCATTCCCGCAACTGCTCGCGCTGCTGCGGATCGGCATGGGTAGCGGCGAGCGCGGCGGCAATCGGTTCCAGTTCGCGTCTCACCTGCATGACATATTGATGGTCTTCCGGGCGAATCTCCGCGATTTGCAGGCCGACGCGCGGCCGCACATGGATCAATCCCTGCCATGCAAGTTTCTGGATTGCCTCGCGCACCGGTGTCCGCCCATGCTCCGCCACTTCGATCAACTGCTTTTCGGTGACGAGGGCGCCTGGTTTCAGCGCAAGCGTCACGATCGCGTATTCCAACGCGAGATAGGCGAGGTGGCTGAGCGAATTCTGCATGCGAGGCTGCGTCCGACTTCTGCTTGGATGGCACACAGTGTCATCTAGCATCTACGAACGCAACCAATCGTGATATATCAGTACGCCAAATTGCAAAAGCCAATCATCGCGGCCATGCATCGGCCTGCATATCGCATCTGCCGGATCGTCGCGTTGCCGTCGACGATCTCGGTGGCATTTCGCAAGCCTGGCTGGAAAAGCCGCGTGCTATCGACCGATTGCGGTTGCAAGGGTAGGCGGCCTTCGTTTGGCGGCCATCAGCAGGTCCAGTTCGGTGGACGACGGACCGAACTTGTAAAAGAGGCGCTTCGCCTCCGCATCGTCGAGGCGATATTTCCGCGCAAACTCCGCAATGCTGTAAGGGCGGCCCCGGATGACTTTGCGGGTGGTTGTCCGATTGGTGTTTTCCGTCATATTTCCAACCTCCTTTCGGTTCCTTTTTAGTAGATAGCGCCGAGGTCCGGCTTGGAAAGACCTGAAAACGCATCGTGACGTTTCAAATCAGTATCTTACGCTTCGAGCACTTGCTGACCGGCATGTCGTCGCTGCAAAACTACGCTGCATATCTTTGCGCGAGATTTTTCCGGCTTGCATGGCGCGAATCCACGCAACTAAAAAAGGGAAGGCGGTTTGATCCGCCTTCCCTTTTTCCTCTTCCCGATTCGGGCCTGTATAGCCCGATGCGCTGCTAACGTCTGATCAGTCGACCGACGAAAATCAGGATGCAGGCGCCGATGAAACCCGTGATCAGGTAATTCAGCCATACATGGAACGGCAGCGTGATGCCGATCGTCCGGAACAGCCAGCTGGCGACAAGCGCGCCGATGATGCCGAGGATGATGTTCATGACTATGCCCGTATTGCTTTTCATGATCATCTCGGCGAACCAGCCAGCTAAGCCGCCGATGATAATTGCTGCAATCCAACCGACGTTTGCGTCTTCCATAAAAGAACCTCCTGAGGGCCCGACAGGTTGTTAACAATAACTGATATACACCAAAAACGATTCGCACCCCAACTGTTGCGGATGGCGAGCCGATCAATCCGTTCATTGCAACCCTGATTATTAAGGGAAATTGTTACGGTTGTTTGGGTCTCTGAGACTCGTTTGCCTTGTTGACGCTCATCCACCCATCGCGTCGGATTTCTGATTTTCCTTGATAATGGGCGACTTCTTCGGCTCGATGCCGTCATTTCGCGGTAGCGAGGTGAGGAAAAGCATCTTCGGTCGCCAGCAACCACGATTTTATGGGTTGACCACAATAGGGCGTCTGCATATGTTCCGCGCACTTCCAGCCGAGGCAGCCTCTGCCTGCGGAAAGGGAGAGCGTAGCTCAGTCGGTAGAGCAACTGACTTTTAATCAGTAGGTCATGGGTTCGAATCCCATCGCTCTCACCATCAATTTCATTAATTCTGCAATGTCTTTTCAGGATTGGGTTTTGGCTCCATCCATAAGTGATGAGCGCGTCGAAATTTACCGTTCATATCGTGAAGAAATGTGATGTCTTGAAAAAGTCCCTAAGCTTTATGTCGCTCGATTTTCTATGCGATGTTGAAATTATCTCGATAAAGGCAGGATTCTGGCACTAAATGCTGCGTGCGAGCAGTGAGGCCGGCCTTTTTGCCAAGCAATTAGGACCGGAGAAAAGACCGGTATTCGCTTCCTGCAGGGGAGATGCGCGAATCGAGATATTCTTTAGGGACAGCTGATCGACTAAATGAACGCTCTTCAACACCAAAGGATCAAGATGTCTGACCATCCGCGTTCACTAGAGTCGACAAGGCATTGTGTATCGGACCGAAAGCCTAAAGGGGCCATTATTTACATAATGGTTGCTGTCGTCGCGGTTATCATCGGGTCGACTTCCGGACGCCACGAGAGCGCGATCCAAACTGTCCCGCCCGTAGCGAAGCTGCTTCATTGAATGGAGTGACTGGCTCGGCCAAAGACCGCGCGAACCGGGTATGAGGTGGTAATCTTTGCTTTGGTGCGTGGCTTAGATCAGAAGGTTGGGCTGCGGGATATTGCCGCTTTTTTCGCTGGTGATACGGAAACGGTAGGCCAATAAAACAATAGGCTCATGAGCGATGATCGATTTTTAAGATCGCTGCCGGTAGGTTCCACAATAGATCATCGCCGGCGTCGAGGAAGGTTTGAAATCGAGCCCGTCGGACGCCTGTTCATCAATCAGTATCAATGTGCTGCCCCTCGACGGTGCAATGGCCTTACATGCTTCGACGTCGGCTGCTTCGAGACGCCCGGATAAATATTTCCAATCTGGGCCGGTTAGGCCATCGTCGATTGCCCAAATGGTTTCGATGAAATCCTCATCGAGATATGCCCCTCCAAGTTCCCTTTTCATCGGCCATAAAGCGTTGCGATCCTCCCAGGCTTGATATTGCTCGTCGGAAGCTTTTTCACCCGGTTCCGGCTCCCAGTGCGGCTGGGAGTAGGCTAGCGCCTGTCCTTCAGTTTCGAATGAGGCAATAAAGACGTGAAGACTTCTCGATTGTGTCTGCATTGTTGAATCTCGCTGATTGCGCGACCTCGGCGTGCGCCGACGTTTCCAGCCAACCATAACGCACAGGTTGTTGATGAGATTTGGTGCAAATTGGCTGGTGAAAAATATCGATTTGGTAGTACCATACTCCCATCAATAAGATGATTGGTGAAGACGACGGGCGAATGATGGAATTCGTGGCAGAACTGTCTGTGTGGGAAATTTATGCAATCGTTTGCGGGTTGTTGGCTTCCCTGGGGCTCTTGTTTGGATTGATGGCGGGCAGGAGGTTTTCGGTAGCCTTGAGCGTGCTGCCGCTGGTGGGTATCGCGATCACGACGCCTGTGACGGAGCGAATTGTGATCCCTTATCTTACGGAGCGCTATCCGGTGATCTTTGCCAACAAGGATCTGCCCAGGAAGATCGACCAGAAGACGACGTTGACGAAAATAGATCTCACCGATCATATCTACAGCTATTTCTACGATCTTGACGACGATGATGACGATTTCGATCCGCCTCTCGTCAAATCCGCGCAGCTTACGGACCTCTGTGACTTCCTGCTGCCGAAGTTCAGTTCCGGCGAAGCATCTCTGGCGAATTACATCTATCAGCTGAAGGGCAGGGACTATTCATTTTCGGTCGACAGCACCGACTGCTCCTGACGTTTGGACGGACCAAACATCAAGATCGTCCTGATTCGAGATTCGTGATCATTTGTGGTCGAGCTGGCCGATGCAGGTTCTGCGACCGGTTCCTATGCGATTGTGGCCAGTTCCTACGTGATTGTGGAAAGCGCAACGACCGCAACCGCCGTCAGGCCACCGAAGATCGGTAGCAATCTGAGCATAACGAGCCGCGCCAGCCTCTTCCTTTCGATCGACGTCATGATCAGCTTTCCTCACATGGTAGTGAAGCTTAAACGCATGAAATTCATGATTCGTTTCACGTCTATCGTCGCATTATAATATTATGTGTCGCTAAAAGTACAGTGAGATGGCGCTTTGTCACTTTCGAAGACGGCAATCTTCCGAAATCTGCTGTGCAGGTGGATGAGAGATTGCCGAGTATCACGCTGTCGTTCTTCCCACCGGAACCTAATCCCATCAAGTGAGTTCACTTTTCAAAGAGAGGAGACGCACCTTGGCACAGGATCGAGAAAGTGAATCACACGGCGGACATGAGAAGAAGCAAGCCCTGGCGAAGATACAGCACAGCAAGATACGCAAGAACGCCCGGCTGAATAAAGAAAAGAACGAGGCTTCCCTCGTTGCCGATCCCCGCAACAGGCTTGCCGAGGGTAAAGTCGATCCTGTGACAAAGGAGCGCAAGCCTGGGGACGCATGAGCGGCAACGGCGTCAGGCTGCTGCTCGTGCGTTTCCTGCGCCGTTTCCTGATGGAGAAAAGATAATCTTGCGGCACGACGACATGGCGCTGCGGCGATAATCACTTCAGCAGGGGTGTTGCGGCTTGCGTGGGCGACTCGATTAGCCATCATTCACGAATGCAATGACTGGGATGACGATCGGTTTGTACTGCCGTCGTTCAGCGCAATCGCCATGATGGCGAGGAGAATATATTCGCGCTTCCAGCCTGATTTCATCGCCGCGGTAACCAAGCTCTCGATCGAGGGTTCGAGGGCGAAAAGACAGGCTGTCAGATAGTTTGTCTGCGATGCTGTGTCCGATGGGGGAGGATTTATGGCGGGTCTCAACTTCCTGCTCCGTCTATTGATTCGACCGGATAGGAATGGACTGTAATTTCAGCGGGTTTCCCGGGTTTGTCTCGTTTATTTCAGAACATTGCTATTGCCGCTCGACTTCGGGAGAACCACGGCGGTAATCGATGTCGATAGTTGGTGGGCGATATCCGGATAATGCGCGCTTGTCCCTGCCGGCATCAACGGCGCCAGCCCACAGAGTAGTCTCGGTAAAAAGTGCGCAGCGGTTTCCGTCCGGAATTCCGTAAGAACAATGAGATAAATCTGACGAAAGGATCACAAGACAAGCGATCATATCAAGCAAACGGCATTCGGATGCCGCAGTCTGGTCTTTCCGTCGGGATCATTTGATGGGAGCGCCGTAGCGATCAACTCTACCGCCAGCTGGGCGGTAAAGTTGACCACGATTCGAGAGCGAAGCGAGTTTTTAGGCCTTGCCGCCGTTCTTCTTGCAATCGCTTCGGAACTTGGCGCGTGCCTTTCCATGCAAGCCCTTGGCATCGGCCTGGGTCGAGCATGCCTTGGAAACGGCAGTTTGAGCAGGCTTCATTGCCTTCGGCTTCGTCGTGGTGGTTGTCGATGGCGCCGACGTCGTCGCACTGGGGGTAGTCGTTGTCGTGGTGCTGGGGGTAGTTGCCGTTTGTGCCATCGCGCTTACGCTGAAGAGTGCGACGAAGGCTGCAGTCGTGAACATAGTAGCAATTCTCATGGGGGCTTTTCCTCTGCTGACTAGCTGGGGTGGAATGTGCGTTGTTCGACGAACATCAACAGCTTGAACCAATATTTTTACAAAAGCAATTCGTTCATCCGGCAGCTTCGCGACTGTAGGCTGCGCCCGGAAAACCGGGGGAAATCGGGGTTTTACGCGTTGCCGCAGGTATCTCAATTCCGTCAACTTTAAGGCAAGATGCCGGGCCCGCTCGAAAAGGTGATTGGCTTTCCGATACCCGCGCCGCTAGGAAGGGAGCCGAAATGACATAGCCGGAGTCCATCGTGTCGCTTGCCGATATCTCGCTTCTGAGCGCATTGCTCGCCGGAGCGCTTTCGTTTCTTTCTCCCTGCGTGCTGCCGCTTGTGCCGCCCTATCTCTGCTACATGGCGGGAATTTCGGTCGAGCAGTTTCGCGGCGGCGGAGCGGCCGTCGCTCAGGCACCGAGCGTTCGCGGCAATGTGCTGATGTCGGCACTGTTCTTCACCTTGGGATTTGCCACCGTATTCGTCGCGCTTGGCGCGGGTGCGTCCTCGATCGGAATGCTTTTGCGCCAGCACCTCGATATTCTCGCCAAGATTGGCGGTTTGATCATCGTTGTCATGGGGCTGAACTTCCTCGGTGTCTTCCGCATCGGCCTTCTGGCCCGTGAGGCTCGCTTCCAGAGTGGCGGCAAGCCGGCGACGCTAACGGGCGCCTATATCATGGGCATTGCCTTCGCCTTCGGTTGGACGCCCTGCATCGGCCCGGTGCTCGGCGCCATCCTCGGTATTGCCGCCTCGCGTGAAACGGTCGGCGCCGGCGCCGGTCTGCTTGCCGTCTATTCGCTCGGGCTTGCCATTCCCTTCTGGATCGCCGCGGGCTTTTCCGGTGCCTTCATGCGCTTTCTCTCCCGCTTCCGCCGCCATCTCGGCACGGTCGAAAAGGTCATGGGCGGACTTCTGGTGCTGACAGGCCTCGCTTTCATCTTCGGCTATATCAGCGATATGGCGATCTGGTTTCAGCAGACCTTTCCAATCCTGATGAAAATCGGCTAAGCCGGGCGGTATCTTTCGCCCTCATTTCCCCGGCAAAATGGAACGTGCCCGATGGCTGACCCCCATGGCTGATATTATTGGTCTGCTGCTGCCATTCTTCGGTCTGATCCTGATCGGCTATGTTGCCGCACGTGTTACAAGGCAGCCGGCGGAAGCGCTCGGCTGGCTGAATACCTTCATCATCTATGCTGCATTGCCGGCGCTGTTCTTCAAGCTTGTTTCGCAGACACCGATCGAACAGCTGACTCGGATCGATTTTATCGCCACCGATATCGCCGCGACCTATTCGATTTTCCTGCTGCTGTTTCTGGTCGGCCGTTTCCTGCGCCGCAATTCGCTTGCTGACAGCACGATCCAGGCCTTTGCCGGTGCCTATGGCAACATCGGCTACATGGGGCCGGGACTTGCACTGCTGGCGCTGGGGGAAAGGGCCGCGGTTCCGGTGGCGCTGATCGTGTGCTTTGAAAACGCACTGCATTTCATCGTCGCACCTGCTCTTATGGCGCTGGAAGGCGGCGACCAACGCTCGCCAGGGCGCGTTGCTGCGGATATCGCCCGGAAGGTGCTGCTGCACCCGTTCATCCTGTCGACCGCGCTTGGTTTCGTCGTGGCTGCGCTTTCGCTACATCAGCCAGTCGCCTTCGAGCGATTTGTCAATTATCTCGCACAAGCGGCTGCACCCTGTGCACTATTCGCCATGGGGGTAACGCTTGCGCTGCGTCCGCTGAAGCGGATTCCGGTCGAGATCGGCTATATCGTGCCGGCAAAACTCATCCTGCATCCGCTTGTCGTCTATATTGTTCTGCAAGCAGTCGGCGGGTTCGATCCGATCTGGATCGAGGCGGCCGTGTTGCTGGCGGCACTGCCGACGGCAACGAACGTCTTCGTCATTGGCCAGCAATATGGCGTCTGGCAGGAGCGGGCCTCGGCGACCATCCTGATCACCACGGCATGTTCCGTGGTGACGGTTTCCCTTGTTCTCTATCTGATAAAGTCGGGCGTCTTACCGGCGCAACTTTTCGCGTAATGCCGACGAAAAATTGCGCAAGCCGCCGCCGGGCTCGATGCCCTCGCGCATGACGATGTTACGAAGTGGGGTAATGGCGGAAAGCACATGGAGGCCTGCTGCCCGCAGCATCTGCACAGGCAGGAAATCCGACAGCAGCGAACGATTGAGGAGATCGACACTCGCCGTGCGGCTGACGATGTCAGCACGTCTCTTGCGATCGAAACTATCGCCCGACGTGGTCGGAATCGGCAGATCGGCGCGCGAGCAGAGAATGTCCGACAATGCCAATATATCGCGAAGGCTGAGATTGAGGCCCTGCGCGCCGATTGGCGGGAAGACATGGGCAGCTTCGCCGATCAGCGCGGCGCGGCCCTTGCCGAAGCGATGGGCCGTCATACCGGAAAGCGGCCAGACCTGCACGCTGTCCTCGATCGTCACCTGGCCGAGCATCGACTGCATCCGCTCCTCGACAAGCCGGCCGAGTTCTTCGAGCGACTTCTCCGCATTGGCAGCCGCTTCGGCCGGCTTCTGAACCCAGACGAGGCTGGAGCGCCGGCCGGGTAAGGGCACCTGCGTAAAAGGGCCGCTTTCGGTGTGGAATTCCGTGGAGATGTTCTGATGTGGCAGGCTGTGCGAAAAATTCAGAACCATCGCCGATTGCGGATAAGACCAGCCCTTGGTCTTGATTCCGAGCGTCTCGCGCACCATCGAATTGCGGCCATCGGCGCCGACGACGAATGCGGCATCGATCGAATCGCCATTGTCGAGGGCGATTGATACGCCATCATCGCGGAAGGTGATTTCGGACGCGGTGGCACCTATGCGGCTGACATTGCCTTCCGCGTCGATGGCTTCGCTAAGATTGTCGAGCAATACGGCATTCGGAATATTGTAGCCGAAGGCGTCCAGGCCGATTTCGGACGATCGGAACGAAACGGTCGGCGCCCGCAACAGCCTTGAAGTGCCGTCTATGATGCGCATCGTGGTCAGCGCCGTCGCGGAAGGCGCGATCCGGTCCCACAGCGTCAGGCGCTCCAGAAAGCGGATCGATTGATCCATCAGAGCCGTCGTCCGCTTGTCGGCTTTATTATGCGGTGCCGCGACTAGGGCGACGGATCTTCCGCCGCGTGCCAACGCGAAAGCCGTGATCATGCCGGCGAGCCCACCGCCGATAACGGCCACTTCAATCTGCTTCATATCCATGCCTCAATTGCCTTCGGTTCTGAAAATAAGCGCTTAGTCTGTTGAAATCCATGGGATGAAACATCGCAACGGGTGAAAATGACAGTAAGTCGCGCTAGCGTGTCTGGATCGACGCTTTTGTGCTGGCGGTGCAAACCAAAGGATGCATATTAGCGAAAAAACCGCCTGCCGGGGCAGGCGCATAAGCTGACGAATCGTGGGGCGGATGAAAATCTTCAATTACAAGCGGGTGCCTTATGCGGAGATGCGTGCTTTCTCCGTTCATATACTGACGGCATCCGGATCGTTTCTCGCCTTTCTCGGCGTCGTTGCAGCATCCGAGCATCGCTTTGTAGACATGTTCTGGTGGCTCGGCCTGGCGCTGCTGGTCGATGGCATCGACGGGCCGATCGCGCGCAAGGTTCGCGTCAAGGAAGTGCTGCCCAACTGGTCTGGCGATACGCTCGACAATATCATCGACTACGTGACCTATGTGCTTCTGCCGGCCTTCGCGCTCTATGAGAGCGGCATGATCGGCGAGCCCTGGTCCTTTGTCGCGGCCGGGATGATCGTGGTCTCCAGTGCCATCTATTACGCGGATACCGGCATGAAGACGGACGAATATTTCTTTTCCGGCTTTCCGGTCGTCTGGAACATGGTGATCTTCACGCTTTTCGTCATCGGCGCCAGCGCCACGACAGCCATGATCCTCGTCGGCTTTTCCGTCGTTCTGACCTTCCTGCCGATCAATTTTCTGCATCCCGTGCGCGTCAAGCGCTTGCGGCCGCTGAACCTTAGCATATTTCTCTTCTGGTCGGCGCTCGGCATCTATTCGCTGCTGATGCACTTCGTCATGCCGCAAT
Organism: Rhizobium sp. ZPR4; assembly: GCF_040215725.1. Lineage (NCBI taxonomy): Bacteria > Pseudomonadati > Pseudomonadota > Alphaproteobacteria > Hyphomicrobiales > Rhizobiaceae > Rhizobium > Rhizobium sp. ZPR4. The sequence continues at coordinate 1,371,404 of NZ_CP157967.1, forward strand.
GGGCCGTTGTCCTCTTCATCATCAGTGGTATTTATCTTTATTGCATCGGTGCCGTGCTGCAGTTTTTCCCGTCCCTCGGACGTCAATAAGGATCGCGTATCATGAAGAAGACCAAGGTCATTCGCATCCATGAAAATGGCGGTCCTGAGGTAATGAAGCTGGAGGAGGTGGATCTGCCGCCTCCAGGCGCGGGCGAGGTGCAGCTCCGCCATGCCGCGATCGGCCTCAACTTCATCGACGTCTATTTTCGTTCCGGTCTCTACAAGGCGCCTCAATTTCCGTTGCCGCTTGGCAAGGAAGCTGCAGGCACGGTCACCGAGGTCGGCCCCGGCGTGACCGATTTTGCCGTCGGCGATCGCGTTGCCTATGTCGGCAGCGACGGCGCCTACAGTGTCGAGCGCAACATCGAGACCCGCTATCTGGTCAAAGTACCTGATGATATCCCGCTCGAAACCGCAGCATCCATGATGCTGAAGGGCATGACGGCCGAGTATCTTTTGAACCGCACCTTCAAGGTCGGCCCAGGCACGACGCTGCTGTTTCATGCGGCCGCCGGCGGCGTCGGCCTGATTGCCGGCCAATGGGCCAAGGCGCTTGGAGCCGGCACCGTCATCGGCACGGCCGGTTCGGCTGAGAAGGTCCAGTTGGCGCTGGCGCATGGCTACGACCATGTCATCGACTACAGCAAGGAGAATTTTGCCGATCGTGTGCGGGAAATCACCAGTGGCAAGGGCGTCGATGTCGTCTACGACTCCGTCGGCAAGGATACGTATCCGCAATCGCTCGATTGTCTGAGGCGGCTCGGCATGTGGGTCACGTTCGGCCAATCTTCTGGCCCGATTGAGAACTTCAATCTCGCAATCCTCAACCAGAAGGGCTCTCTTTTCACGACGCGTCCGAGTCTCTTTGCCTATGTCGGCACGCCTGAGGAGTTGAGAGCCAGTGCAAAGGCGTTATTTGCTGTTGTGCAAAGCAGCAAAGTGCGTATCAATATTCATCAGACTTATCCGTTGGGCGATGCTGGGCGCGCGCACGCGGATCTGGAAGCCAGGAAAACGAGTGGAACTACACTACTGATCCCATAGATCCGTAAAGGACAGGTCGGTGGGAAGGAAATGAGGGGAACGTGTCGTCATCCGATGCGCCGGCAAGCGGTGCACTATTGTCGGTTCGCAAACTGACGAAACTGTTCGGCAGTTTTGCAGCCTGCAACGAAATCGATCTTGAAATCCAGCCGGGCGAAATTCATGCCCTTCTAGGCGAAAACGGCGCTGGCAAGTCCACGCTGGTCAAGATGCTGTTCGGCGTGCTCGAGCCGACACATGGGCAGATCATCTGGCAGGGACAAGCTGTGTCGATCGATGCGCCGGGCACTGCGCGCAAGCTCGGCATCGGCATGGTATTTCAGCATTTTTCTTTGTTCGAGGCGCTGACTGTCGCGGAAAATATAGCGCTCTCGCTCGACAGCAATATCCCGCTCGCAAAAATTTCCGAAGAAGCCGCAAAGCTTTCTCACGCCTATGGCCTGCCGCTTGACCCGAATGCACATGTCGCGGATCTGTCCGTCGGCGAACGGCAGCGTATCGAGATCGTTCGCGCTCTCCTGCAGAATCCGAAGCTCATCATTCTCGACGAGCCCACGTCCGTCTTGACGCCGCAGGAAGCCGACCGGCTGTTCGAAACGCTGTTCAAGCTGCGAGACGAGGGACGCTCGGTGCTCTACATCAGCCATCGGCTCGAAGAGGTGCAGCGCATCTGTTCGCGCGCCACGGTCCTGCGTCACGGCAAGGTCACGGGCGCTTGCGATCCCAGGCAGGAAACAACTGGGTCGCTCGCCCGTATGATGGTCGGCAGCGATGTCGCCAGCGTGCAGCATGAAGGGCTAGGCTCCAAGGGGGATATTCTCCTTGAGGTCGCGGGTCTTTCGGCACCGGCGCGGACCCCGTTTGCCATGTCGCTGAAGGATGTTTCGCTTCGCGTGCGTGCTGGCGAGGTGCTGGCGATCGCCGGTGTCGCCGGCAACGGGCAGGGCGAATTGTTCGATGTCATTTCCGGCGAATACACGGTTGCCGCGGATGATCTCGTCCGATTGCGCGGCAAGTCTGTCGGGGCCAAAGGCATCAATGCGCGCCGGTTGATCGGCGCGGGCTTCGTGCCCGAAGAACGCCACGGCCATGCCGCGGTATCGGCATTGAAGCTGTCGGATAACCTCGTGCTCGCCCGACATCAGTCGGATCGCAAGTCGTTTCTGGGTGCTGGATTCTTCAATGTGATCAGGCACGGCGCGGTCAAGCAGGCGACGAAGCGGATCTGTGAGGCGATGGATGTGCGCAAGAGCGGCGAGGATCCCGCTGCCGGCGCGCTGTCCGGCGGCAATCTGCAGAAGTTCATCGTCGGCCGCGAACTGGATCGCCAACCGAGCGTCCTCGTCGTCAACCAGCCGACCTGGGGTGTCGATGCGGGTGCTGCCAGCCGCATCCGGCAGGCGCTGGTCGATCTCGCCCGCGATGGCTCGGCCGTGCTCGTCATCAGCCAGGATCTCGACGAGATTTTCGAAGTGGCAACCGATATCGCCGTCATCTCGGAAGGGCGTCTGTCGCCGTCCTATCCCGCCGGCGAACTGACGCGAGAAAAGATCGGTCTGCTGATGGGTGGGCTGCATGAGTCGAAGACGCATTCGGAGCCTGCACATGCGCATTGAACTCGAAAAGCGCCCGCAGGTTTCGAAGCTGTTCGGCCTCCTGTCGCCCCTGCTTGCCCTCGCATTGGCGTTGATTGCCGGCACCATCATGTTCGCCCTGATGGGCAAGGATCCCGTCGAGGCGCTTGACGCCTTCTTCGTCGAGCCTCTGCTGGAAGTCTGGTCGCTGCACGAACTGGCGATCAAGGCAGGCCCGCTGATCCTGATCGCCGTCGGCCTTTGTCTCTGCTATCGCTCCAACAACTGGAATATCGGTGCCGAAGGCCAGTTCACGATGGGAGCTGTCGCTGGCTCCTTCATCCCGATCGTCTTTACCGATTGGCATTCACCGATGGTACTGCCTTTGATGTTGATTACCGGCGCCATCGGCGGTGCGCTCTATGCCGCCATTCCGGCGCTCTTGAAGGCGCATTTCAATACTAACGAAATCCTGACAAGCCTGATGCTGGTCTATATCGCACAGCTCTTTCTGGATTGGCTGTCGCGCGGACCATGGCGCGATCCGCAGGGCCATAATTTCCCGCAGAGCATCGATTTTCCGCCGGAAGCAGTTCTGCCGGCGATCTGGGAAGATTCCGGGCGCGCGCATTGGGGCATCGTCTTTGCGGTGGTCGCGGCGATCCTTGCCTGGTTTCTGATGAAATACACGCTGAAGGGCTTTGAAATCACCGTGCTCGGTCAATCGGCGCGGGCAGGGCGTTTTGCCGGCTTCTCCTCGCGGAAAATGGTCTGGTTTGCCTTCCTCTTTTCCGGTGCACTCTCCGGATTGGCCGGCATCTCCGAAGTTTCCGGCTCTATCGGCCATCTGCAGCCGGCGATCTCGCCGGGCTACGGCTTCACTGCCATCATCGTCGCCTTCCTCGCGCGCCTCAATCCGCTCGGAGCCATCCTTTCGGGTCTCGTATTGGCGCTGACTTATCTCGGCGGCGAGGCGGCGCAATTGTCGCCGGGCATATCGGCCAAGGCGGCAAGCGTCTTCCAGGGCTTGCTTTTGTTCTTCGTGCTGTCTTGCGACACCCTGATCTATTACAAGATCCGCCTGGTCTGGTCGCGGGTTCGGGGAGGTGCGGCATGAGCGTCTTTGAAGCCATTCTGCTCACCATCATCACCGCATCGACGCCGCTCGTCATCGCCGGCCTCGGCGAGCTGGTGGTGGAACGTTCCGGCGTTCTCAACCTCGGTGTTGAAGGCATGATGATCATCGGTGCCGTTGCCGCTTTCGTCGGTGCGCAGATGAGCGGATCGCCCTATGTCGGCCTGCTGGCCGGCATCGTCGCCGGGGCGCTCTTCTCGCTATTGTTCGGCTTCCTGACCCTGACGCTGGTGACGAACCAGGTGGCAACCGGCCTGGCGCTGACCATCCTCGGCCTCGGCCTTTCCGGCATGATCGGCGAGGGCTATGTCAGCGTGCCGGGCGTGCAGCTGCACGAGATCGTCTTCCCGTTGCTGTCGGATATTCCATTCCTCGGCCCGGTGCTATTCAAGCAGGATCTGACCTTTTATCTGTCGATTGCGCTGTTGATTGGGGTAAGCTGGTTCCTCTTCCGCAGCCGTGCGGGCCTGAAGCTGCGCGCCGTCGGTGACAGCCATGGCTCGGCCCATGCTCTCGGTATCGACGTTATCCGCACGCGCTACCTCGCCGTCATGTTCGGTGGCGCCTGCGCCGGGCTTGCCGGTGCGCAGCTCTCGCTCGTCTATACGCCGCAATGGGTCGAGAACATGTCGGCCGGCCGCGGCTGGGTGACTCTGGCTCTCGTGGTCTTCGCCTCCTGGCGGCCGATGCGCGTCATGGCCGGCGGCTATCTTTTCGGCGCTGTCACGATCCTGCAGTTTCATGCGCAGGGTTTCGGCGTCGGCATACCCTCGCAATTCCTGTCGATGCTGCCCTATGCGTCGACTATTGTGGTTCTCGTCATCATCTCTCAAAATCGTCGCGCGACCTTGATCAACACGCCAGCGTCGCTCGGCAAGCCCTTCGTTCCGGAGCGCTGACTGCTACTACCGGACCGATTTCTGCAAAACATGTCAAACCAACAGGGGTAACCATGAAAAAACTAGCACTCGCCCTCTCAACGACAGCCGCCGCCATCGTTGGTTTCGCTGCCGCCGCCGAAGCGGCGCCGACCAAGGTCTGCTTCGTCTATGTCGGTTCGCATACGGACGGCGGCTATTCGCAGGCGCATGATCTCGGCCGCCAGCAGATCCAGAAGGAATTCGGCGACAAGATCGATACGCCTTATCTCGAAAACGTGCCGGAAGGCCCGGATGCTGAGCGCGCCATCGAGCGTCTTGCCCGCTCCGGCTGCTCGCTGATCTTCTCGACTTCGTTCGGCTTCATGGATGCGACCGTCAAGGTTGCCGCTAAGTTCCCGAAGGTGAAGTTCGAACACGCGACCGGCTTCAAGAGCGGGCCTAACCTCGCGACCTACAACTCGCGCTTCTATGAAGGCCGCTACATCCTTGGCCAGATCGCCGCCAAGATGTCGAAGAACCATGGCGCTGCCTACATCGCGTCGTTCCCGATCCCGGAAGTCGTGATGGGCATCAACTCCTTCGAGCAGGGCGCCCGCTCCGTCGATCCGAGCTTCAAGCTCAAGGTCGTATGGGTCAACACCTGGTTCGATCCCGGCAAGGAAGCCGACGCTGCCAAGGCCATGGTCGACCAGGGTGTCGATATCCTGACGCAGCATACCGACACGACGGCGCCGATGCAGGTTGCCGAAGAACGCGGTATCCATGCTTTCGGTCAGGCTTCCGACATGATCAAGGCTGGCCCGAAGGCGCAGTTGACGGCGATCGTCGACACCTGGGGCAACTACTACTCCAAGCGGGTTCACGCCCTGCTGGATGGCAAGTGGAAGTCCGAGCAGAGCTGGGATGGCCTAAAGGACGGCATCCTGAAGATGGCGGACTATACCAACATGCCTGACGACGTGAAGAAGATGGCTCAGGAAACCGAAGCCAAGATCAAGTCCGGCGAGCTCGCACCGTTCACTGGTCCAATCAACAAGCAGGACGGCACGCCCTGGCTGAAGGCTGGCGAAAAGGCCGATGACGGCACGCTACTCGGCATGAACTTCTACATCGAAGGTGTCGACGACAAGCTGCCGGCTTCGAAATAAGCAGACGAAATAGTGCAAGTTGAGAAAGGGCGCCAAAAGGCGCCCTTTTTTGTTGCACTGCGTCATCGAATGCCGATTTACAAAAGTATTACTATATGATTTTTTGACTGCGGGCCTGAGGAAACGGCCTTTGGGAGGACATCATGAAATTGAAGACTGCACTGATCAGTGCCACGATGCTTGCTGCCTGCATGTTTACGTCGGCATCGGCTAAAGACCTGGTCGTCGGATTCTCGCAAATCGGTTCGGAGTCCGGTTGGCGTGCGGCCGAAACGACGCTGACGAAGCAGGAAGCAAAGAAGCGCGGCATCGACCTGAAGTTCGCTGACGCGCAGCAGAAGCAGGAAAACCAGATCAAGGCGATCCGTTCCTTCATCGCGCAGGGCGTCGATGCTATCCTGTTGGCGCCCGTCGTCGAGACCGGCTGGGATGCTGTCCTGAAGGAAGCCAAGGAAGCCAAGATCCCCGTCATCCTGCTTGACCGCACGGTCAATGCGCCGAAGGATCTTTACCTGACGGCCGTCACGTCCGACCTGGTTCATGAAGGCAAGGTTGCTGGCGACTGGCTCGTCAAGACGGTCGGCGACAAGAAGTGCAACATCGTCGAGCTGCAGGGCACGACAGGTTCCTCGCCGGCCATCGGCCGCAAGAAGGGCTTCGAAGAGGCCATCAAGGGTCATGACAACCTGAAGATCGTTCGCAGCCAGACTGGCGACTTCACCCGCGCAAAGGGCAAGGAAGTCATGGAAAGCTTCCTGAAGGCTGAAAATGGCGGCAAGGACATCTGCGCTCTCTATGCCCATAATGACGACATGGCCGTCGGCGCCATCCAGGCGATCAAGGAAGCGGGCCTGAAGCCGGGCAAGGACATCCTGACCGTGTCTGTTGACTCCGTTCCGGATCTCTTCAAGGCCATGGCAGCTGGCGAAGCGAATGCGACTGTCGAACTGACCCCGAACATGGCCGGTCCGGCCTTCGACGCGCTCGATGCCTATCTGAAGACCAAGAAGGAGCCGCCGAAGTGGATCCAGACCGAGTCCAAGCTCTACACTCAGGCCGATGACCCGCAGAAGGTCTACGAGCAGAAGAAAGACCTCGGCTACTGAGACGAAAGCCGATCGCACCGGTTGGCAACGCCACCGGTGCGAATTCTTGTGCAGGATGCCGGCGCATCAACGCAATGCGCCGGCTATCGCTTTCGCCTAGAGCGGTTCAGCTTTTCACGGAATCTCCGAACCGCGCTGTTTTTTATTTTCTCGCAATTCCGGACGGAAAACCGCTACGCACTTTTCCTGGAGTTGCTCTATTGGCTCAATGCAGGGACATCAGCGCTTCATGGCTCACGACGTCGAGCGACTTCTGACAGCGACAGGCTTTTGTAAATATTTTCCCGGTTCGACCGCTCTCGAGCATGTCGATTTCACATTGATGCGCGGCGAGGTCCATGCGCTGCTTGGCGAGAACGGTGCGGGAAAATCCACACTGATCAAGTGCATGACAGGTGCTTATCGTCGCGACGCCGGCACTCTGGTTCTCGATGGGGCCGGGATCGATCCGCATGACACGCTGGCAGCTCAGAAGCTCGGCATCGGAACCGTTTATCAGGAAGTGAATCTGCTGCCCAATCTGAGCGTCGCGGAAAATCTGTTCCTCGGTCGCCAGCCGCAGCGGTTCGGTATGGTTAGCAGCCGTATCATGAATGGCATGGCGAGAAACCTGCTGTCGCAGTACGGCATGGATATCGATGTCAGCCGCCAGCTCGACCGCTTCTCCGTTGCCATACAGCAGGTCGTCGCAATTGCCCGTGCAGTCGATCTCTCCGGCAAGGTGCTGATCCTCGACGAGCCGACGGCGAGCCTCGATACGCATGAGGTCGAAATGTTGTTCGGCATCGTCAGGCGATTGAAGCAGCGCGGGCTGGGCATTGTTTTCATTACGCATTTTCTGGAGCAGGTTTACGAGATCTGCGATCGCATCACCGTTCTCCGCAATGGCCGTCTTGTCGGCACTCGTGAAGCGGATGGTCTACCCAGGCAGACTCTGATCGCCATGATGCTTGGCCGCGAACTCGCTGAGACGGAAAGCACGGCGAAGCAGACCGAGGCGGAAAGCGGTCCGGTAAAATACCGCTTCTCGAACTTTGGCAAGCGCGGCAAGATCAAGCCTTTCGATATGGAGGTGCGCGTCGGCGAAGTGGTCGGCATCGCCGGTCTGCTTGGCTCCGGGCGCACGGAAACTGCTGAAGTCCTTTTCGGCGTGGAGCGCGCCGATAGCGGCGACGCAAAGATCGAAGACAAAACGATCGCGCTGTCCAGTCCGCGTGCTGCGATCAAGAGCGGCTTCGGCTTCTGCCCGGAAGACCGCAAGACCGATGGCATCATCGGTGATCTTTCCATTCGGGAAAACATCATCATGGCGCTGCAGGCGCGGCGGGGCTGGGCGAGACCTCTTGCACGCAGCGAGCAGAACGCCATCGCCGATCGCTACATCAAGGCACTGGATATCCGCACGACCGACCGGGAAAAGCCTATCCGGCTTCTTTCGGGCGGCAACCAGCAGAAGGCGATCCTCGCACGATGGCTGGCGACGAACCCGAATTTCTTGATCCTGGACGAGCCGACCCGCGGCATCGATGTCGGCGCCCATGCGGAAATCATCCGGCTGATCGAAGACCTTTGCCGGCAGGGCATGTCTCTCGTGGTGATTTCGTCCGAACTCGAGGAGCTTGTCGCCTATAGTTCGCGCATCATCGTCCTGCGTGATCGTGAGCACATCGCCGAGTTGACCGGCAGCGAGATAACCGCCGGAAATATCGTCGAGGCCATTGCCACGGCTCAGAAGGCAAAGGAGGACGCATGAGCTCGCAAATCAAGGCATCTTTGGTTCGTTTGATGCCGCAGCTCATTGCGCTCGCGGTCATTCTTCTTTTGAATTTCATCATGTTCCCGCATTTCTTTCATCTGGAAATTCAGAATGGAAGACTCTATGGGAGCCTTATAGACGTGCTCAACCGCGGCGCACCCGTGGCGCTGCTGTCGATCGGTATGACACTGGTCATCGCCACCAAGGGGATCGATCTTTCGGTCGGTGCGGTGATTGCCATCTGCGGTGCTGTCGCGGCGTCCTCGATCGTTGCCGGCTATTCGCTTGCCTATACGCTGCTGCTGACGATCGGCATCGGTCTGGCGTGCGGCTTATGGAACGGCTTTCTTGTTGCCGCACTGGATATCCAGCCGATCATCGCAACGCTGGTGCTGATGGTGGCGGGTCGCGGCATCGCGCAATTGATCACCGAGGGCACGATCCTTACCTTCAACAATGATGGGCTGATCTTCCTTGGCAGCGGCTCGTTTGCTGCGCTTCCAATGCCTGTCGTGATCTGGCTGCTGGCGGCGCTCGTGGTGATCGCTCTGGTTCGGCGCACTGCCCTTGGGATGCTGGTCGAGGCCATCGGCATCAACCGCCGGGCAAGCACGCTCTCCGGTATCCGCACCCCGGTCCTGCTCATGGCGGTTTATGCACTAAGCGGTCTCTGCGCCTCTACCGCCGGCATCATCGTGACGGCCGACATCAAGGGTGCGGACGCAAACAATGCCGGTCTGTGGCTTGAGCTGGATGCGATCCTTGCGGTCGTGGTCGGCGGCAATTCGCTGCTCGGCGGCCGCTTCAGCATGGTCGGTTCGCTGATTGGCGCGATGATCATTCAATCGGTCAATACGGGCATCCTGCTCTCCGGTTTTCCGCCGGAGTTCAATCTGGTGATCAAGGCGGTCATCGTCATCGTCATTCTGGTTATCCAGTCGCCGGCCATGCAGTCAGCGACTGCATTTTTCTGGCGGCGACGCGGCGAGGGGCAGATGGTGCAAAAGGAGCAGGCAAAGTGAATTCGAAATATCTTCCGCTGCTTGCGACTATCGTCATCTTCATCCTGGCCTACGCCGGCTGCGTGACGCAGTATCCGAACATGTTGTCGACACGGGTGGTCGGCAACCTTTTGACCGACAATGCCTTTCTCGGCATCGCAGCCGTCGGCATGACATTCGTAATCATTTCCGGCGGGATCGATCTGTCCATCGGCTCGGTCATTGCCTTTACCGGCGTGTTCCTGGCGATCGTTCTTCGCGACACCACGATCCATCCCTTGATCGCTTTCGCTTTGGTCCTTGTGATCACGACGATCTTTGGCGCCGGCATGGGCACCATCATCCACTATCTCAGCATGCCGCCCTTCATCGTCACCCTGGCCGGCATGTTTCTCGCGCGCGGTATCGCCTTCGTGCTGTCGATCGACAGCATCCCGATCGAGCATGATTTCTATTCTCAGCTCAACGATCTCTATTGGCTGATGCCCGGCGGCGGCCGGCTGACCTTGATCGGCGGTCTCATGCTGCTTGTCTTTGCCGGCGGCATCGTGCTGGCGCAGCGCACCCGTTTTGGCGCCAATGTCTATGCGCTCGGCGGCGGCGCGCAGACTGCGGAACTCATGGGCGTGCCCGTGGGGCGAACGACGATCCAGATTTACGCCCTGTCGGGCTTTCTCGCTGGTCTATCCGGAATCGTTTTTTCCATTTATACCTCAGCGGGATATTCGCTTGCCACGGTCGGTGTCGAACTCGATGCGATTGCTGCCGTGGTCATAGGCGGAACACTGCTGACGGGAGGAGCGGGGTTCGTCGGAGGAACACTCATCGGAATTCTCATACAGGGCTTGATTCAGACCTACATCACCTTCGATGGAACGCTTTCCAGCTGGTGGACGAAGATATTGATCGGCTTGTTGCTGTTTGCTTTTATTCTGATGCAGAAGGGTCTTCTGCTGCTTTCCCGCCTGAATCGACGATATGCCTGAGGGAAGGACAGAGCGCTTGCGCGACCGATTGCTTGAGACCGGAAAATCAGAGGGAAAATCGCGCACGAGCCACGCTCAGGTGGTCGATGAGCTGGGCAAGGCGATCGTCTCTGGCGCGTTTCCGATCGGAAGCATTCTTCCCGGTGACAGTGAGCTTCTGCAACGATTCAAGGTATCCCGCACCGTCCTGCGTGAAAGCATGAAGACTTTGGCCGCAAAGGGGCTGGTGGTGCCGCGTGCGCGCGTCGGCACGCGTGTCACCGAGAAGATTCATTGGAACATGTTCGACAACGAGGTGCTCAACTGGCATTTCGAAAGTGGCGTCAACAAGGAGTTCCTTCTGCATCTTTACGATATTCGCATGGCATTCGAGCCTTTTGCCGCGAGCCTGGTGGCGGAAAGGGCCAGTCGGGAGGACATCGAATTGCTTCGCAGTCTTGCCGCCGCCATGGCAGCGCCGCATCATACCTCCGATAGCCTCGCGGTCGCCGATCTGCATTTCCACCTGGCAATTACAGCGGCTTCGCAAAATCCATTCATGCGATCGCTGGGTGGACTTATCGAAGCCGCACTCGTCGGGATGTTCCGCATGAGCGCGCCGCCTTCGACCAACGGCTTTGCCAATATTGCGGATACGCATATGGCCATCGTGGACGCGATAGCGGCGCGTGACGGCCTTTCGGCGCATAAGGCGATGGAATTCGTGATCATCGACGGGCGTCAACATGTTCTCGAAGCTTTCGAGGCTCTTGCCGAGGCCTGAAGGTCGCCTTGAATTTCGCCGTAGTTCATCGCTCGACTTGTTGATATGAGGGGAGTCGCCCGGTCCCCGGGCGGCGCTTGACCGTATATCTCGGAGCTTGAAATGGAACGCAGCTGCCTCGCCATCATCCTCGCCGCCGGCGATAGTACCCGCATGAAGTCGTCGGTGTCGAAGGTCCTGCATCCGATCGCCGGTCGTCCGATGATCGCCCATGTCATGGAGGCGATCGCCAAGACCGGGATTTCGGCGGCGGCTCTGGTTGTCGGGCGCAATGCGGATGAGGTCAGCGCCGCAGCGTCGCTCGGTGGCATCACCGTCGAATCCTATCTTCAGAAGGAGCGGCTCGGCACAGGCCATGCCGTGCTTGCGGCGCGCGAGGCGATTGCTCGTGGATATGACGATATTATCGTCGCCTACGGAGACGTCCCTCTGCTGACAGATGCACCGCTTCGTGCAGCTCGGCAGGGGCTTGCCGACGGCAACGACATCGTCGTCATCGGCTTTCATACGGATCATCCGAACGCCTACGGCCGATTGCTGGTCAAGGACGGCGAGCTGATCGCCATTCGCGAGGCGAAGGATGCGACCGATGCCGAGCTGGCGATAAAGTGGTGCAATAGCGGGCTGATGGCGATCAACGGCCGCAAGGCGCTGGATCTCCTTGATCGTATCGGCAACAGCAACGCCAAGGGCGAATATTACCTTACCGATCTCGTCGAGATCGCTCGCTCGCTGGGCGGCCGTGCCGTTGCGGTCGATGCGCCCGAGGTCGAAATGACCGGCTGCAACAACCGCGCCGAACTCGCTTTCATCGAGCGTCTCTGGCAGGAGCGCCGCCGGCACGAACTGATGCTGTCGGGCGTGACCATGATTGCGCCGGAAACCGTGTTTCTCGCCTATGACACCGTGATCGGCCAGGATGCATTGATCGAACCGAATGTCGTCTTCGGTCCCGGTGCGGTGATCGAGGGCGGCGCGGTCATCCACGCCTTCTCTCATATCGAGGGCGCCCATGTCAGCGCTGGCGCGACCGTCGGGCCTTTTGCGCGGCTGCGTCCGGGTGCCGATCTCGCCGGCGGTGCCAAGGTCGGCAATTTCTGCGAGGTCAAGAACGGCAAGATCGGCGAGGGCGCCAAGGTCAACCACCTGACCTACATCGGCGATGCGACGATCGGGGCGGGCAGCAACATTGGCGCAGGCACGATCACCTGCAACTACGATGGCGTCAACAAGTATGAGACGCACATTGGCGCCAATGCCTTCGTCGGTTCCAACTCCTCGCTCGTGGCGCCCATTCGCATTGGCGATGGCGCCTATATTGCCTCCGGCAGCGTTATCACTGCCGATGTTCCGGCCGATGCGCTAGCATTCGGCCGCGCCCGTCAGGAAGTGAAGCCGGAGCGGGCCAAGGTGATCCGCGAACGAGCTCTTGCCATCAAGGCGGCGAAGAAGGGTGGCCATTAAACCCTTGGGTGACTGACGTAACGGTCGGAAATCGAAAGTGACCGTTATGCCAATTGAGAAAATACTAGGAATGATTAGGACTTGCCCTCATTATCTGAGGCCAGACGGAGAGTTGTATGTGCGGTATTGTAGGGATCGTCGGAACGAAGCCCGTAGCGGATCGCTTGGTGGATGCACTGCGGCGTCTCGAATACCGCGGCTATGATTCGGCCGGCGTTGCGACGATCCACAACGGCGCGATGGATCGCCGCCGCGCGGAAGGGAAGCTCTTCAATCTGGAAAAGCGGCTTGAGTCCGACCCTCTGCCCGGTACGACAGGCATTGCCCATACGCGCTGGGCAACCCACGGCGTTCCCAATGAGACCAACGCTCATCCGCATTTCGTCGAAGGCGTTGCCGTCGTCCATAACGGCATCATTGAAAACTTCTCCGAACTCCGCGAGGAGCTGAAGGCCGAGGGCAGGGTATTTGCCTCGCAGACGGATACCGAAGTCGTCGCACATCTGCTGGCGAATTATATCCGTGATGGCCTCGATCCTCGCGCGGCAATGCTGAAGATGCTGAACCGCGTGACCGGTGCCTACGCATTGGCTGTTATGTTCCAGAACGATCCCGGCACGCTGATGGCCGCGCGCTCCGGCCCACCGCTCGCCGTCGGTTTCGGCAAGGGCGAAATGTTCCTCGGCTCGGATGCGATCGCGCTTGCACCGTTCACCAACGAGATCACCTATCTGGTCGACGGTGACTGCGCCATTGTCACGCATAGCGGCGCGACCATTCTTGATTTTAACGGCAATGAAGTGAACCGCCCGCGGCAGATTTCCCAGGCGACCGCCTATGTGGTCGACAAGGGCAATCATCGTCACTTCATGGAAAAGGAAATCTACGAGCAGCCGGAAGTCATCTCCCATGCGCTCAGCCATTATGTCGATTTCGCCAGCCACCGCGTGCGCCCGGGCGTCTCGACGATCGACTTTGGCGGCGTGTCCAGCCTCGCGATCTCTGCCTGCGGCACCGCCTACCTTGCTGGCCTCATCGGCAAATATTGGTTCGAGCGCTATGCGCGTCTTCCGGTCGAAATCGACGTCGCCTCCGAATTCCGCTATCGCGAAATGCCGTTGTCGCCCTCGCAGGCGGCGCTGTTCATTTCTCAATCCGGTGAAACTGCGGATACCTTGGCTTCGCTGCGCTACTGCAGGGACAACGGCCTGAAAATCGGTGCCGTGGTCAATGTCAGGGAATCGACTATTGCGCGTGAATCCGACGCGGTGTTTCCGATCCTGGCTGGCCCTGAGATCGGTGTCGCTTCGACCAAGGCCTTCACGTGCCAGCTTGCCGTTCTCGCATCGCTTGCGATCGGAGCCGGTGTTGCTCGCGGCACTATTAGCGCTGCGGATGAACAGGAGATGGTGCGCCATCTCGTTGAGATGCCGCGCATCATGGCGAATGTCCTGAATATCATCCAGCCGCAGATGGAAAGCCTGTCGCGCGAGATCTCGAAGTTCAAGGATGTGCTCTATCTCGGTCGCGGCACCAGTTTCCCGCTCGCCATGGAAGGCGCGCTGAAACTGAAGGAAATCTCCTATATCCACGCCGAAGGCTATGCGGCCGGCGAGCTGAAGCATGGGCCGATCGCCCTGATCGATGAGAACATGCCGGTCATCGTTATTGCGCCGCATGACCGCTTCTTCGACAAGACCGTTTCCAATATGCAGGAAGTGGCGGCGCGCGGCGGCCGAATCATCTTCATCACGGATGAGCTCGGCGCGGCAGCCTCGACATTGCCGACCATGGCGACCATCACCTTGCCCGTCGTCGACGAGATCATTGCGCCCATCATATTCTCGCTGCCGATTCAATTGCTTGCCTATCATACGGCTGTCTTCATGGGCACGGACGTCGATCAGCCGCGCAATCTCGCCAAATCGGTCACCGTGGAATAGGGCACTTCCGTCCCGCACTTCCTGTCACGTCGTCGTGAGCCGGGCGTTTGTCCGGCTCGGAGCGCGACTGGCGGGTTGTATGCCGTCCCGATTTCTGGCACGATTCTCCTACGGAGATGGTGGGGAGGATTTGCCGGGTAGCGGTAGGCGGCGGAACGGAGTTTTCGAGCGGCGAATGACTGAAAAACTCATCAAAATGTCCGTGACCACGCGGATCAGAAACAATTTCCTGGCCGGCCTGATTATCTGCGCTCCGATCGCCATCACGCTGTGGCTGACCTGGTCCGTCGTACATTGGGCCGATAGCTGGGTTCGCCCCTATATTCCCGCGCGCTATGATCCGGAAAGCTATCTGAATTTCGCCGTTCCCGGCACCGGCCTGGTGATCGCGATGATCTTCATCACGCTCGTCGGCTTCCTGGCCAAGAACCTGATCGGCCAGAGCATCGTCCGCTTCGGCGAGTCGATCGTCAATCGCGTGCCGCTGGTGCGGACCATCTACAAGAGCGTCAAGCAGATCTTCGAAACGGTGCTGAAAGAGCAGGGCACTTCGTTCAAGAAGGTCGGGCTGATCGAGTATCCGAGCCCGGGCCTCTGGTCCATGGTGTTCATATCGACGGATGCCAAGGGTGAGATCGCCTCGAAATTCAACGCCATGGGTCAGGACATGGTGGCGGTCTTCCTGCCGCCGACACCGGTGCCGACGGCTGGATTTCTGGTTTTCGTTCCGCGCGAAAAGATCACCGTGCTCGACATGAGCCCCGAGGATGGCGCCAAGCTGCTGATCTCGGGCGGTCTTGTGGCACCGGAATACAAGGAGTTGATTGCAGCCAAGGAGTTGCGGCAGCCGGTTCCTATGAAATCGTTGACCTAGAATTGCTCATCTTCCGATAGTTGGATCAATATCCTCGCGCTTTGCGCGAGCTGTCATGCCTCTATCATATTGACGCCTTAGATCGTCAGTTGGGGCAGATAATCGCATGTATCTCAGCATCGAATGTTCGGCGCGCCGGCGCCGGGCTGTCGTTCTTCAGCGCGGCTTTAAAGCGGGCCGGAGATGGATGTCGTTGTCACCATAAAGATTTTCATCAGGAGGATATTGTTTTGAGATATATGCGTTCGAAGAGCTTGCCGCTGCTGTCGGCGGTATTTGCCACATTTGTTTTCACGGCGCCGGTGGTGGCGCTGGCGGATAATTCCGTAACGGTTGAAGGCATGACGCTTGTCAACAAGGGCCGCGTCGCTGTCGGTCGCATCCCCGCCAACCTGCGCGACAAGTTCGGCGAGACATTCGGTTCCGGTTCTGGCATGTCGATCGACACCAAGAGCTGGGTCCGCAATGCCGACGGCACCTACAAGGGGTCGCTGTGGCTGCTGCCGGACCGCGGCTACAATGCCGTTGGCACGACCGATTATCGCCCGCGTCTGAACACGATCGACGTCACGCTGACGCCTGTGGCACTCGGCGCCGCCCCGCCGGCCGGCAAGGAGCAATCAGGCGTCGACGCCAAGCTCATCGATACCACGCTGCTGAAGGACGACAAGGGTGCCGACACGACCGGCCTCGACCCGGCCAATGGCGCCCGACAGGCTGAAGGTAAGATGCCGCTGCTGCCCCAGGCCCCGAACGGCAAGATCTCGCTCGACACCGAAGCCGTCGCGCATCTGCCTGACGGCACGATGTTCATCAGCGATGAGTACGGCCCCTATATCTACCGCTTTGCTGCCGATGGCCGCATGATGTCCGCCACTCCTCCGCCGGCCGCCTTGCTGCCGATGCGCAACGGCGTCGTCAATTTTGCTTCCAATAATCCCGGCCCCGGTGAAACCGCTCCGGATCCGAAGGACCCGACTAGCGGCCGCCAGAACAACCAGGGTCTGGAAGGCATGTCGCTGACACCGGATGGCAAGTTCCTGATCGCCGTGCTGCAGTCTGCAACCCGTCAGGATGGCGGCGATTCCAGCTCCACGCGCCAGAACACCCGCGCGCTGGTCTATGATGCCGCTGATCCCGCAAATCTGAAGCTGGTGCATGAATATGTCGTGCCGCTGCCGGTTTTCACCAATGAGAAGGGCAAGACGGCCGTTGCAGCCCAGAGCGAGATCTACGCGCTCTCGCCGCAGACCTTCCTGATGCTGGCGCGCGACAGCAACAACGGCTACGGGCAGAAGGGCGACAAGTCGCTCTATCGCAGCATCGTCGCTGTCGACGTCTCTGCTGCAACCGATATCGCCGGCGGCAAATTCGATGCCGATACGGCGGTAGCACCCAAGGGTGTTCTCGATTCATCGGTAAAGCCGGCGGCGGTCAGCCAGTTCATCGATATCAATGACAGTGCAGATCTCGCGCGTTTCGGCCTCCACAATGGCGCGCCGAACGACCGCAACAACCTTTCGGAAAAGTGGGAGGCCATGTCGCTTGTCAGCGTTCAGGATCCGAAGCTGCCGGACGATTACTTCCTGTTTGTCGCCAACGACAACGACTTCCTGACCCAGGACGGTTTCCAGGTCGGTGCCGCCTATAAGGGCGATGGCGGAGCCGATGTCGACACCATGTTCCAGGTGTTCCAGGTCACCATTCCGGGTCTTGGCAGCAAGTGATCTGATGAAACAGAGATGGACGCGGCAAACGCGTCCATCCGCTCAACCCGCCCGCAGGAAGCGGATAGCCTCGTCGCGGCGGAAGAGATAAAGCAGGGTGCGGATCGCCGCGCCGCGCTCGCTGGTCAGCTCCGGATCACGCTCGATCAGATAGGCAGCATCCTTGCGGGCGATCTCCAGAAGATCGGCGTGGGCCTCAAGGCTGGCGATGCGAAAGCCTGGCGTGCCGGACTGGCGCGTGCCGAGCAGCTCGCCTTCGCCACGCAGCTTCAAATCCTCCTCGGCAATGCGAAAACCGTCTTCGGTCTCGCGCATGATCGACAGCCGCGCATGACCGGTTTCGCCGAGCGGTCCCTTGTAGAGCAGGATGCAGGTCGAGGCCTCGTCGCCGCGTCCGACACGACCGCGCAGCTGGTGCAGCTGCGCCAGGCCGAAACGCTCGGCATGTTCAATGACCATGATCGTCGCATCCGGCACATCCACGCCCACTTCGACGACCGTCGTCGCGACCAGGAGACGGATCTCGCCGTTCTTGAAGGCCATCATCACGGCATCTTTTTCCGGCCCGCTCATCCGGCCATGGATGAGACCGATGCCTGGGCCGAGTGCCTTGGTCAATGTCTCATGCCGCTCCTCGACTGACATTAAATCGGATTCTTCGGATTCTTCGACAAGTGGGCATATCCAATACGCTTTTTTGCCTTCCGATAGCGCGCTTCTCAATCGGGCGACGATGTCTCCGGTTCGCTCGTTCGGGATAGTGATCGTCTGGATCGGCTTGCGGCCTGCCGGCTTTTCGGTGAGTTTGGAAACGTCCATATCGCCAAAAGCGGCGAGCACCAGTGTTCGCGGTATGGGCGTTGCGGTCATAACGAGCATGTGGGGCGAAATGCCCTTCGCAGTCAGACGTAGACGCTGGTGGACGCCGAAGCGATGCTGCTCGTCGACAACAGCCAGCATGAGGTTGGCATAGGCGACGCTATCCTGAAACAAGGCGTGCGTGCCGATGATGATCTGTGCCTCGCCGGAAGCGATGCGCTCCAGGATCGCATCGCGCTCGCGGCCTTTCGTGCGACCTGTGAGAACTTCGACGGAAAGGTTTGCGCTTGCTGCGAATTTTGAAATCGTCGCATAGTGTTGTCGGGCAAGAATTTCGGTCGGTGCCATCAGCACGGCCTGGCCACCGCTTTCGATCACGGCGGCGATTGCCATCAGCGCGACAAGCGTCTTGCCCGCGCCGACATCGCCCTGCAGCAGCCGGAGCATGCGCTCGGTGCCCGCCATATCCTTCAGAATATCGACAACCGCATCACGCTGGCTGTTTGTCATAGAGAAGGGCAGGGATTCCAGTATCTTGCCACTGATTTCTCCAGTTGCATGTACGGGTTGGCCGGCAACCTTGCGCAGCCTCTGGCGTACCAGCGAGAGCGATAATTGCCCCGCCAGGAATTCGTCATAGGCAAGCCGGCGGCGGGCTGGCGCCTGCGGATCGATATCGGCGGCATCCCGCGGCGCATGCAGCATGTGGAAGCTGTCGGAGATCGAGGGAAAGCCCTGTTTCTGGGTAAGGGTTATATCATCCCATTCGGGCAGCTGCGGAATGCGCGGCAGCGCCGCCTCGATGGTCTTGCGCAGGAATTTCGGCGTGAGGCCGGCGGTCAGCGGATAGACCGGCTCGACGAGCGGCAGGTTCTCTGCCTCGCTCTCGCGCATGATATAATCCGGATGCACCATGGACGGCCGGCCGTTGAACCAGTCGACCTTGCCGCTGACGGTGACGGTCTCGTCGATCGGCAGCTGCTTTTCCAGCCATTGCGCCTTGCCGCGAAAGAAGACCAGCGCCAGCTCGCCGGTTTCGTCATGCAGATAGACGCGATAGGGCACATTGCTGCGCGAATTCGGCGGCGGCTGATGCCGGTCAACCCGGCCGGTGATGGTGACGATGGCGCCCTGCGGCGCGCGGGCGATGCCAGGCTGTTCGCGCCGGTCGATGATCGAATGCGGCGCGTGGAAAATAAGGTCGATGACGCGGCAATCCTCGATCGTCTCGCGGTCGAGCAGCTTCACCAGTAGCTCGGATACCTTCGGCCCGACGCCGGGAAGCGAAGAGATGGAGGCAAATAGCGGGTCGAGGATGGCGGGACGCATGGCCGGCAAAATGCGACGGGCAGGGCACATTTGGCAAGGGCCAGTGCCCGGCGAGGTGAGATTGAGGCGAACACTCCCCCGAAAATTGCGTTTGCGGCGCTTTTTTCTGAAAAATCGGTTCCCACCTTTGAGCGCTGGTTTTATAGAGACGCATCAACATAAAGGTGTTTTTGATGACTGGGCTGACACTCAGCAGTGCCGATCTCGATCCTCGCCGTCGGCGCATCCTTTTCCGTTGCTGGCATCGCGGCATCCGCGAGATGGATCTCGTCTTCGGCCAGTTTGCCGATAACGAGCTGCCGGGCCTCGCCGAGACCGACCTTGATGAGCTCGAGCGCATCATGGCCGAGGAGGACAATGATCTTCTGAAGTGGATCCTCGGTAGTGAGCCGACGCCGCAGCATCTGCGCACACCACTCTTTGAACGCCTGGCCTCCTATAAGCCCGACTTCGAAGAGATTGCCGAAAGGTTCGGATTAACCAAATGATCCCCGGTTTCGACGCGAAGAAGCTGCTTGCCGCAAGCGAGCCGATGACGATCGGTCACGTTCCGGCCGGACTTGAGCCATTTCTGATTGCCGAAATGGCGAAAGCCGGCCAACCGATCGCTTATGTCATGTCCGACGGCCAGCATATGGCCGATGTCGAACAGATGCTCGGCTTCATCGCGCCTGAAATCCCGGTGCTCACTCTGCCTGCCTGGGACTGCCTTCCCTACGACCGCGTTTCCCCAAGCTCCGATACCTCGGCCCGGCGCCTTGCGGCTTTGTCCGGACTGATCGCGCATCATCGCAAGCCGCATGCGGCGGTCGTGCTGGTGACCGTCAACGCGATGCTGCAGAAGGTCGCGCCTCAGGACATCATTGAGAGCCTCGCATTCTCGGCCCGGCCGGGCAATCAGGTCCGGATGGACGACATCGCAGCCCGCCTGGAGCGTAACGGCTTCGATCGTGTCGCGACCGTACGCGAAGTCGGTGAATATGCCGTGCGCGGCGGCATTCTCGACGTCTTCGTTCCGGGCACGGAAGAGCCGGTGCGCCTGGATTTCTTCGGCGATACGCTGGAAAGCATCCGCAGCTTCGATCCGGCCAGTCAGCGTACGACGGGGCAGGTGCGCTCGCTCGATCTCAATCCGATGAGCGAAGTGACGCTGACGCCGGATACGATCAGCCGCTTCCGCAAGAACTATCTCTCCGCCTTCGGCGCCGCCACGCGCGACGATGCGCTCTATGTCGCGGTTTCCGAAGGCCGGCGATACGCCGGCATGGAACACTGGCTGCCGCTCTTCTACGAGAAGCTGGAGACCGTCTTCGATTATCTCAAGGGCTTCCGGCTGGTGACGGATCATACCGTGCGCGAAGCGGCCGAGGAGCGCTCCAAGCTCGTCTTCGACTATTACGACGCCCGCCTTCAATCCGGCCAGCCCGCCAAGGGGCAGATGGCGCAGGGCACGCCCTATAAGCCCGTGACGCCGGGCCAGCTCTATCTGGATGGCAAAGCTTTCGGTAATGCGCTCGATGCCTTCTGCGCCATCCGCATCTCGCCCTTCAACGAACATGAGGGCGAGGCGCGTCGCGTCATCGAGCTCGATGCCCGGCAGGGACCGCGCTGGGCGCGCTCCGCAACCGATAGCGCCGACAGCGAGCGCGTCAACGTCTTCGATGCCGTCGTCAAGCATATCGCCGATAAGCGGGCTGCGGGCGGCAAGGTACTGATTTCGGCCTGGACCGAAGGTTCGCTCGATCGTCTGCTGCAGGTGCTGTCCGAGCATGGGCTGGCGCGCGTCAAGACGATCGAGGCCTTCAAAGACCTCGGCGGCTTGGCGAAGGGCGAAGCGGCAGCGGCCGTTCTCAGCCTTGAAGCGGGTTTCGAGGCCGGCGATCTGATCGTTATCGGCGAACAGGACATTCTCGGCGACCGCATGGTGCGCCGCTCCAAGCGCCGCAAGCGCGCCGCCGATTTCATCTCGGAAGTGGCAGGCCTGGACGAAGGTTCCATCGTCGTTCATGCCGAGCACGGCATCGGCCGTTTCGTCGGGCTGAGGACCATTGAGGCTGCCGGCGCACCGCACGCCTGCCTTGAGCTGCTTTACGCCGATGATGCGAAGCTATTCCTGCCGGTCGAAAACATCGATCTGCTCTCGCGCTATGGCGGCGAGGGTACCGAGGCGCAGCTCGATAAGCTTGGCGGTGGCGCCTGGCAGATGCGCAAGGCCAAGCTCAAGAAGCGCCTGCTCGACATGGCCGGCGCCTTGATCCGCGTCGCGGCCGAACGCCTGACGCGCCATGCGCCGGTGCTCAGTACGCCGGATGGTCTCTACGACGAGTTTGCCGCGCGCTTCCCCTATGACGAGACCGACGACCAGATGAATGCGATCGAGGCAGTGCGCGAGGATCTCGGCGCCGGCCGGCCGATGGATCGCCTGGTCTGCGGCGACGTCGGCTTTGGAAAAACCGAAGTGGCGCTCCGCGCCGCCTTCGTCGCGGCCATGAACGGCGTGCAGGTCGCCGTCGTTGTGCCGACGACGCTGCTTTCTCGGCAACATTTCAAGACCTTCTCCGAACGCTTCCGTGGGCTGCCGATCCGGATACAGCAGGCATCTCGTCTGGTCGGTTCCAAGGAACTGGCGCTCACCAAGAAGGAAGTGGCCGATGGCAAGACCGATATCGTCGTCGGTACCCACGCGCTTCTCGGCGCCGGCATCCAGTTCGCCAATCTCGGCCTGCTCGTCATCGATGAGGAGCAGCATTTCGGCGTCAAGCACAAGGAGCGCCTGAAGGAACTGAAGAGCGACGTGCATGTGCTGACGCTGTCGGCAACGCCGATCCCGCGCACGCTGCAGCTGGCGATGACGGGCGTGCGCGAGCTGTCGCTCATCACCACGCCGCCGGTCGACCGCATGGCGGTGCGCACCTTCATCTCGCCCTTCGATTCCCTCGTCATCCGCGAAACACTGATGCGCGAGCATTATCGCGGCGGCCAGAGCTTCTATGTCTGTCCGCGTCTCGCCGACCTTGCCGATATCCACGCGTTCCTGCAATCGGATGTGCCGGAGCTGAAGGTGGCGGTTGCGCATGGCCAAATGCCGGCCGGTGAGCTGGAAGACATCATGAACGCCTTCTACGAAGGCCGCTACGACGTACTGCTGTCGACGACCATCGTTGAATCCGGCCTGGACGTGCCGACGGCCAACACGCTGATCGTCCACCGCGCCGATATGTTCGGCCTCGCCCAGCTCTATCAGCTGCGTGGCCGCGTCGGGCGCTCCAAGGTTCGAGCCTTCGCGCTCTTCACGCTGCCGGTCAACAAGGTGCTGACGACGACGGCAGAGCGCCGCCTAAAGGTGCTGCAGTCGCTGGATACGCTCGGAGCCGGCTTCCAGCTGGCCAGCCACGATCTCGATATCCGCGGCGCCGGCAATCTGCTCGGTGAGGAACAGTCCGGTCATATCAAGGAAGTCGGCTTCGAGCTTTACCAGCAGATGCTTGAGGAGGCGGTCGCCGAGGTTAAGGGCGTCGATGAAATCCAGGATACCGGCTGGTCGCCGCAGATCTCCGTCGGCACGCCGGTCATGATCCCCGACGACTACGTGCCGGATCTGCATCTACGCATGGCGCTCTATCGCCGCCTCGGCGAGATCACCGAAATCAAGGAAATCGATGGTTTCGGTGCCGAAATGATCGACCGTTTCGGGCCGATGCCGATCGAAGTGCAGCATCTCCTCAAGATCGTCTACATCAAGTCGCTCTGCCGCATCGCCAATGTCGAGAAGCTGGACGCCGGTCCGAAGGGCGTCGTCGTGCAATTCCGCAACAAGGAATTCCCGAACCCCGGCAATCTCGTCGGCTACATCGCCAAGCAGGGCACGATGGCAAAGATTCGCCCCGACCACAGCGTCTTCCTGACCCGCGACCTGCCGACGCCGGAAAAGCGGCTGCAGGGGGCGGCAGTTATCATGACGCAGCTGGCGGAATTGGCGAAGTAGGGAGCATATTGATCGGTTCGCAGTTGATCCGGACGCCGATCTTTGATCGAAGAATGCGCGGTAGTCTGTTGTGTTGGAGAGGCTTATGCACGATGAAGCGCCGCGCGAGAAAGAACCACCTAAAACTTCTGACTACGAGATGTTGAGGATTGTTTGGCGTCCCTGGGAGGCATCATTGATCATCGCTCTTCGGGAGTTTTGGCCAACCCTTCGTTCTGCGTGGCCAAAATCAAATAAGAAGCAGGATCGCTAAGCTATGTACCCAAACTCGATACGCTTCGAATGATTGCGAAGCTCACAGCGCTAGCAGCGGGACTGACAAGGCGGTGTGCGGAAATGCTCTCAACCCTCCTTGCGGCTAATGAATAGCCCCGTTTCCTTCTCGGTTTCGAGCATGCCATTGCCAGCCTCGAACGCCTCGGCAATCGCCTTGCGAAATTTGGCAAGCTGCGCTTCGTCAGCCTCATCGCCGGGAGGATAGGAGGTGAGGGCAAGATATACGTCTTCCGGCTCGGTCACGCGAAGGCGGGCCGGATGCTCTGTCATCCTCACATTTCCGAACTGGGTCTGCAGAAGCCGTTCGGCGGCATCATAGCCAAAGGCCGCGCCGGCTGGATCGTAGGGTGGGCTGCCGAAGACCGTGGTCAGCTCATACATCTTGCGCATGTTGCCGGCGCCGTTGGTTGTCACCGCGAGGTAGCCGCCCGGTTTGAGCACACGGTGCATTTCCGCGATGGCCTTGAAAGGGTCCGGCAGGTGATAGAACATATGCATCGCGATGACGACATCGAAGGAGCCGTCTGCAAAGGGCAGGGCCGCGGCATCGGCGCGTTCACCCGTGACGCCGGCAAAGGACAACGCCTTGCATCGTTCGACGGCTTCCTGAACCATGCCCGGAGAAAGATCGGCAAGCGTGAGGTTGAGATTTTCCGGCAGTGATGCCGTCGTTGCCGTCCAGAACCAGCCGGGGCCGCAGCCGATATCAAGTATGCGATCGCCGGATTTCAACGGGAGCTGCTGCACTACCCATGGAAACCAGCCGGTTTCGGCGATCGTATATTCGCTGTTGAGGCGGGCGCGTGCGGCGAGCTTCTTGCTGTCCGCATACTGCTTTTCATTGACAGAGGTTATCGACGACATGCCCGGATGCCTCCTGATCTGGGGTGGAAAATCCCCAGTTCGCTACTTCTGGCGAGTGGAAACAATGGCCAGTTTTCCGCTTTCAGCCGATTTCGATCGCTAGCCTATGATGGAGGAATGCCGAACACCAACTCTCTTTGGAGTTGGTCCGCTTACAGGGTTCCAACAAAGGCCACCGCGGCTAGCAATATGCCTGTCAGAATATTCGACAGAAACAGGCGATAGTTGATCTCGGGGCGCGAAAGGTCAAGACGCCAGATCTGCCAACCGAGATGCGCTGCGATGACAAGCATTCCGATGGCATAGGGCAAAGACATGCCGGCCATCCATCCACCAGCCGACCATGCCACGACGGTCATGGCATAAAGCAGACCGATACATGCTTTGCCGTGATGACCGAACAGAATTGCGGTCGATTTCAAACCCAGTCGGGTATCATCGCGAACGTCGACATAGGCGTAAACGGTATCGTACCCGATCTGCCAGGCGATAGCTCCAAGCCACATCAGAACCGCCCCGACGGGAATCGTGCCTGTGATTTCTGACCAGGCCATCAGCATTCCCCAATTGAATGCCGCGCCAAGCACGGCCTGTGGCCAATATGTGAAGCGCTTGCAGAACGGATAGACAAAGACGAGGGGCAGGACACTGATCGCGACGAGGCGCGTAAAGGGCGTCAGAAAGAATAGAAGCGAGGCAGCCAACGCCAGTTCCACCGCAAGAAACAGCGCAGCCTGCGGCACGCCGATCTGTCCGCTCGCCAATGGCCGAAAGCGTGTCCGCTCGACATGCCCATCGAATTTTCGATCCGCAATGTCATTGACGGTCGAGCCTGCGCTTCTCATCAGCAATGCGCCCAGCGAGAAGATGGCCAGCTGTCTGAGATCTGGAAAACCATGTGAGGTTTGGATGAGCGCTGCCCAGCAGGGAAAAAGCGTGAGCCAAATGCCAACCGGCCGATCCAGCCGCGCAAGTCGCGTGTAAGGTCTCAACGCTGCAGGCAAACGGCGATCCACCCAGTCTCCAAGTTTTATATCGCTTAGATCGGGGCGAGTGGAAACGTTCATCATCGAAATCCGCGGTTTAATCGACGAAGAAAAATAGCGACTTTCTTACATGTCGCAACGGCCGGAAGCGCGGCTGCACCAATTTAGCCTTGAGGGCAACTTCTGGCCCGCGACGGCCATTTTCCACCGCGGGCCGAGATTCGACTTTACCCTCAAGCGGCCTGCGGCTCGCGCGTCTTCCCGGCATCCGGAATGCGCGCAATAACCTTGATCTCGAAATCGAAGCCCGCCAGCCAGTTGACGCCGATTGCCGTCCAGTTCGGATAGGGTTTCTCGGTGAAGATCCCGTTCTTGACGGTCATGATAGCGCCGAACTGCTGTTCAGGATCGGTGTGAAACGTGGTGACATCGATGATGTCGTCGAAGGTGCAGCCTGCAGCTTCCAGGGTTGCCCTTAGATTGTCGAAGGCGAGGCGAACCTGCTTTTCGAAATCCGGCTCCGCGCTTCCATCCGTGCGGCTGCCGACCTGGCCGGAAACGAACAGCAGATCGCCGGAGCGGATCGCGGCGGAATAGCCATGCTCCTCGTAAAGCGAGTGTCTGTTCTTCGGGAAAATTGCATTCCTGGTCGTCATCATATTCGGCTCTCATTCGCTTTGATGTCAAAAGATCGGATGGGCGCAAGCTTGTGCGGCCATTCCAAAGCGCCGTGTTGTTTGATATACGGCATGTATGTGAGATATTCATATGCGCGGCGTATGTCAATATTTCAAATACGAAACGTATGTGAAAATTGAGGGTGATATGGCAAAGCGCCTGGAAACGATGGAAGAAAACCGGAACAAGCTGATTGCCGCCGCACGAAAAGCCTTTGCCGAAAAAGGATTCGCCGCGGCGTCGATGGACGAGTTAACGGCGGATGTCGGTCTGACGAGGGGCGCGCTCTATCATAATTTTGGAGACAAGCGTGGGTTGCTCGCTGCCGTCGTTGATCAGATCGACAATGAGCTGGCGTTGCGGGCAAAGGAAATCGGCGCACAGGCGGGCGATGACTGGCAGGGCCTGCTTGCAGAAGGTGAAGCCTATATCAAGATGGCGCTCGATCCGGAGGTCCAGCGCATCGTCCTGCTCGATGGGCCTGCGGTGCTCGGCGATCCCTCGAAATGGCCCAGTCAGAACAGCTGTCTCGCGGGGACCCGGCAGACTGTGTCAAAGCTTCTGGAACAAGAAGTGGTCAAGCCGGTCGATGCGGAGGCGGCAGCCCGGCTCCTCTCGGGCGCAGCGCTGAATGCTGCCCTCTGGGTTGCTGCCAGCGACAATCCGGCGGAAGTGCTGCCCAAGGCGATAGACGCTTTCCGGACGATGGCTTCGGGATTGCTGGCGGAGGCCTGATGCCAGCTATCGCTTGATGACTTCCGCGATCGGCGATTCGCGGAAGCTTTTGCAGCCATAATCGAAAAGTGGAATCCCGCTTAGTTCATTCCGGCGCGAGCTTCCGCTTTCATCTTGGCGATGTCTCGCAATGCTCCAGCGAGCACATCCGGCGTCTGAGCACCGCTGACGGCATATTGCTGGTCGAAGATGAAGAAGGGCACGCCGTTGACGCCGATCTTCTGAGCGGCTTCGATTTCGCCGACAATGAGATCGCGGTCCGCATCGGAGGCAAGCAGCGTGGCAATGATGGAGCGGTCGAGCCCGGCTTCTTCGGCAATGTCGAGCAGCACGGCGTGATCGCCGACATTGCGGCCCTGTTCGAAATTGGCCTTGAAAAGGGCGTCCACCACTTTGTCCTGCTTTTCACGGCTTTCGGTGACGGCCCAATGAATGAGGCGATGGGCATCGAGCGTGTTGGGGCCGATCTTGATGGCATCGAAATCGAACTTGATGCCGACTTCGCGGCCGAGATCGGTCAGCATCTTGTGCCCTTGCGCGACACGCTCCGCGCCGCCAAGCTTCTGCTCCAGCGCCTTCTTCTGGTCGACGCCTCCCGGCGGATAGTCGGGATTGAGCCGATAGGGCCGCCAGTTGAGGTCGACGCCTACTTCGTCCTGCACCTCGGCGATTGCCAGCTCCAGGCGGGCCTTGCCGAGATAGCACCATGGGCAGACGACGTCCGAGACGATGTCGATCGTGATGCGTTCCATGGTTTCATCCTTTCGGTTTTCGGGCTGCTCCCCTCCATCTAGGCCTTTGTAAGGATGGCTTCAACCAGTTACCGAAAGGGAACCGCCTGACATCATTGCGCCGAGGCATCCCACCATGCAGGCAAATAGTAGCCGTATAGCGGCAGCACGTCCGGATGGGCAATGTGGCTGCGCCGCGCTATCCACTGCTGGCCGATGTGATAGAGCGGCACCATATAATAGCCTGATATCAGGATGCGATCGAAGGAGCGTACCGCGTCGCGGAAATCCTCGGCCGAATGGGCAGTCAGGAAATGTCCCATCAGCGCGTCAACGTCAGGATCCGCGACACCAGCGTAGTTGAAGCTGCCCGGCACCCTGGCTGCGGCCGATCCCCATCGTCCAAGCTGCTCCGTGCCGGGAGATAGCGAGGAAGGATAGGCCTTCAGGATCATGTCGTAATCGTAGTTCCCCGTCCGTAGCTGATATTGCGAATCGTCAACCGTACGTATCGTGACGGCAATGCCGAGCAGCGCCAGGGAACGGCGATAGGCAATGGCAACGCGTTCCTGATCCGCATTCTGTGTCATGATCTCGAAACTGAGCTGGCGGCCGGCGCTGTCGACCATGCGCTCCCCCTTGATCGTGTAGCCGCCCTGCTTGAGGAAATTGACGGCCTTGCGCAGGATCTTTCGGTCGCGGCCGGAGCCATCGCTTACCGGCAGCTTGTAGGTGCCGTCTAACACGTCTGCGTCGATATGGTTCTTGATCGGGCCGAGCATGGAAAGCTCGTTGGCATCGGCGGGCACGCCGAAGGAGGAGAGGTCGGAGTTCTGCCAGTAGCTTTCTGTACGCGTATAGGCGCTGGAGGCAAGGCTGCGGTTGAACCATTCGAAGTCAAAAGCAAGCGCCAGGCCCTTGCGCACGTTCTTGTCGGCAAAGATCGGGCGGCGTGTGTTGAAGACGAAGCCCAGCATGCCGCTCGGCAGTTTTGGCCTAAACGTCTCCTTGACCACCGCGCCGGAGCTTACGGCCGGAAAATCATAAGCCTGCTGCCAATGGGCGGGGCTGCCATCCTGATAGATGTCGATATCGCCCTTCTTGAAGGATTCGAACACCGTCGTATCCTGCAGGAAGTAATTGACGACGATCTGATCGTAATTGTCGACGCCGACCTTCGCCGGGATGTCTTTGCCCCAGTAGTCGGGATTTCGCTCGAAGACTATTCGCTGACCGGGATCTACGCTCTTGACGCGATATGGGCCGGAGCCAATGGGGATGCTAAGCGTCGTGCGATCGAAATTATCGAGATCAATCGCGTGTTTCGGCAGGATAGGCAGCATGGAGATGATCAGCGGCGTTTCGCGATTCGCCGTCTCGTTGAAATGGATCAGCACGCCATGCTCGCCGACCTTCTCCATCTTGCTGACGCCGTTCAGCGGAGATGCAAGGTTGGGGCGACCCTTATCGCGCAGAAGCTGAAAGGTGAAGATCACATCTTCCGGTGTGACCGGCTGCCCGTCCGACCATCGAGCCTTCGGATTGAGGTTGAACTGGATGAAGCTGCGATTGTCGTCCCATTCGACCGTCTGCGCCAACAATCCATAAAGCGTGAAGGGCTCATCGCTCGAGCGCTGCATCAGCGACTCGTAGACGAGATTGCCGAATTCCGGGTCCCACATGCCACGCGCCGTCGTTCGCATGCTTTTCAGAATGAAGGGGTTGAGGTTGTCGAAAGTGCCGACGACGCCATAGCTGATGCGGCCGCCCTTTTTGACATCCGGATTGACGTAAGGGAAATGCTTGAAGTCTGCCGGCAGCGCCGGATCTCCGTGCATGGCGATGCCGTAAAGCGGCTGAGCGGCCGCGGCGTTGCACAAGGTTGCGAAGAACAGGAAGGCAGCGATCCGGAGCGCTTGCATGGCATCCTTTCCGGGAGGGGTACGATTCGGCCGAACATTATCATGAGCGTGCCGAATTCAACACGCGACTGCGGAAATCTTAGGACTCGGCAGAAAAGGCCAAAGAAAAGCTGGATATCCGTGCCAGTGCGATGTAACAGGGGTGCCGGGTTTCTCGGGTCATGTATTTGCCTTATTCATTCGACAGGTGGACGACGGTTTGACCCGAATAGCATGGGACGGCACGCTGTCGTCCCGAAGCGGATTTCAGGAGGCGGTTTCGCTATGATGTTCAAGACTGACAACAAAATGCGGGCAGGTCTCTCTGCTCTGGCTCTCATGATCGGCGCGGCCATGCCGGCTGCCACTTTTGCTCAAGATGCGTCCAACGCAGCTCCCGCTGATGGTGGCGGCGATCCCAACCAGCCGCGTCTCGGCTGGTACAAGACCTGCACCAAGCAGGACGATGCCGACATCTGCATCGTGCAGAACCTGATCATGGCAAACAACGGCCAGCTCGTCACGGCTGTCGGCCTCATCTCCGTTGACGGCAAGGTCAACCGCAAGATCCTGCAGATCTCGGTTCCGACCGCTCGCCTGATCCCGCCCGGCATCACCATGCAGGTCGATGGCGGCAAGGGCCAGAAGCTTGATTACGCCGTTTGCCTTCCGGACAAGTGCACCGCCGAAGTTCCGGTCACCGACGCGATGATCGCTTCGCTTAAGAAGGGCACCGACGTCACCTTCACCTCGGTCAACTTCCGCCGCGCTCCGAACCCGATCAAGATCTCGCTGACCGGCTTCGGCGCCGCCTTTGATGGTCCGGCCATCTCCGACAGCAAGCTTGCCGAAAGCCAGAAGAGCCTGCAGGACAGCATGCAGAAGAAGGCTGAGGAAGCTCGCAAGAAGCTGGAAGACGCGCAGAAGGCTGCCAAGCAGCAGTAAGCTCGCGGAATTCCATTTCATCAAAGAAAAAGCCCGGAGTGATCCGGGCTTTTTTGCATGGCAGATACGGTGCACTGAAGCCAATCAAAAAGGGAAGGCGTTGGGAGCACCTTCCCTTTGGAATAGGATATATTTTATCTGCTCTTAGTGGGCAAAGCTCATCTTGGGCTTGAGCTGTCCCGTCGGGGCACGGTCGAAAATCTGAGCGACCTGCGGATTGCGTAAGGGAACGCCGCTCTCATCATTGATAAGGTTCTGCTCCGATACGTATGCGACATATTCCGTCTCGTCGTTTTCGGCGAGAAGGTGATAGAAGGGCTGGTCCTTGTCAGGCCGCACTTCAACGGGAATGGAATTCCACCATTCCTCTGTATTTGCGAATTCCGGATCGACATCGAAGATGACACCACGGAAGGGGAACATCCGGTGTCGAACCACGTCGCCAATATTGAATTTTGCGTTGCGTTGTTTCATGGCACGACTTCCTTTCACGTAATCATGTGGTGACTTTCACCACTGATATCAAGGATTTTTGCCCCCATTCCTTCATTGAACTGTCATATTCGGCTCGGATTTACTTCGAGCGACAGCTCTATATGAAAGCGCTATTTGGAGGGACACCTGCCACCAGCTTCCTCTTTATGACGAAAGCCCCGGCAAGCCGGGGCTTTCGTATTCGATATCAGACCGAATAGTACATGTCGTATTCGACCGGATGCGGGGTCATTTCGAAGCGCATGACTTCCTGCATCTTCAGTTCGATGAAAGCGTCAATCTGATCGTCGTCGAAGACGCCGCCGGCGGTCAGGAACTTGCGGTCCTTGTCGAGGCTTTCCAGCGCTTCGCGCAGCGAGCCGCAAACCGTCGGGATCTTCTTCAGCTCCTTCGGCGGCAGGTCGTAGAGATCCTTGTCCATGGCCTTGCCGGGATGAATCTTGTTCTTGATGCCGTCGAGGCCGGCCATCAGCATGGCAGCAAAGCCGAGATAGGGGTTGGCGGTCGGGTCAGGGAAGCGGACTTCGACGCGCTTTGCCTTCGGGTTCGTACCGAACGGAATGCGGCAGGATGCGGAACGGTTGCGAGCCGAATAGGCGAGCAGAACCGGAGCTTCGTAACCCGGGACGAGACGCTTGTAGGAGTTCGTCGACGGGTTGGTGAAGGCGTTGATCGCCTTGGCATGCTTGATGATGCCGCCGATATAATAGAGGCAGCTCTCGGAGAGGCCTGCATACTCGTCACCGGCGAAGGTCGGCTTGCCGCCCTTCCAGATCGACTGGTGAACGTGCATGCCCGAACCGTTGTCGCCGAAGATCGGCTTCGGCATGAAGGTTGCCGTCTTGCCATAGGCATTGGCAACCTGATGCACGACATACTTGTAGATCTGCATCTTGTCGGCGTTGCGTACCAGCGTGTCGAACTTGATGCCAAGCTCGTGCTGGGCGGCCGCGACTTCGTGGTGATGCTTTTCGACGACGACGCCCATTTCGGTGAGAACCGTCAGCATCTCGGAGCGCATGTCCTGGCAGCTGTCGATCGGCGGAACCGGGAAGTAACCGCCCTTGACGCGCGGACGGTGGCCGAGGTTGCCGGTCTCGTAGTCGGTGTCGTCGTTGGACGGCAGCTCGCTGGAATCGAGCTTGAAGCCGGTGTTGTACGGGTCGGCCTTGTATTTTACGTCGTCGAAGACGAAGAATTCGGCTTCCGGGCCGAAGAAGGCGGTGTCGCCGATGCCGGAGGCCTTGAGATAGGCTTCGGCCTTCTTGGCGGTGCCGCGCGGATCGCGGTTATAGGCTTCGCCGGAGACCGGATCGAGGATGTCGCAGAGGATAACCATGGTGGACTGCGCGAAGAACGGATCCATATGGACCGTGTCCGGATCGGGCATCAGCACCATGTCGGATTCGTTGATGGCCTTCCAACCGGCAATCGAGGAGCCGTCGAACATGACGCCATCGGCGAACATGTCTTCGTCGACACAGATCACGTCCATGGTGAGGTGCTGGAGTTTGCCCTTCGGATCCGTGAAGCGCAGGTCGACGAACTTGACGTCGTTATCCTTGATTTGTTTCAAAATTTCGCTTGCGGTCGTCATTAAATTACTTCCCTTGACTTAGATGACGATTAAACGAGCCGCGGCCGAAAATGGCCGGGCGGATTAAATGGCGTCGATGCCCGTTTCGCCGGTGCGGATTCGAATGACTTCTTCCACGTTGGAAACGAAAATCTTTCCGTCGCCGATACGGCCTGTTTGCGCAGCCTTGCGGATGGCCTCGATCACCGCTTCCGCATTTTCGTCCGCCAATACAACTTCGACCTTCACCTTCGGTAGGAAGTCGACGACGTATTCGGCGCCACGGTAAAGCTCCGTGTGGCCCTTCTGACG
Source organism: Rhizobium sp. ZPR4 (assembly GCF_040215725.1). Lineage (NCBI taxonomy): Bacteria > Pseudomonadati > Pseudomonadota > Alphaproteobacteria > Hyphomicrobiales > Rhizobiaceae > Rhizobium > Rhizobium sp. ZPR4. The sequence continues at coordinate 1,404,479 of NZ_CP157967.1, forward strand.
ACCGAAGCCCTTCGCTTCCGTGACGGTGATGCCCTGCAGGCCGACTTCTTGAAGGGCTTCCTTCACTTCGTCGAGCTTGAAGGGCTTAATGATCGCTTCGATCTTTTTCATGAGAAAATGTCTCTCCGCTTCTCCTGATACAGCAGGACTACTCCCCGCTCGGCCAACGTAATGCACGTATCATGCCAATTGAGAACGAGCTGCTGTAAAAAATCCCGGCGAATTCGTACCGAGACGATGAATTGATGAGGATTTTTCGGAAAAATGGAAGCGATTTCGCGCGGAAATGCGTGGGATAAGCAAAAATTCGCAAAAAAGAGCCATGCAAGGCGAGTTTATGCTTCGGCAACACCTTGAATCTTATTGTTTAATTATTATGCAAATGCACATTTATAAGACAAATCAGCTCGCGCAATAGCGGTTGTTTTTGAGGCAGATTTCGCATCTATAATATCCGCCATGATGTTGCCGCTCCCCGACCTGCTCCTCACGCCTGATGCCATGTCTGCCGTCGACAGCGCCGCTGCCGCCTCCGGCATCGATTCCTATGGGCTCATGGAAAAGGCGGGGCAGGCGGTGGCTGCCGCCGCACTCCGGCATTTTCCCGGCGCCATCCGATATGTCGTCCTCTGCGGGCCGGGCAACAATGGCGGCGATGGCTATGTAGCTGCCCGCGCGCTGCAACAGGCTGGAACCGCCGTGAGGCTGTTTTATCTGGGCGATCCGCAGCGGCTTAAGGGAGATGCTGCGCGCGCCTTTGCCGATTGCTCGGTCGAAGGTGAGGCGATCGGTGGCTATTTTCCTCAGCCTGGCGATCTCGTCATCGATGCGATCTTCGGCGCGGGCCTCTCCAGGCCGGTTCCGGATGATGTTGCTGCCGTCATCGCTCGCGTTGCGGAGGCAGGTGTTCCCGTGGTTGCCGTCGATCTGCCTTCCGGCGTCGACGGGCGCAGCGGCCAGGTTCTCGGCGCGGCCTTCCATGCCGTTCGCACGGTGACTTTCATGACGCGCAAGCCGGGTCATCTTCTGCTGCCGGGCCGCGACCTGTGTGGTGAGCTGGAGGTTTTCGACATCGGTATCCCCAGCCGCATCGTGCGCGCCCATGCTGACGACCTGCTCGCCGAAAATACGCCTGCGCAGTGGCAGGCGGCCATACCCTCGGCAGGTGCCGAGACGCACAAATACAAGCGAGGCCATCTCGTCGTTTTTTCCGGCGGGCCGAACGCCACGGGGGCGGCACGCATGTCGGCCATGGCCGGGTTAAAGGCCGGGGCCGGGCTCGTCACCATAGCCTCGCCGCCGGATGCGCTTAGCGTCAATGCCGGCCTTCTGACCGCAATCATGCTGCATGACGTCGAAGACGAAGTGTCGTTGCGGACATGGCTTGCCGACAAACGCCTCTCCACTTTTATTCTCGGACCGGGTTTCGGCGCGAGCGAGAAGGCGCGGCAATTCTGTCTCGCGCTTGCGGATCGCCATCTTGTGCTGGATGCGGACGGCATCACCTCGTTCCGCGACGACCCGCAGCGATTGTTCGATGCTTTCGCCGAAGGGCTGACACGATTGGTGCTGACGCCGCATGAAGGGGAGTTCGGCCGTCTTTTTCCCGATATCGCCGCCGATGAAACCTTGAGCAAGATCGACAAGGCAAGAGCGGCTGCGGCGAGAGCCCACGCCGCCATCATCTACAAGGGCGCCGATAGCGTGATTGCCGCCCCGGATGGCAGGGCCTTGATCAATGCCAACGCGCCGCCCTGGCTTGCCACGGCCGGCTCCGGCGATGTGCTCGCCGGCATTGTCGGCGGCCTGATGGCGCAAGGGACGCCGGCCTTCGAGGCGGCAGCAGCCGGTGTCTGGCTGCATGGCTTGGCAGGGCAACATGCTGGCAAGGGGCTGACGGCCGAAGATCTCATGTCGGCCGTCAAGCCGTTGTAACGCTACTTCGCGACTTCCTGCTGCAAGGCGATCGCGCCCGGCGGCGCATTCACCTTGCCCTCGTGGATCATGAAGGCAAAGACATCGCGTGGTTCCGTCTTGACCTTGCGCTTGGTATCGATCAGCGGCAGATCATCAGGGACATTGCCTGTGGCCCATGATTTCAGGCGATCCGCCCAGGCTTTCAGGTCCTTCGGCGGATAACAGGTCTTGATATCGTCCGATCCCTTCTGCAAGCGGGCATAGACGAAATCGGCCGTGACATCGGCGATCATCGGATAGTCGAAATGCTCGGCGCAAACGGGTGCGACATTGTATTTTTCGAGCAGCGCGACGAACTCCGGCACCTTGAAGGAATCGTGCCGGACCTCGACAACGTGTTTCAAGGCAAGGCCGTCCTGCTTCGCCGGCAGCAGCTTGAGGAAAGCCTCGAAATCGTCGGAATCGAATTTCTTCGTCGGCGCGAACTGCCAGAGCAGCGGGCCGAGATGATCGCCGAGCTCGCTGATCCCGGATTCCAGAAACTTCTGCATGGATTCGCCGGCCTCGGCAAGAATCCGGCGGTTGGTGACGAAGCGGGTGGCCTTCAAGGAGAAAATGAATCCATCAGGCACATCGGCGGCCCACTTGGCAAAGACCTCGGGCTTCTGCGTGCTGTAGTAGGTGCCGTTGACCTCGATCACCTTCAGCTGGCGGCTGGCGTAATTGAGTTCGTCCTTCTGCTTCAGCGTATCGGGATAGAAGGTCCCGCGCCAGGGCTCGAAAGTCCAGCCGCCTATGCCTGTGCGGATTGCGCCCGCTTTGGTCATTCTCTCCTCCTTGGACGTTCGTCCGCGTGAACCTCACTCCGCTGCCGCAACCTTCTTCATCGGCCGCCGCTCCAGCAACTCCTTCAGGAATTGCCCGGTATAGGAGCGCTTCTCCTTGACGATCGCCTCCGGCGTTCCGACGGCAACGATCTCGCCGCCGCCATCGCCGCCTTCGGGACCGAAATCGAGGATCCAGTCGGCCGTCTTGATGACTTCGAGATTGTGCTCGATGACCACGACCGAATTGCCCTGGTTGACCAATTCGTGCAGCATTTCCAGAAGCTTGGCGACATCGTGGAAGTGCAATCCGGTTGTGGGTTCGTCGAGAATGTAGAGCGTGCGGCCCGTCGATCGCTTCGACAGTTCCTTGGCTAGCTTGACGCGCTGCGCCTCGCCACCCGAAAGCGTATTGGCCTGCTGTCCCACCTTGATATAGCCGAGGCCGACATCCTTGAGACTCTGCAGCTTGTCGCGCACGGCGGGTACGGCTGCGAAGAAATCGACGCCTTCCTCGACCGTCATGTCGAGCACGTCGGCGATCGACTTGGTCTTGAAGGTGACATCGAGGGTCTCGCGGTTATAGCGCTTGCCATGGCAGACGTCGCAGGTGACGTAGACGTCGGGCAGGAAGTGCATCTCGATCTTGATGACGCCATCGCCCTGGCACGCCTCGCAGCGGCCGCCCTTGACGTTGAAGGAGAAGCGACCGGGTTGATAGCCGCGTGCCTTGGCTTCCGGCAGGCCGGCAAACCAGTCGCGGATCGGTGTGAAGGCGCCGGTATAGGTCGCCGGGTTCGAACGCGGCGTGCGGCCGATCGGCGACTGATCGATGTCGATGACCTTGTCGATATGCTCGAAGCCGTCGATGCGGTCGTGATCGGCGGGAATTTCGCGCGCACCCATGACGCGCCGCGCGGCCGACTTATACAGCGTTTCAATCAGGAAGGTGGATTTGCCGCCGCCGGATACGCCGGTAACTGCCGTGAAGACGCCAAGCGGGATGGAAGCCGTAACATTCTTGAGGTTGTTGCCCCGTGCGCCGACAACCTTGATTTCCTTGCCCTTCTTCGGCTTGCGGCGCTCGTCCGGAACAGGAACCCCAAGCTCGCCGGAAAGATATTTACCGGTCAGTGACTTCGGGTTCGCCATGATATCCTGCGGTGTGCCATGCGCCACCACCTGGCCGCCATGCACGCCGGCGGCCGGCCCGATATCGACGACATCATCGGCCGTCAGGATCGCATCCTCATCGTGCTCGACGACGATCACGGTATTGCCGATATCGCGCAGATGTTTCAGCGTCTCCAGCAGCCGGGCATTGTCGCGCTGATGCAGGCCGATCGACGGCTCATCGAGCACATAGAGAACGCCGGTCAGTCCGGAACCAATCTGCGACGCCAGTCGGATGCGCTGGCTCTCGCCGCCGGACAGCGTACCTGAATTGCGCGAGAGGCTGAGATACTCAAGCCCCACATCGTTGAGGAAGCGCAGTCGATCGCGGATTTCCTTGAGGATGCGGACGGCAATC